>JBAXGW010000001.1:0-147698 GCA_037139195.1 Bacteroidota bacterium
TAGTAAAATCGAAATAATATTAGATGAGTAAAGGGGATACCCAGTTAATATTATTGTCCGTTTTTTTTACTGAAGTCTTTAATGGTAGCGTCCAGTTTACATTAAACGTTTGATTGTTAATACCACCTCTAATTGAATATGATGTAATTGAAATATTATTTGCTAAATTTATTTTGGCGACGGCTCTGTTTACATATGCCAATGGAAAAGAAGAGTTTATTTGTATACACTTATCAAAATCAATTATTGCTTGTTGATATTTCCCAATAGCAAGGTATATATTACCGCGAACATTATAATAATTTTCTTTTCCGAATTCTTTTATGTTGGGTGTAATTTCAATTCCCTTATTTATTTCTATTAAAGCCTCGTCATATTGACCTAATGCAAATTTTGATTCAGCAATGCAAATTTGCATTGAAGCAATAAACCCATTTATATAAGTGTCTATTGATTCATTTGTCAGTTTTAAGTGCTTTTGGTTAGCCTCAATATCATAAATCACATTTTCCTTATTTTTAATTGATGCGCAATAATCGGGAAGTGCTTTTGTGTAATTCTTTAATGCAAAATATGCGTTGCCTCTAAAGGATAGAATCATTGAATTATCAGGAAATTTCATTATGCCGACAGAATAAATGTTAACTGCTTGATCAAATTGTTGGAGATTGTAAAAGGCAATTCCTCTTTGATAATAATAGCTTGCCTTTGTTGAATCACAGTAATTCCCAATTGAATATTCTAGTTCGGCTATTAGTGAATTGTCTGGCTCGTATTTTTGAAGCACTGAAAAGCATTCGTGCAGGTCAGAGCATGAACCATTCATGTCTTCGAGTGCATATTTGTCTAAAGCCCGATTGTAATATGGAAGATAATCTTTAGGATTGAGTTGAATTGCTTTAGTATAGTCTGCGATTGCTTTTTCGTGTTCTTTTAAAAATGCATAAATAGCGCCTCTTCCTGTATAAAGCACTTGCTGCGTGCTGTCTAATTGCAAAGCTTTATTTATGTCTTCCAATGCTTCTTTTACCATTTGTTTTCCGTAATACAAGCTTGATCTTTGGAAATATGGATAATAATTATTAGGAGCTAATTCAACAGCTTTATTTAAATCAGATATTGCTAGAGAAAAAAAACCTTGATTGGAATTGTAAAGTCCTCGCTGAATGTAATAATCTGCATTCTTTGGGTCAAGTTCGATCGCTTTATTAAAATCAAATAATGCACCGAATTTGTCCCCTTTAATTTCTTTTAAATTTGCTCTTGTCGAATAAAGCATTGCATCATTTGGGTCAGTGTTTATTGATTTGTCAAAGAACTCAAATGCCTTTTTATCGTCCTTTTTTAATGCGTAAACTCTACCAATGTTCATGTAACAACGAGCGCATTTTGGATTTACAATCAATGCGTCATTATAATATTTTTCTCCTAGGTCGAGTTGATTATCTGCTATGAATAAATAACCAAGCCAACGTAAAACATTTTCGTTTATCGGATAGGATTTAAGCTCCTTTTGAAAATAGGGAATTAATTTTTCTGATTGTCCTGCTCGTGAAAGCGAGTCTACGATTTTGTCATACTTGTCCTTGGTTTGTCCGAAAGAACAGATTGTCAAAAGTGCTAATATTATTGTTGTCCAGTATCTCATGAAATTTAGGTCTACAATTATGTATCCACCAAATGGCGGTTATATTAAAATTAGTTTCAGCAAAATTTATCTATTATTTAGTAAAATACTTATCGTTCTTTCTTAAACAAATAATATCATAATTCTTAAATTATCAATTATTATTTTTCAACTAAAACCTCTCAAAATTAAATAAAATAGTTTGAAATCCAAATTATATAGTTCGTTTTTATATGTTCCATACTCTAAATACTCTAGTCACTTTGGCTTCGACTCCGCTCAGCCACCGTTAAGTACTTTATAAACTCTAAATACTTTAGGCACTCTAAATACTTTAAACACTTCACCCCCTTTATGAACTTTTAACTTTTCAAATATTTAATTTCAACCTTATTCCCAACAACTTAACACTTATCAACTATTTTTTTTTAATAATTATTACCCACTTACTTGAATTTAGGATGTTTGTTTTGTACTTTTAGAGGCAAATATCATAGATTCGTTAACAAATAAGGAGATTTATATATGGCTCAAAAAAGTATTTTAAAACCCACTAACGACAAGTCGTTAATCAATCATGCTCAGCAAGTTATAGCAGGAAACAGAAAGTACGAAAACGTTTTTCAATCGGTTTCGAGAATGATTTTGGAAGACAAAAGCAAAATCGAAAAGATTTATGTGAACGGCAGAAGCACCTACGACTTCAAGATTTTCCGCGATGGCAAAAAACATACCATCGGAATGTTTGATGAAATAAATAGCTTTGTTTCTTTTGTTAAAGATGCTGCTGAAGGTGGCTCTTCTTCTGAAATGGCTTTCGTGCTTATTGGCGAGCCTGGTAATGGAAAAACTTATTTGGTAGATTTCTTAAGCGGCTTGTATCGTAATTTTATCAATCAAGATGAAAACAGAAGATTTACTTTCCGTTTTAAAAACCTCGACAAACTAGGAGGATACGGCAAAATCACTACTATCGAATCACAAACATTCGAAGATCCAATGATTCTTGCTATGAATTACCATGATGCAAAAGAAAAAAATAAAGAGCTGCTTTCGAAATTAGGTGCTAGCACTAAGCAAATTGATAATTTATACAATAACCACCGTACGCTTGGTGCTTGTTCGTATTATATTCTTCAACAAATTAAAGAATATTGTAACGACGATTTTAATAAAGTAATGGAATTTGTTGATGTAGTTCCTGTACCTGTTAGCGAATCTCGCGGTACTATTACTGGAAAATATGCTGCAAAAGACAAAATAACATCGTCGGCAGTAGATTTATTAGGCGAAGAGTCAATCACTCGCTTACTTCATGTTTCTGATACTGATAATCCTTATCGTTTCGACCTTCGCAGAGGCGCTTTAGCAAGAGTTGCTGGCGGTGGTATTCACTTTGCTGACGAAATTTTCAAAAACAAAAAAGATTTAATTCAAGTTTATTTAGGTGTTATTCAAAACCGTACAATAGAAATTGAAGGTTTCAGATGGCCTCTTGATACATTAATTATAGCAACAAGTAATAATTCGGAATTTGCTCGCTTCCTTGAAGAAAAAGAACAAGCTCCAATAATCGACCGTTGCCGTATTTCATACATGGCACATAATACCAACTTCAGATTACAAGAAGATTTAACAAAATTCTCATTAGGCAATGCAGATAAAACAACTTTTACTGGAGAAAAACTTCATATCGACCCAAATCTAAACTATGCAGTTTCTGCAGCAGTTATTTTAAGTCGTATGCCAGCTTCTGATAAGTTGAATCCTATTGAAATGATGAAGCTTTCTGCTGGTGAAGTTGCCGGAGAAAAAAGCATTAAAACATTGTTAGAAGTAATAAATGATTTAAATACCGACCCTGATGTAACAAAACGTTTCGGACAAAAAGGTTTAGGTCATAGAAATTTAGGAAGAGCAATTCAGTTATTACTAGAGCGTTCTGAAACTCAAGAAGGAAAATGCATGTACGCAGGTGATGTTTTCAAAGCGCTTGAAAGTGTTATTTTAGATTATGTTCAAGATCCAAATGATAGAGCAAAATTCCTGAACGATGCTAAAATTGCAAAAGGTCTTCACCGTAAAAATATAATGAAAGCTATATTCAATGCATACATGGACGAGCCAGATGCAATTGAAAAAGATGTAATGAACTACGTTAATATGATTATTGGTATCGATGCTAAAAACTTAGGTTCTGATAAAATATGGACATACCAAGACCCACAAACTGGCAAGCTAAACTCAATGAAAATTGATGAGAAGTTTGTTAATAGCGTAGAAGAACGCATGGGACTTAAGAGTGCTGAGCAAAAACAAAGCTATAGAACTACCATTTCAAAAATCTATGGTCAGAAAATGATTAAAGAGCCAAATTACAATTTCATGGATAACAATGATTTAGTAAAAGCGGTTACTGACGTACGATTAATGTCGGATGTGGCTGGTGCTGGCAGCTTAGTTGGTGCACTTTCAAATCGCACAAACGAAGATAATCAAAAGCTTTACAACAGAATGTTGGATACAATGATTAATAAATTGGGTTATTGTAACACTTGTGCTCAGAAGACGATTGAGTACTTCTGTACCCAAGACGACGCCAACTAAATAATTACTCTTCGACTCTGCTCAGAGTGACGAACAAGTCAGGCTGAGCGGAGTCGAAGCCTATAAATTGCAAATTTCGTTTTATTGTTGATTAATTGTATTTCGAATAAATTCCATTATTCTTCATCAAGTGTATCTGTATATAACGAAGTTTTATTTCACAATTATTAAAGAAAAATCACTCTTATGAGTTCATATAAAGATTTTTACAAATCGCTTAAGAAACAGGGCTTGTCGGATGAGTTGAATAAACTTATTAAACAAGAAATGGAGCTTATTGAGAATAAATCTGAAAAGGTATTTGAGTCGAGTACTTTGAATGCATATTTTGACATTTATTTCAAACATAACGATTTTACTCAGGTAATTCAACAGCCTATTCCTTCTCACCCACCTCATGCTAGCGTTAAAACACTAGATGAGCTTTTGGAAAACGACCGAAAAAGAGAACAAGATGGATTGCCTCGCAGAATTAAAATTGGGAAGCTTGTTAAACCAAGTAAAGACAATAAAGGTCAGGTAATTATTGTACCTAGTACTACTGAACCTAAGTTTTACCACGATGATTCTATTACCGAAGATGGCGAAGGTGGCGAAACTGGCGGTGCTGGCGAAGGCGAAGAAGGTGAAGTAATTGGTCAGCAACAAGCTCAGCCCGAACAAGGCGAAGGCGATGCTTCAGGTGCTGGACAAGGCGAAGGTGGAGATCACGATGTTAGTCAAGATGCTTTTGATTTAGGGAAAATTATCACAGAGAAATTCGAGTTGCCTAATGTTAAAGACAAAGGCAAAAAAGTTTCGATGACTAAATTCATTTACGATTTAACGGATAGAAATCGTGGATTTGGACAGTTATTAGATAAAAAAGCCACCATTAAAAAAATTATTCAAACAAATATATTATTAGGAAACATTAAAGAAAACGAACCTTTTGATCCAACCGACTTAGTAATAAATCCTCAAGATCAAATATTTAGGTTGTTATCTAAAGAAAAGGATTTCGAAAATCAAGCGGTAGTTTTCTTTATTCGCGACTATTCAGGCTCAATGCAAGGTAAACCAACTGAAGTTGTTACAACGCAACATTTATTAATATACAGTTGGTTGATGTATCAATTCCAAAACAATGTAATGACGCGTTTTATTTTGCACGATACAACAGCTAAAGAGGTTCCAGATTTTTACACCTATTTCCGTTCGCAGATTGCTGGTGGAACCAATGTTCATCCTGCATTCGACATGGTAAACGAAATAGTTGAAAAAGAACAGTTGGCTAAAGATTACAGCATTTATATTTTCCACGGAACCGATGGTGATGATTGGGACGAATCGGGCACTAAAATGATTGAAGCAATAAATAAAATGTTTCCTTGGGTAAGCAGAATAGGTATTACAGTTGCAAAAAATGCTTGGGGCGGCGATAAAGCTACTTATGTAGAAAACTATATTGAGAAATCGGGCTTATTGAAAGAAAAATCCGAATTATTACGCTTAGATGCGTTCAACGCTGAAAGTGCATCAGAAGAAAGAATAATTGATAGTATTAAAAAACTTATTAGCTAAGCATGGAACTCATTAGTCAACATACAAAAAAGATAATGGAAGAATGCAAGGTTCGTGCACGAGCTGCTGGTCTTCGATTTGACGATGAAACATTAGAATATATTGTTACGAATAAAGATTTATTAGAGCTTTCGCCAAAAGTAATGATTCCTACCCTTTATGATTATTGGGTAAACGACGTGGAAGTTTTAAAAGAACAAGGTAAATATAAACTTTATCCTTCAAATCCTTACGAAACAGTTATTAATTCTCGTCCTGCAATTTCTTTTTACAATGATAATAATCCTGATTGGCTAAACATCATGATTTTTTATCATGTATTAGGTCATATCGACTTCTTTCAAAACAATGCAATGTTTGCAAACACTTGGAACGATGATTTCGTTGGTCAAGCACTTGCCGACAAACGATTGATAGCAAGTTTGAGAAGTGAACATGGCAGATGGGTTGATTATATTATAGAATTCAGCAGAAGTATTGACAATATAGTTGGTTACTTCCCTATTTTAGCAAAAATAAATCAGTCAGCTACTCAACAATTAACTAGAACCGAATATTATTTTAACTTTTTCTTACAAGAAGAATTAAAAGTTCAAGAATATGAACTTTATAAAGAAGTAGAGCGCTTTAATTCTATTCCATCGCCAACCAAAGAAATAGCAGAATCTATTTTCTTTGCCGATGTAAAAGCCAAACATCCCGAATTTCAAGCAAAATACGAACGTCATCTTGAAGCTCCTTCAACCCAACCAGTTGATTTAATGCAGTATATTCTCGATCACTCTTCATTTATAAACAAAGAGAAAAATAGATGGATGAAATCGGTTGTAAGCGTAATAAGAAATACATCGCTTTATTTTCAACCTCAAATCAGAACTAAAATAGCAAACGAAGGTTGGGCAAGCTATTGGCATGATGAACTTTTCCGTAGCGACGATAGAATTAAAGGGCACGAAGTTGCTTATGCAAAACTAAATGCAGGCGTTACTTCAATCAGTCGCATTGGTTTAAACCCTTATGCTATCGGACTTCGATTGATTCAACAAATTGAAAAGAATGCCAATAAAGGAAAATTGAATTTCAACTTCCAAAAAATTGATGGAATTGATGAACGTGAAAAATACGATATGCACACAGGAAAAGGTCGTGAAGCAATTTTTAGCATTCGTCGCGATTTTTCCGATTTCATGTTAATCAATACTTTTGTTGATCAAGATTTTGTTGACGACCATGGATTGTTTGTAACCGGAAAACGATTAAATCAACAACGTGGAATGGTTGAATATTACGTAAAGAGCCGAAAAGCAAAAGATTACAAAAAAATGCTATTAGATTCTTTATATCATCCGCCTAAAATTGATGTCGACACCAACAAATCAAACGATGAACATTTATATTTAATCCATCGATTTGAAGGCAAGCAATTATATAACGGCTTTATTCCAGATACGATGCTAGGAATTAGCGTTTTGTGGGGAGGTTCAATACAATTAGAAACTACTGAAATTCATGCTAAGAAATCAAGAACTCAAAACACTCCTGAATTTGAATACAAGAAAGTAGTTTATACTATTAAAGACAGAAAAATTACTAAAGATTATTTGTAAACAGTTGATAATTAAAAAGTTTAACTATAACACTTTTAGCTTTCAACTTTTAACTAAAAAATATGAACAGAAAAAATAGACCCGAAAATATTGAAGATGCAAAAATCAAAGGCGAACGCTTAGAGGCTTTAATTAAGCTATGCCAAGATATTAGAGAGAAAGAACGCCGAGTTCCAATTTCTTTCAACGATTTTTTGTTTCATTCAGCCGAGGAACCAGAAATAGTTTTCAGAAATATTTTTCAAGTTTTTCATGATATGGTTCATAGCTATATTAAGGAAGAAAGAGACGAATATCCAAAATCATCTGAAAGCATTGGGTTTATTCCTTACGACTGTTCAAGCTTGTTTATCAAAGATTTAGACAATCCTTTTTTTGCAGATAGATTATTTGCTAATCGTTTCATGAATTTGGTTCGGAACTTTAAAAAGGGAAATATAAACAATCAAATATATCTTTTTGAAGGACCTCCGGGCAGTGGTAAAAGTACTTTTTTAAATAATCTTTTGAAGAAGCTAGAAGTTTACACTAGTTCAAAAGATGGAATTATGTACAATTCTATTTGGAGAATTGATATTGAATCATTTGGCGGATTGGATTTAAAGGACCTTCCTCATTTTAATATTATTGACGAAACTCATTTTAATTCTGAAACTCCTGAACGAAAAAAAATAATTGAAATATCTTGTCCAAACCAAGACCATCCTATTCTTCAAATTCCTAAATCATTGCGCAAAAACTTTTTAGAAGCTTTAATTCCTGATCCGAAGTTTAAGAAAATGTTATTTACGTCAAAAGAATACGAATGGGTTTTAAAAGATACACCTTGCTCAATTTGTAGTTCAATATACACTTCGCTTCTTGATAGACTAGGCGATCCATTGCTTGTTTTCAATATGCTGCATGCTCGCAGAGCTTTATATAGCCGTCAGTTTGGTGAAGGAATAAGTATTTTTAATCCTGGCGACCCAGTTATTAATCGTCCGATAGTTCATTCATCTATTCAAGACATGTTGAATAAGTTGTTAAAAACTAATGAAATACGCTTTATGTATTCTTATTTGGCAAATACAAATAATGGCGTTTTAGCTTTAATGGATATAAAAGAACAAAACATTGACCGGCTATTGAGTTTACATGGTATTGTTAGCGATGGAGTGCACAAAGTTGAGTTTATTGAAGAAAGAATTAAATCATTATTTGTTGGCTTGGTAAATCCTGAAGACAAAAAGCATTACGAAAATATTAAATCGTTTAAAGATAGAATTGTAACAGTTAACATTCCGTATATACTTGATTACAAGACTGAAGTTGCAATTTATCAAAATAAATTTGGCGCAAATGTTAAAAATTTCTTCTTGCCAGGAATAATTGAAAACTTCGCTAAAATAATCATTTCTACACGCTTAAACATAGGAACTCCTGGAATAAAAAAATGGATTCCTAATGCAGAAAAATATTATAAATACATCGATAAAAATCTCCTTTTATTAAAAATGGATATTTATACAGGAAGCATTCCTGAGTGGATTGACGATGAAGATGATAAGCGATTTGACGCACAAATTAGAAAAGAAATTATCGACGATTCAGAAAAAGAAGGTGTTACTGGATTCTCGGGTCGACAATCAATTAATGTTTTCAACGACTTTTATAAAACTAGTTGCGAAAAAGGAAAACTATTCACAATGAGTATGTTGAAAGATTATTTCCTAAATCTTAACATCACATCCGATTATAAAATTCCTATCGATTTCATCAATTCATTGGAAACACTTTATGATTATGATGTGTTACAACAAGTTAAAGAATCCATTTATTACTTTAATAAAACACAAATCACAAACGATATACTAAACTACTTGTTTGCAATAAATTACGACTCTGATGTGAGAATTAAATCTGAATACACAGGCGATATGTTGGAGATAAATGAAGATTATTTTAAAAATTTTGAAGCAATCTTTATTGGAACCACGGCAGCTATCGACCGCAGAATGGCTTTTAGAAAAGAAACTCACAAAGAATATATTACAAATACAGTAACACAAGAAATTAGAATACAGAAAAAGAAAATAACTGATACCGAATTATTTACAAATCTATACGAACGATACGTTAACAATTTAAAAGAAAATGCTTTAGTTCCATTTGCCGATAATGATAGTTTTAGAAGAGCACTTGTTGATTATGGCACAAGCAGTTACACTTCTTATGACAATCGTTTAAAACGAGATATTGAATTTATGCTCGAAAATCTACAAAAGAAGTATGATTACGATAAAGAAGGCGCTAAGCAGATTGCGTTATATGTTTTAGATAAAAAATTAGTTACCAAATATTAAAAAAAAACTTTAAATTCAGTAGCCGCTTGCCGGTTACACCATGAAGAATTCCAAATAAATATGATTGAATGGCTTACAAGCACTAGTAATCAAAAAGTTAAAAATTTAATATTACTAGAAAAAAGCAAAGAACGTAAAGAGCAAAACACTTTTGTAGTAGAAGGTTGGCGTGAGCTTACAATTGCAGTTGGAGCTGGTTATAAATTCCATACTATTTTTGTTTGTCCTGATTTATTCGAAAAGAAACACTCGTTAGGTCTTATAGAACAAACACTTGGCAAAGAATGCAAACAGTTTTTTATAAATGATAAAATTTTTGACAAAGTAGCCTATCGCGAAAATTCAGATGGCATTATAGCACTAGGAACTCCAATTTACAATACCTTTGAATCGCTTACCCTCACTCCTAGTCCTTTGATTATAGTTCTTGAAGCTGTTGAAAAACCTGGCAATTTAGGAGCCGTTTTGCGTACAGCCGATGCAGCAAAAGTGGATGCCGTAATTGTTTGCGATCCTAAAACTGATTTATACAACCCTAATACAATTCGCTCAAGCATTGGTTGCGTATTTTCTAATCAAGTAATATGTTGCACATCTGATGATGCTTTAAAATGGCTTAAAAATAAAAAAATAAACATCTATTCGGCAGCACTTCCATCCGATGATTTTTACCATACCATTGATTTCAAAAAATCATCAGCCATTGTTATGGGAACCGAATCTACAGGGTTAACTGATTTTTGGCTTGAAAATTGCACAAAACGAATTCAAATTCCGATGTTAGGTGCAATTGATTCATTGAACGTGTCGATAGCTACTGCAATTTTAACTTTTGAAGCAAAAAGACAGCGAGGATTTTAAAAATTGAACAATCTTTTTTAAATTTGCAAAAAAACAGCATCACAATTCAATTAAAATGAAACGATTACTATTTCTTTTAGCTATACTTTTCGCTTTCGTTAGTTCTAAGGCTCAAATAACGTATAATATTTTTGATTATACTGATCTTGGATTTTTCAAACCTGATAGTACTTATGGTGGATTTAGCAGCAAAATTGGCTACTTGAAAGTTAAAGTAACGAATTATACATACGACAAGAAAACACAGCTATTATCGTTTTCAGGAAATGTAACCGATTATTTATCAGAAGAAACATTTTGTGGAATTTACGCTTTTACAGGAAAAACAGCTCGAAAAGAAAAAAAGTTATCTATAATTGATAACTTTAAAGTTGACTGCTTAGGAAATTTTATTATAACAATAAAAATTGAACCTGACCTTAAATTGTTTTTCTGGGTTGATGGTTATTCGCTTATGGAATGCGAAGTGAATAAAAAAATGCTTTAAATCTCCTCTATAGTTCGCTGTACTTTATTTACTCCCTTTACTCGCATTAGCTTGTGAATTAATGAATCTAATTGATTATTATTGTCAACATAAACAGTAAATAACCCTTCAAACATATTATCTTTTGAAGAAATATTCATTCCGGCTATATTCAATTTAAAATCCTTAGAAATCACTTCTGATAAGCGATTTAGCATTCCAAACTCATCAAAACCCGAAATTTTAATATTTGATTTATAGAATCCTTTCTTGCTATCCTTATTCCACTTTGCATCTACAATTCGGTATGGATATTTTTCTTTCATCTGCAATGCATTTGGGCAATTTGCATGATGTATTTTCACACCAGAACTAACGGTTACAAAACCAAAAATTGGGTCGCCAAATATCGGTTTACAGCATTTAGACAACTCAAAATCGATTTTATCTGAACTGCCATCAATAATCATTTCTGCTTTTGATGGTTTTTCAATTTTCGGAATTGAGGCAACTTGAGTTTGTTCCTTTACAATATTATCATCAGTTAACAAGCTAGTTAAAAATAGTTTAACCTTATTTAAATCAATCTTTTCTTTAGCTATTAAATAATAAAAATCAACCATTGTCTTCAATTTAAAATGAAGCACTAATCGATTAATCTGCTCTTCGGAAACATTCAACTTCCAATTTTTAATTTTTCGCTGTAATATTTCTTTTCCTTCAAGCGACTCTTTTAATTTAGCTTCGTTTAAAGCATGACGTATTTTCGCTCTAGTTTGCGTTGAAAATGCTATAGACATCCAATCCTGACTTGGCGATTGGGTTTTAGCAGTTAATATATCAAGCTGGTCGCCATTTTGAAGAACATATTTAATTGGAACAACTTTGTTTTTAATTTTAGCACCTGTGCATTTCGATCCAATATTTGTATGAATTCTATATGCAAAATCCAATACAGTTGAACCTTTGGGCATTTTAAACAAATCGCCTTTAGGCGTGAAAACAAAAACATCATTGTGATAAAGCTCCACTTTAGATGAACTAATTCTATCAAATTCATCTTCGCTAGGCTTTTCTAATAGTTCGCGAATTTCGGCTAACCATTGGTCGGTTGATCTTTCGGTTGATTTTTCTTTATATTTCCAATGGGCAGCAGTGCCTTTTTCAGCAATTTCATCCATTCTTTTAGTTCGAATTTGAACTTCAACCCATCGAGCATCAAGACCCAAAACAGTGGTATGCAATGATTCATAACCACTTTTCTTTGAATTTGAAATCCAATCACGCAAGCGCTTTGGATTTGGCTTATAAATATTTGAAACTACGGAATACGCATGCCAACAATCAGCCTTTTCTTTCTCTCTATCTGAATTTAAAATAATACGGATTGCAAAAAAGTCATAAACATCTTCAAATTCAACCTTTTGAGCCACCATTTTTTTCCAAATAGAATAAACAGATTTTGTTCGACCCTTGATTACAAAATCCAATCCTTCACTTTTAAGCGACTCATTAATTGGTAACACAAATCTGCTAATATAATCGTTTTGAGCACCTTTCGACTCTTCTACCTTGGTATTTATTGCATTATATATTTCGGGCTGCATGTATTTCATCGACATTTCTTCAAACTCGGTTTTAACGTTATACAAACCCAGTCGATGAGCAATTGGACCATACAAATCGTGAGTTTCGCTAGCTATACGAACTTGTCGCTCACGCTCTAACGAATCTAATGTTCGCATATTATGCAAACGGTCGGCTAACTTAATTAATATTATTCTAACATCAGTAGCCAGTGCGAGTAATAATTTTATAAAATTTTCGGAGTTAAATGAAATTTTTTGAGTATACAAACCAGCTATTTTTGTGATACCACTCACTATTTCAGCTACTTTTAATCCAAACTCTTTCTTTATTTCATCTATTGTAACTAATGGATTTTTAGTTGTTTCGTGCAATAATGCCGCAACAATTGAATTTGAGGATAAGCCCATTTCATAAGCAACAATTTTTGCGACATAAAATGGATGCCAAACATACAATTCGCCCGATTTTCGGAGTGCATCACCATGAGCTTTTATAGCATAATGAAAAGCCTTTATAATATTTACCTTTTCCGAGTCGGAATAATTTAGCTCTTTATCATTAACGAATAATTCAAATTCTATATTTAAATCATCTAGTCCTTTTATTTCCAATGCTTTTCCCATTTTATTTTACTCTTATTCCATACAAATATTGGCTACCAATAACTATTGTATCGTTAATCAATACAGGCGATGACCTAATTTTGTACTCTGTTTTATATTTCCAATTCAATTTCCCATCGTCAAAATTAAGACAATATAAGTAATAATCATCACAACCGAATAAAACTTTATCACCAACTATTAAAGGCGAAGAATGTATGCTTTTGCCAATTTCTACCTTCCACTTCAATAACGACGTTTCGGCATTAATAGCATATAAAAAACCATCTTTAGCACCAAAAAACAAAACATCATTTACAACAGCTGCCGAAGAAAACACTGGGCCTAAAGTAGTATACTTCCAAATGTGCTCACCCGATTTATAATCTAGAGCATGCATTACATTATCAATACCCGAAACAAAAATTTTATTCTTATAAACTACTGGACTAGCATGTATTGGCGATTTTAAATCAACTTTCCAAACAAGCTCGCCAGTTAAATAATTCAAGGCATAAAACGACCTATCTCTAGAACCAAAATATATTGTATCATTATACAATGCTGGCGAACATACAACCCAAGATTCTGTTTTAAATTTCCAACGAAGCGATCCATCATTTTCATTCAAAGCATACATATTCCCATCCATACCTCCAAATATAACTAGACCACTGTATATCAGCGGAGAAGAAAAAATCCAATCATCAGTTTTGAATTTCCACTTTAAAGAACCCGTTTTTGCATAAAGGCAATAAAAATAACTATCAAAACAACCAAAAAATATTGTATTAGAACTTTTTGCTGCCGAGCTTTTTATCTCACGACCTGTTGTATACCGCCATAATTCACATCCATTTTCATCAAGGCAAAACATAATGCCCGTGTCGCAGCCAAAAAATATTTTATTATCTGCAATTAAAGGAGTTGATGTAACATTTGTTAAATCACAAAATTTAAACAACAATTCAGGATTATTGCCAATTTTATTGTGTTTTTCAAATCCTGTATGACAGTAATTACCACGAAACATGGGTTTTTCATCATACTCTCCGTCATCCATTTCAACCGACAACTTGTTTATTATACTCACAAACGACGACACCTGTTGAATATATTTATTATTTTGTTTTTCAAGTAAACTACTCATTCCTATCAGAGATTAATACGTCAGCTTCTAACAACTTTAATTCTTCGTTTAATATATCAAAATCTTTTTCAAATTTCATTTTAAGTTTTTTGAAATAAACTGCCCAATCATCAATGCTTTTAATTAATTTATACTCAGGAGCATCCTTTATATCTCTTATCTCACCTTCAAGCTTTTGAATTTCATACGTCAATCTTTTAATCAACTGCTCAATTTCCCCTTGTTCACCAATTTGATAATCAACTGAAAGCCATTGTTCGCTATCAAGCATACTTAATAATTCACGAACTTTATCAATATTTCCGTACACATAAGCTAAATTAAGCTCCATAAAATAAAAGCGAGCTTGCTCTTTCTTGAAACCATCTACTAAATCGGGATGGCAAAGTTTACTTGCCTTACGATACATTTTTTTTATTTCAGCAATTTCATCGTTATTTAAATGAATAACAGGCTTTTCTAATTTAGCATTATAAAGCTCTTCAAACTCTGTTTGCTCTTTAATTGCATCATCTAATTTGGAAGAAGGCACTTTTTCTGATTTAATTTTTAGAATTTTCACTCTTACGCTCAAAATAGCTTTAAGCACACCGCCTAGTATTTCGATGTTTTGATTTCGGAAATCGTTTAAATATTTTTCTAAATCAATTTTTTGAATATTTAAAACCGATAATTTAGTCTCAAGTAAGCTTTTAAAAGTTTTAAGACCAACCGTATTATGATGATAATCTTTTACTATCGCATTTTCAGAAATATATGAATTAATTAATTCAATAGCAGCTTGCCTTTGATGGTTTTCAATATTATAAATAATTTCTAAAAATACTTTATCATTAAAATTTTTCAAAGAAGCAATTTCAAGAGCTAATTCTTCTTCATTTTTAGATTCTATAAGGAATTTTATTGTTTTAAGTATTTTAAGCATACAATTACTGAATTATAAAACAATATTACAAAAAAAAGCAATATTGAGAATAAAAATCAGCAATTTTTGAAGATATAAGTGAAAAGAAAAAAAATGTTATTTTAGAACAATTTTTTTCGTTAATAGTTTATCCATTGTTTCAAACATAAAAACGTACATACCTGGAGCTAAGTTTAAATCGTTCAAATAATATTTATTTATTCCTTTTTTTGATATTGTATTTTTTGAGTATATTTTCTGTCCAGACATACTATACATTTCAACGCTCATATTTTCATCAATAATTCCTTTATATGTTATAGCAATATTTGAGCCCTCTTTTGCTACTGATATTATTTCAAACTCCTCGACATCAAAACAATTAAGTGCAATTGGGGGAAATACTTCGAATTTACCATCAAAATCTGTTTGAGACAAGCGATAGAAAATTGATTTAGCATTTAAATTCACTGTATTATCTGATAACTGATACGACTGTATCGAGCTTGAATTTCCTTTTGAATTTATATTTCCAACAAAAGTCCAATTTTGCATATCGTAACTTCTTTCTACAGTGAAATAGTTATTGTTTAATTCTGAAGCTGTTTGCCAAATAAGTTCAGATGAATATTCAGTGCAACTTGCATTAAAAGAGAGCAATTCTATGGGCAAAGGAGTATCGCTATCAACTAAGGTAAACTTACTAAACGAGGTTTGACCAGTAATGCTGACGGTATTTGCAGTAGCATCAACTGTTGAAGTCATTGATGAGACCCAATTATTAGAAGGATAAGGAGCCGCCCATTTCCCAATTGTAATATCCGTTTCTGCTGATATTGTACCTAAAATTGAATTATCATAGTTTAACGTTAAATTATAAGTATAACCGCTTCCTCCAGTTGGAGAAATTTGCCACCATGCATTGGAATGAGCTTTTGCAACCGAAGGCTCATTATTATTATCAAGTGGAGGATTGTCGCCTGAATAATAAATTAAATCTACCGATGAAGGATTTGAACCTGTAGCAGAAGTAAAAGTAAGTGTAGCAACATTTCTACCACCAAATGCAAATGTTTGAGGCGTATTTTGCGACCATCCTCCAGCAATTGTTATTGTATGGGGTGCACAAGTTGAACCAAAACTTTCTGTCGAAAACTCATCTGCTCCTATATCCGTTGCAATACCTAAAGTGGTACTTCTACCAGTGCTTGCAGCATAATCACCAGCCAAACTTCCCGATGTTGCGCCTGCAATACCTTTGCCTGCAATAAACCAATCAACAGTTGCACTAGAAGATTTTATTGACAAATCGCCAGTTGCATGACTAGTAAACAAATCTGATGGATTAACTTGCGAAATAGAACTACTTGCAGCACTAATAACACTCCAGCTATTTGGATCGCGTGCAGGATCAATAGCTTTCCAAGCAGCAATTGTAAGAGCAGACCCATTATTGCCAATTTGGCTTAACGCCGATGATGCTAAAAAATTGTAATCAGAGATATATCTTTCAGGACTTGATGCATGAGAACGAACAGCGTAATTATTAGCAGTTCCAGTTCTATTATTAATAAAAATATTATTATAACAGTTTGCATAAGAAGCTAATTCACGATAAAAACACGAATTAGTGTTTGGAGCTGATGCTCCTATTGTTCCATATATCAAAACACTATTATTGTATATATTTGCAGTAGCTCCAGTTTGTATGTTTGATGTAATTCCTGTAATTGAATGATCAATTGTTCCCCCATCAAGCGATATCATGTTATTCGATACTTCATTTGATATAATTCTGCTAGTTTGCAAGCTAATGCCATAAATACTACACGCATATGTTAATGTTTGCCCATCAATTCTGTATATTTTGTTTTTCTTAACATCACCTGTGAAAATTTCAATTGCTCTAAATCCAGAGCTCCCACCTGAATTAACGAGTTTTACATTCGCAATTAGATTTCCTTGAATCAAAATATTTCCAGCTCCATCATTAGATGCAGAATTTATACCTCTTGAACCTGAAGTGGTAGATGCAATCATAATAGAATTAGCATTTGACGCATGACCTATCGTGTTATTTAGGATGTTTGCATTTAAAGGGTCAGAAATATAAATTCCCCAAAACACTGTAGCTGCAAGTGCACCAGTTAAACTAATATTTTGTATTATATTGTTTTCCACTAAATGTGTAGTTGTGGAATATTCATTTGTGTAAGTTTGCCAGGTTGCGAGATATATCCCATAAAAGTTACTATTTGCTGAATTAACCCATGCCGCTCCTCCACAACTGGCTGAGTGACCGCCAATATAATTATTGCTAATTGTATGGCTATAACCACCATGCATATAAATTGAGTTTTGTGTTGCCGAAGGAGGAGTACCTAAAGTTGTATAAAAACTATTTCCATCAATTAACCAGCTTCTGGCATTTTTCAAATAAACACCATAAGTTTTAAAATTATAAATATTATTATTCTGAATAGTAATATTATAGTTTTCTAATCCCTCGGTTCCTAATCCATAAATTGCATTTGTTGGCACTGTTGCACCGTCATAAACATCACAATTTGAAATAGTTATATTATTATTTCCGTTCAAAGTAGTCGTGGTACTAAAAAGCAAAGTGCCTTCTGCTGCTGTAGCATCTACGCTATTTATTTTACAATAATTTATTGAAATATTTGACGCTTCATTAATAAATTGAAGAGCATACCCACCAGCTCCTGAACAGGAAAGAACTAAATCTTTAGTACTTCCTGTTGCATTTACTCTTCCGTCAATAATAATATTTTTTCTTCCATCAAAATTAAATGCACCAGTAGTATTCGACGAAACCAATGACAAACCAGTACTTACAGGATAAATTGTTATTGTATAATTACCAAGAACATTTGCTGCTGGTGGAGCATACGTTGTTGCAACTGATTCACTTGTATATAAAACTAAATTAACATTACCTGACAATCCATTAGTTGTAATTGCAGTAAATGCAGCTGCAATATTTGCATAAGTTTTCCCCGAACCAACTGTATATGAACCACTCATCGTTCCCAATGTTGAGGACTGAGAGCCAGTCAAAGCTGTTGAAGCTCTTCCTTCTGTAGTTGCATATACTTTCCAATAATAAGTTGTTCCATAATTTAATCCAGAAGCAACATACGATGTTGTATTTGCAGCAACATTTGCAACTATGCTGTATAATACTCCATCTGTAGATTTTAAAATACAAAACCCCGTTTCATTAGAAGACGCATCTGACCAATTAACGGTCATTCCTGTTGTCGATATTGCAGAAAAATTCATTCCAGTTGGGGCAGAAGGGGTTGTTGACGGTGGCAAAAAAACAAAAGACCGTCTACTGCCATCAGATGACGAATTTAAATTCGTCATATTTGATGCTGCTCCAAATGAGGTATTAGTAATAGTTGCAGTACTTGTTGTGTATGTCGGTGTTCCTGTAATCGTAGCTAACCAACCTACGGTATTAGCTATATTACTAGAACCATGAAATGCTGATAATGTAACAGCTGAAACTTTTGTATTATACATTACACCATACCTAAACTCAATTTCACCTGTTGTTTCATATAATAAAGCCTGAAATAAACTTCCAGTGCCTGTTGTTATTGAAATTGTAATATCTTTCCACTCGACTATCAAAACTCTATTTGGAGCCACTCCTGTAACCTTATAGTGCACTTTACCAGTAGAAGCTAGCAATTTATTGTCCCCGCTTATAGGTGCAATTACTGGTGTATTAGCTGAAAAAGTTGAAACATTAGTTCCGCTAATTGCAGTATTCCCTAGTCTTATTTGTCCATTTGAGTTCGCACTAAATTGACTATAAACAGCTCCCATATAAACAAATTCAAATCCAATATCTATCACCCCACTCGAACGGTCATCTGTAAGAGGAATAAACATACTTGTGGTGCCTGAACTCATATCTTCCAAGGATGCAGTTGTAGTTGTTGAAAAAACGTAATTAGCAGTTGATTGGGCTTTTAATTGCTTATTTGAAAAATGAAAAATGCATATTATTATAAAAATCAAACTAACTCTGTGAATAATTATTGTACGTCCTAACTTTATCATACTTAGCTTATAAAAATTTTCTTTTGATACATTAAACCTTTATTTGAATGAATTGCAACAATATATACTCCTTCTTTAAAAAATATATTATCAATTTTAAATTCTAAAGTTTTATTGTTTTTTTTCTTCAAAACACACTCTCCTAGGATATTATAAATTTCAACATAAGTCCAGCCTTCGGGCAAATTTGATATGTTTATTTCATTTTCGGTTGGATTTGAATATATAATTATATTTTCGCACAATTGCTCTAAAACACTAGAATTCAATGAATTCACATGTGCTATACTATCAATAAATACAGCTGTTTTGCTTACTGAATTAACATTTATTTGAAGCAAAGGAACAACAAATTCTTTTGCAATCCATTTATATTCTGTTACTTGCGTATTAATTCTGTTGCCGTATTGAAATTGATTATAATACAAAGTATCTGAATTATAAACTACCGATTTCATCCTAAGCACATTAAACGCTCCATAAGGAGTAGTTAAAACACCCCAACCATCAACCTTATTAACTCTTTTCACATCTTGACCATAATAGCCATAAGTTGGAATACTCAATCCATAAGATATATTTGATGAATCTAAATTTGAATATTCCAATGGAAATTTGTATAAAACTTCAACACTGTCATATTTTACAGGAGTTGCTACTCCATTAATTTTTGCAGCAAATCCAATTTGACCATATAGCTGTGAACTTTCTTTATAAAAATCAAATACTTCGGTTAAAGCTATTTGCGCACCTATATTTCTATCGGGCTGCCTTAAAGCTACTTTTGCTTTGTGATAATTATCTAAAAAACTATTAAATACTAAATTATATTCAATTGAAGTAGCAATTACTGACAAAAAAGTGTCAACACTTTGAGTTGATTTAACTAGTGCAGAAAAGTCCCATAAATAATCTTCACCTGTAAGCGCAGGATCAAAAGAAGGTAAAACTTTTGTACTCAACCTGAATGTATCGCCAACATTGGGCATATCATTCTGATTAACTACTATTTGACCAAAACTTAAATCGCAAAAGATAAGAATTATTAATACTAGAAAATATACTTTCATAAACTTGATTATTATTAAAATTCACCCACAATAATGGTTCGTCAATTAGGTATAAACCAGATGCTTTTATATGCTCATACAGCAGGATTTATTATAAACAAACAACTGATTTTGAGATAAAAACCAACAACAATGTAGACGATTTTATTTTTAAACGTTATTTAATTAAAGTAACGTGTCCAACATATTTATGAGTAACTCCATCAGCTTCTTTTGCATTTATAATCCAACTATACACTCCTTGTTGGCATATTGCTCCATTTGTATCTCTACCATCCCATAATTTTCCAAAATCATTTGTTTGAAAAATCAATTGACCCCATCTGCTAAATATCTGCATGGAATACTTTTCTAAATCAACACCCATTCCTTGCGGTCCCCATAATTCATTTTTCCCATCATCGTTTGGAGTGAATGCATTGGGAATATAAAATGTATAGTCTTCTCTCAAAAATATCTGTTTACTAATGGAGTCTCTGCAACCATATTCGGTAGAAACATATAGCCAAACATCGTAATAACCAATTTCTATATATTTATGCTCTGGTTTTTCTTCAAACGAGGTATTTTCTCCTGCCAAAGCGTTTGGATCGCCAAAATCCCATTCCCACGCTACCACATTTTGCGACGAACCAGAAGGATAAAATGAAATATTATTATTTTCATAAGAACCTACCTCTGGTAATTGATAAAATTCAGCAACAGGATTTTTATGCACAGTTATCATATCTTGAAAAAGAAGTGAATTAGAACATCCTAAGTCTGATATAGCCGTTAGCCTAACATCATATTGACCCGATTTCTCATAGTTATGAATAGGATTTTGAAGCGAGGAAGAATTATCTGCTGAATTAATGTCTCCAAAACTCCACGACCATGAAGTTGGCATTGGTGATGAATTATCAACAAATTGAACTTCTAATGGCTCACAACCCTCAATCTTATCAGAACTAAAAACAATTGCAGGCAAAGGATTTACAATAATTTCATGACAGGTCTGTGGAGAAATACAATTATTTTGAGTTACTGTTAAACAAACATTATATGTTCCTTCTGTATTCCAAATTACATTGTATGGTCCACTACCTGCTCCTGTTGAAACATCTGCTCCTCCAAAATTCCCCCAATCATATACAGCACCCGATGTTGCTGTTCCAGTGTATATAACTTGCGATGCACTTCTAGCACAAATTGGAGATTCAAAACTAAAATCAGATGTTGGAATTGAATTTACAGTTACTACAACTTTATCTGAAGCAGTACAACCATTAATATCTGTTCCAACAACAGTGTATGTAGTAGTGGTCAAAGGATTCTCCGTTATACTTGCCCCTTGAGCAACTGCCCAATCATAATTATCTCCACCTGAAGCTGTTAAAACTACTTGATCTCCATTGCATATTTGAGTATTTGAACCTGCTTCAATAACAGGCAATTGGTTTACTACTACATTTACCTGATCAGTAGCACTGCATTGATTCGCATCGGTAACCGTTAAACTATACATTGTAGTATTAAGCGGACTTACATTATAAACTTGTGTATTAACACCACCTGGCGACCACTTGTATGACACACCTCCATTTCCAGTTAAATTTACATTTGTATTTCTGCATATTATTTGATCACTTCCAGCATCAGCAATTGGCAAAGAATTAACTGTAACAACCACATCATCTTGTGCTGTACAATTTATTGCACTTGTTACAGTAACAGTATATGTAGTTGTTATTGAAGGGGAAACAGTTGGATTGGATGTATTGTTAGTAAATGAAGGAGGATTTGAACTCCATAAAAACTGATTTCCACCAGTTGAACTCAAATTGGTAGTATTGTTTAGGCATATTGATTTATCAGTACCTGCATTTGCAACTGGAAGTGCTTTAATAAAAACAACTACTTGATCGGTATTTGAACACTGATTTGCATCTGTTCCTGTTACAGTATAAGTTGTGTTTGAACTTGGCGAAACCAATATTGTTGCAGTTTGCCCATTTGAACCCCAATCATAAGACTGTGCACCAGTTGCAGCTATAGTTGCAGTTTCATTAGGACAAATTGATTGATCAACTCCTGCATTCACTGCGGGTGGATTTATAACATTAACAATTACTCTATCAGATCCAGTACAGCCCTGCACATCAGTGGCAACTACGCTATAAGTTGTTGAAACTGTTGGAGAAACTGTTGGATTGCTTACATTCGGAATTACACTTGAAGGAGTAGAAGTCCATACATAGGTTGAGCCTCCTGAAGCTAAAAGTTGAGTTGAGCTATTTTTGCATATTGACACATCACTTCCAGCTTCAATAACAGCTGGTGGATTCATCATTACAACTACTTGATCTGAATTTGTACATCCATTCAGCGTCCCAACAACAGTATATGATGATTGAACTGTTGGATTCACTGCAATACCTGCTGTATTTGGATTAGCTGGAAGCGAAGTGGGTAAGGTTGAACTCCAAGCATAAGAACTTGCGCCTGTTGCAGTTAGATTTGTTGAAATACCAGGACAAGTATACCCATCATTTCCTGCAAAAACAGGAGGCAATGGATTTACCGTTAATGTAACTGAACCTTGTGAAACACATCCTGAAGAAGTTACAGTCACTGTATAACTTGTTGTTGTCGAAGGGGAATCAGCAAAACTATAAACATTTCCTTGTCCCGAACTCCATGCATAGGTGGCTCCTGGAACATTTGTACAACTTATGGTAGATGTTCCTCCAGGACAAATAGCTGCTGGCGAAGCTGAAACTGTTAGCGAAGCAGATGAATTAACTGTAACAATTACACTTGCTGTATTTGCACAACCTACTGCATCGCCAACTGTAACTGTATATGTTGTAGTTATTGTTGGACTTACCGTTGGACTAGCAACACTTGCAATTGCACTTGGTGGGTTAGAACTCCATAAAAATTGTGTCCCACCTGTCGCAGTTAAAGTAGAAGAACCTCCACAAATTGCAGTTGGACTTGCAGTTGCAGTTGCGGATGAACTTGAAACAACAACTTGAGTTGTTACAACTACAGGGCATGCTCCAAATGTTGCGGTACATGTAACATTTTTAGTTCCAGCCGTAGGCCAAGTAACATTATGATCACCACCGCCGCCGGGAGGTGTTGCTACGCCTCCATCAAAATTCCAAACATAAGAAGCAGCACCCGGAGTAATTGACACTACAGACGTTCCATTAACGCAAACATTAGAAGGTGTTGCTGTGAGCATTCCTGATTGAGTGCCAGTCATACTATTTTCTTCAATAAACACACCTGAATCGTAAGCTTCATCACCTACATCAGCTACTGCCAGTTTAACATGATATGATGCACAAGGAGTTACATCACATTGTGCAATTAATGGCTTTGTAAAACCATCATACATTACGTAAGCTCCACCTGTATTGTTAACATACAATGAGCTATAAGCTAAAGACTGTCCTGTTGGAGTGCAAGGACTAGGATCGAAAAAGCCAGGCTGACCTACAGTTCCAGGTGTTCCTGGATTTATAGAATTAATAGCTACAGGTGTAGTTGTATTTGGAATTAAAGCAATGTTTTTCTTAACATAATTTCCTCCAGCAGGATTTGGCCCAGAAACAAAAAAAGCAAAAACATCATTATAGGTTGAACATACATATTCGGGATACTCTTCAGATCCAAAAACATATCTAAAACTAAAAGATGTTGTAGTAGGAATAAAATCGAATTCTATTACGCATGCATCATAAGTTCCTTGTGTTGTGAGTGTGTTTAAATCTGCGTCACCAGGTCCATATAGCAAACTTCCACTTCCATCGGCAGTATTTGCAACATTTACTATGCTTGTTTTCCCTGTAGTTAAAAGCAAACCACCAGCAATACCAACATTTGAAGTTCCGGTAAAAGAACCTCTCGATAAAGCATTTCCTGTATAAACTACATTTGAAACTTGGGCACCAGGACCAGCAATAAGCTGAATCAACTGAAGTGGTGTTGGGGTATTATCAATTGTTATTTGAGAACTTGCAGTATAATTGTTGATAAACAAAATACCTAGAATTAATGCTAATTGCTTTTTGATATTCATAATTTCGCGTTTAAATTATATACGCAAATATCAATATAAGCAATTTCAATAATTAAAAAGACTATGCTACATGATTAACACAGCAAACACAAACTCTAAACACAAAAATACTACAAATAATTCTAATTTCATATATATCAACACATTAAACCAACTACAATTGACTTAGAAATATAACCAAGTTATCGCCAGTATTAGACAATCCTAACTTCTGTCGCAAGCGAGTACGAGCAACATCAATACTGTGAATACTTTTATTTGTTATTTCAGATATTTCTTTTGTTGATAAATTCAATCGTAAAAAAGCACATAACTTCCGCTCATTCGATGATAAATCAGGGAACTGTTTAGAAAGATTATCATAAAAATCTTTATGAACTTTTATAAAATGTGCTTCAAACTCATTCCAACTATCGTTTCTTGAAACAATATTTAATTCACTTATTACGCTTCTAACTTCAGAAGACGTTATTTTTTCTTTGCTTTCAATTTTCTTTTCTATAGTACGTAGTGCTTTAATCATTGAAATATTGCGTTCATTATTCTGAACTATATACATTGCCTTTGAAGCAAGCTCTTTAATTCGGTAATCTAAATCATTTTTCAAAACTATATTTTCTTGTTCTCTCTGAATAAGCTCAAGCTTCGTAATTTCTTGTTGCTGTTTAAAAATTAATTCCGAATTCTTTTTATTTTCATTCTCTATTTGCTTCCTTTCACTCACATTTCTTAATATAAAAAACAAATTATCAATATTTCCATTAATATCTTTTAAAACACTTCCATTAATTTCAATTTCGCATTTATTTCCATTTTTATCTACACATAACAACTCAATTGAACCTGTATTTTTCTGCATTTTTATATCATTAAAATAGGAAAAAGCTTTTCGCCAGCTACTTTTATGAATAAAAACTTGTGGTTTGATGCCTAATATCTCAT
Organism: Bacteroidota bacterium; assembly: GCA_037139195.1. Taxonomy (GTDB): domain Bacteria; phylum Bacteroidota; class Bacteroidia; order Bacteroidales; family JAHJDW01; genus JBAXGW01. Next base: position 25,502 of record JBAXGW010000001.1, read on the forward strand.
TTTTATTGTTTAAACCTAAAATTTGAAGCATAGCAGGCGAAACATAATTAATAATCGCATTTAAATCTGCTATAAGAATGCCGTCGGGAGATGTAGTAACTAAAGAACGATAAAGTTCTTCGCTTTTTTGCAGACTTATTAACGACTCATTTAATTTATCTTTTTGCTCTGTTATAATTTGATTTTTAGCCAATAATAAAACATTTGTCTTTTTCTTTTGCAAATAATTTCTAAATACCACTACACCGATAATCAACACCATAAAACCAAGCAAATAGAAAAAATAAATTAAATTTTGTTGGTATTTATTTTCTTTGCTAAGTATTTCATTTTCTTTTTGTTTAGCATCTGTTTCATACTTAATATGCAATTCAGCTATTCTTTTTTTCGATTCACTGCTTGACAAACTATCTTTTAAATCGGAATATTTTTTATAAAAATCAAATGCTTTAGGTATATTATTTTGCAATTGATAAATACTGGAAAGATATTTATAAATATCTCTTGTAAAATCTCTAAACTCAAATTTTTGAGCAAAATCGAGGCTTTTATTAAAATAACCTAAGGCTCCATTATAGTCACCCATCGATTGCTTCATTCGTCCTAAATTAATTAACGACACAATAACTACCGATGAGTTATTTAGCTCCTGCCCTGCTTTTAAACTTTTTTCATAATATGAAATTGCTGTTTTTTGATCACCTTTAAAATCAAACACATCCCCAATATTGACTAATGTAATAGCAATCATCTGCTTATCACCAATAGTAGTTTCTTTATCTAAGGCTTCTTTATAATATTCATAAGCCTTATCATATTCTTTTGTTTTAGTATAATTAATACCAATATTATTTAAGGAGCCCACAATTCCTTTAACATGATTCATTTTTTTAAATATACTCAATGCATTTAGATTACTATTTCTTGCCTTTTCATAATCGCCCATATTATCGTATAGAATAGCCAAGTTTGACCAAGCACCAGATTGCCCTTGCAAGTACTTTATTTTATCTGAAGCCTCAAGACATTGAATATACAAACTCATCGCTTTAAAATGTTCGCCCAAATTTGAGTAACCTATTCCAATATTTAATTTTGAATTAACAATTAATGTATCATTATTAATTTCTTCGGCTAAGGCCAAGGCATTATGACCGTATTCAATAACTTTTGCAGGACTTTTATACCAATATGATTTTGATATTGAATTTAATATCCTGATTTTTTCCTCCGAAGTTTTTGCTCTTTCTAAATCTTGAATCAAACTATCAGTTTGAGACTTTGCTAGCATACTAAAAAAAGAAAACAAAACGATGAAGAATAAAAGCTTAAATCTCATAATCTTAATATAAAATGAATATAAACAAAGTTAAATATAATTAACTAAATTTCACATAGTATTCCTTTTATGTTAATAAAAATAATACATACATTTTTCATACATATATATATTACCTATTGATAATCTGATAAATATTATTTTTTAGTCTTTTTAAAATCCATTGAGCATAATAAAACATAGAGTTTTCCAACTGCTATTTTTTTATAAACTTGATAAAATAGAATCAAAAAAAAACATTAAATTTGCGGTTCGATAAATTATAAAACACAAATGGCGAAAATTATTTCCGTTGCGAATCAAAAAGGCGGTGTTGGAAAAACTACTACATCAATCAATTTAGCTTCTAGCTTAGCTGTATTAGATTACAAAACACTTCTTATTGATGCCGACCCTCAAGCAAACTCCACCTCAGGAATTGGTTTCGATCCGAACAATATCAAAACAAGTATATACGAATGTTTGATTGATGAAGTTGAACCTCAAAACATTATACTAAAAACAAATACACCTAATCTCGATTTAATGCCAGCTCATATTGATTTAGTTGGTTTTGAAATTGAAATGGTGGAAATGCCTAATCGTGAAAAAAGAATGCTTCAACTGAATGCAAAACTCAGAGAACATTACGATTTTATAATTATTGATTGTGCACCATCGCTAGGACTATTAACAATTAATGCTCTTACTGGCTCCGATTCTGTAATAATTCCTGTTCAATGTGAATATTTTGCTCTTGAAGGATTAGGGAAATTATTTAACACCATAAAATTAGTACAATCTTCATTAAATACAAATTTAGAAATCGAAGGTATTCTTTTAACAATGTACGATGTTCGCTTAAGATTATCTAATATGGTTGTTGAAGATGTGAAAACTCATTTTCAGGATTTGGTTTTTGAAACAATAATTCAACGAAACGTTCGTTTAGCTGAAGCACCAAGTTTTGGACAATCAATTATTATGCACGATGCTGAATCTAAAGGAGCTACAAATTATTTAAATCTTGCCAGAGAAATATTGCAAAAAAATGGCATGACTAAAATAAAAAAATCAACTAAAAAAATCAACATATAATGAACGCAAAAAAAACTGGTTTAGGAAGAGGATTAAGTGCATTATTAGAAAGCTCTGAAGCTGTTGATTTTAGAAAGAGTCAACAAATTGCTGAACATATTGAAAACAGCGATTTCTCTTTTATTAGCATTGAAAAAATTGAGGCAAACCCATATCAACCACGTACAGAATTTGAACAAGAAGCTTTAGAAGAACTTTCTGAATCAATAAAAGTAATGGGCATAATTCAACCTATTACTGTAAGAAACATTGGCAAAAACAAATATCAACTTATATCTGGCGAAAGACGCTTTAGAGCATCCAAACTAGCTGGGCTAAAAACAGTTCCTGCATTTATTCGTAAAACAAACGATGATGAAATGCTTCAACTGGCTTTAGTTGAAAATATTCAACGCGAAAACCTTAATTCTATTGAAGTTGCTATAAGCTACGAACGTTTAATTAACGAATGTAATTTTAATCAAGAAGAGCTAAGTGCTAAAGTTGGTAAACAACGCAGCACAATCGTAAACTATTTGCGCCTGCTTAAACTTCCACCTGAAATTCAATTAGGTTTAAAACTGAATAAAATTTCGATGGGACATGCTCGTTCCTTAATCAATATTCAAGATCAAGAAAAACAAAACGAAATATTTGAACAAATAATTGAGCAAGATTTATCGGTTAGAAAAGCGGAAGAACTCGTTAGAAATATTGATAAACCTAAAAAAACTATCACTAAAATTTCTTTGCACGACAAACAAGTTGAAATAAAAAATAAGCTTACCGAGAATTTAAAAACTAAAGTCGATTTAAAAATTAGCGCCAATGGAAAAGGCACACTACTTATTTCATTTAAATCCGACGAGCACCTAAAATCGATGCTTCAATCTCTAAAATGGGATTAATAAACAATGAAACTAATAAGAAACATCTTTTTTTTTATTGCAATATTGCTTTTTTGTATTCCAGCAATCGCCCAGAAAAGTGATACGGTTAAAATTAAACATTCTGCCACAAAAGCATCGGTTATGTCGGCTATTTTACCTGGTTCTGGTCAAGTTTACAATAGAAAATACTGGAAAGTCCCTGTATTATATATTGGACTCGGCACGCTAACCTATTTTTTATCAAACAATTACTCTCAATATCAACTATTCAGAAAAGCATATCAGTACAGAACCGATGGAATTACCACTACAATTGACAACCAACCTTTGTATTCGGACGAACAGCTTAAAATAAATCGCGATATTTATAGAGGTAATTTAGAATTAAGTGTAATCCTTACTACTGCCTTGTATGTTATAAATATTGTTGACGCCTCGGTGGATGCTCATTTGTATAAATTTGATATTTCTGAAGACCTTTCGTTAAATGTATCACCTACATTAATACAAGCTTCGCCATTTTCCCTTAATCAAACAGCAGGATTGTCCTTAAAACTAAAGTTTTAAATATGAATATAACGTTAATCGGTTATGGTAGAATGGGCAAAGAAATTGAGAAAACTGCCATTGAAAGAGGTCATACTATTAATCTTATTATTGAAGAACATAACTCTAACGAGTTGAACACGAAAAACACTACAAACACTGACGCAGTAATAGAATTCACTCAACCCAATTCTGTAATTAACAATATCAGCAAGTGTTTTGAATTAAATCTACCTTTTATTACTGGAACAACTGGATGGTACAATCAAATTGATGAAATAAGAAAAAAGTGTGAAGATCAAAAGCAAGCCTTTATTTATGCATCAAACTTCAGTATTGGCGTTAATATTTTCTTCAAACTGAATGAATATATTGCTTCGCTTATAAACACTAATAACAGTTATATTCCATCAATTGATGAAATACATCATACTGCAAAAATCGACAAACCATCAGGAACAGCTATTACACTTGCTAATACTATTATTGATAATTACCCAAATATTAATAGTTGGACATTAGATGAAGATTCAGAAACTAAATTAAAAATCAATTCTCATCGAGAAGAAGGAATTGTTGGCACCCACACCGTTTGCTTCGAATCTGATATTGATAAAATTTCAATTACTCATGAAGCATACAATAGAAAAGGTTTTGCGCTAGGTGCTGTTTTAGCTGCTGAATGGCTATATAATAAAAAAGGTTTTTTTGCGTTTAACCAAATATTTGACAAATTAATTTAACACCAATTATAATATGAAAACATTTTTAGTAATATCTTTTATTTTTTCAATAGCCTCTGTAATAGGTCTGTATAAAATATTTGAAAAAGCGGGGATTAAAGGATTTTTTGCTGTTATACCCCTACTTAACTTATGGACTTGGATAAAATTCATAAAAAAACCTTGGTGGTGGTTTATTTTAGGTATAACACCATTTTTAAATGTATTTATGGTTTTTCTGCTTATTGTTGAAACTCTTAAATTTTTCAAAAAAACCGATTTCCTTGAGCAAGCAGCTGGTGTTATCTTCCCTTTTGCATATCTACCATATTTAGGATTTAGCAAAATTGAATATATAGACGCTACTCAATTGCCAAAAGTTCCAAAAACATTTATTAGAGAATGGTCTGATGCAATCATATTTGCTGTTGTTGCTGCTACTATTATTCGCATGTTTATGATTGAAGCTTTCACAATTCCAACTTCTTCAATGGAGAAATCATTATTAGTAGGCGATTATCTATTTGTTAGCAAATTGCATTATGGACCAAAAATCCCTAATACACCGCTTTCATTTCCATTCACACATCACACAATGCCATTTACTGAGTCTACAAAATCATACCTTGAATGGATAAAATTACCTTATTACCGTTTTTGGGGACCTGAAACAGTTAAAAACAATGATGTTGTAGTGTTTAATTATCCAGATGGAGACACCGTTGCTTTAAAAATGCAAACCCAAAGCTATTATTCTCTTGTTAGAAGAAATGGCTGGCAAACAGTTAATACAGACAAAGGAACTTATGGCGATGTAACTGCCCGCCCAGTTGATAAAAGAGAAAATTACATTAAAAGATGTGTTGGTATAGCTGGCGACTCGCTTAAAATTGTCAACAAACAACTATACATCAATGGAAAAGCAGTTGAAAACCCAGAACAACTTCAATATCAATATGTAATATTTTTCAGAAACATGACTGGCGATTTAAACAAACGTACACGAGAAGCATTACAAATATCGAAAGAAGACTACGACAATTCTAAATTTAACGATTCAACAATTATGTTGCCTTTAACTGCCGAAAACGCTAAAGCAATTAAACAACTTCCAAATGTTGTAAACGTTTTTTGTGTTAGCGATACTAATTGGAACAGAAAAGTTTTAGATGACAATATTCGTTATTATTTAGACAAAGAATGTTCATCAGTTGGCTGGAATCCATCAATATTCCCCTACTCTGAAAAATATCCTTGGAATAGAGATAACTTTGGAACAATTTGGATACCAAAAGCAGGTGTTACAATTCCACTAACTACTGATAATTTGCCTTTGTACGAAAGAATTATTGGTGTATATGAAAACAACAATTTAAAAGTTCAAAATGGCAAAATATTTATCAATGGCAAAGAAGCAAAAACCTACACATTCAAAATGAATTATTATTGGATGATGGGCGACAACAGACATAATTCTGCCGATTCTCGTTACTGGGGTTTTGTTCCAGAAGATCACGTAGTAGGAAAAGCAGTATTTGTATGGCTATCACTTGATAAGGACAAATCATTTCTTGATAAAATTAGATGGAGCAGATTGTTTAGATTTATTCACTAAAAAGCATTTATCATATTTTCAACGCTGCCTTTTAAATAATGGCAGCGTTTTTTTTTATTTTGTTGCAATTAATATCATAATATTTAATTATTTTTGTTATTCACTAAAATGGAGTTTTTTAAAAAATATTTTTTTAATTCCTTTTATAATATAGTATTACTCAAATATTAAATCAAAATGAAACTATCAAAAATTATTTTTTCTGTTTTGTTTTTTGTAAGCATATTAGTTTCTTTCAATAGTTTTTCGCAAACCGCTGCTGACCATATTAAAGCAGGTAAAAAACTATATGCTAATATCGATTTTGAAGGAGCTATTTCTGAATATAGCAAAGCTATAGAACTCGATCCAAAATCAGATACTGCTTATGAGCTAAGAGGCGACAGCAAAGATAAAAGAGGCGATTATACAGGAGCAATTTCTGATTACAGCATGGCAATTGAAATCAACTCAAAAGATGAATTCGTTTTTGTAAAAAGAGCCAATTTAAAGAAAATTAAAAAAGATTTTCCTGGAGCTATTTCAGATTACAGTTCTGCTTATAGCGTAAATCCAAAATATTTTGATGGTATTTATTTAAGAGCACTTACTAAACAAGAGACAGAAGATCCTAAAGGTGCGCTGGCTGATTATAGCAAGGCATTGATAATATCACCTAACAATGCAAATATTTATCTTAAAATGGGTATTATAAAGCTTTCCCTAAGCGACTACAACGGTACTATTTCTGATTTATCAAGAGCAATGGAGCTAAACCCAAAAATAAATGCTTATTATCAAAGGGGAAGTGCAAAACAAGAATTAGCCGACCATACTGGAGCAATTAGCGATTTCGACCTCGCGATTGAACGCAATCCTAATGATGGAAATGCTTATTTTAAAAGAGGACTATCAAAAAGCATATTAAAGGACAGAAAAGGAGCTAGAGCAGACTGGCAAAAAGCAGCCGATTTAGGGAGCAAAGAAGCAAAAGACTTGATTGATGGACTTTATAAAGCGAAATAATTATATTTACAATAATAAAACTATACATGTTAAATACAACAATAAAAATATTTGCTATATTATTTTTTTTTCAAATATTAAACAGCAAAACAACTGCTCAAGTAATTAATTACAGAATACAAGCAAATTTAACTAATTCAAATTCAATTCTTAACACCTCTTGCAAACCGATTTTATCGATTAATAATTTAAAATTTAACTATTCCGATAAACATCAGGTAAACCTATATATGGCCGACTTTAGTTATGAATTAGGCTCTGCTATAATAGCGGCCTCCATTTTCACAACAATTTTTGTTGCTCCCCTTGTGAGTACAAACCTTAAAAATGGGGATGTTAATAATCCCCGATTATACAAGTGGATTGGAGTAGGATTAGCAGGATTAGCAGTTGGAATTCCAATTACCCTATTAAGCAAAGGCGACTCTAAAAAGCTAACAAAATATCGAAACAGATAATTAGTGATTTGTATCAATATTTAATGTTTTTTTTATATATTTGATTTTGTAAATTTGCCACTATCAAAACCGTCAAATATAAATGAAGTTATTACATACAGCAATGCGTTCATTGCTTAGCTCCTTTTTCTTTTTAATTCTTTTTAGCCAAGTAACGCTTGCTCAAGGATTTCTTGAAGTATCAGGGTTTGTAGAAAATGACCGTACTCCGCTTGGCGAATGCGATTTATTTATTTTTAGTGGAGGAAAGAAAATAGAAATAAAAAAATCTGATGTTGATGGAAAGTTTAGCTTACGACTTCCTCTAAATAACGACTACACTCTTGAAGTAGGAAAATCAGGCTTTGTTTCAAAACGATTTAGATTTAACACTCAAATCCCAGCAACAGAAAAAACAAATAAAATTTTCGTTTTTGAATTGGTTACCGACCTATTTGAACGACTTGACAATATTGATTACAGCGCATTAAACCAACCACTTTTAATAGCAGAATATTCGGTTGAAGAAAAGGATTTCACTTTCGATATGAATCACGCATTAGAAATGGATGAAAAGGTATATGATATTGAATTAAAGACGGTTGATTTTCAAAGAGAAAAAAGAAGATACGAAGATGAAATACTTAAAGCTGATAATTTATATGCAACCAATCAGCTCGAAAAGGCAAAGCAATCATATATTAAAGCAAATAAAATCAAGATAAACGAGCAATATCCTAAGGATAAAATTACTGAAATAGATAAGCTAATCGCAGCTGGCGGAACTCTAGATAGTTATTCTAAAGCAATTCTTGAAGCCGATAATTTCTTTAAAACTCAAAAATTTGAAAACGCTAAAACTTCCTATCAAAAAGCCATTAGCATAAAAAATACAGAACAATATCCAAAAAGCAAAATTATTGAAATTGACAACATACTTAACTCTCTAGCAAAGCAAGAAGAAAACTACAAGAAAGCAATTGCAGAAGCTGACTTATCATTCAATGGCAAAGAATACGAAAGAGCTAAAGCTAATTATCAAAAAGCTTTATCATTTAAAGCTAATCAAAAATACCCTATTGATAAAGTAACCGAAATTAATGGCATACTATCACAAATTGCTGCAAAAAAACAACAATATGATAAAATTATTGCTCTAGCCGATAATTTATTTGCGGCAAAAGACTATAACAAAGCAAAAGAAAAATACAATGCTGCAAGAAAAATTTTACCAGACGAACCCTACCCTGCTAATCAACTAAATGAAATTGATAAACTAACGCTACAAATGGCTAATATTGGCGATTCGTATAAAAACAAAATTGCCGATGCCGACAAATTGTACAATTTAAAAGATTATGAAAATGCAAAATTAGCATACCAAAACGCATCAAACATAAAACCTAGCGAGCAATATCCAAAAGAAAAAATAAATCAAATTAACGATATCTTTGCTAAAAATCAACAACAAAAACAAAGCTACGATAATGCTGTGAGCAATGCAGATGCAATGTTCAACAATAAAAATTATGAAAAATCGAAAGAACTATTCAATACGGCATTGAGTATTTTTCCAAATGAAACGTATCCAAAGAATAAGATTGAACAAATAAATACTATTCTTTCTGATACAAAATCAAGAAGCGATAAATTTAAATTGATATTAGCCGATGCTGATGCATTACTTGCAAAAAAAGATTATGCTTCAGCCAAACAAAAATATCAAGACGCATCTATTATTATTCCTGAAGACAAATATCCACAGCAAAAAATAAATGAAATTAATTCAATATTGGCTCTTCAAGAAACCAATGGACAAAATTACTACAAAGCTATATCTGAGGGAGATAACTATTTAAGTTCAAAAAACTACGACAAAGCATTGTCCTCATACAAAAATGCTAGTTCTATAAAACCTAGCGAAAACTATCCTCAACAAAAAATCAACGAAATATCTGCTATAATAACTAAGAACAAAGCAACTAAAGAGCTTTATGACAGTAAAATCAACAATGCCAATCTACTATTTACTCAAAAAGACTACATAAAAGCCAAAGAAATATATAACGAAGCATCAAACATCTTACCTGACGAAAAACTTCCTAAGGATAAAATATCGGAAATAAACAATTTATTAAATACGAAACAAAACCAACAGTTAACTTACAATAACACAATAAAAGAAGCTGATGTGTTATTTTCTGAAAAAAACTATAAAATTGCTAAAGAAAAATATCTGTTCGCTTCACAAACTAAGACAGACGAAAACTATCCTAAAAATAAAATTGCTGAAATCGATAAAATCGTTGCTGAGCAAATGGTTTTAGACAATACTTATTCAAAAGCTATTAGCGATGCTGAATACAACCTAAAAATTAATGAATTTGAAAAAGCAAAGCAATTATTCGCAGATGCAGCCTCGTTAAAACCCGAAGAATCATATCCTAAAACCAAAATTGAAGAAATAAATAAAACGGTAGCAACCACTCAAACAAATAAAATTGCATTCGACAAAGTAATTGCTGAAGCTGACCAATTGTTTATTGAACAAAAATATGATTTATCTAAACAAAAATACACTGAAGCATCTAATATACTTGCAAATGAAAAATATCCAAAAGATAGAATCACAGAAATTAATAACATCCTAACTTTCCAACAAAACACAAAACAATTATATACAAACTATATCAACGAAGCTGATAAATTACTAACAAGCAATATTTTAGACAAAGCAAAAGCTTCGTATATTAAAGCTTTAGATGTTAAACCCGACGAGCAATATCCGAAAGATAAAATTGACGAAATTGAGAAAAAAATAATTGATATTGCAGTAAAAAGCAGAGATTCTCAATATCAAGTAGCTTTAAACAGTGCCGATTCGGCTTTTAATGCCAAAAACATGAATTTGGCTAAATCTAATTACATAAAAGCAAGCAAACTAAAACCAGAACAGAAATATCCACTTGACAAAATAACTGAAATAAATGCATCTTATGAGAAAGAACAAGGTGTAGAAATGATGTATAAAGATGCAATAAGCAAAGCTGATAAATTTTTTGGATATAGCAAATTCGACTTGGCACTTAAGAGTTATCAAGATGCCAGTAAAATAAAACCTAACGAACAATATCCGAAAGATAAAATTAAAGAAAGCTATAGCAAAATGGCGGTTGCTTCTAAGCCAGCAGCAAAGCAGGATGATCGCCCTGAGATTGAATTAGTTTCGGCAAGTACATTGGTTGCTAAACAAAAAGACACGAAATTCTCCTTTGCTCCTGTTGCAAAAAAGAATAATTGCAAAGTTATTTTGAAAATCAAAAATAATACTGGGGCTAAGAATCAAGTGTATTTCTACTATGGAGAAGATGACAAAAAAGGTGGTGGATTTGTTTTTGTATTATCCGAAGACAAACTAGAACACGAATATTCTATAAATGTTAGCGAACACATGAAATGGAAAACTATTGCAAACAACTGGATTAGCGTTTATTCTGAATCTGGAAACTTTGAGGTAACTTCTGTTAAGATAATACAAAATTAAAATTTATCTTACCTGAATTAATTGATAATCTTTAATCTTATAAATGCTAATATACTTGTTTTCAAATCCGTCCTTGCCGTTTGAAACAAAGTTGTATTTTGTGTGCATTGGTTGATATGATACTTTTGAAACACATGAACCAAAGTTTATTCCGTAATTCATTAGAGCTTCCGAAAAACACATTATTAAATCGTACCCAGCAAAAGCATATCTATCAGGGATTGAATTGAACTTATTATTATATGCAGATATAAAATTACAGACATTCTGCTTTGAATTATCTATAAAGTAAGGCGAAAACGTATGAAACTTTAATTTTTCTAAATATTCAACTTCTATGCTATTGTAGCTTAACCATTCTGAAATACCAAATACAGTAATTGGGTATTCTTTTGTTTTCCCCGACAAACCTGTTAACATATTAGTAATTGTTACCTGATTATCAATTAAACCTATTATAACATTTTCTTTATCAAGCAACAAACTATTAAAAACTCCATTTAACCCTTCTTTAGAATAATCAATAATTTTAGGAATTAACGAGTTATTTCCATATTTTTTTAAAAACGATGTAAACAAGCCACTTAAATTTCCACTTTTCGAGTTATTCACTACAATAATATTGGTTCCTTTGCAAGAATCTACGATATATTTAGCTAATAATTCCATTTGCATATCATAAGAAGGAGTCGCTTTATAAACCAATGGATTATTGCTCAATACTTTGTTTTCGATTGCGAAAGGAGACAACAATGGAATTTTATTTTTTTGTGCAAACTTAGCAGCAAATTTTAAGCTTGAGTTAAAAAATGGACCAATTATTAAATCTGATTTTTGAAGTTCTGGCTTTGAAAATATTTTTTTTAATGAATTTGTGTCATCATCAGTATCGTAAAATTTAATTTCCAAATTAGCTTTATTCTTTTTCAACGAATCAACAGCAAGCATTATTCCTTCATAAAAACCAATAAATGAAAACGATTTGTAATTTACAGGATCCATCTTTTCATTACCTTCGGGTACAGCAATTTCAGAAATATTCTTCAAATAAAAAGGCACTAGAATTGATACAATATAACTAGATTTTTTTGAAGAATTACCGCAATTTTGAACAGTATCTGATTTAGAAAAATCAACTTTTGACTCTATAAGCTCGGTGTTTTTCTTGTCTTTTTTCTTTTGATCCTTTAATGGCAATTGAATTTCTTGACCTTCCTTTACTCCATAAACAGCTTCGGGGTTATGAAACAATATTTGATCTGTCGAAATATTATACTGCTTAGATATTGAATAAAGGGTTTCATTTTTTTTCACGGTATAAATGCTTAAATCAGCATCTAATGAGAACTGTTCTTCTTGTTTATGTTCTGCTTTTAACACTGTTTTACTGCTACTTAAATCATTTGGTTTAAGTGTATCTGCATTATTTGCAACTATGCTTCCTTTAATTAATAATACTTGATCAGGCTTTAAACCATCAGCAACTATTGGATTAAGCTTCATAATTTCATCAATAGAAACATTGTATTTCTTTGATATTGAATACAGTGTTTCGCCTTTAACAACAATATGAACGATAGATTCATCCGTTTTTTTATTTATCTGATTTTCAGTTTTTTTCTCAGAACCAATTTTCGGGTCAATAATTACTTCTTGTGTTTTTATTTTATCAAAACCTTCTGTAGGAATTAATAAAACCATGCCTTCCTTTATTCCCTTTTTAACATCAGGATTTTCATTCGTAATATTTTGAATTGTAGAATTATACCTTTTAGCTATAGTCCATAGCGTCTCATCTGCTTTAACAGTATGACTAAAGTATTTAATTTTTCTATCAACATAAATTTTAAGTTCCTGCCCTAAGCTAATTGATTTTTCGCTACCCGGATTATCGGCAATTATATCCTGAACGGGAACATCATAAGCTTTTGCAATATAAAAAAGAGTTTGTCCCTTTTCTACTTTATGCAAATAAAATTTATATCCATCAATCAACTCAATTTTTGTTGACTTTTGAATATTTTTTTCTAATTGTTGCGAATAACCAATATTAGCTATTGCAAACAAAACAAACAGAACTAGAAGATTTACTTTCTTCATTACTTAATTTTAAATAAAATAATACAAATAACCTGCCAATTTATTCCCATTCAATAGTTGCAGGCGGTTTAGAACTAATATCATATACCACTCTATTCACACCTTTTACTTTATTAATGATATCATTCGAAATTTTAGCAAGCAACTCATAAGGAATATGCACCCAATCAGCAGTCATTCCATCCGTTGATGAAACAGCACGAAGAGCTATTGCATTCTCATAAGTTCTTTCATCGCCCATCACTCCTACCGATTGAACTGGTAGAAATATTGCACCAGCTTGCCATATTTTATCATACCAACCACTAGTTTTCAAATTTTCTATATAAATTTCATCAGCCTCTTTTAAAATAGCCAATTTATCACGAGTTATTTCTCCTAAAATTCGAATAGCTAAACCAGGACCAGGAAAAGGATGGCGACCTAAGAAGCTTTGATCAATTCCTAAAGCCTTACCTACTCTTCTAACTTCATCTTTAAATAAAGTATTTAGAGGTTCTACTAACTTTAACTTCATATAATCGGGCAATCCTCCAACATTATGATGTGATTTTATTGTTGCAGAAGGTCCTTTAACAGATTTTGATTCAATAACATCAGGATAGATAGTGCCTTGAGCAAGCCATTTTACGTCTTTTATTTTGTTAGCTTCAACATCAAACACATCAATAAACGAAGAACCTATTATTTTTCTTTTCGTTTCTGGATCGCTTACACCTTCTAATTGAGATAAAAAACGCTCTGTTGCATCAACACCTATAACATTTAAATCAAGTTGTTTATATGCTTCCATCACTCTTCCGTATTCATCCTTTCGGAGCAAACCATTGTCAACAAAAATACAATATAAATTATGACCAATTGCTTTATTTAAAAGTACAGCAGCAACAGTTGAATCTACACCACCTGATAAGCCAAGTATTACTTTATCATTACCAAGTTTTCTTTTTAATTCAGTAACAGTGGTTTCTACAAATGAATCGGGGGTCCATAACTGATTTGCATTACAAACTCCTACAACAAAGTTTTTAATCAACTGCAAGCCGTCTTTTGTATGATATACCTCTGGATGAAACTGAACGCCAAAAACTTTTTTATCTTTTATAGAATAAGCAGCATTTTCTACATCATCAGTACTAGCTATCACTTGGCCATTAATAGGTAAACATTTTATAGTATCACCATGCGACATCCACACCTGCGAACCTTTATCTATCCCTTTAAATAACTCTGATGAATCATCTATAAATGAAAGGTTTGCACGACCATATTCGCGTGTATTGCTCGACATTACTTCACCACCCTGAGTATGCGCAATAAGCTGAGCACCATAGCAAATAGCCAATAATGGCAATCCTTTTCTAAGTTTTTCAACATCTAAAATTGGAGCTTCAGAATTTCTTACTGAATATGGACTTCCTGATAAAATAATTCCGATAGTATCTTTATCTATTTCAGGTATTTCATTATACGGATGAATTTCGCAATAAACATTTAATTCTCTGACTCTTCTAGCAATTAATTGAGTTACCTGTGAACCAAAATCTAAAATAAGTACTTTTTGTTGCATAACATTTCTATTTTAATGCAAATATAAGAATCCATTTAATACTATACATTATTAATATTTCGAGTTTTCAACTTTTTATTAAAGACTTCGGTTTGAAAATATTATTAAAAATTCATCCGATAGTGAATCGTAGTAATTAACAAAAAAAAAAAAAAAAACAGCATGCAAAAACATTCATAATTATCACATAATCTACTGTTTGTTGTGTATTTTACATTTATTTCATAGTTATAAAAGTATTGCTAAATGAAAAACAATAATTCCGCATTAATTAAAAAACTCAACTTCATTGAACAAAACAATTATTCTCGCTAAATTTTCTTAAAATATTTTCAATAATAAATATTTTTATGTAGGTTTGCTCAATTATTTATAATTCGCCACCAACAGCTTTTAACATGAAAAAACTACTACTTTTTAGCATCGTATTATCATTAGGTTTATTCTTAAACACCAACGCTCAAGTTAGCATTGGAGGCAAGCCTTTTAGTTTCACCAACAACAAACTTAGCTTGGAGGTTCAAAAAATTATTTTACCAAAAGTAGATTTACAAGCACTTCTTGCTGAGGATGAAATTGAATCTCATTACAAAGATATTCCATATCGTTTTGGAATACCTATTGATGTAAATTTGAATCTTCAAAACAGTGGAACTTGGGAAAATCTTGCTAATGGTGACCGTATTTGGAGATTAAATATTACTTCAAAAAATGCTTTATCTTTAAACATTAACTACGACAATTTTTACATGCCTGAAGGCGGCAAACTATATATTTATAGCGCCGATAAAAACTCTGTAATTGGAGCTTTTACAAATACAAACAATAAAACGGATGGCAAATTTGCTACAGGCATAATTCCAAGCTCTAGTTGTTATTTGGAATACTATGAACCAGCAAGTGTAATAAACCAAGGTATAATTAACATTTCAAAAGTAATTCACGGATATAGAGATGTGTTTTCAAAAAACAAAGGCTTTGGCAGCTCTGGTTCTTGTAATAACAATGTAAATTGCCCTGAAGGTAACGATTGGCAAACAGAAAAAAGAGCAGTTGCAATGATTTTAACTTCTGACAATTCGCGTATATGTACTGGATCCATGATAAACAACGTAAGACAAGATGGAACCCAATACTTTTTAACAGCAAATCATTGTTTAGGTGGTGAAACTACATGGATTTTTATGTTTAATTACGAAAGTCCATCCTGCACAAGTGCTGATGGTCCTACAACCCAAACAGTACAAGGTGCCACTTTAAAAGCTAACAACTCTCCTTCTGATTTTGCATTACTAGAGATTACAGAAGCCATACCTCCTTCATACAATGTACATTACGCAGGATGGTCGAGTATTGATATTGCTGCCGATAGTGTTGTTGGAATACATCACCCAGCAGGAGATGTTAAAAAGATAACTTTCGATTACGGCACAGTTTCTTCATCAAATTGGAGTTCTGGAGTTGCAAATTCGCATTGGACTATAGCTAATTGGGAAGATGGCACTACAGAAGGTGGCTCCTCTGGCTCTCCTCTTTTCAATAGAGATCATCGTATTATCGGACAATTACATGGTGGCGGAGCATCTTGCAGCAGCCTTGTTGATGACAATTATGGCAAATTTGCTTTTTCATGGTCAACAGATCCAACAAACTCTAAACAACTGAAATTTTGGCTCGACCCAGATAATACTGGTGAAACTACATTGAATGGAAAGGACTTTAACATAGCAGCTAATAATGTTGATGCAGCAATGAAGACTATCGAAAGTCCTACAGGATCTTCTTGCGAGACATCAGTAACCCCAATAATTTATTTCAAAAACAATGGAGCAAATGCATTAACATCGGTTACTGTTAATTATCAATACGATAATACTTCCGTTCAAACTGTTAATTGGACTGGTAATTTAGCATATTTTGCTGCGGCCCAATTAACATTACCTAATCAAACATTAGCAATTGGGAATCACACATTAAAAGTTTATGTTAGTTCACCAAATGGTTCAACTGATGAAAACCTAAGCAACGACACTCTAACAAGTTCGTTTTCAATAATATTAGGAGGCAAAGTAACTCTCACATTAACTACTGATGGTTACCCTGACGAAACTATTTGGGATTTGAAAGACTCATTAAACACAATTATTGCCTCTGGTGGACCAATGACAGGCGCAAGTACAGCTCATACAATTGATTGGTGTTTATCAAATGGTTGCTACAAATTAACAATTTATGATTCTTATGGCGACGGTATGGGCGGTGGATTTGGCAGTGCAGCTGGCAGCTATACTATATCACGCAATGGAGTTCAAATAGCCTCTGGAATTGGCAATTTTACTGATTCTACTTCATCCAGCTTTTGTATTAACAATGTTGGGATAGACGAAAATGAAATAAACACAATAAATATTTATCCAAACCCAACTAGCGGTCAATTTAATATAGACTTAAATTCTAATAAACCTTTTACAGTTTGTGTTTTCAATTCTTTTGGAGCATTAGTTATAGAAAAATTAATTAATGGAAACGGAACTATTGATTTATCGAATCAGCCAAATGGCATTTATTATATAAGGGCAACAAGCGAAAATGCTATTTACCAATCAAAAGTTGTGTTAAATAAATAATTAAAAATATATTTTACTTTTTGTAAAATAGTTGGGTCGTTAGCTCAGTTGGTTTAGAGTGCTACCTCGACAAGGTAGAGGTCATTGGTCCAAGTCCAATACGACTCACTAGAATACCAAGCCTTTCAGAAATATTGAAAGGCTTTTTTCTTTTTAAGTGCAGTATGAGAGTGCACTTTTTTGTTTTATCAAGAATTGTGAGTGTGGATTTATGTTGTTATATTTAACATCTGAATATTAAACAAAATATCTATGAAACATATTTTACTGATAGTATTATCATCATTTACGTTGTTTTCTTTCGGACAAGACCCACTGCATTTCAAAAGAGATTCTACATTTAAAAGCAATGCTGAAAATTATAAAAACACAATATTAAATACTGACTTCGCAAAGAATAATGTAAAATTCAGATGTATGCAGCACGCTGGCATTTCTGTTGCGGTATATGAAACAACTACTACCAAAAACCAAGAAGGCAGAAATACGTTGTTTGTTTATTTTAAATACGGCAAGTATGATGTTGACACTATAAGATCTATATTTGACACCGTACAAATTAGGAATAGTATTAATGGAGATAAAAATTGCAATCTATACATCGGCATTGAAAAGTCAATTGAAATAGCAAGGGCTGCCGGTCTGAAAGACGGAATAAAACAATGGGAAATTGGACTGACTAATGTAGGACTTACACAAATACCAAAATGGATTTTCACATCTACTTATGGCGAAACTAAATCTGGAAGTTACCATGCAAACGGCGAATCTATAAGCGTTAGTCTTATCAATGGAGAAACTGAAAAAACCTTTTGGAACGCAATTGAATAATGCGCACTTCTATACAAACTGTGCATTATCAACATATTATTCATTTCCAGCGCATTGCGAAACCAACATTTAGTCGTTAGCAAATAAATGTGCAAATACTTTCAGAATCCGCTATAAGTGAACGTTTTACTGCTATCTTCGGCTAGAACATAAAACGAATTCACATGTCACACAAAGGAACAAATACCACCGCGAACTATATGGACTTCGATTCCACGCTGAACAAATCAATTCGCCTATTAAAAGAGAAAGACGGAAGCGATTACAAAATAGCATTTCTCACAATCTGCGGAATGCATTTCGGACTGAGAATATCCGACCTCCTCACGCTCAAGCATGGCGACATGACTTTGGAATTCATTCGCCTGACGGAAAAGAAAACAGGAAAAACCAGAACAATCAAGATAAACGACACCGTGAAAGAAGCATACGAACTTTACATCTCGAGGATTGGTAAGGTCACACCGGAAGATTGCCTTTTCGTTTCGCAGAAAAAAGGTCCGTTCTCAACATGCCAAGTTAACAGACTGCTCCAAGAAACATACGGAACCAAGAACAAGAACATCAGCTCTCACAGTCTCAGGAAAACATTCGGGCGCAGGGTCTGGGAAAGAGACGAATGCAGCGAACGCGCATTGGTCATGCTCAGCAAGATATTCAATCACACCTCAACCTCAACGACAAGAATATACTTGGGAATTCAGCAGGAAGAAATGGACGAGATATACATGAACCTGTGAGAACAGGTTTCCGTGAAACTTAATCTGCAATTGAATGAAAAATTTCATAAATTTGTTTTTGAAACAAGCTCGCTGACAAATGAAAACAAAAATAAAACTCACGCAAGACGACCCGAGAACAATCAACATAATAATAGACTTGGTAAAGACATTGAAAGGCGAAGTTCTTGAATATTCGGATTCTCACATTGTAATAGACGGAGAAAACAATATCCGCGAGAAAATAATCACAAACAAAATAGTGTCTTTCAAAATTGAAAATAATTAGAATTTACAAATTACCGTATAAAAAAATAACACCGAATTTCAGAGAGAAGTTCGGTGTTATTTTTTACTGCATATTGCAATTAGTTTTTGCAGAAAGTTTCTATGTCAACTGCGTGCGGCATGGACTGCATATCATTACTCTTTACCACCTCAGCGCCATCATACAGACTGAACCCCTGTTTGGTTGTTTCCCTCGCCACAGATGCCATGTCAATGTAGTGGTTTTTCAATACCGCATCACCGCTGTGACCTGTTACTGACTTGACGTTGCCATGACCCATAACGAATTCCATTTTTGTAATGTATGTTTTGCGAAGGTTTGAAAAACTGAGTTCAGGATTAACACCAGCCTTGTTTCTGAAAAAACTGAAACTGGCAGACATCTGGCCTATGATTGTTTTTCTGTCCAACTTAGAATCGGGCGCAAGAATGTATTCGTCAGTTTCTTTCTTCTCGTTAAATCCAAGGTTCAGCAGTAGCACCTTTAATTCCTGACTCACAGGAATATGCACAAACTTGTCTTTCTTGGTTTTGTTTCTGTTCTGCAATCTGTTAACCTTTAGGTTGTTCGACTTTACTAACTCCGGTTCTCCATTCGCTCCGCAAATTACGTCAGACCATTTCAAAACAACAATCTGTTCTCTTCTTATACCAGTGTATAATGCGAGGTCTATGGCATCTTTCAGCCAAGGCTTGTACCTGTCTTTTCTTGCGCCCGACTTGTATACTTCCACTGAGTCAACTGGCGAGATTGCATTCTTAACCCTTTCAACCTCATCCATGGTCAATGATATTGGTTCTCCGCCTTCCGCCTTGTGCTGAACTGTTTTGAATGGATTAATCACATTGTAGTTTCTCTTTTCAATCAGAAAATGATACAGTCCTTTCAAAGGCTTGAAACTGTCGTTGAAAGTGCTGTTGCTCTCTGTCTTAGTTTCAACGTGTTTGTAGTATTCAGCAACCAGTTCACCTGTTACCTCATCAATCCTAATGGTATTAGTATTGATTTTTTGTAATTTAAGAAATTTCACAAAATGCGTACAATACCTACCCATGTTATCAATGTACATTTTGCTTCGCTCCCGTTTCTCATGCTCTAACACTCCCACGCCGCTGAGGTAGTCAAGGTATATGGTTATGCATTTCACAAGACCCATAGGCATTTCCGCCTTTTTAACTTGAAGCAGGGCATGCGGTATAGGATTGGCCAGTTCTTCCTTGAACAGGATCAGTTCTCTCACCGCTCCGTCATAGTCCAAAGATTTCAGATTCCTGGTTTTCTTCTTGCCAGATCCAGGTTCAATCAGCACGGCCTTGTATATTTGAAATTCCAAAGGATGCTTGCAGTCCGTTTTCAAACCATCACCCGTGATATTCTGAATTTCAAATCCGCATTTCTTGCATAGAATTTTCAATCCGGAATACTTTCTGTATTCTAACATTTTCTTTTTCATGCTACGTCTTTTAAGAATTTTGCTGAACTTTTGCTCTTTGATTCGTATTTCTCACTGGCAGTGCTTCCCTGTTTAAGCATGGCTGAATACTTTATGTTCACTAGACCTTCAAAGTTGTTTTCCTTGTACATCTTATAAACAGCCGACCAGTTGTCTGGTCCGTATTTCTTAATCAGGCATGTTATCAAATCAGTATCTAATTCCATGGCCACGTCCATGGCTAACACGTAGCGCATTGAGTTCTTCCCATAGATTGGAATATTGAGATTGACACACCATTGTCTGGCAATATCATTCTTTTTGAAGCCCAAATGTTCTGCAAGTTTGTTTAGTTTAATCTGTTCCATTGTTTTTCTGTTTTTTTATTCAATTTCATCCGCTTTTTATATTATATCAGCGGATTCCAATTGGTTTTGCCTGTTGTGGGTATAAATCAGGACAGAGTATGTATGATGATTACCTTCCCTCTATCCAGTCAATCACCTCTACCAATTGGTCGCAATATATTCCTTCGAGTGTTTTGACTACATCTCTTTTTCTGTTTGTAAAAATGATTGTATAATCATCGACCCATCTTAATTTTATAGAAACCCATCCTTTATGAACCAACCCATTAACTTGAAACGACACACCGCCTTGAAACTCCTTTGATTCACTAACTGCTGCAAAATGTTGTGCACCCCATGCCATAAGTGCTGAGCGGTCTGTGAATTTGATTTGGCTTATTATTGTTTTAGCGATGCCCATTGTTCTGTTATCCTCGTTCATGTTGGTTTTGTTTTTAATTACAACTCGAATTTAGCAGACACCGGCGACACTGAAAAACATTTGCACCACTATTTCCGCTATGCTAAAGGATTTTAGCGTTTGTCACATGCTTATAATAATGAAATTATGCACGCGCAAGCAAGGGGTTTGGCGTGTGTTTTTGATTCGTGTGTAGGAAGAGGAATCTGAGACAAGGAGCTTGTGGATTGTTTCTGTTTTCCGTGTGGCTCCGGAATACTTGTGAATCCTTTTTAGGTTCACGTGTATTCGAGCATGGCAAGCTCAAAAACCATGACAAACCCCTTTAAGGGTGATTCGATACCAACCAGCAAGTCAGAAGCGATGCGAAGGACTTAATTGGTCAATTGTATCGCTTCCGAATTCTTATAGAATAAAATCCACTTGCGGAGGTCTGTAATTCATTATGCAAGCCCAAATGAGACTGTCAGGTTTTGAACTTAAATCAGTAACCGACCGAAGTCTGATGCATGATATTAATTCTTGTCGATGAGGTAGAATACAAGCAAATCAGAAGCGATACGCTGGACTCCATAGGTCAATTGTATCGCATCCGAATTGTTACAGAATAAAATCCACTTGCGGAGGTTTGTAATTCATTATGCAAGCCCAGATGAGACCGCTAGGTTTTGAAATACATTCCTGTCAATGACGTAGATTTGTTATTCCCAAACTTCTTCCTTTATCTTGGGTGCGAATCCAACGTTCCTTTCCAGCTCTTCAGTCATGACCGACAATACGTAATCCTTATTCTCTTCGTTAGTGGCTATGCTGTCGTGAACGGTGTACAATGGAACGTCCGGTCTTTCTCTGCTTATCCTCTTGCATATAACCCGGAGGATGAGGTGTGACTCTATCGTTTGCAGGAGACATGGCAACAAGGTGTAGTCTTTCATTTTGGCCGTTGCGAACATTTCATAAATGCTTGGAAACATCTTTTTAAACTGGCGTTTCAATTCTGCGCCTTCGTTATTTTTCTGCCAATAATATCCGTTCTTGGAGTACATCATAAGCAGGACGTTATCTTTCAACTCCTGCCTTTCGTTGAATTTCCTGCCGAATTCGGACAATAACTTCTTTTCAATCTCATCGTAGAAAACACCCGCTGTGACAATTTCCATGTAAGAATTAAAGTCTTGACGAACCCGAAGTTCAAACGACTTTCGCCACATTAATGAATACGTATTATTATGATAATAAAAAATATTTAAAATAAAAAAAATCTCACGAATGCTCATTTCTCTTTTGTTATTTTCATTTTCTAATTCGTTATTCTTATTAGGATTAAAATAAAAAGAAGAATTGAAAAGACACAGTGCCAAGTACGGCTGACAGTTCTTGATATCCAGAGAAATTAAGGGCTTGCCGTCGAACGTAAAAAACTTGCGATAATCCCGGTTAATAGCGGTGAGAACGGTATGCAGTCTGAATCCTTTCCGGTCAACTCCGAAAACGAAAACTCCTCTGTCAATTCGGTCTACGATATGCAGGCCTCTATGGTACTTGCGCTTTATGGAGCTTAATCGCTTGACTTTTTCTGTCTCAGAAACGAGAACTTCATCATTAAGTATGTCTAGTTGTTTCCGTCTGTTCGACTCCAATTCAACCATCATAGCCCCGCTATCCAACCTCAGCCTTTCATCGGCAAACCATTTGGTAAGGTAATCGAGTTGTTCGGTGAGACCATAGTCCAATTTATCAGTGCCAAACTTGGGCTTGCCATTGTCAGCATTGGGCTTCCTAATGTCAAGTTCTATTGTCACACGAGAATATTCTTCACATTGGCCAACGAACTTATAACCTTTTGCTTCATAACCATTGATATAACGACCGTCTGATTCTAGCACCTTCGCATCTATTAGGTAACTGAGGTACTGATTGTAATTTCTCACCTTGGATTTCATGTACAAGGCTTTTAACTTGACGAACCCGGTGTTCTTCATATTACCATCCTTGTTGCTCATGGATTCAAACACCTGACCCGCAATGAAAAGCAGGTGGTTCTTGTTGAATTTGTTTATTGATAATGGAGGGCGCTCTGAGAGCAGCCCATCCATGTCCAGGTTCGCTGGAATTCTAATTATAAGTTTTGTCTTCATTTGTTTATGTTTTAAGGTTTACATTTATGTTATATGGTAATTACCTCTATGGTTTTAACCGCTCTGTCTAGATGAGCAGATAACAAAAACAAAAAAACACAAATGAAAATCTGGCAATTCACAAAACATTGGCCCTTTATGCGCGTATGAAAAATATTTTATTGCTGATAGTGATGCACAAAACAAACAAATATAAATTTTCATAATTCAACCTTGATTTTTAAAAATCAAGGTCAAAAAAAACACAACAAACAGTTTAAACTTAAATTACTCCCACTGCATGCAGTGATTTATGCAGTAAAAACATAAGATTAGAAATGTTTTCAGTAGGTTCAACACCTTGTATTAAGTGGAATTATATGAACTGAATAACCTTGATTTTTAAAAATCAAGATTGGGTTAAAACAAAACAATGATAAAAATACATTTGTAAAATCTGTTATCATCACCTTAATTCTAAAATTATTTCAAAAGGTTTGCTGCATGCAGTAGATTATGCAGTAATAAAAACATGAAATTCACGATGATTTCAGCAAATTTGCCACATTGAAATGTGCAGGATGAAGACAATCGATTCACCTTGATTTTTAAAAATCAAGGTTTGAGTAAACACAATAATTATATTGTTTTGCAATTCAATGTCATTTTTTTACCTTTGTTATTGTAACATTAAAAACTGAAATAATGGATAATAACATAAGTGTTTTAGAATTTGGTTTGTTTGGCGAATCCAAGTTGAGTCTTGACAATTTACTCGACTGCGTAGGTCCTCTCAATTCCCAATACATGGATTTCTTAATTAAAGTAAAAGAATTCGAGTTGAAAATATTCGCTAAAAACCTTTTATCCAAAGAGTTGAGCTATCCTAACATATCACAAGACAACAAACTGCATTTTGTTAAAATAGCTGAAACCGCAACAAGAATATTAAAAACCAAAGCTGAGTTGATTCAAAAAGAAATTCAGACGAAAGAAAAAGGCATACTTAATATTATGCAGGCAGACCAGCACATGCTCATTGGAGAATCCACGTTGCCTGAACACCTGATTCAGAGAGCAAGCATTAGAAAGCTGAAAACGTTTGAAGAAATGTTAGTTAATAACTCATGTGACTTTACTATTGATGAGCTTGACGAAACCAGTATTTTGGATTTTGACAGGGAACTTGCCGACAAGGTTAAATTCAAAGACCGAATCAAAGAAATTCCATTTTCAGAACTTAAGATTGCACCTGTATTTAGCAAAATAATAAGCACATACGAATACAATCCAGACTACACAACCGCGTCTGACATTCCTAAAAACCAAAAAGACTTTTGCCGGCTTGTCGATGATATCAGACTGAATAAGATGACTGAACCAATAATGGTTGACAAGGATTTCACTATAATAAACGGAAACAAAAGATACAGGGCTTTGCAAGTTCTAAAAGCCACAAATGAAAACATTGAAGTTCTAGTAACTGAAACCTATGAAAACAGATTCAAACGCAATCGCAAATCAGAACTTGAACTTTACATTATATCTAACTATAAGCCCACGCTATACTGGGAGGCTTACCCATTGATCCGAAGAGCAGTGGATGATGAAAAATACAAGAACTTTTCCAGCTATAATATTAATATTAATAAAGAAGTAAACATAAAAGAAGAAGAAAAAGAAGCTCATGATTCTCACCTAATCGTCGCGGACACATTTGGAATTTCTAAAGCGATGGTACGCGCTATCCTGAATGTTGGAGATGTTATTTCCACTTACTTCAAAGGAAATTCTAAAATGGATTATTTCAGTCAAATAAACAACGAATTTGAACCGACAAACAACGCAGGAAAGAAAGCCAAGAAACCCAAACAGATGAGCATTACAGTGGCATCCCAACAATGTGACGCCTTCAAAAAGTTGCAAAGCAAAATGGCTAGCGGAGAAATCACTCCTGACAAATTCCAAGATTATATTAATGCCTTGTCAAATCCAGATAGCGACACTACTCCGATTAGGCTTTTAGCATTAGCAAACAGAAGTGAAGCTAGCGAATCGAAATTAACAGAAGCCGTTGACGTTCAATATGTTTTTGCAAAAGTATTCCACAGAAGAAAAAACGGTACCGTTGCAATCAACATAGATGACATTCTTTTCGAGGACCCTGATTTTAGCGACGAAACAGAAAACGAATCATTAAGCTCGGAGGTAAAAAATGCATAATAACAAATTCACACAAATGTCATTCTTCTCTGGATGCGGTGGGTCTTCTACCGGATTCCACATGGCTGAGGATTTCATTGAAGTATTAGCCTATGAAAATAACGAACACGCAATCAGAAGTTTTCACCTCAACTACCCGAATGTTCCTGTTACAAACCTGATTGGGATTGACAAAGTGTTCAAGAATGGCAAAGGCAAGAAGAATGAACTTGACCAGATACATTCCGACTTGAATGGTGAAGATGTTATTGTTAAAGCCAATACCTGGTATAAGATGATGAACAATGACGAATTATTAAACATGAAAATCAGAGACCTTGATGTGCTCGCCGCGTCTCCTCCTTGTCAGGATTTCAGCATGGCAAATACAGAAAGAAACTTCAAAATGAATTCTCACAAAAACAACCTATTCTTAGAAACCATCAGACTGATCGACGAAATCAAACCGAAGGTTGCCGTCATTGAAAACGTTCCAGGAATGATGAGAGGAAAGATGAAATCAATTTTTTTGCAAATTCTTTGCAAGATGGCTAAAACGGAATACAAGTTCTCTTACAAAATTCTTAATGCCACCAAATACGGAGTCCCTCAAAGCAGAGACCGGATAATATTTATAGGCGTGAGAAAAGACATTGCAAAAACATTGATTAGAAAAGAATCATTCGACGCGTCATGGTGGCCTGAGGAACAGAAATTCGAGATAAAGAAAATTTGCCTCAAGAGTATAGTTCCTAGAGCGTTCTATTACAGTTCCGGACAGTTTGACGATTGCTTAATTCCAGCAAGCGAAGTAGTCGGAACTATAACAAGGACCGCTTCCATGAAATTTTACGACGAGAAATTTTGTGACTTCGATCCAAACATTGAGGAGGTAAAAAAACTTTTCGGATTTCCTGTCAATTATAAATTGTATGACTCCGAGAAACAGGGCAAAGAGGATCCGGCAACTGGAAAACCATATATTGACCCGAATTCAGATGCAGCCAATCCTCAGGAATACAACAGAGGCCTGAAGTATGAAAGACTTGGAAATTCGGTAGCTCCTCCTCTCATGAAAGCTATTGCAATTTCAATAAAAGAAAAAATACTCAAACCATATTACACATCAATTTCTGAAAATATCGAATAACTTAAATACTCAAACATGAATAACACAACGGCCAATTGGTCAGAAATAACAAATAAAATATTTCCTGCTGGAATACCTGAAAAACACGAATGGACTGACATCAGCGAAATAGTCAAGACGCTTAATATCATTGGCACTTATCCAAATTCTAACTTCTTGTTTTACCCGACAGGAGGAGAATCAAACATTAAAGGAGCCATGGTTTCTGCCGAAGAGGGCTGCATTGAAATAGACACAAGCCTCAACGCCAAAAACAAATCAGTTGACTTGTTAAAACCTGTTCGCCTGATATTCCACTCATTTGAGAACAATGACACTCTGAGCTATTTCAGAATTGAAACTGACGAGATTCAACCGACAGACCTCTATGAAAAAGATGATGATAACGGGGATGAAAATGATGATATTCCTTACTATGAAGAAGTTTGCGAATTGTCTGCATGCAACTACATTCACATTGACTATTTAAAAGAAAACTGGTACCGAGGCGAAAAACTACCGAAAACTGCCAGAACGGTGGCAAGGCATTTCAAAGGAAGTTTCGTCATTTTCTGTGAGGCCTCTAAGTTCGCGAAATTGAAACAGACATTTGATATAACGTTCAGCATTTTGAGTGATGAGGAATTTTACGAATTTATAAAATCTAAAACAGTTCCTGCCACGCTCTGAAATCCATGAACTCTTTAAGGTTCTTCACGTAGCTCTTCTGTTTCAGACTGGATTTTTCCTGTTCCTGTTTCACCTTGAGGTTGGCCATGTCTCGGTGGTATTTGGCAATCAGGGCGTCGCGCTCCTTCTTGTGCTTCTCATTAAGATATTCCATGTTATCCATAATCTGTTTTTATTTTATTTATTCTTGGGAATGCGAAAAAGAAGACATAAAGCCTTTTGCATGTTTAAGGCTTATAAACCCTAGACCGGGCAGTGACGTTGAATAAAGAGGGCATAAAGGCTCCTGTGGAGCGTTTCGGACGGTCGAGATGAGTTATTTTAATTCGGGAATGAAAATACCTGCGTTGATGTTACAGATTCGATATGTGTGACGGATTGAGACCATAAACTTTGATTTGTTTCTATCGCAGCGAATTATTCCCACGATCGGTATTGTTTAGTATAAAAAAATGAATTAATATCGGTTACATATAAAAAATATATTACATTTGAACAGTGAAAAAGGAATGACATCTTTCGGGCTCACAAACTATTTACTAGCAAGATTGATGATTCCCAGACTAAGATACTGTTTAAATTTAAAAATAGACTTTATTTACAAAAATGCCTTTAAAGAAAAAGAAGAAAAAAGCGAATCGTAAAAGGAGAACAAGGACTCATATCATCGCTGATCTTAGTGCAAATCATGTTGAACGACATGCTCTAATTAATGGTTATTCAGTTGAGTCTATAGTAAAAGATTACGGTTATGACCTTAATGTATATACATATAACTCCAATGGTGAATTTGAGAATGGCTCAATATTTATACAATTAAAGGCTACAGACAGACCAAAACATGATGCAAAGAAAACTGCACTGACATTTTCTGCTGATAAGAGGGATTTAAGGACATGGTTTGATGAACCCTATCCAGTAATATTAGTAATATATGACGCTAAGAATGAAATAGGTTATTGGTTGTATGTTCAACAGTATTTAAGGTCTTTAAAAGGTTTTGATCTAAATAAAATTGGAGATTCTTTCACCTTGAAAATTCCTAAAACAAATATCGTTGATACAACAGCATTTATTACAATGAGAAATTATAAAATAAATATTTTAAAAGAAATAAACAGTGTCATTACTTACAGTTAAGAAAATAAATCAAGGGCAATTATTAAAATTATTAATAACTATCGGATATATTAATGTCCGCGCAAATGGTGTGCATTTAATATTCAAGCATGACAAGACTAAATCTCTTATTGTATTAAGACATAGACGCAAAAATGAAATAATACCAAATTTTATTGTAGCATCTGTATATCGCAATATTATTGACAATAAAATAATGACTAACGAGGAGTTATATTTAGAATTAGTTAAGATATTAGATAAATAAAAACAGCAACGGGGTATTGCGGAAAAATAAACGCCTGCGGTTAGCAGCAGATCATTATTTGCAAGACTTGAAAATTATTAAAATTCAATACTATTAAAAAAAACAAAATGAAAATAATTTTTGATTCAAATGTATGGAGAATAATATGTATTCCATCGGACTTTCCAAATGATCATTGTATCGGTGACTTTATAAAAATAAGACAGGCAATTGTAGACAAAATAATTGACCCATATATTTCAGAAACTGTATTTACAATTGAAGCGATTAAAAGAGTTGACCGACAAGAATATTTTGGTTCAAGCAAAGCAAAAATTAAAATGACAGAAAATGCAAATAATAATAATTTGAGCATTGAAATTGGACCAGACGAAGGAATTAGTTTTGATGAAAATCCTACATTAAAAAAATATTTTGATGAAGCCGTTAAACTTGGCTTTAAAATAACTAGACTCCCCAGAATTGGCGGAATTGTAAACAATGAAGTTGAACCATTTAGATTTCAACAAGCCGGAAAAGATTTAGAAGATTATCATAAAATAGTTTTTGAAGTTGGAGATAAAATTAAAAGCTACGGAGCTGGTTATTCTCAAATTACTGCAATAGGTGAACAATATGACCCTATTTGGCATAAAGGAATAAAAAAGGCGCCAGAAATTGAAAATACAAAAATAGCTAAGGCAGCTGCAGAATGGGCTGATGGTGATTCAGTTGCCATTTCAATAGCATTAGGTTGTGACTTTTTTTGCACAAGAGATCAAGCAAAGGGTGCAGGAAATACATCAATATTAAGTGTGGCAAATCTTGTTTGGTTAAATTCTGAATATGGTTTTAAAACAATTTTGCCCGAAGATTTATCTAAACTTGTTTAATAAAAAAACAGCCACTAACATTAAGACGAAAAGCTAAAAAGCCCAATTAAAGCAGTGCCTTAATTGGGCTTTTCAGTCTTATTGGCATTCACTCCTACGGAGCGTTTCTGATGACCGAGATGTGTTATTTTAATTAGGGAATGAAAACACCTGCGCTGAGGTGAAGGACGCGATATGTGTGACTATATGAACCCAAACTACTTTTTGAAAATAACACTATCTATTCGCGATTCGCTATAGTTACTGTGTTTTGCATATAAATCAGACAGCTTAACTTGAACAAAAGAACCTAATTCATATTTATTCATGACTTTTTGAAGTTGCAATACTGTTTCTTTAATACACTTCTCTTTAATATCTATTATTTCAAGCTTACGAGACCTATTACTTGGATTCTTGTCAAATTCTGCAACTTGCTTAATAAATGTTCGATATAAATTATCTCCCAATTGACAGCATACAATAGAATCTTTGCGTGCAAGTGATGTATTAATCAATTTACTTTGTGCAGTCTTCAATGAGTCCAACTGGTTCTTGCTATTGCTCATTACGTCCGTAATTTGGAGAACATTTTTGTCAGTATTAATATTAGTTGCTGTAATATTGTTTTTCTGCGGAGATGTTTCAATATGTTTATTAAAATGAAAGAACAAATAACTTGATATTGCAAATAACCCAATAACCAAAAGAACAAGCAAATGCCATGTTTTCAATGCATTCTTTTTATCTAATGCAGAAAATACCTCATCAACGGAATTAATTCGATCTGACTGTATTGATTCGATACATTTTGAAATAATTTGACGATACTGCTTTGGCAATTTCTTAATTCCTGTAGTTTCAATTGAACCAGTTGAAATTTCCAACGCAATCAATCCGAAAGAATACAAATCACTTCTTGCGTCCGATTTTTCAGGATGTTCAATTTGTTCTGGCGAACTGTATTTTCTCGTTCCAGTTGACAGGGCAATATAAGTATCAGAACCAGATAAACCGAAATCAATCAACTTAACATTGTTGCCCTTGAATGTTATTATTATATTTTCCGGTTTTAAGTCTAGGTGAAATATTTGTTGTTTATGCAGGTAGTTCAGGGCATCTAGTAACTGACGAAATATTTTTTCAATCAGAGCTCTATCTTTTATTCCACGCGGATTCTTCTGCAATAGGCTGCGAAGTGTTTCGCCGTTAACATATTCAGCCAGTAGATACAACCCATTCTGGTCGGTACCTTTGTTGAGGTACTTAACAATGTGCGGGTGGTCGAGATTAAAGCCTATGTTGAATTCTTTCTCTAACGCATTTACATAACTCGGATGTTCTCTGAATTCATGTCTGATTCGCTTTAGCAACAGCCATTTGTCGTTTATGCGAACTTTATAAACCAAACTGTTATTACTTTGAAATGGCAAAAGTTCTGCATTCGTAGCATTTGCAGGTACTACCGTATTAATTTCAACATTCTCAAAACTAGAACTCTCGAACTCCATTTGCTAATTTGCTTTTGTAACTACAATATTTGTTATACCACTTACTTTGCCAGCTTTTAGTTGACCTAAATCTTTTTCATTTCTAACTACAGAATTTATTAAAAGTGGATAATGCTTAACAATATGCAGAACTTTTATTTTGTCTGATTTTAGGAGTTTACTGTTTTGCGACACCTCAACTTCAAAAATAAAATCCCCCAAGTATCGCATAGTTACTTCTCGATTAGGTTCATAAGAAAAACAGACTATATCATTAACATCAAGCATTGAAACATCAACTTGTTCTATATTCAGAAATTCAGAATTGTTTGTATTAGAAAACTTCTCGATGTACAAATCCCAGTTTTCATAACCAAGGTATTTTGCAAGAACGTCAAGCGTAAACAAGCGCGGTTCCTTTGTCCCTTTTACAAATCCAAGTATTCGTTTAAGTGTTGAGGTGCTCACACGTTCCTTCGTAACCATAGATATATGACCAGACAATGCTTCGCAGTCTGTTGGATAACGGATTTCTTGACCAAACTTGTTTTCTATTTCCTTTAACGTGATTTTCGACAGCATATCATAGTTTTATATGCGACAAAAATAGTTAAAATAGATGATAAAATCTGTAATTGAATGGAATGAACCAAATGAACGAAATGAACAAAAGAATTATTTTTTTTTATCCGTTATTTTGTTCTCTGGTAAAGAAAAATTGAAAATGGAAGCAAGTGGAACATCTAACGCACGCGCAATGGCAAAAATGGTACTCAAGGTGGGATTTATACGGGCTGTTTCTATACGTGCTATTTGACTGAGCGATATTCCAGCTTCAAAAGCAAGTTGGTTTTGAGTAATACCAAGTTCTTGCCTAAGCAGTTTCAAATGAATTGCAAAGGTTTCGATACCAACTTGGTCGAATATCAATGTTCTTCCATTTGATCTCTTGTTTTTCATAGTTGAAAATTACAAGAATGAGAAAAAATATTTATAGCATACATGCTATAATGAAAAATATATTTTAACTTTGTTAAAAATAATTTTTATGAGTTCAGATAATGATATTACATTAATGATTTTCCAAGGTCTTGGAATATTTCTTATTGCTTGCACGGTTGGAATTATAGCTAACAGTTTATTCCACAATATTACTATCGCATGGATTGGATTTGGTGTTGGGTTAGTGTTTGCGATAGTTATAAGAAAATTAGCTATGGTATTAGGGTTTCTAGCCCTACTAATATATTTTCTTGGAATGATGTTTCACTGGTGGTAAAGAATAAATTGCTGAATAACGGCATTTATAAATAAATCAATTAATTAACTTAAAAAACGGAGGTCAAAAATGAAGACTTACAAAAAAGCAAAAGTGGTTGCAAAAAACAATCCTCAAGGTTCTTATGCTGCTGGATGCCCAACACACGCTTCAGGTGGCTGCGGACCATCAGCAGGTCATTGTAAATCTTGTGAAACAGCAAGATAAATTTCGATCTAGAAAGAGAGAGTTATTATTGCTCTCTCTTTTAACTCCATAAAATCTCAAAATTCAACATCTAAAATTTTATGCCTAAAATTTTATCAGATATCAATAAAAAATACAAACTTACAAATATTTTGATAGAGCTAAATTGGAACTGTAATGCAAGTTGTCCTCATTGCTTTATTCCTCAAAACGATGCAGTTTATTTTATGAAACACGATGATGCAATTAAATACATAGAACAAGCAGCAAATATGGGAGTTAAAGAGATAACATTTTCTGGCGGCGAACCATTTCTCAATAAAGATATAATTGAAATTTTGCATTATGCTAATACATTCGATTTTGAAAATATTTATGTCTTAAGTAATTTATCACTAATAACACAAGCTCATATTTTAGAATTAGTTAAAATCAAGTTTCTTACTATTCAAACAACTATATTTAGTACAAATTCAAATATCCATGATGAAATTATCGGATTAAAAGGTTCATTTTCAAAAACTACAGAAACTTTGCAATTACTAAAGAGCAAAGGTGTTAATGTTCAAATTAGTTGTCCTTTATTAAAACAGAACTATAATACATTCAGAGAATTACAAAAATGGGCTGACGAACAAGACTACGCATTATATCCAAATTTTGATATTGTTGCAAAAACAAATTACGAAAAGAATAATATTGAATCAGCATTATCTAATGAGCAAAAAGTCCAATTAATAAAAGATTTAATACTAATTGACAAACACCCATTTTGGAGTAAATGGAAAGATACAGTAAGCAATTATGAAAATACATTAACATTGTTTGATGCCCCTTGCGAAGCAGGTGTAAATCAAATTGTTATTCATCCAAATGGCGAAATTGCACCGTGTATGCTTTGGAATGTTGAGGGTGTAGAAAATCTTAAACAGAAATCATTAGAATCTATTTGGAAAAACAGCCCTGTTTTAAACAAAATAAGAAATACGAAATTAAAGGATTTCAATTTGACAGATACAAACTTGACAAAATTTGTTAAAGTTTGTTTTGCTCGCAATGCAAACTTAAACAATGGTAATCATTTACATATTTCAGAAATTGATTTCGAATATGCAGAATTACTTGATAAAATGGTTACAGAACTAAATAATTCTGAAAATGTGTGATAATGACAATAATATATTTGAATTAGAAAAAACTTTACACGAGCAATATGCCATAAATATCAATGCACATACAAGTAATTTTGTTTCATTTTTAGTGGGCATACTTGCGATATTTGGATCCTATGGATATGTCTATGTAAGTACATGTAACGAGTTTGCTAATGAAAATGTCATTTTGAATAAGGATGTTTTTTATCTTGATGCACTATTATATCTTTCCTTTGTTGTTAATGGCATACTGGCATTTATGTCAATACTGTCTTTGCATTTAGGCTATTCAATTCGTAGAGACCACTTAATTATACAAAAAATTAGAGACAAATACTATCAAAATGAAATAGTCAAAAA
Organism: Bacteroidota bacterium; assembly: GCA_037139195.1. Lineage (GTDB taxonomy): Bacteria > Bacteroidota > Bacteroidia > Bacteroidales > JAHJDW01 > JBAXGW01. Next base: position 59,837 of record JBAXGW010000001.1, read on the forward strand.
AAATATATTTGGTAATATATATAAGGCCGATAACAAGTTCTTTAAAAATTTCATTCCAGAATATTACAATAATTTTTACTATTTATTTCTATTTTCTCAAATTTTTATTGTAATAACTATTGCAATTAAATTTTGCCATAATATTAATTTTGAATGGGATATATGCATTTATGGTTTGATGATATCAATTGTTTTTTTGATATTTAATATTTTTTTGATAAGCTTTTGTTTTCGAAGAAGAGAATCAACTTATAGGAAATACCAAAATAATATAATCGAATATAAAATAAGTAAAACTCAAAATTGTTGTTTAAAAAATTGTTTTAAAAAATTGATATATAAATTTAGATGTTTTAAAATATGCTAATCCGTCAAACTAAAAACACCTTTATCCGTCGCTATGGCGATATTGGATATATTACAAATCAGTTAACCAAGCACGACCTAAATTACAATGAAACTGGTGCCGATTTCCTCGATCAGATAAGTCGTGAGCCGAAAGAAATTGATGCTATTGTTAACGACTTGATTAAGTTGTATAAAGATATTTCTTTTGATGAAATGAAAACCGATTTTTTAGAATTTATTCAATTTCTTGAAAATGACGGTTATGTTTTAACGGGGTATTCCAAAGAAGGGCTAGATTCAAAAGAGCCATCGTTTAGCTATTCGTTAGAAAACCCAAAAACCGCTTTATATAACTTTGGAACAATAGAAAACAAAGATATTTTAACCGATAGCTCGGAGTTTTTTTATGAGGAGTTCCATAAAAGTCCAAGAATATTTGGTTTGCAAATAGAAGTATCATCGAGGTGCAACGAGCGTTGTATTCATTGCTACATTCCAAATGCAAAAAAAGATGAGGGCATAGATATTGATTTTGCAATGATTACACGAGTGATGGATGAAGCAAAAAAAATGGGAACCTTATCTATTACTCTTTCTGGTGGCGAATTATTTATGCATCCCGAAATTGATAAAATACTGCGTCATGCCCGTAAAAATGATTTTGCAATTAGTATCCTTAGCAATCTGGTTCTGATTAATGATGAACATATTCAGCTATTAAAAGAAATAAATCCATCTCTGGTTCAGGTTTCACTCTATTCAATGATTGCCGATGAGCATGATGCTATTACAAAAGTAAAAGGTTCGTTTTCAAAAACAAAAAATAGCATCGAGAAATTGGTGGCAGCCGATATCCCTCTACAAATTAGTTGTCCAGTAATGCGTATCAACTATCATTCATACAAAAACGTTTTGGAATATGCACATGGACTAAAAACCAAAGCATATACCGATTTTATAATGATGGCACAAGCCGATTTCGACACACAGAACCTCAATCAAAGACTTGACATTTCAGAAACAGAAGTGCTTATCAAAGACATTATTAAATTCGACAATGATTATATAAACAATACTTTGGCGCAAGAACCAATAACCAAAGATATTGAAAAGTATAAAAAAATGCCTGTTTGCGGTGTTGGAGTTGATAATATTTGTCTAACAGCAAATGGTGATTATTATCCATGTGCTGGCTGGCAAGGCTATATTTTAGGCAATGCCTACAATCAAAGTTTAGATTATGTTTGGAATAATTCCGAAAAAATTAAACATCTAAGAACCATCACCCACGAATCATTCCCTGAGTGTTTGATATGCGATGCCAGAGATTTTTGCGCCATGTGTTTGGTTCGCAACTTCAATGAAAACAATGGTGATATGTTTAAAATAGCTAAACATTTCTGTGATGCCGCATTTTTAAATAAAAAAGTAGTAGAAGAAAATCTTAAAAAAGTAATAAATTGAATGTTATAGATTGTCATATACATTTCGGACAGTTTGGAGATATAAATTATACTCCCGAAATATTGGTCGAAAAGATGAGAAATCTTTCTGTTTCAACATGGTGTGGAATGCCGTTCTTTTCTGACCAGCCTTTTGACGTCACTTCATTAATTAATAATTATAAGCAGCTATTAATACTTGCCCCTACTGAATTTAAGCCTATTTTAGCAATTGACCCTGAAATGATTGGAAATATTTCAAATATTCAATATTTCAATGATATTCAATTTATGGCAATAAAAATACATCCATATATTCATCACTGGCTGCCATTTTCTGCAAAGTTTGAGCAAATGCTCAATTTTGTCCGTTATAAAAATATTCCGCTAATGATTCATACTGGAGGCAGGGCACTGAGTGATGCTGGCATTTTCTTTAATGTTTGTAAAAGTAATCCTGACATAAAGTTTGTATTATGCCATGGAAGACCAGCTGAAGAAGCTATAAAAGTAATGTTAAATTCCGAAAATGTATATGTTGATACCGCATTTATGGATGTTGAAGATATTAAACTTATGATATCCGAGGGCTTGCATCAACGAATTATATTTGGGTCTGATTTTCCAGCTAACCAGCATTTTCAGCCTGAAATCACAGATATAGATTGGTACAACGACCGAATTGATGAACTTGTCTCGCATTTTGGAAAAGAAATATTTGAAGTGTTTAATAATAATTATGAACATGTCTTTAAAATATAAATTATGAAAACAACAATACCTGTATTGATTGCATTCTTGCTATTTGCATGTGGAAACCCTAAAAACGATGGCAAGCTAACCTCCACAAATGCGGTTCAAGAAGATGAGAATACTGATGTAAATGCAAACGAACAAGCAAAACCAAATATAATAGTTGTTCCAAGCGACGAACTTTTGCAAAAATTTGGGATGCTAAAGCAAGAAAACGCACAAGGTAAAACAATTTATATTCGAGATTTCAAAGGATATTTATTGAAAGACCCCAATGCGAAATTTATTATTTCAACCATTCAAGCTGCATTTATAAATGTGGGGTTTCCACTAAATGATTTGGAACAAACTCTTAAATCAGTTGAAGATCAAGAAATTATTGATGATGCTGACAATATACAGAAAGATGTAAAAACAATGTTGCTTTTAGCTGCTCGTCCAGATGTTATTGTCGAATTAAATTATGATTTAGTAACCGATAATCGCAGTAGAAATCTAAAGCGAAGCCTTACATATACAATACGTTCAATTGATGCATTTTCAAATAAAGTTGTAGCAACAGTTCAAAAAACAGGCTTCAAGGATTCATTAGACATTACTGCTGATGGACTTATGAAGCAAGCTTTAATTGCTGACATGCCCAATTTTACAAAACAACTAAATTCATACTTCGCCGATATCATTCAAAAAGGACGCGAAATTACAGTTCGTGTTGGAATAGATAAGGGGATTAAATTAAGTATGGATGATAATTGCCTTAATGCCAATAGTTATTCTGAATGGATAGTTGATTATGTAAAGAAAAACACTCTAAAAGGAGCTTATAAACTCGAACGGAATACTGAAACAGAATTATTCTTCCGGAATGTAAGAATTAAAACCATGAATGAAGACGGCACTCAATATAGTGCTTACGATTTCGCAAGAGAAATGAAAAAAGCTCTTGACAGCGGTTGCGGAATGAAATCGAAGAATAAAACACAAGGTTTGGGAGATGCTTATATCGTTATAAAAGGAATGTAAATTTAAACAATATGAAGAAAATATATAAATATATCTGCCTAATAGCAATTGTAAGTCTGCTATCTTGTAATAATTCGGAAAACAAAAAGGTGTTCAATCCGCAAAAGGATTCTAGCTCATCTTCAGGTGATAATTCAGAACAAATAGCAAAAAAAAGAGCCGAATTTTTGGCATCACAAGCTACAACAATCCAACAACAATTAATTCAATTTGATGGCAAAGTCAAGTTGACTGTTATGATTCCAAATGATCAAGGGTTTTCAGAATCTGAAATGAAGCAATTAGAGAGTAAGTTAATACAAATGTCTACAACTAATGGAATAGGTGGTTTAGGTGGAAATCCTCGTTTCATTATTGCTCCTATTGTTAATATTACAAAGAAAGATGTTACCAGTTCTGCTCCTGCAAAATATTCAATAAAATTTGATGTAATGATTTATGTTGCTGATATATTAACTGGAAATGTCTATGGTTCTTATAATATGAAATTCTCAAGCGTTGAATCATCTCAAGCTAGAGCGTTTACATCAGGATTTGATGCGTTAAATACTAGTGATGCAGGATTGCAAACATTCTTAAAATCATCACAAGAAAAAATCATCAAATACTACAACGACAACGGAGACAAAATAATTGCTGAAGCTAATTCATTATCTTCGCAAATGAAATATGCAGAAGCAATCACGCTTCTTGAATCAATCCCAATGGAAGCAGATATTCCGTTTAATAAAGCCGCTAAAATTACACCACTAATATTTCAGAAATATCTTGACAATGAATGCGAAAACACCATTGCAATGATGAAAGCATCGTTTGGGACATATAATGAACAAAGTGCCGCTGGATTTAATGCAGAAGCAATGGGATATTACAAGCTTATTCCTAGTGGTGGAAAATGTGCAAAAGAAGCGAATCAAATTTATAATAGCTATAAAAAAGGTTTAAAACCACAGGCAATAAAAGATTGGGAAAAAGCTGAAAAAGAATGGAAGTTTAAATTATCACAGCAAACATCAGATAATCAATTCAGAACACTTCAAGAAGAGTTAAAAGCGAAAGTTTCAATTGAAGGTCAAAAAAAACTGCTTGAAAAATACAAACAAGATTTGGCTTATGAAAAACTACCATGGTTAAGAAAACTTATCCATGTAGGAAATAAAGACCCGTTTGATAGTTATGATCCTGAAAAATAATTTGTAATACGATGAAAGAAATAATTATTATTTTAATAGTTTGTGGTTTAATTTTTGGAATTTTCAAGTCCTGCAAATCAAGCGACAAAGAAAAGGATGAAAAAGAGGCAAACGAATGTGTAAAAGAAAAGTCAGAAAATGAAAAGTATAAATCAATTGAAGAAGCTATTGCAAGCTATGACTTTGTAGTAGCTCGCAAATACCTTAATTGCTATAAAAACGCAGGATATGACAACAATGGAGATTATGACAATAGATATTCTGGTCGCAAAATCAAAGATGATTCATATTATCTTGAATACAAAAATTCTAATCCATATTTGGTAAATCAAGAAAAAATTACGCAAGCAGAATTTGCATATTTAATACAGAATGGCGAAACTGTTAGGGCTAAATCCGTTGCGAAAGAAAATGACATGATGGAGCTATATATAGATGCTATTCCTGACATTGTAAACAAATTGATAGAGAAAAAAGATTATGATAATATTTTCAATATTATTACTACTTGGACATTTAAATACACTTTCTCGGAAAATAGACCACCATTTTATGAATATGATAAACGATATAGTAGTAATGACGCACAGGCCAACACGTTTTACAATGAAGAGGTACAGCTATACAATAACTTAATAGATAATATATTGAAAAGTGCGATTATAAATAATGATGATATTTCTGCAAAAAAATGCTTATCATTATATGCTCCAATTGCCGTATTAGATCCGAAGACTAAAAACGAAGATTCGTTTAATCAGAAATCAATTCTGCAAAATCCTGCCCGAGATGCAGCTATAAGAAAGATTACAGAATCAGGAATGAAGATAAATTAAAACTTAAACAATGGGTTGTCTTGCTAATTTATTTAGACTTTTAATATACACATTACTAATAATAACAGGCTTAATGATTGTTATCTATTTATTTAGTTTGGCTATAAATTTATTCTAATAAAAATCAAATGTCATATATAACCGAATTGCGCAATAAATACCAAAATGACGAATTAACATCAAGTGAAGGCGACAGAGAATTGCGATACCATGCTTTTTCTCCATTATTTAAAAACCTATACGAAAACAAGCTAATTTATCGCGAAACACGTTATCATCGAGCTATTGTTAAACTAGAAAATATAGAAATAACAACAGAACATTTTTCGGCAAGAGCAATCCCTTATTTAACAATTGAAGACCCTAGGCGTGAAGAATTTAAGCGTTTTCCAGAAAACGGATGGAATTTCTATGCTACATGGGAATCTATTCATCTTCGCAGAAATGCATTAAATACTTATTCGTGCTGGACAATTTGGGTTGAACCAGAATTTGTTGAAAAAATAGAAAGGTTATTACTTGATAAGGATTTTGAGAATGCATGGCGCTTAATAGTATAGACTTTTATGAAGCAAAATTGTCATTATTTATTTTAGAAACTAAAACTAAAAACAATGTGGACATCAACCAACTTTAGAAAAGAAGAACAATTATTCGACTTTAGCGGAGCAGAACAAGGCATTGGCTACTTAGATTCGTTATTCATTGATGATATTGAGTTTATCAATATGATTGACCGCATAGGCTGGTTCGAAGAAGGACAAACCTTTGGCGCTCTCACCTGCACTGGTTGTGGAGAAGCGATTTGTTCTACAGGAGATATTGTAGCAATAAGAAATCTTGGTGATTATATTTTTTTCATTCCTGCATTTGAAAAAATTAATGCAGATAATCTCGAAGATATGACTCCTCCTGATTACTTGGAAACAAAAGGGGCATATTGGTTGAAAAACGAAGACTTTGATGTTTTTAGAAAGCTAGTTCCTTCGATAGATGAATTGGGCGAAATTAGACAGCTATCTAAAATAGAATTGATAAAACTTTACAAATGGGATACTCCAAACAGAATGTTTGGTAAATACCCCGACTTTGAACCATTGAAAACAAATGATATAGTTTCTGTATCTCAATTTGATATAGAAACCGTGGTTGGCATTATTGAACAAAAACTCCAAGCACTCGAACAAGCTAATAGTTCTGAAATAGCTTTGCTAAGCGACAATACTGAAGTAATATCTATATTTTTAAACAAAGACAAATCTACTGAATGGAAAGCGTTATGCAAGATTGATGGGAGTTTAGAACTTGTGTTGGGTGGGGTATTTCTGATAAAAACAATTAACTAAAAAATGAGAAAATGAAAAAATATTATTTAGTAAACTTTATTGTTTTTTGGGTTGCATGTTGCCTACATACAATAACCAATATTTCTAATTACAAAGGATGGATTTATTATTATTCTTTAAGCATTTCAATAATTGGTATTATAATTATTCCTATAAAAGCCTTTAAATTAGATGAAAAAATAAATATATTTCAAACTAAAATAGGAAAATACACAATTAAACATTTATCTTTTATTGGAATAACATTATGCATATTATTATGGATTCCATTTTTGATATTATTTTGGAAATTGGCTGCAATTATGATTTCAACAAGCGTTACAATCAGCTTACTAATATCGGCATTAAAAAACAAATGACAACTTCTAATTCCTAGAAATGCAAATAATTATAGCTCTAATAAACAGACAAAACATCAATAATAAATCTGACTTTAAAGTTCGTCAAGAGGTTATTTCTTCAAGATGTGCTATGGTTAGAGATTACTTCAAAAAGAAGCAAATAGCTAATGTAACAGTTCTAGAGGCATATAGTTTTGAGGAAATTAATGAACTAGTAAAACCTAACAACGAAAAAACAATCATTTTTTCAAATTTTCCACCAAATAGCACATATGGTAACAAACATTTTTTTGATAAAGAAGGAAAACAATATATTTGGGCTGATAGTTACGTAAAGACTGCCGAAAACTACCAATTCATTATGGGATTAAAACCAAATATAGACTTGAATATTATCACTGGAGCAAGAGAATATGTATTAACAGATGAAAAATTACGAGAATATTTTTCAGGCAAAAATATCACTATTAAAAGAATCCTATTTAGCTCTTATGAAAGCGAAATAAAATCTTATATAAAAGATATTCTTGATTCAGATTTTTCGTAAAACAGAGCAAGCTAAAATATAAAAAAACAATTTAATAAGTTGTATTCGATTGTATTCGCATCCTCCTATCATACTAGGTTTCAACCATGTGTTTATTCACTATATCATTGTAAAACTAAGTTATGTTAGTCATTCTATTACGTGTATTCGATTGTATTCGTTAAAGAGCTAATGTATACAATAGAATACAAGTATACCTAGTAATGGAATTCAACATAAGTCAAGTGAAGCCAGGTGCATAAACAAAGTGCATTTACAATATATTTTCGACTATATTGGTTGTTTTTCGAAAACACAAACTACTGAAAACCTTAGTATTGTGCATTTTGCAATTTACGGATAACCCCTTGACAGGGCAAACATCTATGAATCAACCACATAACAAAAGCACATGGATACCAAGCACATAATAGTAAATAAAAGAAATTTTCCGGAATCAAGTGCGCATATTAAGTGCGCTTTTATATTTTCATCAAAAGTAATTTTTCATCGATTTTCAAGTGCAGTCAGGTGCATTAATAAAGTGCATAATGATGTACTTTAGTCGTCAATAATGCAAAAAGCAAAAACACAAAAGCTTGAATATCTTGATTATGTGCATATTACAAAACAAACACAGAGCCTCGACAAGGTAGAAGTCACTGGTTCGAGCCCAGTACGACCCACTTTTTATTACTATGTTTCTATTTTTGTTAATAAAAACTAAAATTAACAAGCCCTCCTATTTTCATTATTAAAACAAAACTACTGATTTAACCATTCTCTAAAATCAACTGAACGACTAATACTTACAACAACTTCCTCTGAAAAAGACGGATTTAATTGTATTGTAATTCGACTTTTTGTGGCGGCATAGATATTTTTAATTGAATCAATATTTGCTATCAATTTTCTATTAAGTCGAAAAAACTGCTTAGGATCAATAATTTCTTCAAGTTTATCGAGCGTAAAATCAATTGAATATTGAATATTTTCATTAGTTATAAGGAAAACCGATTTTTCGGTTGTATAAAAATAAGCAATATCTTTTGTTGGAATACTTTTAATTTTTTGCCCAGCAAATACCACAAATCTCTTTTGATATTCCGGCGTATTTTTTAAGGAATTTATCAATGCAACATAGTCAATATCAGGTATTTTCCTTTCAAGTGTTCTTTCATTAAATTTTTGCAAACTACTTGCCAATTCAATTTTATCAATTGGCTTTAACAAATAATCGATGCTATTCAATTTAAAAGCTTTTATTGCATACTGATCATAAGCAGTTGTAAATATTATAGGCGTAGACACCTTTATTTGATTAAAAATTTCAAAAGACAATCCATCCGAAAGTTGAATATCTAAAAAAATCAAATCAACTGCATTTTCCGACAACCATTTTACAGACTCTCTAACTGAGCCTAACTTCTCGACCACAACCAAATTGGAATCCAACGACTGGATATGTTTTTCGAGATTAATGGCTGCCAACTTTTCGTCTTCTACAATTAAAACTTTCATGTCAAATATTATTAATCAATTTTGAATTGAAATTTATCAAAAACACAATTTATAGACAAATACTTTTATTTTACAATCCTATTCTTCATCTTTTAAAAGTGGAATTTTTGCATAATAATTTCCATTTTCTGAATAGAACTCAGGATGCTTATCTGAAAAATGAGCATATCGTTCTTTAAGATTATTCAGACCGATCCCAGTTGAATAAATATCAACATTTTTTATTTTAAGTGAATTCATAACAAACAAGAAATCATTTTCAGTGTATATGAATATTTTCAGCGGAAACTGGTCTGAAATTTCATTGTGTTTCACTGCATTTTCAATTAATAATTGCAAAGTTAATGGTGGAATATATCGTGAATTCAAATCTTCATCAATCATTATTTCAAAAATTAAATTTTCTCCATATCTAATTTTTTGCAGAAAATTAAATGACTTAATAAACTCTAATTCAACCCGAAGTTCAACCAATGACTTGTCCTTCACTTCCAAAACATAACGATATATTTTTGAAAATTTATTTACAAACTCCACCGCTTTATCTGGCGAAATATTTATTAGTGAAGACAATGTGTTAAGCGAATTGAATAAAAAGTGAGGATTTATCTGATTTTTCAGGGCTGAAAACTGCGATTCAATATTTTCTCTTTTAAGGCGTTCGGTTTCAACAATTGCACTTTTCCATTGGTTTACTACATAAATTGATTCATCAATGCTTCCAATTATCAAGCACATCAATATTGCTAGAACAATATTATCGAATAAATTCATTTCAAATCCACAAGGCACATAATCGTTAAAAAGATATAAATACAATTCGAAGTTAATAGCGGTTAAAACTGACGAAATAATAGTCATTAAGCCAAATTCTATAAGAATTCTTTTTATCAAATTTTTCTGCCATGGAAATTTATTCTGTAGAAAATCTGTGACAATTGATGTAAAATAAAAAATACTAAATGTCTCAAGAAATGAGTAAGTTACACCGCCAACAATATATACCAAATTAATTTCCTGATTATGAAAATATAGGCGTAAATTGAAAAACAAAGGCAATGCCAACGCAACAATGGTACTTACTATATAAATATGACGTTCTGGTCTTTTCATTTCGTATTTTTTATTCTAAACAAAATTAAAAAATAAATCATCAAACTACAAGAAAATGATGTATTTCATTAATATTCAAACTATTATAATTTAAGATAGTTTTTCTCCAAGCTTTTCTATTTTTTGCAAAGCCTTTTCCCTATATGAAGTTGTAGATTTTTTAATAGGACCAACGTATGTAACCTTTACTGGGTTAACGCCACAGAACTTTAAAACGCCTTTTTTCAGTTGATTTACACTTGGTCGGGAATAAAATATTCTATAAAACCAGTTCGGTTGATCTAAAGTCGTAATTATTCTTGCAGATTTCCCTTTTAATAGTTTATCCCACCACACTGAATCTTCACGATATTGGAATGTAAAACCCGGCAAAAAAAGTCTATCTATAAATCCTTTTGTTATAGCAGGCAAACCCGACCACCATACCGGATGAACCCAAACTAAATGATCTGCCCATTTTATTTTCTCCCAAGCATCTAACAAATCTGGTTCAAGCTCAGTTCTTTTTTGATAGCCTTGTTGTAAGCTTGGATTGAATTTCAAATTGCCGACAATTATCTCTTTTACTTCTGCCCCAACGCTTAAAGCACCTTTTTTATATCTTTCGCATATCGAAAAATTAAAACTTTCCTTATTTGGATGTCCATTTATTATTAGTATTTTTTTCATCATTTAATATTTTAGGTTTTTTTATAAATTAAATATGGTTATGTTTAATAATATTGTAGCTTTTATTGCTTGACTCTTCTTTATCTTGTTGCCTTTGGCAACTTTTTCTTTACACAGTGTCACACTGTGTTTTTCACAGAGTTTCACTGTTTTTTTATTTCTGTGAAACACTGTGCTTTAACTCTGTGATACACTGTGTAAACAAATCGCTTGCTTTAGCAAGCTTTAGCTCCGAAACCCACATTATTTTAGAACACAACTTTAAAAATCAATTCGATATTGCACCATTGGATACAAACCAAGTTGATAAACAACTTCTTCTGCGCCGGTATTTTTATTATATTTCAAATATAATGGATTTTTTTGGTTCGTTACATTTTGAATATCTACACCAAATTCTTGAGAAGCTTTTGCACCTTCTATTCTTATTGCTGCACGAATATCTGCTCTAAAATAATCTTTAAATTTCTTATTAAAAGCATTCGCATTGTCATAAACAGTTTTTCCTTCAATTTCTGATTTTACTATATCAACCGATGTATATCGCTGACCACCCGCCGAAGTGCATCTTAAATCAACAGAAAGAACCTTTTTGCGTTTCGAATTTTCTTTTACGCCTCCAATAATAAATTCCTTTCCAGCCAGTGCATTAACAACATATTTCCCATCAAATGCTGTACTTCTTAAAATATCATCGCTGCCTTTATATTCTGATTTGAACAATGAAGTGGTAATTAATCCATAAAAACCTTTATCCATAAACTTTTCAAAAGTTAATTCAAAACCATAATTTCGTCCGGAACCGCCATTAACCAAAGTATCTGGACTAGCATTATTAAACGAACTCGAGTTTAGCAAAGAGTAAGAACTTTTTTTAGAATCAACAACAGACTGAAAAATATCCTGATAGTAAGTTTCGGCTTTTAATCGCAAAGTGCTTGAGATATTCCAATCATAACCTAATACAAAATGATTGCTTTTAATAAAATCAAGTTCTTTGTTTGGTGTTATATAACTTCCATCCGACAATCTTACTTGAGAGAAATAATTATTTAAAGCATGCATTTTGCTATGAAGACCGTAACCAAGTTTAAATGTATGACCTGATTTTATTTCATACTGCAATCCAGCCCTAGGCTCTATAGAAGAACTATTATTTATAGCTAAATATTGGCAATCAAAGCCGCCATTGAAGGTCAACTTTCCTGTAATTCTAAATTGCCATTCAATATAAGGCTGATAAAGATTAGTACTTCCCGAATTATCAAGTATTGTTTTAAATTTATCAATAGAAACCAGATAAATACTATCTACAAGATTAAAACTTATTTGCTTTGCCGTAATTCCTGCTTTTAAGTTGTGTTTCGAATTAACCTTAAGATTATAGAAAAAGGTTGCAGAATAGTTAACATTACTGTTATTCAACCGAATATAAGGAGCTGTATTTTTAAAAGAAATAACAGAATCTAATTCAGTGTTGTTATTTATTCCAGTAGCTGCAAGAATAAATTTGGTATATGACTTAGGGTTAACAATATATAAATGCGAAAAACCAACAACTCCAACTTTATTTTTATTAATTATATCAGTTCCATCACTTGCATAAAGATTCTTCGCATTCTCAGTACTATCCTTTAAACTGTTCATAAACGAAATACTATTTGTACCACCTAAACCAAACAAGGTAAATATTCCCACTTTTTTAGTTGGGAAGTTGAACTTAAAAGTTAAATCTTGATATTCTGGAATTGCAGTTCCAGTGCCAAAATTCATTCCCATTTTTGAAAGTAATCCGAGGGTTGAATAACGATAATTTATCAAATATGAAGATCTATTTCTTTTACAGATAGGACCTTCGGCACCAAGCTCAAATCCATTGAAGCCCACTTGACCTAAAAACTCATGTTTTTCGTAGTTTCCCGAACGCATTTTCAAATCGAAAACTCCCGAAAAAGCATCGGCATATTCTGCAGGAAAAGCACTGGTCATAAAATCAGAATTAGCTAGTACATTATTGTTCAACATGCTAACTGGACCGCCAGAACCTCCCATGCCTCCAAAATGATTTGGATTTGGAATATCAACGCCTTCCATTCTCCACAATAATCCATTAGGAGAATTTCCACGGATAACAATATCATTCACTGCATCATTAGCTGTATTTACCCCGGCATAATTAGTTGCCATTCTAGAAACATCATTTCTAGCACCTGCAAATCGCTGACTCTCTTCTACAGAGAATGTTCTGGCACTCACAGTACTCATCTTGTTTGAAACATCACCTTTATTTTTGTCAGATTTCACCACCACTTCAGTCATTTTCACCACATCTTCTTCTAATTCAATATTTAGAATAAGCTCTTTTCCTGTGGTTAAATTAAGATTACTTATGGTTTTGGAAGCATAACCCATAAATGTAACTAACAAACTTATACGCCCAACTGGAATTTTCTCTAATTTAAAATATCCATCAATATCTGTTGAAACTCCAATAATTGGATTCGAGCCTATTACTGAAATATTTGCACCAGGTATAGTGGATTGAGATTGTTTATCAATCACTCTTCCTTTAATTGTTTGCGTTAATGTCTGTGTAAAGGAATAGTTGCATATCCCAAACATCACAATAGTAAAAAAAATAATTTTTGCTTTCATTGTTTTAATTTTAAATTACGGGTCAAAATAACAAGATGACGAACTAATAAAAAAATAAAACAGGACGAATGCTTTTTTTTGGCAGAACAATGACTAATTTTTCGGGATGAATAAAAAAATAATTTATACACCCGAGAAATTAGTCATTTGTTATTTCAAATCTCATAATTTAGACTACAACACACTGAATATCAATTCACAACAATATTGAAACTATTTGAAGCGCTGCTAAAAGTAAACTTCAATTTATCAAAAGTAGGCATTCCAGAAAACAGCGATAACTCCCAATTATTGGTATATCCCAAAGGCTCAGCAGGAATTCCCCAGCTATGATCAATAACTCCATTCGAATTTTCATCGTGAACCACAATAGACGAATAATCTCCATAAGACAAATTATTTATTTTTACTACTGCAGTTTTATTCACAATGTTGGCTTTCAAAACTTTAAACGGAGCAGTTGGCACTTTATCTGTCTTTCGAAAAAGCTGAACCATTACTTGCCCCGAATTACTTTTAAATCCCGAAATATTAAATGTAAGCGTGCCTTCAGTTTTGCTTGTTTGAGAATGTGCAATTAAACCAATCATTAGTATAACATTTGTCCAAATTATTTTTTTCATATTATTGATTTTATATTGTTGAAATTTGTCATTATTCGTAAGACAATGCTTTATGCGTAGGAATATCCACTGCTGATTTTGCTGGAATTCTATTTGAAATCCATCCAAAAACAATGGTTACCACAATGGTTACTACAAAACCCAAATTGCTAAATGCATATTGAAGTTGTGCATCTTTTCCAAGCATCAAATTGCCAAAGAAAACAGTTGCAACCTTGCTTAATGGATAAGAAACAATCAATCCCAAAACAATACTTATCACGCTAACTATCATTCCTTCAATCACAAAAAGCGAATATATCTTTTTCGGTGTTGCACCTATTGCACGCATCACTCCTATTTCTCGGGTTCGCTCCCAAATATTAATTCCAGTAGCCGATGCCATCCCAATTGCACTTACAACGAGCACCAAAAACGAAAGAATTATAATGGTAGAAAGAATTATATTTAGATGGTCGTAAATGATTTTTACGCGTTCAGCCTGTGAAACCACATACAACACATCTAAATTGGTTGGAGCAATTGTTTTTTCAATATTCTTTTTAAGCTCCACAACTTCGGCATAACTATTATTTTTAGCCACAAAAGTGATGGTATTTACCAAATGATTCGGATTTAACAATGAATCATACTGATTTATATCGATATACACTTTAGGTTTTTCAAACTGCTCCGTTGTGCCAACTAATTTTACTTTTATGGTTTTACCTTGAATACGCACATTTAGAGATGAACCAATTTTTGGATTTTTATAAAGTTCGAGCGCTTGCTGATTTAAAACTACTTCAATATCTGAAGTAGCTTTCAACCAACGCCCATCCTTAATTCGCAATTTTAACAATTTAGAACTCCTTTCAAATGCTACAATTCCAGCACCATTATCAGTAGACACCACTTTCGATTGTACTTCGCCTCGTCCACCAACCCACAGCTCAATATTTTTGACATTTTCTAATGTTTTAAATGGTGCCAATGCTTCAGTCTTAGAAATTGGAGCATTCAAAGCTACTTGCACGTCGTACTGCATTTCATTTTTATAACCATTGAGCAATTGCCAAAGCGACTGACGAATATTAAATCCTGTGCTGAAAATTGCCACACCAAGAGCCATCGACAAAATAATCACTGCTAATCTTCTACTATTTCGAGCAGAATTACGAAGCGCTAATATGAATGTGTTTGGAATTTGCATTTTCTTGCATAATTTAAAGCTTTTAGAACCTACAGTCTGAACAATTCCGTAATCGCTCAAGGCTTCTTTAACTGACACTCTGCTTGCTTTAACCAAAGTAGAAACAGACAATAAAATAGGCAATAACAAACTTGCAATTATTAAATAAACATAAACTTCAAAAGGGACAGTCGTTGTTAGAATATTAAAATTTAGCTTTCCAGCTACAAAATAGCTAAATGCATTTCCAGATAGAACGGATAATGGTACAGCAACAATTCCTGCACTCAATCCCAATAACAAAAGCATTGCAATATAAATTTGAAAAATTTGGCTTCTGCTTGCTCCTAAGGCTTTCAAAACTCCAATTTGCCTAACCTGACTGGTCATTATCGATTTCATAAGTTGAGAAACCAAAACAGCACCCATAATGAAAGCTAAAAATCCAATAGAACCAATTAAAAACAATAAGGTATTCAACTGCCACTGATGAGGATGTTCATTAAACTTAGGAATTTCAATCGCACTAATTTCAATTCCATTACTCTTTAAATCTTTTGCTATTTCATTAGATACTCTTCTCACATCATCAGTAGAGTTTACATTTTTCAATCTTATAATAAGCCTTTGATTAATAGGCATATTGGTCATTTTACTAAAAGTTTCTTTGTCGGTATAAGCATAAACAAAGGCATCTTGAGTGGCAGGAGCCTGAGCTGGATCGAAACAAATACCACTTATTCGAACAGATCCCATTTTACTATTAATCCGAACACGAGGAGAACTTCCAATTGAGAAATTAGAAACTTTCTTGCAATCTCTTTCTATTAAAATAGTGCCTTTTTCGGGCGATTTACAACCTTGTTCAGGAAATATACGAGCCATTGTAAATTCTTCAAAATTTTCAACACCAAACAACCACAATGGAATCCAAACATCTGGATACACTTCAATTCTTTGCAATGTAAAATCTCTAAATTCAGCCGTTTCAACTTCAGGTCTACTTCTAAATTTATTCAAATCAAGTTTTGCAAAATCTGCAGACTTAAAAACGACTTGTAAAGGAGTTGTACTTTGATAATTCGCATTTAAGTCTTTGGTTAAAATAAAATAAGAAACTAATACCGAACCAACGCCCCATATTCCAAGAACAAGTGCAAATACAACTAGCAATGTGCGCTTCGGACTGACTATCAAATCACTCAACGCTTTTTTTAATTTCATACACATAAACTTAATTTTTAGTTTTTAGAACTCTCAATTTCCCCATCCACAAGATTAACAACTCTCTGATACCTAGCATTAGAATCTCTTTCGTGTGTTACCACTATTACAGTCTTACCCGATTCAACCAATGAATAAAAAAGCGCATTTATAGAATCTGCTGTTTTACTATCCAGATTTCCCGTAGGCTCATCAGCAATAATGATTTCTGGATTATTTGCCAATGCTCTTGCAATTGCGGCTCTTTGTTGCTCTCCACCCGACAATGCTGATGGCATTTTATCTGCTTGTGCTGAAATGCCTACTTGAGTTAACAAATCCGTAACACGATTTATGCGGTTTGATTTAGGAATAACATCCACAAATTCCATTGCAAGCAAGATATTTTCTTTAATTGTAAGCGTTGGAATTAATTGAAAAAACTGGAAAACAATTCCGATATTGGCACCTCTAAACTTCGCCAACTTACTCTCATTCAAATCGCGAATAGACACATCATTAACAACGACACGTCCTTCAGTTGGATGATCGATACCCGTAATCATATTAAGCAAAGTAGATTTTCCACTACCCGATTTTCCTGTAATGGCAAGATATTCGCCTCGTTGCACCGTCAAGTTTATATCTTTAAGTGCTTTAAACTTTTTTTCTTTGGAATTGAATTCTTTTGATACACCGCTAAGTGATAATACATCGTTTGTTTTCATATCTGTCAAGATTAATAATTTTCTTTGACAAATATCTGACTGATATTACTATTTGAGTTTGCATTTCTTGTGAAGCATTTTGCATTTCTTGCGAAAATACAGATTCACTAAAATTGAATTTTTAAAAGCATAATTATTTTTTTTTCACCGGAATCTGAATATGTTTTATAATCTTATCATAAGACGAACTGGCTGGACACTCATCAAATAATTCATAGCAAATTAACTCTGACATTTCGAAGCCCATTTCTTCCAAATAGTGATGATTAAGTGCAATAACGTGATTCAGCGTTGATTCAAGTCCACCGACCATTGAAAATCCGGCATATTTCCCTTCTTCCAATGTAATAATATCAACATTTTTTTTGAATTTCAACTCTCCTTTTACTTCAATACCAGCCAGATACCGGCATTTGTCCATCGAAGTATAAAAAGGAACATCGAGCCAAACTCCAACAAACCTAGAATTGGCAACAACAATTTCATTTGAAGTTGCCCAGCGCATTAAACTTTTAAATGCAAAAGAAATACTATCGGGGTGCTTTAAAGTGGTTGTCACACAAGCAAATCTAGAAGAATTTTGCACTTTTACAGTTGGTGCAGGATTTATTTGAACATTACCTGGCATTTCAACTTGAGCATTTATTTCATTCATCAATGCTTGAAGTATATCTATATTTAGCTGACTATTAATTTTAGAAACAATTTCTGATGTTTCTTTCAATGTCATTGTGCGAAAATCCTCAGCAGTAACGCTATAATAGTTTTTGAAAGCTCTAGAAAAGATAGATGGAGAAGAAAAACCACAACCCGTGGCAATTTCAACAACAGGTAAATTTGAAAACACCTTTAGATAGTGTGCCGCACGCTCTAATCTAAGTCGCATTACATATTGTTTAGGCGATTCGTTAATAGCGCTTGAAAATATCTTCTGAAAATGAAAAGGAGAATAATTTGCTTTTGCAGAAATTGTTTCCAATGACAAGTCGCCCGACAGATTCTGATTTATATAATGCAATACTTTGCTTATAGCAATTTGATATTCAGGCTTTATAGAATTATCGGAATTTAGCATAAATTAAGTTTTCAACGATTTTCAATAAACAAAAATAATCAAACAGATTGAATTGTGGATATAAATAAACTCGTCAGAGATGTATTTTATGACTAAAATATTTTTAAATTTGAATATTCAAAGTTATCTTTAAATCAATTAATTTCAGCAATGAAACACGAATGGAAAAAGAATGAAAAGCAGTTTTATCTGCCAAAAGACAAACCTGAAACCATAGTAATTCCTAAATTTCAGTACTTTTCAATTCAGGGAAAAGGAAATCCAAACGATGATTTTTTTGCTGAATATATTGGAGTATTGTATTCTTTGGCTTACGCTGTGAAAATGAGCCCTAAACAAGGATTTGCGCCAAGCAATTATTTCGAATATACTGTTTATCCGCTCGAAGGAGTTTGGGATATTAGCGAAGAGGCGAAAGCAAAACCTATTCAGGAATTCGATAAAAACACTTTGGTTTTTAACTTAATGATTCGTCAACCTGATTTTGTCACAGCTGATTTTGCAAACGAAATAATCGAGAAAACAAAAAAGAAGAAGCCGCACGAATTGCTTGACAAAGTAAAGTTTGAATGCATTGAAGAAGGCACTTGCGTGCAAATGCTTCACAATGGAAGCTATGACAATGAACCCGCAAGTTTTAAAGCAATGGAAGAATATGCTAAGACTCAGAAGCTAACACGTATTTCGCATATTCATAGAGAGATATACCTGTCGGATGCAAGAAAAGTCACTCCTGAAAAATTGAAAACGGTATTGAGATTTCAAGTTAAATAATATATCGCATCTCGATAAGCTTTGCACTCGATGTGACAAACAGAATTTGTTTTGTATTGAGACCATTCACTAACTAAATCAATTATTAACTAAAAAAAGGGATTATGAAAATTAGATTTTTTTAGGCAGACTAGATTTTAAAAGCGGAGTTTACGTTAGTAAATGAGCATTTTGAAATTGAAGTCAAACGACAAAAAAGCAATTGTCATAAGTCCCGAAAATAATAAAAATGAAAATAGCAATAATAGGAGCATCAGCAGGCGTGGGCATAGAAACAGTTAAAAGAGCATTGGATAGAAAACACGAGGTAACAACTTTATCTCGTTCTGAAATCCAATTACCATCGAATCCAAATCTTAAAAGCATCATAGGCAGTGCGCTGAACAAAGCCGACTTCCAGAAAACAATAGAGAATGCAGATTCCATTCTTATTACTCTTGGAACTGGAACAAACCTAAAAGCAACAACTCTTTATTCCGATTTTGCTAAACTTTTAATTGAATTGCATCAAGAATCCAAATTCAAAATACCTATTATCATTGTAACTGGGTTTGGTGCTGGAGAAAGTGGCAAATTTCATAAAAACTTTATTATGAAATTATTTTTTAGATTGTTACTAATAGACATTTATACCAATAAAACAATTATGGAAGAAATGATTTCAAAAACCGATATTAAATGGGAAATAGTTCGACCTGGAGTTTTGACAAATGGTCCATTAACCGAGAAATATCGAATAGAAAATCAGTTGTTTAAAGGAATGAATATTGGAAAAATAAGTCGTGCCGATGTTGGAGATTTTATAGTAAAACAAGCTGAAAACCCAAACGAATTGGGCAAATTTCCAGCACTTTCTTATTAATATAATCATCATTTTTTTGTAATATGAAAATAGAAAACTCAAATGGATATGGAATTGCTGCTAGCGATTTAGAAGGAAATTGGGACAAAAACTTTAAATTAGAACTAAAAAAGAAAGCTCAAAAAATTGTTTTTTAATGAATTAACCTTTTTCCAAAAGTTAAAAGTTGGATATATATTTTTTCTTGAGAAAAAAAGAGCTAAAAATCTTGATTTATCAGACATTAAAGCAAGAGGTATGACTAACAATGATTTTATAAATCAGCAATTAGAATATATTGCATTATTCTCATCATTAACAAGAATTTTAAACAAAGAAAAAGCTATCAAAATCATGTGCCGAGTAATGGAAAACACTGCAATAGATGCATTTTCAAAATCGAGTCCTGAAGAAGAAGCAATTTCTGAATTTAATGATGCATTTGAGTTTTTCAGAGCTTATATGGCTCCATTACCTAATTCTTGCATGAAAGCTGGCTGTCTCGACATGAAATTAGTTGAAAACAACGAAAACTGCTTCCAATTTGACATCCATTGGTGTGTTTGGCTTGAATTAGCCATAAAAATGGGAATTCCTGAAGCATGCATCCCGAATTGCTATGCCGATGATTATGCTTATCCGGACTATTTCATGAAATATGGAATTAAATATAGTAATAAAAGTACTTTAGCCAAGGGAGCTAGCTGTTGCGATTTAAGATTTGAAAGAATGAAATAACTATTGCATTAAAAAATATCGTTAAACACTTAAAATCCAAATTGAATTTTGCTTACAAATTTTAAAACACATCTAAAAAGTCTTATCTCGATGAGTGAAGATACTTTTAATCTTTCATTAGAATATTTAAAAATAAGACATATTAACAAAAATGATTACTTTGTTGAAGAAGGAAAAACATGCAATGATATCGCATTCATTAACAGCGGTTTATTTCGCATTTTCTATTTAAAAGATGGAAGTGAAATAAACACCTGTTTTTGCAAAGAAAATTCTATAACAGCTTCTTTTGAAAGCTTTATCAATCAAACTCCATCAAAAGAAAATATTCAAGCACTTGAAAATGCTGAACTTTTGACGCTTTCATACAATAATTTAATGAAACTATATGAGTTAAGCCCCGAATGGCAAAAGGTCAGCAGACTTCTAACGGAAAGAGAATGTTTGCGTTTATCCAATAGAATTACTTCCTTAAGTTTTGAATCAGCCAAAGAAAAGTATTTGTCATTACTTGAGAATCAGCCCGATTTAATCCAACGAGTTTCAATTCAGCACATTGCATCTTATCTTGGCATTTCAAGAGAAACATTAAGTAGAATTCGTTCTCAAATTTAATTTTGTGACAAATGTCAATTGACTTAATCTGAATATTATTGACCTTTGTTTAAAGCAATTTTCAAAACAAAACAGATTATGAAACGAAACGGAACATTCAAACCCACAATTGAAGATGCAATAGAAATTGGTGGAATTGAGATTTTGCATCCTGGAGGATATAAACTAACACAAAGAACCGCAGAACTTTGCAAACTAAAACCTGGTTTAAAAGTTTTAGATGTTTCTAGTGGTCGCGGAACCCAGTCAATTTATTACGCACAAACTTATGGTGTTGAAGTAATTGGGTTAGATATTTCAAAAGAAATGATTGATACCGCAACTCATAGAGTAAAAGAACTTGGATTAGAAAAACACGTAAAATTAGTACTTGGAGATTCGCAAAATCTGCCTTTTACCGATAATTCTTTTGATGTAGTCATAAACGAATGTGCAGTGGGAATTCCTGATGATTCACAAAAAGTTCTTAATGAAATGCTTCGAGTTGTAAAGAAAGGTGGAACAATTGCAATTCACGAATCAACTTGGCGGTGCATAATAAGCGATGAAGAAAAACAAGAAATAGCTGAAAGATATGGAACAACACCACTAGAATTTACCGAATGGATTGAAATGCTTAGCAAAGCGGGTGCAACTGATATTATTTCTGAATTCGATGAATGGTCGAAGCCTGAAATGTTTTGGAAAATAAGAAAAGACCGAGATGTAAAGCATTGGTTTTTCACCATGACTATTAGAGAAAAACTCATAACAATGTCAAGGATTTTTTCAAAATATGGATTAAAAGGGATTTTTACCATAATGAAAAACGAGCGTATATTTTACAAAACTATATTGTCTGGAAAATTAGGATATGCTCTTTTCATTGGAGAAAAAACAACTAAATAACTTACAAATATTGGTATTAAATCGTTGTAAATTTACATTATTAAAAAAGCAATTTTTCAAAATTAAACACGTAATCTGCATAAAACAAACTACTTATTAAAAACAAGCAACAATAACACTATCGATTCTTCCGAATTTGATTATCTTTATTCAAAACTCTCGCAATTACCAAACTCTGGCAATGGCTTATACACTGCTATAATGATTTATTAAGACGAAGTAATAGCTCTTTACAAGATAAAGAGATAAAAAAATACTCATCGACGCTTAGAGTGATTGCAGACTGAGCTGTTGAAGTCTAAAAAGAGAATAAAAAAACAACTTATAGAATTAAGTCTCTGAGTATAAATAAAAAATAAAAAAAACGCAGCCCTTTGCAAATAAGTTCTTTATAAAAACTAAGATAAGTGGATAAATAAAAATAATAATAAACATTCAATTCATAAAATAACACGATAAAAAGAGTTATTTTTGATTCAAATACTAAAAATTAAAAAAATGAGTTTAAATCTTAAAAAAGTAATTATATTTTTTCTTGTTGCAACTAGTTGTTCATTCTTCAATGCATCAGCACAGGCACCCGAAAAAATGAGTTATCAAGCAGTTATTCGTGGTGCAAATAGCAACCTTATTAAAAATCATCCTATTGGCATGAGAGTTAGCATATTGCAAGGATCAAGCACTGGAACTGAAGTATATAAAGAAATTTACAATCCCAACCCACAAACAAATGCCAATGGATTGGTTAGCTTAGAAATTGGAACAGGAATTCCATTAACATCTACTTTTTCTGCAATAAACTGGAAGAATGGCACTTACTATATTAAAATAGAAACCGACACTTTGGGAGGAACCAATTATACCGTAATAAACACAAGCCAATTACTTACTGTACCTTATGCGATGCACGCCAAATCGGCCGAAACTCTAAGTGGAGGTCCAACTGTTGCAACAACAGGCAGTTATAACGACCTTACTAATAAGCCAAGCGCAGGAAATGGAATTCAAATTGATGGCTCAAATATTATTTCATTAAACCTTGCAAGTCAGGCAGCTGGCGATATGATGTATTTCGATGGAACAAATTGGCTAAGAGTACCTAAAGGAACAACAGGTCAGTTTCTTACTTTAAACTCTTCTGGAGTTCCAGAATGGGGAAATGCACAAATACCACCATCAGCAACAACAAATGCATCATCAAAACTTTATGCATCAACCATTACCTTAAATGGAATTGCCGACGGTTTTGGAACATCAACTATTGTTTCATTTGAATACGGAGTTACAAACAGCTATGGAAACATTATGATTGCACAACAAAGCCCAATAACATCAAACACGGCTGTTACTGCTAGCTTTTCGGGTTTAGTGCCAGGAACAACATACCATTATCGTGTAAAAGCTACCAATGCTTTTGGAACAACCTATGGCGACGATTTAACTTTTATACACTCCGATTTTTATTATGGTCAACCTTACGCTGGGGGTCTAATATTTTATATCGACAATACAGGATTGCATGGCTTAGTTTGTGCCGACGCCGACGCCACTGAATCTTCTATTGAATGGGGCTGTAACGGTTCATTAATAAGCGGAGCAGATGGAGCAAATATAGGAACTGGAAATCAAAACACAATTGACATAACCAATGGCTGTACTACAATTGGTATTGCTGCAGAGCTTTGCTCAAGTTTAAGCCTCAACTTATATACCGATTGGTTCTTGCCTTCTATTAACGAATTAAATGCAATGTACACTAATCTAAAATTAGCAGGCAAAGGAAACTTTGCCGAATTATCCTATTGGAGCTCAACAGAGGCCTCTGCATCAGAAGCTTACTATTCGCATTTTAGCAATGGCTTAATTTTTAAATTAGGAAAAAACGTTACATTTCCAAAAGTTAGAGCTATTAGAGCTTTTTAAAACAACAACAATAAATTTAATCACAAATAAGTATAAATAAAACAAGTATTTATTTGTGATTTTTTTTGTTTGGATTTTTACCACACACATATTTTGATTATGTTTGACATAACAATAACGAATCTTAAAAAATGAAAACAGCACTTTTATTATTAATAATACTGTTTCCTATTTCTATTTGGGGACAAACATATTGTTTCCCAACTAATAATTCTCATTGGGGAGTTAATTTCGAAGCAAATAATTCTGCGCAATTCCAAGAAACAGTAATAGGCGAAGATTCAATAGCAAATGGACACACCTATAAAAAACTCCTTAATAAAGACAATGCAACTAATAAATATACCACAGCAGGTTTAATTAGAAATGGCGAAGATAAAAAGGTGTATGCTCAAATTATTAGCAAAACCTGCCATGGCGATTTATCCGATTCGGCTGAATATCTTTTATATGATTTTTCGCTAAATATAGGTGATTATTTCGATGCGCACATGTTTACAGTTCAAAAAACATTTCGGTTTAAAGTTGCTAAAAAAGATTCAATCGATCTAAATACAAAGAAACACCTTCGATTGCAACTCACACCTTTCGACACAGTAGGCAGTGATACAAATCAATATTGGGGGAATAAAATGGATAATTCTTTTTACTGGATAGAAGGAGTTGGCAGCTCGTTTGGTCCTTTATACAACAACATGCCGCTTTATTCGAGTATTGAAGATAGCAGTTATATTGTTTGCTTTCAAACTAACGACACGCTAGAAATTGGAGATGATCTTTGTTCCTTTTTACTACCCACAAATTCTATTCAATCAAACGAAGCAAATATTTACCCTAACCCAACTAACAATATTATAAACATATCTCTAGAAAACAATCATATTCCTTGTTCTATTGAAATATATAATCTTCAAGGAGTTCTTAAGTACATATATCAAGCAACAACGTTGCAAACTCAAATAAGCAATAGTGAACTTGAAAACGGCATAAATATCATAAAAATTGTTGATTCAAAAAGTAATTATATTGGAATAAAACGCGTAATTTGCATCAAATAAACTGCTTTACTTTTACACCAATTGAAAACAAACAACAACAATATAATTGAAGCATCCGAATCGGATTATCTTTATACCAAACTCTCGCAATTACCAAACTCTGGCAATGGCTTATACACTGCTATAAAGATTTATAAAGACGAAGTAATAGCTCTTTACAAAGGAGAGATATTAAATAATGTGCAAGCAAAAATTCGTTCAATAAATGGCAACGACAAATACTTCATCAATTTGCTTGATGGAACAATCATGGACTCGATGCATACCGATTGCTTTGCAAAATTTGCCAATGATGCAAGCGCTTACAGCAATTCAAGCTTCAAAAACAATGCTAAAATTGCACTCGATGAGGATGATAATGTTTGTATAATAGCCACTAGGCTAATTAAAACAGGCGAAGAATTATTTTGTAGTTATGGGAAAAGGTATTGGGATAAACATTCCTAATATTAACAATATTTTTTATTAAAATCATTGAACACATCTCAATAATGTTTATATTAGAGTTCTAAACTCAAACATTATGAAAAATAGCATTACACTTATCATCGTATTATCCCTTTGTTTACCATTACTTAACAGTTGTAAAAAAGGAGAAAACGACCCTTTTATTTCGTTAAAATCTAGAGATAATAAGATTTCTCAGAAATGGAAACTCACTAAATCGGAGGTAATACAAGTTTCACCTTACTCAACTTCTTCTGAAACTGTAACTGCTACTTACGATGGCACAACTCAGAAAATAGTATACACACTTGAACCAGCTAACAATAAAACTGCAACCGGAACTTTTGAAATGACGCTTGAAAAAAACGGAACTTTAACTTATAACGAAAATTACGCTTTAGCAGGAAGTACTGCCATAATACGCTCAGGGACTTCTTACTGGAATTGGGTTAATACTGGCAAAAATAAATCTGAAATAAATATTGGAGCTGGCGATGATTTATTTGAAAGCGGTAGTTATGTTATAGATAGATTAGCGTCTAAAGAATTGGTTCTTAAATATGATTACAAAATAACAGAAAACGGTTTCAATCGTTCATATAGCTGCACCTATACATTTGAAAAAGAATAAAACCTTATTCTGAAGTCTCTTTTTGTTGAAACTAAAATGCTTAGCGTAAATAATAATTATGCTTTTTGGGCAGAAACTAATGGAGTAAACATTTTGCTTTTTAATTTTATATCTCATATATTTGGTGAGTTATATAAATTTATTATTTTGAAAACATCTATACAATCTAACGTACAGTTTGCTATACCTAATAAAGCTAGCAAACTTATCAGCATCCTTTTTATTGTTTGTGTTGCTATAATAATTGGCAGTTGCAAGAAAAAAGAAGAAACCTATACTTTCAAAGGTATAGTTACAGAAACAGCCAATGGAAACCCTTTATCAGGATGTGTTGTAACACTTTTGAGTACCAGCATTAGTAATGGAAGCTATGGTTCAGGATTTTCTACAATTGGAACCACAACCACCAACGCTTCTGGCGCTTATTCATTTGAAATTCCTGTTGAGAAAACGATAAAATTTAAATTAACAACCAATAAATCAAATTATTTCAGATATGAATTAGAGTTTGATATGAATAGCATTCAAAATAATATTTCTACAAACAATATCACTCTTGATCCAGAAGCTACTATTACCATTGCAGCAAAAAACACCATGCCTTTTGATGGAAACGATAAAATTACATTCAAATACAAAGGCTCAACAAAAGCCTGTGCCGAATGTTGCACAAATGACGTTACAACATACACAGGAACAATGGTAAACGACTCAATTACTTGTAAAATAATTGGAAATACAATGGCTGTAATTGAATATGTTTCTCAAAAAAACAATATGCCTCAAATTCATTTAGACTCCGTTTATTGTCCTTCATTTCAAAAGTCTAGGTATCAAATAAACTTCTAGCATGCACAACATCGAACCTTATTACTTTTGGCGTGATTTATATATTGCTGCTGAAGATGAATTGTCGCCCTTTTACCAATACTTCAATAGCGAAATAGAGTATACACACGCTATTTATAATCACATAATTCATCCTCAGTGGGACTCAATTGGCTCTCCTACCCTTTTTATCAAGGTTTTATTTGTCGATTATGAAATGGGGTATTCGGTTATTGAGCTTATGGGCGAATGGAACGACTGCACTCATAACGACATAATGTTTCTTAAAAGAGATATTATCGACCTTATGATAAAAGAAGGAATTAACAAGTATATTTTAATTGGAGAAAACATTTTAATATTTCACCCCGACAGCGACGATTATTACAGCGAATGGTTTGACGATATTGAAGATGGCTGGATTGCTGCAATTAATTTTAGGAAACATGTACTTGATGATTTTTCAAAAGCAAACCTCGATTACTATATAAACTTTGGAAATCAACTCAACAATATTAATTGGACTGCATATCAACCCCAACAACTGTTTGACTTGGTTAGTAATTATCTAACAAAACGATTAGGCTAACACTACAAAACTAATCTACACAAATAATTTCCTTCTTCACTTGCATATAACAATTCGCATTTGAATCCGCATTCTTCGGCATACATTGATAATACCGAATAATCAATATATAACCACTGAAAAGGAGTTCCTGAAATGCCTTTATATTTTAATGTATATTCAATTTCACCGAAATATTCTGCATTTAAATCAATTCCTGTCTCGGGCAATAAATACGAAATATCCGAAGACTCAATAAAAACCTGAGCATCTTTATTCATAATGCTTTTCACATGCATAAATAAATCCTTGAGCCCTGATATTGTTTTCGCCATGCCAATTCCATTCATTAAAAACAAAATAGTGTCAAAAGAAACCTTTGTTAATGAATAAATGTCTTTGCAATAACAGTCCTTCACGCCTCTTTTCTTCATTACTTCAATGCCTAGCTCCGAAATATCAATCGCCATAACTTCAAATCCTTTTTTTTGCAATTCTAATGAATGGCAACCAGCACCAGCTCCAACATCTAAAACCTTTCCTTTACACAATTCCAATGCTAGTATTTCTTGTTCGGGCATTTTAGTAATATCTCTAAAAAAATACGACACGGGAAGTTTTTCATCTTCTGCCATCGAACATTGAACAATAATCTGTGCGTTTTTTCCTTTTTCTAAATAATCCTTGTAGGCAATTCCTAAAACATCAGTTTGATTATCCATTTTCAGCTATTTTCTAATTAATCCTTAAATCAGCAAGCATTTTTAACACTCATAAAATGAAAAACCTTCGACTCAGAGTAACCGTAGACTGAGCGGGTTCGAAGTCTAAATAAGATCTGGCAAAAAAATCTTGCGGAATTTAGGTAAATTTAGTTTTTTATTTCCAAAAAGCAAAATTCCGAAAATAAAATTAATATTTTCAATTGTTTTTTACTTTATTGTTGTAATTTAGTACAACATAACATTTAGTAATAGGCGAATCATATCTTCAGCCAATCAAATTAAAAATCAAAGTATTAAGCAAAATAATCAGTTTATGCAAAAAATAAAATCCTATTACTTATTCTTTTTATTATTTTTTACAAGCATCGGTGTTTTCGCTCAAAATGATACTACGCTTGTTTCTAAAATCAACTTAGAAAACAATGATGATTATTCAGGGTTTAATATTTTAAATAGTTCAGTTAAAGGCTACAAAGTATTTTTTACGGGCGAAAACCATCTTTTTCAAAAAAGCAATGTTGAACTGGAATTGAAAATGTTAAAATACTTATATAAAAATGCAGGCGTACGCTATTTATTTCTAGAATTTGGATATTCAAGAGGCTGGTTAATAGACAAATATATTCAAACAGGTGATTCTAATCTTTTTCAAATTCTCGACAATTATTCATTTAAAACATTTTCGAACTTTTACAAACGATTATATGAATTCAATTCAAAACTAGATAGTTCTGAAAAAATTCATGTAATAGGAATCGATTGCGAACGTTTTTTAGGTACGCCCACAAAAGTGCTTACTTTGCTCCTTCCAAAAAACAATCCTCCAAAAGAGATTGAATTATCAGTAGAAAGTTTGAAAGGCATAGCAATGTTTAATGATGATTATTATAAGAACAAATCGGAGAAAGCTGATAAACACGATTTTTACAAGAAAAACGACTACTCTAATAAAAACACATTAATACTTATATTAGAAGATTATAACAAAAACAAGTCGATTTACGAAAAATATATTGGACCCGAAAACTTTTCAGTATTCAATGAAACAATGATTAGCATTGAATCATACATGAAATGGACTGAATATAACGATAAAAATGCCACCCATCAATACGTTTACAGAGAACAATACATGTACAACGAATTTATCAAAGCACTGAAAATATATGATAAAGGCAACTTTTTTGCTCAATTTGGCAGATGCCATGTATCAACTGTGAATCAACAAGAAGCATGCAACTGGTTTGATTACAATTCAATAGCCACAAGATTAAACACTTCTGAAGATACAATTATTAAAAACAAAGTTTTTACTATTGGCGTGTTTTACCCAAAAGAAGAAAAACTTGAAGGGAAAGATTCGATTAATTTTAATAGAATTTTTAGCAAGGCGAATGAAAGCGGATACACACTTATAAAGATCAACAACGACACAATTTTCAATACCATAAGAGAAAAATACAAATTCCTGATAATCAACCAAAACAAATCGGAAAAAGAAATGGACGAAAATATTAGCGACGAAGATGATGAAAATGAAGACAGTGAAGCTGAATCTGAAACATTATTTCATTTCAATGCATTTGGCGGTCAGCAATATTTTAAGTTAAAAAACTTCAATAATTTTTTAAATAGCTATCAAATACCTTCACTCAATTCTACTATTCAATATTATGGTTTTGGAATTACATTCTGCGTTAAAAAAGCGGCAGTTGTTGATTTAAATTACAACGTATTTAAAACTCAAACATCAACAATTTCAGGGGACTCAACCAGCGAATTTAGCGGACTTAATTATTTTTATGGCATTGGATACGACTTAATCAATAAAAATTTCGCTCATTTTATTCCTTCAATTGGTTTTGGTTACGGACAATTGAAATATGTTCTAAAAGGCAATCAAAATACACTTTTTGGCGACAATATAATTTCATCATATATAAACCCAGCGTTTTTGCTTTCGTTATCCTTAGATGCTAGAATCAACATAAAATTCATAAGTATTGGATGTAAAGCAAGTTATATACAAGATTGCTCCGATCAAAAATGGCGTAGCGACAATGAAATTGTTAAATACAGTCCGAAAACACAATTGAGCGGATTTCAAATTGCTGGAGTGGTTTCAATTCTTATTAAATAGATACAATTAAACAACTTCTAACAAATCAAATATACTTCTAATTTCAAAATCGCATTTTGCATTATCTATTTGTACACCAAATTCATTGAACCAAATAGTTTTCATATTTAACTGCATCGCTCCTACTATATCTTTCTCGTAATCATTTCCTACCATCACGCAATCCATAGCCGAAACATTCATTTTGTCGGCAATTATTTTAAAGAAATTAGGATCAGGCTTTTTATAGCCCAAATCTTTTGAAGAAAAAAAATAATCGAAATAAATATCAATTTCTCCTCGTTTCAAAGATTCAATCATTAATGCTGTATCCGATTCACCCGCATTAGTAGCAATACACAACGCATATTTACCTTTAAGACTTTTTAAAACTTCCTTTACGCCCTCTATCACTTCAATTTCAGGCCAAAAAGCCATCGGACCAGGATATTGAGTAAAATCTCTCATCAACGTATTTCCCCAATCAAAAATTATTGCTTTAAACTTTTCCATATTATTTTTTGAAAATAAAAACTACCGCTAAAATTAAAAACATAAAACCTACCAAATGATTCCATTTTATACCTTCTTTTAAATACCAAGCCGAAAAACCTATAAAAACAACAATTGTAATTGCTTCTTGCATTATTTTTAACTGAACAGCACTAAACTGACCATGCCCAATTCTGTTTGCTGGAACTTGCAAACAATATTCGAAAAAGGCAATGCCCCAACTCACAAGTATAACCTTCCACAAAGCAACGTCTTTATACTTCAAATGCCCATACCAAGCAAATGTCATAAAGATATTAGAAGCAACCAACAACGCAAATGTTCTCATAAAAAATATTTTACCACAAAATTAATTCATTTATACAATTCCACTATATTTGATAAAAAAAAGATGAACAAAATTACGTTAATAATAATTGTATTCTCGCTGTTTGCTTGTAATAGTCAAAACGCAACAAATAAAAAATCACCTTTATTAGAATATGAGATAAATCAGCTTTTGAATAATTGGCATTACGACGCTGCTACGTCAAATCACGAACAATACATTGGAACAATGAGCTCAGATGCTGTTTATATTGGCACCGATGCTACTGAATACTGGACACAGCCTGATTTTGCAAAATGGAGCAAACCCTATTTCGACAAAAAGAAAACATGGAACTTTAAGCTTGTGAAAAGAAACATCTATTTTTCAAGTAACAATACAGTTGCTTGGTTCGATGAATTACTAGAAACAGGACTTGGATTGTGCAGAGGTTCAGGAGTATTAGAATTAACAGATAACACTTGGAAAATAAAACAATATGTTTTATCGCCAACTATTCCCAACAACATGATTGGAGAGATTGTCAAGAGCAAAAAAGAAGCTGATTCATTGATAGTTGTAAAATTCCGACAAAAATAAACGGCTCTTATTCAAAGAATATTTATCAACTCATTATTTTCAACTCCCTAAATTAGGCTTAATTATTTAAATACATTTAAATATTTAGGCTTAATTTTGGGAATCTATTTAAAATTTTAAGCCTAAAATTTGGAATAACAATTTTTGTTTCTTAATTTTGAGGAAAATATTAATATTTTATGTATAAAAGAAAAATTGATGATATTATTGCGAAATACATTGGCAACAAAGAGTTTATTATTCTATTTGGAGCAAGACAGATTGGAAAAACTACAACATTAAACAATTTGTTTTCAAATAATCAAGATGCATTAATATTTAATTGTGAGCGACCAGAGATTCTTCAAATTCTAGAAAACTTTAATATTTCTGAATTAAAGCTTTTATTTGGAGATAAAAAAATAATTGCCTTAGACGAGGCACAGTGTGTTCCAAATATTGGAAAAGTTTTAAAATTGATTTATGATTCCCCTGAATTTACTCAAAAAATAATAGCAACAGGCTCTAGTAGTTTCGATTTGTCGAATAAAATCAATGAACCACTTACTGGTAGAAATTTAAAATTCAAAATGTTTCCGCTTTCATATCAGGAAATTGTAGAACACAAAACGTGGCTTTGGTGCAAGGAAAACATTGATGAATTATTGATATTTGGTTCGTATCCAGGCGTTATTGATAAGCCAATTTCTGAAAAGCCGAAGTATTTATCCAATCTTTCTTCCGACTATTTGTTTAAAGATGTTTTGGCGCTTGAAAACATTAAAAATCCCTTGGTTTTAAGAAAACTTTTGCAATTGCTGGCATGGCAAATTGGTTCAGAAGTTTCTATGAATGAGTTGGCTATGCAGTTGGGAATTTCGATGAAAACAGTTGAGAAATATATTGATTTGCTAGAAAAAAGTTTTGTTATTTTTGGATTACATTCATTTAGCCGAAATATGAGAAATGAATTGAAAAAGAGCAGAAAATACTATTTCTTTGATTTAGGAATTCGCAATGCTTTGATCAACAACTTCTCTGGATTAAGTTCAAGAACAGACAAAGGTGCAATTTGGGAAAATTTTTGCATTAGTGAGCGCTATAAGAATAATGAAACTTCTAGCATATTGAAAAACATGTATTTTTGGAGAACTTATGATGGTGCAGAAATTGATTTAGTAGAAGAAAAAGACGGCAATATTGAGTGTTTTGAATTCAAGATATCTGCAAAACGAAAAACTGCATTTCCTCAAAGTTTTGAAGAAGCCTATAAACCAAAGTCGAATTTAATAGTTTCTCCTGAAAATGTTCATGAGTTTTTGTTGTAATTAGTTATTGCATAAACTCATAACTGAAAAATTAGGATTTAAGGTGGATTCTTTATATGTTTGTTTATCATTCACTTATTCAAAAAAAAAAAACATTATAAAATGAAAAATATCATATTACTTATCATTATATTTTTATCCTCTGTTTATGTTGAAGCGCAGAAAATTAATTTTGCAGTTTCAAATAATCATGGAGATTTTGTTTATATGGGCATAGGCAATAATTTAACTATAATTGCTGAAAACACCCCAGCAGATTCTTTGTATATAACAACTGACAATGGCAGAATTTATAAAAGCAAAAAATTCGAATATTTTTATGCTCCAACTAAATATGGAATAGCAACAATAACATTGAAAACAATAAAAGGTTTAGATACAATATTAATTGGCAAATATGAATTTCGAGTCATCAGTCCTGAATTAACAATAGAAACCATAGGCGAAAAAGGTTGTATACAAAATGGACTTATTGATAGAGATGCTTTTAAAGACGCAAGTTATATTTCAGTTGGATATAAAACCTTTTTATTGCAAGGTGTTGAATTCAAGATATACGAGTATTGCATATTAGTAATTCGTAACAATAAGGTTTTTGATATGAAAAGATTTGAAAATCCATTCTTCAATGATGAAGCAAAAAAAATGTTCGCATCATTGAAAAGTGGGGACATTATGATTTTCAACAGTATAAATTATATTACTCCAGATGGAAAAAAAGACTTCCTTAATCCTTTGGAATATAGAATAAAATAAAAAAGCTTAACAATTAACTACAATCAAAAACTTCTAAATCAGATATTTTAGCTTTATCAATATTAAAACGAATCATTGTTTTTTTTTGTTGAAAGCCATATTTGCCAGCTGCACCAGGGTTTATATGTAACAGATTGTTTTTAGGGTCATTAATTACTTTTAAAATATGCGAATGACCTGAAATAAAAATAGTAGGCTGATATTTTTGAATTAAAGAATATGCGTATTTGTCATATTTACCAGGGTAACCTCCAATATGAATCATTAAAACAGTTATGTCTTCTGCTTTAAAACATTGAAATTCTGGAAACTCACAACGTATGTCTTGTCCATCTATATTTCCGTATACCGCTTTTACAGGTTTTATCTCTCTCAGTTTTTGAATCACCTCATAGTTTCCAATGTCTCCAGCATGCCATATTTCATTACATGAAGAAAAAAAATCAGCAGCTTGTGGCAAAACAAAATTATGAGTATCGGACAACAAACCAATTTTAATCATATTAGTCTATTGAATACGTTGTTTTTAAATGTATTACAACTTCAGCAGACATGGCTTTTGATACATTAAAAAGCGATTCAACACATGCTTGTTCTGATTCTATCATCGATAATTTTTCAATATTTGCGAAATTTTCTGACAGTTCGTTAAGCCCGAAAATACGAAACGATGATTTCAACTTATGTGCAGTCGACCTTACTGCGTTCCAATCGGAATTGCATATTGATGCTTGAATAGTTTCAATGTTTTTTGGTGTTTCCGAAACAAACAGGCTTATCAACTCCTTTAGAGAATCAGAATCACTTCCACAAGCTTCATTTAGGTAGGTTAAATCTATCTTAATACCAGACATACAATCTTTTTTATCTATTACTTTATAAAATACTATTTAATATTTCTAATGTTTTGTCAAATCTACCTGTTAAAATTACGAGTAAATCATTTTCATTAGTATTTTTAATTCCATTTTCCCATGCAAGTTCAGGCGATTCAAATATATGTAATTTTTCGATATTAAAACCCGATTTTATTGCGCCTTGTTTTAACAACTCAGTTATATTTCCATTTTCACGTCCTCGCATATCAAATCCTTCGTAAAAATATAATTCATCATAAAACGATCCTGCTATCTCACCTAAACTAATAATTTCAGAATCGTGTCTTTCGCCTGTTGCATCAATAACACCAACTTTCCTGCCTTCAAATAAAGCTAAAAACTTATTGATTTCTGTAAAACTAACAATATTATGAGCGTAATCTATGAAAATATTTTTATTTTCCTTTTTGATAAAAGTCATTCTACCAAAAAGATTTTCCATACTAGGAACAAAGCTTGTAAGATGTAATTTTATTTTTTCAGATGGCATACCATACGCATGTAATGCAGCAATAGTTGCAAGAATATTTTCATACATCATGCTTGCTTTTCCTTGATATGTAAGCGGAATCGATGCAATTGGAAAATTAAATTTCAAACCTCCCATCATGTTTAAAACAAATGCATCATTTTCAATATAAACGGCAATTCCCTTTTGTTGTATATGGAGTTTTATATGCGGATTCAAAGGATTCACTGAAAATAAAATCAGTTTTCCATACAATCGTTTTTTTGCATCTAAAATAAGTTCATTATCAGCATTTAAAATTGAATAACCCGTTTCGTAGACTTCTTCGGCAACCACAGATTTTGCATAAGCTAAATCTTCAATATATTTTATATCATCATGTCCAATATGTTCTTCATGTACATTTAAAAATATTCCTATATCCGCAAATTTATAGCCAAGCCCATCGCGAATGATTCCTTCTCTGGATGTTTCAACTATAGCACATTCAATGGTTGGATCTTTTAATACAAGTTGTACCGCTTCAGGTGAAGTCATATCTCCATTTCTGAGGCAATTATTGGCAATATACAATCCTTCTGTTGTTGCTAAGCCTGTTGGCACTCCCTCTGCTGAAATACAATGATTAATTAAACAAGCAGTTATGGTTTTACCTACAGTTCCTGTTATGGAAATAAGCGGTATTCTAGTTTTGTCGTGATTAGGAAAAAGCGCATTAATAAAAGCTCCAGTTACATTTCTTGTTTTACCAAAAGTGGGCATAATATGCATACGGAAATCGGGTGCTGCATTAACCTCAAGCACAATGCCATTATTTAAATTAATAGCTTCTGATATATCATTTGATAGAATATCAACACCAGCTACATTTAAACCAAGTGTTTTAGCTGCTCTTTCAGCAACAAACTTATTAAATGGATGAATAATATCTGTAATATCTGTAGAAGAACCACCTAATTTCACATTTCCTGAATTTTTAAGAAATAGCACCTCATTTATCGGTAAAATCGTATCAAGTGTATAATCCTTATCTTGAATTATTTTTATTGTAGTGCCGTCAATTTCAACTTTTGAAAGTTTTCCCTTATCACCAATTTGCCTATCCGGATTTTGATTTAAAATATCAATAAGCTTTTCTATACTACTTAATCCATCACCAACAATATATGGAGGAGTCAATTCAACACCAGCTACTAGCTTGTAATCTATTATTAATAAACGGTAATTTTTCCCTGTACTATATGGCTGAACTACAACTTCATCTTCTACTTCTGTTATCCAATTAAAAGTATGAATAATTTCCTCTTCCGTTTTTAAGTTAAATCGAACACGCTGACCAAGATACCCTTCAATTGGTTTTATTGTAATTGGCTTGTTTATTTTGTAAAAAAAAGCCAAAACATCTTCAATTTTCTTGGTTCTAATAGTTTCTAACACTGGTATTGCTGCATCTTTAAGCATTAGTGTTGAAAGATACTTATTATCAGCAGCTTCAACGGCCAAAAGATTAGTATCAGAAGTTATTGTTGCACGTATTCTTTTTAAATATTTTCCAGTTCCTAATTGTGCTAGATTGTACGAATCTAATCTAAAATAAGGAATTTGACGTTTTTCGGCTTCATTAACAATGGCTTGTGTACTTGGACCCAAAAGTTGGTTTTCTCTGATAGAAATTAAATTGTTTGTAATTTCACTAATATCAAAAGGTTTGTCTAGTAATAGACAATTGATATAATTTACTGCCGCTTTGCCTGCATATACACCGGCAATTTCATCAAAAAAACGATATATAATATTGTAAACGCCTTGTTCTAATGTGCTTCTTGTTTTTCCATATCCAACTGGCATTCCTGCAAGTGTCTGAAATTCAATGGCAACATGCTCTATAACATGACCAAGCAATGTGCCTTCTGTAACTCGTTGAAAAAAACCACCTTTTACGCCATAAGAACAATGATGCTCATATAAAGTAGGTATTTGAGTTGATAACTTTTCGAAAAAGCCCGGTATTGCGTTAGTAAAAACTTCGTCAAAATTTTGCAAATTAAGACGAATTAAAACGATTGGACCTGCACTAAAATAATTTGCTCCACCTAAAATTTTTGTATTCTCAATTTTTAGTGGTCCATCAACAACCTGATAATTAATATATTCGTTGATATTAAATTCCATTATATTTTTATTTAATATCTATCAATATTACTAATTTTTTTCTTTAAAAAAAAAATTATCTTTACATCGAAATTATTTACATGCTAAGCTATTATGAGTAAGAGTATTATTATATCCGTTTTATTTTTTTTGTCTATAACAACAACGGGCCTATTTGCACAAGACGACATTAAAGTGTTAATCAACAAGAGAGACTCCAGCTATTCTGTATTTCAGAAAAATAAATCAACGATAGAAGTTGATTCAATATCTAGCAAATTGTCAAAGCAAATTAAATCGATGAATGAAATTATTGAAGAAGATAATTTAATTATAGATTTAATTAATGAAAAATTAGATCAATTTTCTAGCGATACTTCTGTAACAAACAAAAAGAATAGAGAGATTGAAGGTTTGACAAAAGAGTTGGACAATAAAAACAATGCATTTGGTATTTTTCTGGTTCTTAGTGTAGTAATGGGCGGATTAATGGTATTGTTTATACTGCTATTTATTAATAGTTCAATTAGCAAACGCAAGTATATTACAAACAATGCTAATTCCGACGAGTTAGCAAAAAAATATCTAGAAGAAAGAGATATCCTATTAAGCAATATTAATGAAAATGACAATTCGCTAAATAATGAATATGCGACTCTTAAAGAAATTAGCGACAAAGAATTAAAAAAGCAAAAAGAAATTCAAGAAGCTTTGAAAAAAGAAATTGAACGATTGAATACCGAATTTTTTAAAGCAGAAGCAATTGCTCATAATTCAAAAGTAGAAAATGCAAACCTTCAAAATGAAATTGATGATCTGCGCGATATGCTTAAACAATTATCCAATGTGCCTCGCGAAAAAATAGAAGAAATGGAATTGAATTTTTTGAAGCTTGAAAAATTAAGTCAACTACTTGAAAACAAAGCTATTAATGAAGAAGAATTTGAAAACAAGAAAAAAGATTTGTTAAACGAAATATAATCTAAATAGTGAAAAGAATATTCTTGATTATTGTTGTTTTATTTTCGTCGTTTTTTTCAATTGCAGAGAACATAGATTCTTTATTATTGACTATAAACAAACTGTCTGATTCAAAAAAAGCAGAAAAATATATTTCATTAATAAAAACATATAGAGCCAACAACCCACTTCTTGCATTTGAACTTTCGGAACAAGCTTATAAATTTGCTAAGCTTAATGAGAAACCTTTTGAAATTGCAAATATTTCGAAGGAATTTGCTATTTGTTATTATTGGAATAGTGAAATTGATTCTGCAATATATAAATACAACGAAGCTATTCTTAATTTCAAAATTATTAATAATACGAAAGAAATTGCAAATTGCAAAAACAACATTGGTCTATGTTATACTGATATTGCTGAATATAAAAAGGCTTTAATCCATTTCAATCAAGCATTATCTTTTTACTCCTTAAATAACGATAGCATTTCAATTGCCGATGTAAACAATAATATTGGAATGCTTTTGCATTTAATGGGAAGGTACAATCAAGCACTCGATAAATACAAATTTGCGTTAGCCATTTATAAGCAAAACAATAAAACTAATGATGCAGCAGAAGTTTTTCAAAACACAGGAGTTACTTATCAATCAATTGGAAACTATGCTTTAGCAATTGATTATTTTCAAAAAGCGCTTGAATTATTTGTTGTTAAAAACGATAAATACGGAATTGCTAAATCAAACAATAACATTGGCTATGTGCTTTATTTAATTGATGATTTTAAAAATTCTGTCAAATACTTGAATCAATCCATACGAATAAAAGAGTCAATTGAAGATAATGATGGAATAGCCACTTCATTACTTACAATCGGCAAAATTGATCAAGAACAAAAAAACTACAATTCAGCTGAAAACAGATTTAGGCAATGCTTGAAAATATTTGAAGAAACTGATAATCAACGAATGATATTGAATTCTTATATTTTGTTAGCTTTGAATTATAGAAGCAAAAATGAAATATCTACAGCGATTCATTTTCTAAATGCAGCTCTAGAAAAAGCAACTGAACAAGATGCATGGCAAGAATTGATTGAAGTTCACAATACTTTTTCGCTAATATATTCAGAAAGCTCAAATTACAAATTAGCTTACGATCATTTATTACTTGCTTCTAATTATAAAGACTCCGTTTTTAATGAGCAATTATTATTGAAATCGTCTGATAATAATGGCTATATAAACAATGAGAATAGTGTTAGCAACAATAATATGAACTCGGGAAAATTAAGTATATTTGCAAATATTTTAATATATTTATCAATCTTTATTGTATTTTTGATAATTGTGTGTGTATATTTTTCTGAACGCAAGAAAAACAGACACTTAAAACGAAGAATTAAACAAATAGAAAACTCACAAATAAAATAATAAAATGGCAAAAATTGGTATTATAGGTGGTTCAGGATTAGAAAATTTAGATTTTTTTGAACAATCAAAAAAAATTAAAGCAAAAACAAAATATGGAGCGCCTAGTTCTGAACTATTATGTGGCACAATTGGTAAAAACGAAGTTGTAATATTATCAAGACATGACAAAAACCATACAATTACACCTTCAAAAATAAACAACCGTGCTAATATCATGGCATTGAAAGAAGCTGGATGCACTCATATTATTGCAACAACAGCATGCGGCAGTTTGCAAGGTCATATTCACCGTGGTGATATAGTATTTCTAAATCAATTTATAGATTTTACCAAACATAGAGAAACTACTTTTTTTGATGAATTTGGAAACGATGAATTGAATCATACTCCAATGGCTAGTCCATTTGACGAATATCTTAGAACTAATTTAATTGCCGCTGCTTCAAAAATAAAAATAAGATATCATATTGAAGGTACAGTTGTTACCATTGAAGGTCCTCGTTTTTCTACTCAGGCTGAATCTAGAATGTTTAAATTGTGGGGTGCTGATGTTATTAATATGACTACAGCCCCGGAAGCAATTTTAGCAAATGAAATTGGTATTCCTTATGCGGCCATAGCACTAAGCACTGATTATGATTGCTGGAAAGTAGACGAAAATGCAGTTACTTGGGAAGAAGTTTTAGCCGTTTTTAAAAGCAATGTTGAAAACCTAGAGCAATTATTGCTTGCAGCAGTTGATTCAATTTAACATCCATTTGATTTTTAAATAATTTATGAAAAAATTTAGATGCGAAGTTTGTGGATATATTTTGGAAACTGATTCAGCACCAAAAGAAGAATGCCCTGTTTGCGGAGCTGAAGTTGAAGCATATATCGAAATAGAAGATTAGAACAATTAAAACTTATTAATTTGCAAGCCGACTTTTTTGAATTATTAATTGAACGTATTCGTCATGGAATTCTTGATTCTGTTGATGATTTTGATATTCCTGACCCTATTCTAAGAGGTCAGGCTAACGAATTGTTTTCTGTTATTAATTCAAATTACATAGAAAAAAATTGGGCTGAGAAAAGAATTGATATTTTTAATAATACTTTACTTGAATATGCTCAACATAATTACACTGCTTCTATAAACTATTCTGGAGAAGAAGAAATATTTGATAGCACTGCAGTTGCAATTAATTGCTTGGGAGAAGAATTAAATCATTCAACTGTTACGCGTGATTTCTTAGAAGATATTTTCAACTCTTTGGACGACATGATGATTGTTGTTAATCTTGATGGGGAAATAATCTTTATTAATGATTATGCACTTGATAAATTAGGATACGATAGAGATGAAATATTAAAAAGCAATATATTTATACTTCTTCCTAACGAAATAAATTTTTTAGATGCTATAAATAAAAAACCATTCGATCCAAACAATGTTCTCCTTAGAAAAGAAGGCGATTTAATTCAAGTTTCTATTAAAATATCTTCGTATGTTAGAGGAGACAATGAAATTGTTGGGGCTGTTATAATTGCTCATGACGTTTCTGAGCTTGTTAAATACAAATCAGAAAACGAACTACAAAACAAAGAAATTAAAGATATTAATCGTATTCTATCATATAAGAATGCCGAACTATACAAAGCAAAAATTAAAGCCGAAGAATCGGACAAACTAAAATCTTCATTTCTTGCAAATATAAGCCACGAGATTCGAACACCAATGAATTCTATTATTGGATTTTCTGATTTATTATCAAATAATGACAACGATAAAGAATCTCAAAAAACTTTTATTGAAATTATTAAAACAAATTCAAATCAACTATTATCAATTATAAATGATATTATTGATATTTCTAAAATAGAATCTGGCTTGCTTCATATAAATGAATCACCTGTTGATATAAACCTATTTATTAGCGAAATTGTTAATTCTTTTTCTCAAACTGACAAAATACGATCTGGAGATATTGAGTTAACACTTATTGTTCCTAATGATTTAAATGCATTAATAGACAGAACAAAGGTTTTTCAGATACTAAACAACCTCATTAACAACGCATTAAAATTTACTGATAAAGGTAAAATTGAAGTTGAATGGGTATTACAAAGAGACAAATATTTGATGTTCTCTGTTAAAGACACTGGCATTGGAATATCTGAAGAAAACAAAAAAACTGTTTTTAATCGATTTAAACAAATAAACGAAGGATTAGGGCGAAAATATGGTGGCAACGGCTTAGGTTTGTCAATATCGAAAGGTCTTGTAGAGCTTCATGGTGGTTCTATTTGGTTTGAATCAAAACTGGGAGTAGGCTCTGCATTTTACTTTCAAATTCCTTATAAAACTATTTCTCGTTTTTCGGAGAAAACACTTAAAGAAGAAATATCTAAATCAACCTATACTTGGAACGAAAAAACCGTTTTGGTTGTTGAAGATAATCCGTTAAACATGTTACTTTTTGAAAGTGCTCTTAAAAAGACTTTTATCAATATTTTAAAAGCAGAAACTGGTAATGAAGCTATTGAAATTACAAGAAAAAACCCTTCAATAGATATAATCTTAATGGATATTCAACTTCCTGATATTACTGGGCTTGAAGCTACCGAAAAAATACGCACCTTTAATACCAAAGTGGTTGTAATTGCTCAAACTGCAAATGTACTGTCTGATGCAATAAAAGAAAACTCTATTAATGCAGGATGTGATGATTTTGTTTCAAAACCAATAAAAATGGATTATTTGTTCAGTATGATGGATTATTATTTTGAGAATTAAACAGGATAAATAAAAACTATTCACTCTGATATTCACCAAATGTCTTATCATCATAAAACATTACAATACGCTGAATTTTTTTAGGTGTTTTTAAAACTTCCTCTATTTTCTCAATCACCTGTTTTGGCTCTGATTTATAAGTTACACTTGCTCCTACTTCTTCAACAATTTGATTTGCATTTGAAATTTTATTCATAACACTAGCCGTACGCTGACTAGGCTCAAAATCGGGATTTGAGAAGATAGTCGTTTGACTTTTAGTTTGCTTTTCTATAAGTTTTGGTGCAGATTGAGCCTGTGTATATTCTTCTGTATTGAATAATGTTAGCACATCTTTATTCATTTCGCCTTTTCCATTTATCAACCAATCGGAACTAATATCGGGATACGTTTTTAGAATACGCTGCATGAAATCTAAACTCGGATTATTTCTTCCAGATAAAATATGAGAAACAGCAGAGCGTTGAACTCCAATTTTATCGGCAAAAACTGCCGCAGTTATGTTCTTTACTTTTAAGATTAAACGAATTCTACTTTCCATAATTTATATTATTTAATTTATTTTTCTAGCCTATAATTTACATTTGTAATCATTAATAATTTACATTTTAAGCACGTTTTTTCAATAATTTACATTTGTAATTTTACTGTTATTCAATAATTTACAATCTATTATACATCTATATAAAACCA
This sequence comes from Bacteroidota bacterium, assembly GCA_037139195.1. GTDB lineage: Bacteria > Bacteroidota > Bacteroidia > Bacteroidales > JAHJDW01 > JBAXGW01. The sequence continues at coordinate 103,407 of JBAXGW010000001.1, forward strand.
TTTAAAACGCTGTAATTCAATTATCAAGCTACAAGCTAAGCAATTAATATATAAAGTTACATTTGTAAATTACTATATGTTACTTTTGTAAACATGAAATTCACAATTGTAATCCTTTGATTTGTTACAAATGTATACTTCATTTTCGTTATTTTGTTACAGTTTTACTTAAGTAAACTTTAATTAGTTTGGATAATTTTGTTTAATTTAGAACCTTCATAAACTAAAAACAAATGCTGATAAGATTCCTATTTTTGGTATTATTAATTATTCCAAATTTCACATTCTCTCAAGACCAGAAAATGTTTGGCACATTTGAAATTGGATTAAATGAAGGAATTATAAAAGAGAAAGTTCTTATTACTGGAATTAACAACTATTCAAGCTTTGCTCTACATCAAAACTTAAGATTAGACTCATTATACTACAACAACAATATCATTCGTTTTTCAAAAGATGAAAATTTCTTAAATATATTCATTTACAATATTGATTCCAGTATAAATTTAAAACAAACTGACACTCTTAAATTTATAATATCTGGTAATTTCAATTCTGTCAGCGACAGTTCTTTAATTGATTCATATTCAGATAGCGATATAATAAATTGCTACTCTATTTTCAGAGCAAATGGCTCATCAGCTTGGCATCCAATATTTTTCAAGAAGAACACCAATATTAATTCAATATTATTCGATTTAAAATCAAAAATAACAGCTTATAATATAACCTTCAACTGTCATGATTGTCAAAATATTTCTGTAGAAACTGAAATTCCTAGCAAAAACCCATTAATCTACAAATCAACCTCTACTCCTCCTTTAATTTTGGCAGGGAATTATAATTGGAAGGAATTCAGTAACAAAATATTTATTAATATTGACACTGTTAGGCAGAAAAATATTGCAAAAGAAGCCGACTCAATTATAAAGTTTTATGAAAATCTGCTTAAAATTCCATATACATCTAAAACAGTTTTTGCTAAAGTAGAATCAAAACCAAATAATGGCTCATGGGCTTTTTATGCTACACCTTCAGTTGTATTTGTTAATAACAGAAGAAATAATAATTTATATTTTGATGTATTAAGTCATGAAATGGCTCATTATTATTTTGGAAATATTTTCATTCCAAAATCAAATTTATTTTATTTTTTCACAGAATCATTTACAGAATATTTTAGTTTAAAGTATGGTCTTAAATCTGGAGATATAAATGAAATAAAATCAAAATATTCTTTTCTTAAAATCGCAAAAACTGCTTCATATATTCCTTTTCTCAAAACAATTAATGGCTTTCAATTTAGATTTGTTAATTTATCAAAAATCAATACTCAGAATGAACTACATGAAGCTCAAAGATATTACATTTCGCCACTCCAACTTTTAGGCATGGAACAATATATTGGTGAAGCAAAAATGATTGAGTTTACTTTATTGGTGTTCAAAAATATTGATGACAATAAAGACGGCTACAAAACAATGATTGAAACTTTGAGAGAAATAAAAATCGAAGAGAAAACTATTAAGAAAATTGAAAAAGATTTTTTCAGACACCTTAAAATTAGAAAATACAAATTTGCAAAAAAAATGATTTCAAATCATTAAAACACAAAACCCTCTTAAAAAATTGTTTTTCAACATTATAAACAAATATTTTGTGGGTTTTTCCTCTCCCACATTTTAATATTTTCAAAAATAATTTTTCCACGTAATTTTATTGCCTCCTCAGTGGCATATCCTATGTGAGGTAAAAGCACTAAATTTGGAACATCAAAAAGTTTATGATTTTTTTCCAAGGGAGGTTCTTTTTTATAAACATCAAGTGCTGCTCCCGAAATTTTCCCATTTTTTAATGCTTCAATCAAATCATTCGCATTTACAACATTTCCTCTAGCCGTATTAATTAATATTGCTTCTGGCTTCATAATGTCAAATGCATTTTTATCAATCAAATTTTCAGTCGATTGATTTAATGGAACATGAAGCGAAATAATATCTGATTCTTTTAACAAAACTTCCTTTTCCACATATTTTATAAACGTAGACTCTTTTCGTGTTCTGCTATAAGCTATTACATTACAACCAAATGCAGAGAACAATTTTGCAGTTTGCAACCCAATTGAGCCAGCACCAATAATTCCAACTGTTTTGCCAAACAATTCTCTTCCAAGAAAACCTTCACGAGATTTTGAATTTCGGGTTTGTTGTTCGGCCCAAACTGTATTTCGCATTAACGTAAGAGCCATATTTACTGCTAATTCGGAAACTGCATGATTAGAATAGCCAGCTGCATTGCATACCAAAATATGGTTTTCTCTACAATAATTCATATCAATATGGTCAACACCAGTGAAAGCTACTGAAATCATTTTCAAATTCTTGCATTCAGTTAAAATATTTGAAGGAATTGGCATATTAACGAGCATCAATACATCTGCATTTTTCGCTCGCTCAATATTCTCCTCAACACTATCGCTCCTGTTTTCGTAATAATCAACATCATGACCCAAATCCGTCATTTCAAAAATATAGGAATCAATTATTTCTTTTGACAAACCTATTGGTTCGAGTATAACTATTTTCATTTTCGTGGAATTTTAGTACATTTATACGTTGAAATAAAAAAATCGTTCCAAATACAATAAGATTTTATGTCAGAATTTCGCACTCCAATATTTCCAAAACGCTCAGAAAACTTAATAAATCATCAAAGCAAAGTCTTGCTTATTGGCTCATGTTTCACTGAAAACATAGGCAATAAAATGAAAAATTTATCTTTTGATTGTTTTCAAAACCCTTTTGGCATTGTTTATAATCCACAATCTATTTGCGATCAGATTATTCAACTTATATATAACATTTCCATTGAAGAACATGAGCTGTTTTTTCAAAATGAACAATGGCATAACTATCATTTTCATAGTCGGTTTTCTAGAACAGATAAAACTGAAACACAAAAAGCAATGAATGAATCGATGGCTGAAGGACATTTATTCTTAAAAGATGCTGAATACTTGATAATCACGCTAGGAACTGCAAAAATATATGAACTTAATGGTACCGAAGGAGCTGTTGCTAATTGCCATAAAACTCCTAACAGTCAGTTTACTCAGAAAATGCTTAGTGTTGAAAAAATCTTTGAACTATTCAATTTAACATTTTGTCATCTTCTAAAATTCAACCCTTCTATTAAAATAATATTCACAACCAGTCCTATTCGCCATTGGAAAGATGGCGCTACAGAAAATCTATTAAGCAAATCAACACTAAATGTAGCAACTTATCAAATAATTGATAAATACAACCAAGCTGAATACTTTCCTGCGTATGAAATTATGATGGACGATTTAAGAGATTATCGTTTCTATAAAGATGACATGCTTCACCCATCAGAACAAGCAATTGATTATATTTGGGAGAAGTTTTGTTCTACTTATATGAGCGAAGAAACTTTGAAGTTATCAGAACAAATATTCAATTTAATAAATGCTAAAAATCATCGTCCTTTTAACGAAAAATCAGAAGCACATCTGAAATTCAAAAATCAAAACTATATTAGAGCAAAAGAACTGAAAACACATTACCCATATTTAAAAATTGATGTATTAATAAATTACTTTTCTCAGCTTGACAATTGATATTTAAAAGGTTAATTTTACTGAAAAACAATGAAAAAAATCATCCTTAGCTTTTTATTATGCACATTTGCTACTGTCGTCAATGCCCAAATGTCAGATATTCAAATTCAAAGTTATTTAAATCAATTAAATTCTGATTCTATTCAAAATCACATATCGCAACTTGAAAACTTTGGAACTCGCTGGGCAAAAGACACTAACAGAAAAGAAATTGCAAATTACATTACAAAAAAATTTGAATCGTATAATCTACGTGTTAAAATCGACTCGTTTTATATGTATTGGGACAATCCTAAAACATGGCAATATAATATTATTGGAATATTAGACGGAACAAATGACACCAATAGTATTTATATGATTGGTGCTCATTACGATGCAATCAATCCATCTGACCCATCAAAAGCACCTGGTGCCGACGACAATGCATCCGGGATAGCTGCTATGTTTGACATTGCTAGAGTTATGAAAAACAATAATTATCACCCAACAAATTCAATCTATTTTGTTGGCTTTGCTGCTGAAGAACAAGGAGTAAAAGGCAGCGGTCACCTTGCTGGAGTGATATGCCCAACTAAACCAATCTACTATTTACTTGTTAATGACATGATTAGCAACAATCAAGAACCTGATAATAGCTGGAAAGTCAAATTGCACACTTATGACAATAGTAATGATGTTTCAAATCAAGCAATTGCCATTACAAACACGTTCACATCACTTACTGACACTATAATTCCAGACAATTGTCAATGTACTGATAGTAGCCCTTTCTTTGATTGGGGAACTAAAACAATATTTATTCACGAATATAACTTTAGCCCTTTTTATCATTCTGAAAACGACCTCGTAGCAAATACAGATAAAAATTATTGCAAAGAAGTATGCAAAATTTCTTTTGCATTACTACTCAAATCTACATCTTTATCAAGTGGAATTTCTGACAATAATATGATTGATGTTAAAATATTTCCAAACCCTGTAAAAGATTTTATCCATATTATTTCAAACAATGAAATAAAATCAATAAAGCTTTACAATACAATTGGCATAAAATTATTTGAAAATGAATTCAGGTCAAAAGAAGCAAAAATTAACACCTCTAATTTAACTTCTGGAATTTATATAATCACTGTTAATAATAGTTTTACTAAAAAGATTGTTATTGAATTGCAAGAATAAAAAAAGGAGCTTTCGCTCCTCTTTTATACTCAAAAGTTTATCTTTGAATTATTACTTTTGTTACTGAGTTTTTAGTTTCAGTTTTTAATTTTACAAAATAAAGACCATTTTCAAGATTTGAAACATCAATTTTAATGCTATTATTTTGCTGAATAACAAGTTGACCAATATTATTGAAAATTTGAACACTTGTATTTTCAGCCTCAACTCCATCTAATTGAATGAAATCGTTAGCAGGATTTGGGAAGACTTTTGTAAATACAACTTCTATTTCACTTACAGACACATGGCCCAAAGGATAAATATCAATAACAGCACCTTGGTCATTAGTGAAATCATATGTTGTATCGTTTGAAGGAACCATTCGAGTGAAATAATAATAACCATTGGCAGAGCCACTCCACCCCCAGTTTACATGAAAGTAGGATGAATCTTGATATCCATCAACAACAAAACAATGCCCACCTTTTGCACCAGAACCCGAATATATTACAGGCAAACCAATATTTAGCTGACACATAATTAATGAATCCCATGGTGCATTTTTATATTTTTTTCGCTCCACATATTTCGCCGCTGGTGAATATTTAAAATATTGACATAGCGCAGAAGGCACTTGTTCTGTCATTGAACCCGATTCAGCTGGACCATAATTCATTTTAACAGAAATACCACAATTAAACAATAATGTAGACACTGCAATTTTGCTGTTATTATTTGAATTAGTTGGCATATTTGACCAATCATAATATGTTGCAGCAAAATTAGCTTGCACTTTACCATAATTATGCGAAAACATAGGTGGAATATGTTGGTATGCATATCCACTATTACCATGTTCAGGATAATTCCAAAACTTCATAACCTGTCCCATTGCCGTTGCAACACAGCCAACTACTGCATGACCATCAGGACCAAGTGAATCTGCTGGGCATAAAGCATTATAGTATTTCCCTTGATCCCATTTAGTAGTAATCATTGGCAACTTCGCTTTAACTTTGATTTTAGCTGATTTATTTTCTAGTTCAGCCCAAGCACTCTTTTTTTCTTTACAAATGAATTTATTTTGCAAAACACTACTAATTTGCACATAATAACCATTCATCCAAGCATTAAAAGATGGACTTGTATTTTCACTGAAATTATCATCATAAGAATAGCCCAATACTGGTTGTAAATTATCATCTGCCGACATAATTATAAAACCCTGTGGCTTAATAGCAAACACGTAACACAATATTTCATTTGTGTTTTTATCTTTTATTTCCTTTTGTAAGGATAAAGAAAATTCAGATTTTTCGCTTATATCAGAACGCTGATATAAAAAATTTGATGCTGCTTGTTTTGCCTTTTGAAGATCTACATTACTAGCAATCAGATTAAATGACAATATAGCAAGCATCATAAAAATAAATATGTTTTTTATTTTCATAATTGATTTTTAATTTATTATAATTTATATTGTTGAAATACTAAACATAAAGCATGCTGGTTTGATAAATATTCTATTAAACAACAAAGTATCTTTCAAGAACATCTACAACTATGAGGAGTATATAATTTTCTTAATTAGTGCCCTCAAAACACAGATTATGTAGGTTTCGACTATAAATTGATTTTTATAATTGAATTAAGAAATATTAGATTTCAAAACAATAATACTATTGAAACCCATAAATACATTATAAAAATTCTGGAGGTGGTGAATTTATTGTGAGAAATACATTAACATACAATTGATTGTGAATAACTTTACACTTAAAAGTATTTGCAATACTTTTTTGAATTATTATTTTTTCAGTAATTAGAAAAGGAGAAATTCGACTTGAAATATTTTTAATATTTTTAGTTTTGTTCTTATTTGGATTCAATTGATGATTATTTGCATCCAAATAACTTTCAATCAATGCTTCTTCCTGAGTATCATGTATGCAAGCCAATTGAATTTTTCCATTTGTAATTTTCTTTTTTATCACATCGTACATATTGCCATTGAGCTTAAACTCCTTATCGGGCTTCTCCCAGTCCAATTGCTTGAATTGTTTTTCAGAAAACTCAAAATGAGCTAACTTCGACTCTTCTACATTTGTTTTTACTAGTCTTTTTACTTCCCTATATATTGCAAACTGCTGCATTTTAAAAACCACAAAAGATAGCATCGAATAAAATGCAATCAAGAGTAGACATACAGCAGCTATTTTTTTCATTATTCTGAAACTAATTTAATAAAATAGTCGCCACGATGCTCAAAATTTTTAAACTTGTCGTAGCTGGAAGCGGCAGGCGAAAGTAAACAAATTTTGCCAACCTTAGTGTTTTTTTTCGCTAAATCAACCGCTTCTTGTAAATCAGAAACAAGCCTTGAGCGATATTTACAAGTCTCATCAACAGCATCATACATTCTTTTTCCAGCATCTCCCATAAAATAAATATAGTCGATAGGATTCGCTGCCAAATAATTAATTAATATTGAATAATCAATTCCTCTATCAAATCCACCTAAAATCAAACTTCCAACTTCTTTTAAAGCTGTAATAGCTTGAATAGTTGCCTCTGGAATCGTCGCAATTGAATCGTTGTAATATTTAATTCTATCAAATTCGCCAACAAATTGCATTCTATGTGGCAAACCCTTGAAAGAACTCATTTTTTCAAAAAAGAAGTCAGGCTCTACTCCCAGCAATTCGCAAGCTAAATAGGCTGCACTAATATTTAGCAAATTATGATTTCCGAGCAAATATCTAGTTGAGTTAATATCATAAACTTCATTGGTCAATTCATCTTCCTTTTCAACTAAATTATTCTCTTTCAAAAAAACGCCATTTCCTGAAATGGATTCAGCATTTGAAAATTCTAATTTTTCTGATTTTATCAAGTTAGTTTTAACCAAATCGCAAAGCAATTGATTATCTGAACAATATATAAAATAATCATCTTCATTTTGTTTCAAAGCAATATTCAACTTGGCTTTTTGATAATCTGAATATGAATGATAATGGTCTAAATGTTCTTGATATATATTAAGTATAATAGAAATATTAGGCGCAAATTTCACATATTCAAGCTGATGTGAAGAAAGCTCGAATACAATTTTTGTGTTTTCTGTAATAGAATCAACAAAATCAAAAGGAGGCAATCCAATGTTTCCTACTAATAATACATCATCAAATTTTGCCTTTAAAACATGATAAATCAAACTACTTGTTGTGCTTTTACCTTTAGTACCAGTTATTCCAATAATTTGTGTTGAAAACTGACTTAAAAACAAATCGGTTTGTGATGTGATTTTTTCTGCAGCTATATTGATATTATTTTTAGAAAATGAAATACCTGGCGTTTTAATTATTAAATCATAACTATTCAAATTCTCTAAATAGGCATCACCTAAATTAAATAAAACGTTTTTATCTTCAGCTAAAACAGGATATAAATCAAGCAATTGTGTGTTTTTATCAGCTATTGACAACTGAATATCTGGCAAAATTTTTCTGATAAAAGAATAGCTTGCAAAGCCTTCTTTTCCAAAGCCTAAAATAAGAAGCTTGCGTCCGATTATTTGCGAAATTATTTTATCGTATTTCATTCAATGATTTTTTAAGAAGCTGAACTAAGTTTTCAGATAAAAAATGTTGATTGTTAAAACTCAATATTTCTGAATAAAATGAATAATTATTATCTTTAACAACTTCAATATAATATTTAAGTAATTGCGGCATATTATTATTTTTCAATTTACTAATCAAAAATAATATTGAAGAATTTACCTCACTTATTGTCCCTACACATTCAAAAGGTTTATTTGCAGAAATACCAGTTAGTTCATCAAAATATTCTTTCAAATCCATATCATTCAGCAAATCTTTTCCAAATATTCCAACAATTTTCTCATATTCTAAAAACGGAGAAAGCATTATAAAAGTAAACAAACATTTAGGACAAGCTCCACACCATGAATCTGTTTTACTGCCTACATTACAGCTTCTGAAAACACTCAAATATTTATCATATTTTGAAAGCAAAGCAGCTATTTGCAATTCATTCAATGGACGCAGAAAGCTGAAATAATTAATTTCGCTACTTATATTTGCTCTAAAATACGCTCTAAAATCACGCTCAAACTCTAATGATTTAGAATATTGATGATTAATATTTGTACCTGGTATTGTTGGCTCATTTGCACTGGATTCATTGGATAATGCTATATTTTTTGTTTCGGACAAAACTGCTATTAAACAAGTTAGAAATGCCAATAATGCAGAAAATGGAGTGTGCCCATTCAAGAAGCCTTCAGAATTTAGATTCAATAAATTTGCATCAATGCTTCTTTTAATTTCTAATACATCATACATCGAAAAACCAGCTTGCAAAATAGTCGATTCGGTTGCACCTCTAGAATTTAAAATAAATGGCGTTACCATTTCGCCTCCATTAATCAATGTTTGCAATGTTACAGCCGAATCTTTTCCACCACCAATTGGAACTATATATCCATCATCTAACTTAAAATCCGATAAATAAATTGGATTTGACGAAGTAAATTGAAATTCAAATAGCTCATTTACATTCGGATTCAAATTATTAAGAAAAAAGAATTCACCTAAACCATTGAAAAACAGTTTTTTCCAAAAACCTTCTTGTTCTTTATTTAAATAATAATTTTTTACTTTAATTACTGGAGAACAAGTTGTTTTCCAATAACTTATACTTTCAACCAAACCAATATTAAAAATTAGATTATTTAAATCAGCATCCAACTTTCGTTTTATCATTTTTTTTGCAGGAATGGAAATTGCAGGATAAAAGTGTGTTAATCCCTCTATTTCAAAATGATATTTTATATCAATGCTATTTTCATTTTGAATAGCCTCAAAGTCATGATACACAAAAACAGGAAACTGTTTGCGAAAATTATAGTATTTATCTAAATTATTATCAATCATTTTAATGTCGATTGGCGTTAATATACAATTGCAATTGCTTTAAAAACCAAAGGTATGAAAAATAAAAAAAAGATGGCGAATAAAATAATCTTGAATTTTATTAACTTTGCAACAATAAAACAAAGCAACTAATAATGAACCTATCAACCAACGAATTACGAAACGGCAGTTTACTACTAGCAGAACCATTTTTGCAAGGCAATTATTTTAGCCGTTCTGTAGTTTTATTAGCTGATTATTCGCAAGAAGGAGCTTTTGGAATCATCATTAACAAACCGATGGAAACAAAAGTTAACGAAGTGTTGCTTGATTATCCCGAACTCGACTTCCCTATTTATTTAGGTGGACCTGTTCAAAAAGACAATGTGTTTTTCATTCACACACTTGGTGATATTATCCCTGAGTCAGTAAAAATAATTGATGGCTTATTTTGGGGCGGCGATTTCGAAATGGTTAAAGAGCTTATTAAAACCAAATCACTTAATAGCACCAACATACGCTTTTTTATTGGCTATGCTGGTTGGACAAGCATGCAACTTGAAGAAGAATTGAAAATTAATTCTTGGGTTATCTCTGAAAGCAATACCGAAGAAATAATGGGCAATGATTCTGCTAAACTATGGAAAACACTAGTAAAAAGACTTGGAGACGATTACAAAGATTGGATTAACTATCCAATAAATCCGATGCTGAACTAATTAAAATAAAAACTAATAACCAGCATATTGAAGCGAATTTGTTACAGAGCAAACACTAAAAAAACCTAAAGCACCATTGGAGAAATTACTTGGCACATTTGCTGGCTGTGAATCTAAAAAACCACCTCGCCATTTTGTTTCTAATAGCAGTGCTCTTATATATTCAGCATATTCGCTACTTAGTGCATATTGCCTAATCCATATAATTGTTCCTTTTGGAAAATATACTTTTTCATTTTCTGGTGCAAAAACCTGACTAACATCTATATTTGGCAGTGAAAAATAGTTTAATTTTGCATTACAACTATCAATGGTAGTATCCGACAAACCGTACAAATAAGTCCAATCTAAATACACCTCCCACATTGTTGGATTTAATGGCTGATAATCAGCTATTGCCCAATCTGCTTTATATAATTTCATTTCTGCATTATATGAATACTGGAACGTTTTATTAGTAAAACCAGTAGCCATAACAGCACTTGCTGTATAAGATTTATCTTTATACTTTACAAGCAAACGATACACCACATTTGGTTTTGCACAGAAATTTGAATCCGTATCATAAAACCCAGGCTTTTTTACTTGTTCTTTTAAGTCAATTGTATTTGACCCTTCAATTAATTGAACTAACGCACCCGACACCATTTGTGCTGAATCATTTAGCGACTGAACTGTTTGAGAAATTTTAATTGTTTGAGCCCTTTGTTCGTTTGTTAACAACGCTTCTATAACAATCTTATTTAATGGTGCATTATTTAGCTTCCAATTCGCTTCCTTTTCGCATGAAAAACAGCTAATTACAAATAAAATTAATATAAGTTTCTTCATTAGAATTTGAAATTATATGTTATTGAAGGTATTGTTCCCATTAATGATATTTTTGTTGAAACAAGATTATAATTTCCTTCCATATCCGAAGGAACTACAAATTTACCATCGTCAGTCATTATTTTATTAAAATTCAATGCAAAAGGATTTGCTCTTCCGTAGGCATTATACAGCGTAAACACAAAACTATGCTGGTAGCGTCTTTCGGGCTTATTTAAATGATAAGCAATAGACAAATCCATGCGATGATAATCGGGCAATCTTCCATTATTTTTACTTTCATAATAAGGAACAGAATAACCATTGTAATAATAAAATCCGCTAGGAATTGAATATGCTGAACCTGTTAAAAACACCCAATTAAGTGTATATTCCCAATGTTTTTTTCTGTTGTATGTTAAGTTTATAGAAAAATCGTGCGGACGATCATAAGGTGCCGAATATTTTTTATTATTATTTAAACCTTCGATTGTTCTGAAAACTCTAGAATAGGTATATGAAAGCCAACCAGTAACTCTACCCGCAGTTTTTTTCAGAGCCAGCTCCAAACCATAAGCATTTGCAGTTCCAAATCGCAACTCCCCTTCTATTAATGGGTTGAACAACATGCTTGCATGATCCTGATAATCAATCTGATTACTAAAATGCTTATAAAATAATTCAGATGAAAAATACACTTCTTTTTTGCTAATTCGCGAAAAATATCCTAAAGCAAATTGGTTCAATACTTGAGGTTTTATATTTGGTCCACAAGGTATCCAAACTTCTAACGAAGTAAAAGGACTTGTTGAATTACTTAAAAGCTGTACAAATTGAGTTGTTCTATTGTAACTAACCTTCAGGGAAGATGTGTTGCTAATGGCATATTTAGCATTTATGCGTGGCTCAACTCCAATATGTGTTGAATACCCCTGATTTTTAGCATAAAAATTAGTATCCTTAACAGAATAATCGTTATTAAATGAATAAATGGTTGCTTCGCCCTTATTCTGCCAAACAGGAATTCTCAAACCATATCTAACAGTAATTTTCTCATTCACAACCTGTTCGTTACTGCCATATATTACATATTGAATTGAGTTATATTTAGAAATTTCTGGAACATATTTTCTCGAATTAACATCTGAAAGATTTAAATTACCTGGATTTGAATAATGTGTACTAACTTCAAAGCCAGCTTTTATTGTATTTAGAACGTTTGGAAAATACGAAAAATCAGTTTTAACACTTGAATTTTGAATAGCAGAATTCCAATAATCATTTTTAGTTTTTGATAAATATAAATAATAATCGTATCTACTACCACTGATGGTTGTATTAGAAAACAATTTGCTATTGAAAACATGATTCCATCTAATTGAGCCCAAGGTATTAAACCAATTTATTCCTGAAACCAAAGCGCCTTGTTTTATATCGAAAATATCTCTTCCGCTATAAAAAGAAACAAACAATCTGTTATTTGAATTTATTCTAACATTAACTTTTGCATTAATATCCGAAAATTCAACATTTATTGGACGGCTTTTTTGGTCAGCAAATTGCATCCAATTTAAGTTTGATTTTCGTCGGGTTATAAAAAATGAGCTTTTATCCTTTTTCAATGGTCCTTCAAGGGTTAGGCTTGAAGTAAAAGGACTTAAACTACCCGAAAAACTAATACGTTTCAAATTACCATCCTTTACTTTTATATCAAGTACAGACGAAAGTCTACCTCCAAAATTGGCTGGAAAATCGCCTTTATAAACTTCAACATCTTTAATAGCATCGGGAGCAATTGCCGAAAAAAATCCAAACAAATGAGCTGGATTATAAATTGGAGTTTCGTCAACTAATATTAAATTTTGATCGCTATTTCCTCCTCTTACATAAAAAAGCGAAGAACCATCGCCATACGATTTAATGCCTGGTACAGCTTGTAATGATTTTACCAAATCAATGCTCCCAGTAAAACTTGGCATTTGACTTATTGTTTTAACCGACAACTTGCTAAAACTTAATTGATTATTAACTATCAAATCTTCTTCAGATGATTTAACTTTCACAATTACTTCTTGCATCGAAATATTTGATGTAACAAGTTCAATATCAATTTTCTTATTTGAATTTAATTCAATTTCTTGATTTGTAGAATTAAATCCCATAATAGAAAAAACAATATCCCATTTTCCTTCCGGAAGTGTTAAAGAATAAAAACCATAAGTATTACATGTGGCACCATAAGTTGTTCCTTTGGCATAAACGGTAGCTCCAATTAACAACTCGCCTGTAGTTTTATCCTTCAAAAAGCCACTAATGGTATATTTTGTTTTTGATTCCGATTTTGCCTCTACCGGTTTATCTGCAATTACTGCTTTTTTTTGTAGCTTTAAGATGATTTGCCCTTCAACCAATTTATACTCAACACCGTTTTTAATCAATAGTTCGTCTAAAATATCTTTTACCGACTTTTTATTTGCTTTAATACTTACGACTTTGTCAACGGGAATTGACTGAGCACTATATGAAAAGTTTATTTGAGAAATACTGCTTATTTGTTTTAGCAAATCGCCAAGCTTTTGATTTTTAGCTTTCAGGGTTATTTTTTTATTCAAATCCTGAGCAGTAATCTGATTAAAAGCAAAAAACAATAAAACAAATAAAATATAATTGAAATATTTGTATTTTATCATAAGGGAAATTCAATATCATTTGACTGATACAAATTTAAGAAAACTTTAGTAGGTACAATGATTTTTTCGGAATGAAATATTGTTATTCACATCCAACACCTTTAATTTCAATATTATCACCTTTTGAATCGACTTTAACATCTAATGTTTCTTGAATAACACTTAATATTGATTCAATAGTTTGATTTTCAAAAGTGGCAGTCAACCTGCAATTATTTACTTTCTTATCTTTTATCTTAATTTTTTTATTGTAAACCTTATTTAACAACGAAACTACCTCAGACAAAGTATTGTCGTTAAAAACTATTTTTTTTGTTTTCCATGCGATAAAGTTTTCATCATCGTTTTGTTCTTTAACGGCTTTTATATCTTCTTCTTTCGACAATTCAACCTTTTCGCCCGGTTCCATTATTGTTTTCTCGTTTGGTTTATCGGCGTAATATACAGCTACCTTACCTGTTTCTAAAACTACCTCTACTTTATTATTGACAGCTTCTGTATTCACATAAAATTTTGTTCCCAAAACTTCTATTCTAATGTTACCCGAAGCAATAATAAATGGCTGTTCTGTATTATGAGCAACCTCAAAATAAGCCTCTCCTTTCAGTTTAACATTACGCTCTTTTTTATCAAACTTTTCAGGATAGTCAATTGTTGCACCAATATTTAATGTTACATTTGAACCATCTGGCAATGATTTCTGAATAGAATTATTATCGGCAATTAAATGAAGTGTTTCTACATTATTAAAATACTGATAAAGAAAATAAGAAGAAGTTGCCAGCAAAACAAATATCGCAGCTATTCTAAAAATTGATTTGAAAGAAATGACAGAAGCAGTGTTTGTAGAAATGACTTTTTCAATATTATCTTCTTTATCTAAAAAAGTTTTGTTGTTTTTCGAAAAAGTATTCCACTCATTATCAATATCAACAGTTTCATCAACAGAAGTCTGAGCAATAAGCTCCCACGTTAATTTATATTCAGTAAATAATTTTGTATTTTCTTCATCTTTTTTTAGCCAATCCGAAAGCAATACCATTTCTTCGGCAGATAGCTCTCCGTTGAAATATCCGACTATCAAGTCGGTGTAATATGTATTATTGCTTTCCATTGTTATTTTTTTCTTTGTTTATATATATACACGTTAAAATGTATTTACCCTTAGTCGTTTATTTATTTTTTTAAAAATGTTAATAATATTAATAATAGTATAGTCATAAATTCAGCCAAACGAAATCTCATGTGTTGTAATGCTTTCGACATGTGAGTTTCTACTGTTTTAATAGAAATTCCTAATTGGTCGGCTATTTGCTGATATTTCAAATGCTCATATCTGCTAAGCATAAAAACCTCTCTACACTTTTCAGGCAATTCGCTTAAAGCATTTTTTATAGCGTCAGAAATTTCGTTTATTTCAATTCTGTTAGGCTGATGGTTTTCTACTAACGGATAAACGCCTTCCATTGAAAGTAAATCGTTATTAAATTTTTTATTATCTCTTAAATAATTAAGTGATTTATTGTAGATTATAGTAGTTAGATATGATTTAGGAGATTTTGCTACATCAATAGATTCGCGTTTTTCCCAAAAGCTAATAAAAGAATCCTGAACAATTTCCTTTGCTACGTCCATATCTTTAACATATCTAATAGCAAAATAGCACAAACCCTTGAAATGACTTTTAAAAAGCATTTCAAATGTTTGATTATTCATCATTGTTATTTCGCTCATTTACGCTAAAAATTTATACAAATATAAAATAAAATAGTCAAAACATAAAATTTATAAAATCACGAAATTACAAACAATAATTTTTATTCATATATTATTGAAATTGAAGAAAATATAAAATAAACAATGCAAAAACATCAAGTTTATATAAAAATATTTGGATTTTGTATTTATTTACATTATTTTTGTTGGGTTCTTTTGATAAGAATATCTATTTACAAACAATTTTTAAAACTAACATAGGAGAGCTGCTATCGAATAAATTTTACCTTATTATTATCTAAAAAAAGGAGGTAAATATGGATTTCGGATCAATGAATGATCAGGAGCTCGTTAGTCAATATGTAAATGGCAACGAAGAATGTTTTGAAATTCTTGTTCGCAGACACAAAACTCGCTTGTTTTCTTATATATATCATCAAGTTCGGGATAGAGAACTTGCAAATGATATTTTTCAAGACACATTTGTAAAAGTTATAAATACTTTAAAACAAGGTTGTTACAACGAAGAAGGTAAATTCTTACCTTGGGTAATGCGCATATCTCATAATCTTATTATTGACCATTTCCGAAAAGCCGCAAAAATTCCAACTATCGACAATAGTAAAACAGAATATGATATTTTTTCTGTATTAAATATTTTTGACGAAAATGTGGAAGAACAAATTATTACAAACCAAATTCATCATGATGTAAGGCGATTAGTTGAAATGCTTCCTGATGAACAGAAAGAAGTATTAAAATTACGCCACTACTCTGATATGAGCTTTAAAGACATAGCCGACAATACAAATGTTAGCATAAATACAGCTCTTGGAAGAATGAGATACGCTATATTAAATCTTAGAAAATTAATTGAAGACAATAATATTATATTATCTGTATAATATTTTTTTTCTTAATACAATATTTCAATAATAAGTTCCGTTATATATTCAATAATTAACCAAAAATTAAATATTGCCTATGAACGGAACTTCTACTTTCAATTATTTAAGCACTAGCGGAAAAGCAAAATCTTTAAATAACAATTCAAAAATAAATACAAAAATGTACAATCCTGATGAATTTGTTATATCTAATATTTTGAATTATTCTAAATCGCTTAGTGTTTTGAAAACTAAAAACTTTATGTTTAGTTTAAATCAAAACTAAATTAAATTAATTATCAAAAAATGACTGTTAGAATAAATAATTTTTTCTAACAGTTTTTTTTGTAAAATAACTTGCTTTACAAAATTTATTTTATTAATTTTGTATATACATATTTACATATATCAATATATTATATATTTAATCATGAAAAAAATTTATAGTTTAATAGTTGGAATTGCATTAGTTGGCGCAACATATACTTCTTTTACAAGTTGTAACAATGCTAATTCTGGTCAAGCAGCTACAACTGCTAACGATAGTAATAAAATAAAAACGGAAGCTGCATCAGAAACAGAAGCAAAAGTTAATTACCTTACAACTGACGAATTTGTTGCTAAAATCTTTGATTTTAGAAAAAATACTGAATGGAAATACCTTGGCAAAGAACCTTGTGTAATAGATTTTTATGCCGATTGGTGTGGTCCATGTAAAAAGGTTGCTCCAATTATGGAAGAATTAGCAAAACAATACAATGGCAAAGTACATTTTTACAAAATGAATACCGATAAAGAACGTGAAATTGCAAATTCTTTTGGGATTCAAAGCATACCTTCTATCCTATTTATTCCAGTAGATGGAAAACCACAAATGACTACTGGATTATATCCAAAAGAATCTTATATAGAAATGATTAATGCTATAGTAAAAAAATAATAAAATGGAACACTTAACAAATCAAACATTTAAAGAAAAAATTTTCAATTACGAAATTAATAATGATTGGAAATTTGAGGGAAATTTACCTTGTATTATTGATTTTTACGCCGATTGGTGTGGTCCTTGTAAAATGGTTGCACCAGTTCTTGAAGAACTATCTAACGAATATGAAGGAAAAATAAATATTTTCAAAGTAAATACCGAAGATGAACAAGAGTTATCAGCCGTTTTTGGAATTAAAAGTATACCTTCAATTTTATTTATTCCTATGAACGACCAACCTCAAATGCTAATGGGTGCTTTACCAAAAGAATCGTTTAAATTAGCTATAAACGACATTTTGCATGTAAAATAAACTTTGAATAATTGATACTTATTAATTTTTTTAAATATTGCTTTACAAAATCTATTACAAATCAACGTAATAGATTTTTTTTTGAACTGACATTAAAATTTAATTAAAAAATAAGCATTTAAATTCGGAATAAATATTGAAAAATTAGGTAACTTTGCACTACTTAATCAATAAGATGCTCGTATATTATTAGCTATCAATTTTTTAGTCTAAAATATTAAAACATTTTAATAATACCTTAATATGAATAAACAAATAAATCCTCATTCATTTCATATACCTGTAATGGGATTGGGTTTCACAATAGATTCTCCAATTAAAGTTGCTCATTATGGAATTTCATCTGTATTGGCTTTACTTGACGATACTTTGTTGGAGAAAATGAGAGAATTTTATTGCAAGAAACTCAACAGAGCATTTGAACCAATTGAAAGTTTAGAAGATGATTATAGAGCAAAACGCATAACAGCATATTTAGATATTCTAGATATTATTGTAAACAATAATTTTGCCGATTTAATTCAAAAATCATATTTACCCAATAGCGAATCAGACAAATACGCTGATATGCTTCCCGAAGGTTCCTTGTTAAAATCAGAATATTATAAAGTAAAAGCATCTGGAAATTCTGAATTAATAATTGAATGGGTTGCGAATAATTTTGTAAAAGGAAGTATCGACGTGAACATTATGACACGCGTGGATAAAGAAAACTATAAAAAAGCTGAAAAATTGCCTTCCGAGTATAATGATGCACATGCTGCACTTAGAGGCTTTGCTAATAGCACAGTTTGTTCATCAGTAGTACTATCATCAGGATTAAACCCACGATTATTTAGTTATTTCGAAAAACTAAAGGGCTTTTTACCTGATTCGAATGGCGTTTTAAAGAAAAAAGTGATTATAAAAGTAAGTGATTATCGCTCAGCATTTGTTCAGGGAAAAATACTTGCTAATAAAGGAATTTGGGTTTCTGAATATAGAATAGAATCGGGTTTAAATTGTGGCGGGCACGCTTTTGCAACACAAGGTTATTTGATGGGTCCAATTTTAGAAGAATTTAAGAAAAACAAAGAATCGTTAATTTCTACACTTCACGAATTATATTCAAAAGCATTAAAAGACAAAAACATCCCATGCCCTAGTGAACCTTACGAAATGCTAATTACAGCTCAGGGCGGAGTTGGAACGCACGAAGAACACGAATTTTTATTAAAAAATTACAACTTAAACTCAATAGGCTGGGGAACACCATTTTTATTAGTTCCTGAAGCTACTAATGTTGACGAAGTTACACTTCAATTACTTAGCGATGCAACCGAAGATGATTTATATTTAAGCGACATTTCACCACTTGGTATTCCTTTTAATAATCTTAGAGGAAACACTAAAGATGTTGAAAAATACAAGATTATTGCCCAAGGAGAACCTGGAAGTATATGCACAAAAAGATACTCTACCCTTAGCAAAGAATTTTCGGAAAAAGGAATTTGCATGGGCTCAAAACAATTTCAGACAGAAAAGGTTAACCAGCTAAAAGCCCAAAATTTATCTGAAGAAAAATTCAATGAGGAGTTCACAAAAATAACTAATAAAGCTTGTATTTGTGTTGGACTAGGTGTTTCTGCGTTAATAGTAAATAATATTGACATTCACCCTAGCGAAGGCGAAGGCGTATCTGTTTGTCCAGGACCAAATATGGCATACTTCAGCGGTGTTCACACTTTGAAAGGCATGATTGATCATATTTATGGACGAAAAAATATAATTACAAGAACTGACCGTCCAAACATGTTTATTAAAGAACTAGACATGTATATTAGCTATTTAAAAGACAAAGTAAAAGAGGTGGATGGACAATTTGCTGAAAAGCAAAAAGAATATTATCAATTATTCCATAAAAACTTAGAAGAAGGCATTCAATATTACAAAGAGTTGTTCAATGAATTTGTTGACAATTTTAATTATACTATTTTCAACGAATTAGAAATGCATCATCTTAGACTACAAGCTATTGAAATTAAATAGTTCTAACATCTTTAACATAAAAAAAAGATTCAATTTCAGATGGAATTGAATCTTTTTTTTGCATTTACTTCATATTCAGCGCAACCACAATCTGTCTAAAACTTTCCAAACCAGCTTCTAAATTCTCTATAATATCGTTTGCCAGAATCTCAGGGTCGGGAAGATTATCAAGGTCGGCAAGTGATTTATCTTTTAGCCAAGTTAAATCCAAACTTGTTTTATCTCTTGCTACAATTTCCTCGTAAGTGAACTTGCGCCATCTTCCTTCAGGATTGGTTTCTGCGTTGAATAATTCCTTACGCTTATGTCTATTAGAAGGATTATAACATTCAATAAAATCTTTCAATGCTTCAAACGACAAAGGATTCTTCTTCAATGTATGATGAATATTGGTTCTGTAATCATACACCCAAATTTCTTTTGTCCAGGCATCTTTGTTTGCTGGCTTGTTATCGAAGAAAACAACATTTGCCTTAACGCCCTGAGCGTAGAAAATACCTGTAGGCAAACGTAAAATTGTATGTAGTTCTGTTGTTTCTAAAAGTTTTTTGCGAACCGTTTCTCCTGCACCACCTTCAAATAAAACATTATCAGGCACAACAACTGCTGCCATACCTGTTGATTTGAGCATGGAGCGAATATGTTGAACAAAATTTAGTTGTTTATTGCTTGTTGTAGCCCAAAAATCCTGACGATTATAAGTTAAATCATCTTTTTCTTGTTCTCCTTCATCGTTGGTAAAAGTTTGCGAGCTTTTCTTCCCAAAAGGAGGATTGGCAAGCACATAATCATACGTTTCGGGCGAAGCTGCTATTAATGCATCGGCAGGAGAAATAAAATTATCGCTTTCAATATCGCCAATATTGTGCAAAAACAGGTTCATCAGAGCCAAACGCCTTGTTCCTGCAACAATCTCATTGCCAAAGAAAGTAGAATGTTTCAGGAATTTATTTTGGTCTTTATCCAGTTTATTTTCTTTTACCAAATAATCGTAAGCAGCAAGAAAGAAACCACCCGTGCCACAAGCAGGGTCGGCAATGGTTTTCATTGGTTGCGGACGAACACACTCCACCATAGCTCGAATAAGTGGACGAGGCGTAAAATACTGACCTGCGCCACTTTTCACATCTTCGGCATTCTTTTCCAATAAGCCTTCGTAGATATCGCCTTTTACATCAGCGCCTAACACGAGCCAATTTTCTGAGTTTATCATATCAATTACCTTTGCTAACATAGCAGGGTCTTGAATTTTGTTCTGACTTTTGGTAAATATCTGACCTAAAATGCCTTTTGCAGTACTCAATTCACGAAGCAACGTAGCATAATGCAATTCCAATTCTGCACCTTTTTTGCTTATCAGACTTTCCCAATTATAATCTTTTGGAATATTGAGTTTGCGGTTATAAGGTGGCTTACAATATTCATCTGCCATTTTCAGAAAAAGAAGATAAGTTAACTGTTCTAAATAATCGCCGTAACCCACGCCCACATCACGAAGGGGATTACAGAATGACCATACTTTTGATACTATTGATGAAGTGTTATTGCTCATTATTTATTTTATTTATAGACTTTCCAAGTCTTTGAGACTTGGAAAGTCTTAATTATTAAATGTTTTTTGGTAAGCTATAAATCGAATCCAGAAAATCAGAAGTCGCATGCAGTCTTGACAAATAAAAATTAGCTTTACCTTTATAATCCAGCACCAAATCTTCATGGATTTTCTTCGTTAGAATCGTCACAAGTCTTTTTACCATAAGTCCAACCCTATAATCAAAAGCAGTAAAGCAGGTTCCGTACATTTTTGAATTATAGCTAAATGCTTCATCAAGGACAAATACAAGTAAATCTGCTTCTAATTTTTTATTTTTCGACAATTTTGTAAATTCATTTATTCTTTTAGTACACGCACTCAGCATATTGGCTAGTTGTAACTCTTCAGCAAAGCCTTTATATCTTTTGAAAAACAAACCATTTAAGTCGTCTTTTGCTTTAATGAACAAATCCTTTTCTCCATTTTCTTTATCCAAATAGTTAAGCATCAAAAACTCGAAGTTTTCCTTTTTTGTTGCGAGTTTCTGAACAATTTCAAGAAGTTTCTCTTTTGATAAAGTAGCTAATTGTTGTTTTATTTCTGTATTTAGTTTTGGCATAATTTATTATTTTAGACTTTCACTAATTTTCAAAATTAAGTTAATAGAATTTGCCGTTTCATCAGAAAGCATTTTCAGGTCTTCTTCGTCAATAAAATTCTCGTGTAATTGTGCAGCAACAATATAGATGTAATTAGAACCTCGCATATCACCATATCGTTGTGCAATGTGTTTATCAAAGGTTCTAATATGTTTGAATAATTTATGATACGTTTCGCGATTATCCTCCTTTTGGTTTCTCCAATTGGAAATAATTTTTTCGGTTTTTTCAAGCCCTTGTTCAAATTCTTTCATCAATCCTTTCTCTATAATTTCTCGGATTGCTTTTTTATCTTTTTTTGATAATTCAATCATAGTTTTAATATTTCCAAGTAACTTAGTTTTTTTTCACTATATATTTAAGTTTATAGCTCTATACACGCTAACGTTTTTTTTGCAATTTTTCTTTTAATTTATCATCCACCAGAAAATATCGCCCTGTTTTTGCCGCACCTTTAAATTCAATCAAATTAATTTCTCTAAGTATTTGCAAATATCTTTTGGCTGTTGCATTTGATTTTTTTGTTACAAGCATAATATCATTTATTGAAGCCCCTTCTTTACTATTAGCAATTATATTTACAGCATCATTTAGAGCATCACTTACAGCATCACTTACAGCATCGATAACACCTTTTTTTACAGCATCATTTACAGCGTCATTTACAGCGTCATTTACAGCGTCATTTACAGCATTAGATAATCTATTGTGAGTTATATCAGGAAATACAACAGTGGTAATATTCTCATTTTGTTTCCATACAGGAATTTTAAACTTATTATCTTTACAATCTCGAATCATTCTTTGCGTTCCCGACCCAAGCATTTCAATAAATCTTCTGTAAAAACACATTTGAGCAATATCAGGATTTCGTAATATTGAATTATGTTCAATTTTTAAATCTGCAATAGTAATACCATCAGGTAAAGCACCGTAATTACTAATTTCTGTTCTATCCGAATAAATAGAAATTTGAAGAAATCCTTTTACAGAGTTATAGTCTCTATGTACAATTGCATTTAATATTCCTTCGCGCATTGCCAATAAAGGATAAGCAGACTTCTCTGTTCTAAAAAGCCCATCAACAGAATAGGTCTTACCATATATGATACTCAAATATTCGAAAATAGATGTAATGTTTTTAAAAACATTGCCCTCGAATATTTTATCATCTATAAATTGATTACCAGACACTTTTGAAGGGTATAGCGTAAGCCTTATTCTTGATTGAGGAATAAAACGAGGTGGGTTTTTCCCAAACAATACCATACATGCATTTGTGATACTACCGTTTTGAATCAATCCTACTTGAATTAGAAAATCTTCAACATCCTCAATTTTTGCGTCTTTCTTATATTCCTTATATAGCTTTATTGTTTTATCAATTTCTGTTTTATCTAAATCCGTTAATTCTGCTCCTAATACCGGCATTCTTTCCCAATGAAAATCTGCTTGTTTGCGTTGCGTAATAAGATTCGTAAGTTTTTCAGGACTTGTCTCTTTTGTACTCTGACCAATTCTATCATATATAGCACCCTTATACTGATATGGTTTTTTTGCACCTTCCCAAACACTGATTAAGATAACATCCTTTTTTTTGTAGTTAATAATCTGTGCTGAAATAGGTGCAGTGGGTTTAATTAATTCCACCAAGGCTGTTTGAATTTTAATTAACTGTTGCTCTGCGTCTTTTACTCCCAAAATCTGTTTGTTATCATCAATTCCCACCACTAAATCGCCACCTTGAGTATTGATAAACGAGGTAATAGATTTTGCAATGGCATCTATGTTTGGCAGTGTTTTGAACTCCAAACGAACGCTTTCTTTCTGTTGCAGCAGATTTTCTATAATAAAACTATTTCCCATCATTACTATTTTTTGTATTCATTACTTTATTGATAAAATCGATGTCGGAAAACTGTGCGTTAATGTAAACCATCATTTCGTCGAGGCGATAAAATTCTTGAGCCCAATTGCCATTACGAAGTGTAACAGGCACGTGATTCTTGATAACATATTCATACACATCTATACAGCGTTTATCAAATAGCCTATTGTCTTCAATAACAATTTCATCCCCGCTTTTCAATTTCATTTTAGAAAACAAGTTTCGAGCAAATACAACATCACGATGAACCAAGAACCAATACGGTTTTTTCAGTTTAATTGCCATTTTTATTTCCTCAAAAGTAATGTTTTTATCGCCAATATTTCCAGTGCCATAATAGGGGCGAATAATTCCCAAAAACAAATCGCAATCCTCAACGGCTTTTAAACAATTATCGAGATTAGACAAATGTGGGTTTACTTTCATACTGCCGTAATGAGAATTAAGCACATCGTAACCAAGCGTATTGAGTTGCGCGACCACTTGCGAAATTTGGTCTTCAAAACCATAAACAGTAGAACCAACCATAATTTTAACTTTATTGGTAGGTTTTTCAAATTTCTTATTATGCACTATTTTAGCCATAGATTTAATTTTCAATTACATATTCCACCAACTCCCCCTCAAATGCCTTTTTCAAAATACTTTGCCTCAATGTTTCTGCTTGTTGTAGGCTTTGGGCAATGGTTTCTTCTATTTTATCGCAAATGGTGAGCTTGGATTCGAGGATTTGAACTATTTGGTTTTGTTCTTCAATTTTGCACAATGGTAAAGGCATCGAGTTGCAATTCTCTTTATTCAAATATTGTATTGTAGTTGAAGTAGATTTCTTTTCAAAAAAATGCTTGTTGTTTTGTATACAATATGCTAAATATTTTGAATTTATTAGTTCGTTTGATATAAATGCGTGCAATTGTTGATTGATAACTATTGGTTTCTGAACTACAGCACTCAGTCCAAAAGTCCCCACGCAAGTCATAACAACACTTCCTGTAGGAATTACTCTAGCATTGTATTGCAATGCTTCTTCTTCTGTGAGTCCTAAAGCAATATTATTATAATCTAACGAAATAGAATTTTGTTTTAAATTTGGGGTTGTCACCCATTTAATATCACCAGTAAACGTTTTGGGCTTGTCTCTATTTGGAACAATACATTTACAGATATCCCCAACTTTCACCCATTTCCACCCCTCTGGCAATTCTCCTTCTTTAACATATTTATTTGTTAATTTACCTTCAAAAGCAGCTTTCAACAAGCTTTGCCTATACACTTTTAGTTGTTGTTGGGCGGTTTTGAGGTTTTCTACACCTTTATCCAACTCGCTGAAAAGCTCTTCTATTTTGGAAACTATGAGGTGCTGCTCGGGAAGTGGGGGGAGTATAAAATCAATGTCCATCAAACTACTTTTAGTAAGCTTTAATCGAGTAGTTCCATTAACATAATCAATATAGTTGATGGAATTTAGATAATATAACACAAAATCATTTGATAACATTCGCTCTTTCCCCTTTAATATATGAGCATGATTGTTAACCCATGTTTTACCTTTTATTTTGTATGCCTTCTCTTTGAAAATATCTAAAAATGGAGCACCGTCTTCTCCAACCAATATATACTCCCCATCAGTTATATAATCATCGATCCACCCAACTTGTCCAGTTGCGCCATAATAAGAATATAATTCATTCTCTGCTTTTCCTGAAATACGTTTTTTTCTTTCATCCGAATTTATAGGCTTTCTAAGATTATCAAGCACATCACAAACTTCACCAAGTTTTTTGATTTGCCAATGGGGTGGTATTTTAGAATTTTCTTTCATTTAAAAATTATCAATTATTAAAGGCATTTCTTTGTATGCTTTTCCTTGTAATGAGCTCCCAGCTTTCTTTTTGTTCGTTCCTCCCCATTGCTTAAAGTAAAATGCTACATTTTGAGATTGACATTGTTCTTTAATATCAATAATCCATTCTTCTTTAATTGGTCGTGGTGTACGTCCACTTTCGCCACCCACTATTACCCAGTCTATTCCTTTTAAATTCATATCTGGAATTGCACTTAAAAGTGGTTCGCACGATAGAAACTTAACTCTAGCCTTTGTTTCTCGAAGTAAATCTATTCGATTTCTAACTGAATTATTTTCAACTGTAACACCCATCCATAAATTATGGGGCCATTCTAGCCAACCTTCACTATCATAATATCTTAAAACATCAGCTCTTTTTGTAAGCACTTGAAATACATGTTGAGGATTTTCTTTTATAACTTTAAATATTCGCTGAATATATTCAATTGGAACATCTTTATGAAAAAGGTCGCTCATTGAATTTACAAAAATCATCTTCCCTTTTTTCCAAGAATAAGGTTCATTCAATACATCAGGATGCAGTGTTAGTTCAAATCCATTTTTATATTTTTCTTGTCTCATAGCTTTAAGTCGCAATGCCATCACTTCAGCATAGCAGAACTTACAACCCGAAGAGATTTTATCGCAACCTGTTATTGGGTTCCATGTACTTTCAGTCCATTCAATTTTTGTTGATGCCATAGGATTTATTTTAATATTATTTGTTTTGCGATTTTATAAGCACTTTCATTATTCGATGCAAATACAAAATGATATATAGGAACTCCTTTTGAGTTTTCAAGACGCAGAGGCTTTTCAGTAGTATATTTCCATATCTCTTTCAATCGTTTAGCATACAAACTTGCTATTTTCTCAATCGGCTTATTAACTTTTGAAAATGTTTCTACTCCATCATCAAATAAGGTAGGGTTTGTTTCTTTGAAATAAAAAGCATCTTTTATTTCCTCTTCACTTAACCCAAAGAAGGATTTTAGCTTTTCGATATGCTTCAGTTCACAATTCTTATCTAGTAATCTATTAACAATCACGCCCGTAGGAATAAGAATCCATATATCAGTTTTGGTATCCCTTAATGACTCTATTGACTCCCAATTAATCTGCATTCCGAACGGATCTAGCAAAACCAAAGCTGCATATTTATTTTTAATAACTTTCATTGCTTCTGATAATTGCAATAAATGAACATTGCAATCTCCTGATTTAAACTGAAATTCATTTTCATTTTTTAACTGTAGCAACTTAAGCTTATTTTTTAGCTTATCCAATGACTCGACTCGTGCATCAATAAAATAATGAAAATCAAACGATAAATTATTTTGTAAAGTTAAAACTCTTTCTGCAGCACCTTTATAAACGCTCCCTTCTGGTTCATCAATAAATAACTGTTCATAAAGAGGGGTATTAGATTCTACTTTTCGCTCCCCACTTCCAGCAAAGCCATCAAAATAAATTGTTTTCCAATATGAGTGTTTTTTCATAATTGTTAAATATGCTGAAACGTATTTCGCAAAAGCATCTAATTTTTTCTCTGTCCAACTCCCTCCCCAACTATTTTGAGGTTCTTGAACTATATTTTCATTTATTTCGCTCATTTTCTATTGTTGAGTTTCGTATTTGATATTTTAAATTTCTAATTTTCTTCTTCCAGTCAAATAACCGTCAAATAAAAACAACCCTGTTTATCTGATAGTTAGTTTATGTTTTTTATTCAAAAAGAGTTTCCAGTCAAATAAAAACTGCACTCAATTGTTAATAACTTTTGTTTTCAGTCACATAAGCATTTCAATATAAAATATGTCAAATAGTTAGTTTGCATTTTCAACCCGTGACAGTTTGTCACGGGTTCATTTCCTTCTTCTTTAAGTCGTTGTTTCAACTTACGCCAATATGCATTTGGGTCAACGCTATTTGTTAGAATTCGGACAACATCAATTATTGAAATATACCATTTCTCTAGCTCGCTATCCCATAATGCACGAACTTTTTTATTGTCAAATATTTTAATGGAATCTTTTTGTTCTTTCATTGTTGATTTCAATTGATTATTCTATATGCTATGCCACCAATACTTCATTCAACTCCTCAATTATTACATCTGTTTCTTCTCCAAACAATTGCCACATTTTCCCCAATCCGCCTTGTGCATTGAATGGATGCAAATCAAAATCGTCTTTTTCTATATGAAAACTATTGGTTACACAATCCTTTATCATACGTAGCCATTGCATTTGTTCTTCGTTGAATTTAGTTGCACCCGCTTGTTTTTTAAACACCCAATTTTGGAAATTACGGTCAACTGTTTTATCAAAAGAAGTTAGTTCCGAATCTAATCCGCTAACTTTACGAATTAAGGAAACTATGGCTGTAAGTTCGTTTAATGCCGAACCATTGCACTGACCTAAAGCTTCATAAGCCCGCCAAACATTCAAAGGAGCAAGAAGAGGTTTTTCGGTTTGCAATTTTTCAAGCACATCTTTAATCATAGTATATGTCAGCTCTCTACGGCGATAAGGCTGATTGTAAAATATTTGCAATGCCATCAATTCATCTTTATGCTCCAACATCCAACTGGCAAATTCTTTTACCAATTCCTCCGCTTTATCTTTATTGTCTTTATCCCAGCCAGCATTTATAACTTCGTCAGGATTACTATAATCAATTTTCTGTTCCAATGCCTTACGAACATTCTCAATATATTCATTCAACTCACCTGTAAATACTTTGGCTGCATCATTTTGCAGCGTTTTAACCAAGGCATTATATTTCTTTTCCTTTTCAACTGGAGCTTCTCCAGTATTTTCTTTTTCAACAAATGAAGAAATATCTTCTAAAACATCCGGATTGAAGGCATTTAAAAGTTCTTTTACCACTTGCGAAATGCCTTTGCCATTTGCTTTTTCGGCAAATTTTTTCTTTTCTTTTTCGGTTATTTGCTTATCTAAACGAGTTAAACGATTTGCAATGGTTGTGAAAAGTTCTTCTTCTCTTACTCCAACAGCAATAGCTTGTAGCAAATCTTTTAGCGGAACACCTGGTTTCTTTTCCAGCGGTCGACTATCTGTTTTTATACTTTTTGTAACACCTATTGCATCAATAATTACGAAGTGGTCTTTTGTTAATCGAGCGGTTTTAGAAACTTTTTGGAGTGCATCAAGCGTAATTGTGCGAGTTCCTCTACCTTTCATTTGCTCGAAATAATTTCTGCTTTTCACATCACGCATAAAAAGCAAACATTCCAATGGTTTTACATCAGTTCCAGTTGCAATCATATCCACCGTAACAGCAATGCGAGGATGATATGAATTCCTGAAATCCGAAAGCGTACTTTTAGGGTCGACACCTTTTTCAAGTATAATATCATCGGTATCTTTCCTGTCTTTCTGTGTGTTATATGTTATCTTCTTACAAAAGCTATTTTCTTCGCCAAATTCTTCTCTTACTATTTGAATAATATCATCTGCGTGGCTGTCTGTTTTAGCAAAAATCAATGTTTTAGGAACTTCAAATTCTCCTTTTTCATCATACCTATCTGCAAATATGCTTGGCAAATTTTCTTTGAAAGACCTAATAATGGTTCTTATCTGATTCGGATTAACAATATCTTTGTCCAATTGCTGTTTAGAATATTCTTCGTCTTCATCTTGCAACTCCATTCTTCTTTTCTTACTCAATCTTTCTCGAAGCTCTACATATTCGCCCTTCCAAATTTTCGAGCCTTGCTGAGTTATCTTTGTTTCAATCAAAAATACATTATATCCAACGTTAACACCATCAGCAACAGCCATTTCGTGCGAATATTCGCTCACCATATTTTGGTTGAAATAGCCAATTGTTCTTTTATCAGGAGTTGCAGTTAACCCAATTTCAAAAGCATCGTAATATTCCAACACTTGTTTCCACAGGTTGTAAATACTTCTATGACACTCATCTATCACTATAAAATCGAAAAACTCAATTGGCATCTTCCCGTCATATTCAATTGGTGGAATTTCTTTTGGTTGCCAACTGCGTTCGTTAGGGTTTTCTTCTTCGGCAGTTTCTTCAAGCTCTGCGCCTTTTAAAACCGAATACAATCGCTGAATAGTGCTTATGCAAACCTGACTATCATTTGCAATATAGCTCGATTTAAGTCTTTGAACACTATATAATTCCGTGAATTTTCTATTATCATCATTTGGAACATACGACATAAACTCTTGTTCTGCCTGTTCTCCCAAATTTTTGGTATCTACTAAAAACAATACTCGCTTTGCTTTGGCATATTTGAGTAAGCGATAAATGAATGTAATTGCAGTAAATGTCTTACCCGAACCAGTAGCCATTTGAATTAAAGCTCTTGGTTTATTTTCTTTAAAAGATTTTTCAAGATTATTGATTGCATTTATTTGACATTCTCTCAAACCCTCGATTTGAAGTGCAGGAATATCAAGCAATCTTCTTCGCAATGATTTCTCGTTATTAATCCAAGTTCTTAATGTTTCTGGGCGATGAAAGCAGAATATCTCCCTTGCTCTAGGCTTCGGGTCGCGAAAATCGGTAAAAGTTGTTCTTTCGCCAGTGCTAATATAAACAAAAGGCAAAGGCTCATTTTTCAGATGTTTTAATTTCGCTTTTGCATATTCTTCGCCTTGACTTTCATGCACACTAATTCTATGACCTTCTTCTTCACGCTTAGCTTCAATAATGCCGCAAGGTGTTCCTTCCACAAACAAGACATAATCAGCAGGACCAACATCCGTAGAATATTCTCTAACTGCAACGCCAATATTTGCATGAATATTAATCTTTTTCACACTTTGAATAATCCAACCACAAGCTACAAGCTGGCTATCGATATTATCTCGTGCAATTTGTTCTGGGTTTTGATTGGTC
Source organism: Bacteroidota bacterium (assembly GCA_037139195.1). Lineage (GTDB taxonomy): Bacteria > Bacteroidota > Bacteroidia > Bacteroidales > JAHJDW01 > JBAXGW01. The sequence goes on from JBAXGW010000001.1 coordinate 134,116, forward strand.
ATAATTTGTTTCCAAACAATAAATGAATAACTTATGCAAATATAACAGAAATTATTATTTTTTTGTACGAAAATTACAGCAAAACACACAAAATCAAATTTATAAAAAGAGTTTACTATTCTTTATTTGCCTACCTCGCACTTTATCACTACTTTTACATATTAATTACAAAACACCTGCGTTTGAAAACATTTGAAATGATAGCCACTACTCTGTTTGGCTTAGAAACTACTCTAGAATCTGAACTTATTGCTTTAGGGGCAACTGACACAGAAATCCTTACACGTGCAGTTAAATTTTATGGCGACCAATCTGTACTTTATAAAAGCAATTTATTGTTAAGAACTGCAATTAAAGTGCTTCAACTAATTTCATTTTTTGAAGCAATTGACGAAAATGATCTTTACAATAAAATTAAAAACATCCCTTGGGATTTATATTTTACTACCAAACAAACATTTGCAATAGATGCTACTTGTAGTGGCGATTACTTTACACATTCAAAGTTCATTGCACTAAAAACTAAGGATGCAATTGTTGATCAATTTAGAGATAAATATCAAATCAGACCCAATATTGATGTTGAAAATCCTGATGTGAGAATTAATGTTCATATTTCGATTACAAGTTGTACAATTTCGCTTGACAGTTCGGGTGCTCCATTAGGAAAACGAGGGTATAAGCTTGCTCAAACTGAAGCGCCACTTAGCGAAATTCTTGCAGCAGGTATCATTATGCTAACTGACTGGGATAAAAAGCAAGATTTAATTGACCCAATGTGTGGCTCGGGTACTTTCCCTATTGAAGCTGCTTTGATAGCACAAAATATACCAGCAGGCAGACTACGTCATTTTACTTTTGAAAAATGGAACAACTTTAACGCAGCTCTTTGGCAAAAAATAAAAGAAGATGCCGAAAGAGAAATCGTCCCATTCAATGGTTCAATTATGGGTCATGACATAGATCAAAAAGCAATTGAGGTTTCAAAAGAAAATGCAATGAGAGCTGGAGTTTATGATAATATAGAATTCAAAAAAATTAGTATTTTCGATGACAAGTCAACTTCAACAAATAGTTTAATAATAATAAATCCACCCTACGGCGAACGACTTAAAGAAAAAGAAGAAATTATCCCTTTCTATCAAGAAATTGGAACCAAATTAAAACACTCTTTCAATGGTTGCGATGCTTGGATATTAAGTGGAAACATCGAAGCCATTAAATTCATTGGTTTACGCCCATCGAGAAAAATACGACTTTTCAATGGTCCTATTGAATGCAAATTACATAAATTTGAACTTTATAGAGGATCGAAAAGGTATGGCGGTGAACAGAATAACGAAAACAAAGCGGAATAAATGAAATTCGACGAATTTAAATTAAACGCTCAAATTCTTGAGGCTATTTCATATATGGGCTACGAGGATGCTAGTCCAATTCAAGAACAGACTATTCCGAGCATACTCGAAGGTCTTGATTTGATTGCTTGTGCACAAACCGGTACTGGTAAAACAGCTGCTTTTATGTTGCCTTTATTAGATAGAATTTCCAATTCAAAGAAAAAAGGGTTAAAAGCAATTATTATTGTTCCAGTTAGAGAAATTGCGAAACAAATAGATCAACAAATTCAGGGCTTTTCCTACTTTTCAAACACAAGTTCGCTTGCTATATATGGCGGTGGCGATGGAACAGACTGGGATGCTGAGAAAAATGCGCTTTTAGGAAATGTTGATATAATTGTTTGCACACCAGGACGACTTATATCTCATTTAAACATGGGCTATGTTAAATTTGATAAAATTGAGTATTTAGTGCTGGACGAAGCTGACAAAATGCTAGATATGGGATTTTATTCTGATATTCAGAAAATTGCATCATTTCTACCTAAAAGAAGGCAAACCTTAATGTTCAGTGCTACAATGCCTCCAAAAATAAGAGATTTAGCAAAGCTCCTTTTACAAAATCCTGTTGAAGTAAGCATTGAACTATCTAAACCAGCCGAAGGTGTTCTTCAAGCTGCTTATTTAACGTTTGAGGATAAAAAAGACGATTTGATAATTAGTTTAATTACAGATAAACCTCTTTATCAAAGCATTTTGATATTTACTTCTGTGAAAACAAAAGTTTCAAGCATAGTAAAAGCTCTTAAACATAAAAAGTTTTCAGCCGAAGGAATTTCATCCGATTTAGAACAAGCAGAACGTGAAGACGTTTTACAAAGGTTTGCATCACGTCAAACTAGAGTATTAGTAGCTACTGACGTACTTAGTCGTGGAATTGATATAAAAGACATAAATCTAATTATAAATTACGATGTTCCTCACGATGCCGAAGATTACGTTCATCGAGTTGGAAGAACAGCAAGAGCAAATACAACAGGCGTTGCTATCACTTTTATAAATGAAAAAGAACAAGAAAAATTTCTGCAAATTGAAAAATTAATTGGCAGAGAAATATATAAAACAAAGATGCCTATTGAGCTTGGAAATAGTCCAGAGTGGAATCCAAGAACTTTTGAGAAAAAGAAAAGATTCAAACCAAGAAACAAGTCGAAAATTCATAAAGCAAAAAGTTCATAATTTGAAAGTATCTTGGTTTTCGCTTAGTTATCTTCAATCACTTTTAAACTTTATAAACTTTCAAACTTTAAGAACTTTAATAACTAAAAATGAGTTTCGAACTATTTAATTTAAACAAACCTTTGGCTAATGCAATTAGCGACATGGGCTTCACAGAAGCAACTGCTATACAATTAGAGGCCTATCCAGCTATTTTAACAGGCAAAGATGTGGTTGCTATTGCTCCTACTGGCACAGGAAAAACAATTGCATACTTGATGCCTATCATCAAACTTCTAAAATATTCGGAACAAAAACACCCTAGAATACTTATAGTTGCGCCAACTCGTGAACTTGTATTGCAAACTGTTGGTGAAATAAATGCTTTAACAAAATATGCAAATATTCGTTGTGCTGGTGTTTATGGCGGAACCTCTATGAAAACACAGAAACAAGTTGTTTATGATGGACTAGACATTTTGGTTGCCACGCCTGGAAGGCTTTTCGACTTACAACTAAGTGGTGTATTACGTTTGCAATCCATTCAAAAACTAATAATAGATGAAGTTGACGAAATGTTAAATCTTGGGTTTCGCCATCAGATGATAAGCTTTATGGATTCTTTGCCACAAAAACGACAAAACATAATGGTTTCGGCTACACTTTCGGAAGAAGTAGAAGAAATTATTTCACAATACTTTGAAGAACCAATTTGGGTTGACACAACAATTAGCGGTGTTAGCACCGACAGAATTGAGCAATCATTTTATCAAGTTCAAAACTATCATACAAAAGTTAACTTACTTAAAAACTTACTGTTTACGAATGAGGACATGCAACGAGTAATAGTCTTCGTAGGAAGCAGAAAAATGGCAGACAAACTACACACCCAACTTTGCGTGCTATTTCCTGATGAAATTGGAGTTATTCACTCTAATCGTTCGCAAAATCAACGTATAAATGCTTTGGTAAAATTTGAAGAAGGGTTGCACCGAGTTTTGGTTTCAACTGACATTGCTGCCAGAGGAATTGACATATTAGATGTAACACATGTAATAAATTTTGATACTCCTCAAGTTCCAGGCAATTATATTCATAGAATTGGAAGAACTGCAAGAGCAGAAAAAACAGGTATTGCAACCATGTTTGTAGCTCCAAATGAAATGGTTCACAAAGAAAAGATTGAACTGCTACTTAATAAGAAACTAATAGAAATTCCATTTCCTGAAGATGTAGATATTTCTGATAAACTTTCGAAGGAAGAGGTTTCAACACCTTACGACAAAGATTACTTGAAACAAAAACCGCTAGAAAAAAAGAATGGTGCATTTCATGAGAAAAAAGATAAAAACAAAAAAGTAAACCTAGGTGGTCCTGGCAAGAAAAAAGACATGAAAGGATTACCATCAAAAAGAGGCAGTAAGAAAAAATAGTTAATTAGAGTGTGTCCATTAAGTCCAATTACTTCGTTGTAGTCGTGTTGAAAACAGTCATTTACACATGTAAACTCCTTGGCTTTCAACACTTCCTTCACCTCGTTCTCGAACTTTATAAACAAGACACTGAGCTTCCAGACAGACACTAATTAGCATCATTTTTTCACTCAAAAACAACTGTTCTTATTAAAAAAAAAATATTTTTGCAATTAAAAAAAATAATAAAAAATGAATTTACCTAAAACTAAAATTGCATTTATTTCAATATTGCTTTTAATTTTCATTATTTATAGAATATCTCAAACTGAGAAATCAACTAAGTATTTTTCAAAAAAATATGAATTACAATTTAATGATACTAGAAAAGCAATAGGAATTTTCCCATTTAATTCTTCATGGATACCTTCTTATACTAAGAACGAAGATATACTTGAAATTTCATTCCTCGACATTGACAGCTTGAAAAATTATCACTCAAAAAAAACAATTAATATATTACCTGCCGTTTACTTTTGGAATCCAATTCTTGAAGAAGAAATTGATTTATTTAAATATAGTTTAGATTCTATAAGACAGATTAACTTAACTACAATTTATTCTCATCATTTGAAAAACGGAGAAGATCCTTGGGGATTAAGCTATTACAGCATATTAGAAAACAATCAAATAATTAAAAACAAACAAGTAAGTAAAGTTCAAATAGATAGTATTTTAAACAGTTGGAGAAAATAATATGACCTCATTTCGCGAACCAAATAGAGAAGAAATATATTCAAAAAACTCGATTGAATTTTTAACGGTAACCAACGAATTTTGCAAGTTTCTTGAAAGTATTGACAAATATCGCAAAGCCGAAACATTTACTTTCTTGCAACGCATTCTGCCTTTAATTTATTTAAAAGCCACACTCCTTCCCGACGTTGACATCATAGATGACACAATGGATTTATCGCCACTTACAGAAGAGGAATACAACAAAATAAATGAAAACCTGTCCACTAAATTTGGGAAAGACGACAAATATTGGGATATAGACAACCAACGAAATTTCGTAAAAGAAGATAGTATTATTCAAATCAGTTTATCTGAGATGCTATCTGATATATATCAAGAAACTAAAAATTTTGTTGAAATTTTTCAGCATGGCAAATCAGATGCTAAACAAAGTATTCTATTTCAATGTCGGACTAATTTTGAAAATGAATGGGGAAACAAGCTTCTTTCTGCACTAAAAGTGATACATTCATTGTCGTATTTTGATATAGATGTAAAAATTGATGTGTAAACATTCAATTTTTATTTACAACAATCCGATATAAGTGATTTTTCCTTGCATTCGCCAAATTCCATTTGCAAACCAACATGAGTAAACTTATACTTTTCCTTAATAATTTTCTTCATTTCTTGTTTAAGTGCATAAGTCTCTGAAGTTTTCAAATCTTCTTTTAAATCAACATGACATTCAAAATGCCACCTATTATCGCTTAAACGCCAAATATGCAAATGATGAATATTACTTATTACAGGCAATGCTTCTAACTCTTCACGCATTTTAGGAATATTAACGTTTTTTGGAGCACTTTGCATAAGTATATCAACTGTTTCCTTAATAATTTTATAAGCACCAAACAAGATAAATGCTGCAATACCAATACTTAACAAAGTATCAAGAATTGTTACATCAAATCGTTTAATTAAAAATGCACATACAATTACACTTAATGAAGTCAAGCTATCTCCAATTAAATGATAATAAGATGATTTCACATTGATGCTTTTCTTAGCGTCTTTATGCAGAATGTAAGCAGAAAATAAATTTCCTAACAAACCAATAACACCCAATGCTATCATTGAATTAAAATCAATAACAGTTGGCTTTTGGAGTCTATGAACAGCTTCATATAAAATAACTACCGAAACACCTATTAAAACAAAAGAATTAAATAAGGCTGCTAATACTTCAATTCTTTTATATCCAAACGTATTTTGCAAATTAGATTGTCGTTTTCCAATTTTATTTGCTAAATAAGAAGAAAACAATGAAATAGAATCGCCCAAATTATGAACCGCATCCGAAATTAATGATAATGACCCTGAAAGAATTCCGCCAATAAATTGAATAATTGTTATCCCTAAATTTATTATTAGTGCAATGAACAAATTTGAAGAATCTACTTCAGTTGATGAAGTATGACTATGTTTGTGGCTTCGGTGGCTTGATGAAGACATATTATTTTTTCTTTAAAATATACAAAACAGTTGCTCCTTCTTTGCATTTTGATTCGAAAAAATCGATACAAATAGCATAAGGAAAGCATAATAAAAAAAACATTTTTTGTAGCATCAACTTAAATTTTGAATATCCTTTTAAATAATCAGAATTGCCCTTCAATGATTCAAATAATAAATCACGTTTTTTAACCCAATTATTTAATTGGCTTTGAATTAAGCCAAATGGATTTTGTTCGGTGCTAAAATAATCTTCTTTTACCAATTCATAACCTCTTGACTCCATTATTTTAATAAAATCAGTATTTTCGAAGAAAAACAAATGTCGAGGAGGATCGAGATGAAGCCAATTTCCTTTATAACGTTTACTCTGATTACTACCAATATTAGGAAACGACATTACTAAATGACCATTTTTCTTAATTATACCATCAATAATATCAAGTATTTCAGAAGGATTATCAAGGTGCTCAAAAACATGAAAAAGTGTGATTACATCGAAAGTTTCTGATTCAAAATTATCTTTTTGTAAGCGACCCACTTTTAAATTTATTTCAGAATGCCTTGCTGCTCTTTTTGCTGAATTACCAGCCAATTCGATACCAAACAAATTAAAATTTCCTGCTTTATTAATCGACATTAAAAATCGACCGTTTCCGCAACCAATATCTAATATTTTACCATTACTTGGCATGTATTTGGCAATTTTTTTTGCTCTTAAAAAACGGAAATAATCCATTGCCTTTTCAAAAATGCCTTCAAACTTCTCTTCTTTCGCGCCATAGTATGTTTCGTCATAAGCTTTAGATAATTGTGCTTCGCTTGGAAATGGAGCTAAATTATGAGCATTGCATACAGGACACTTTACAATTGAATAGTTATCGCCAAAAATATCGGTCAACTCATATTGAAAATTAGTTGCTTCAGCCTTGCAATACAAACAGGTGGTACTTTTTATCATAGTATTATTTTTTCAATTTGTAAAGCTTAGACTTATTCAATCCCATCATAAAAAAACGGTGAGTTAGCGAAGTTCTCAAAACTCCCAATCCATAAGTAACACTACGTTTAAAATTTATCGACGAGCCATCTTCAAAATATTTAGTTGGGCAAGTTACTTCGGCAATTTCGAAGCCTGCCATAAATATTTGCGAAAGCATTTGATTATCAAATACAAAATCATCTGAATTTGCTTCGTAATCAATTTTTTCTAATACGTCTCTTGAGAATGCACGATAACCTGTATGATATTCAGATAACTTTTGTCCGATTAAAACATTTTGCGTCAGAGTTAGAAAACGATTTGCAATGTATTTGTACATTGGCATTCCTCCCTTTAACGCACCCATACCTAATATTCTGGAACCCAATACAACATGATACAAATCATTTGCTATTGAATGAACCATAGATGGGATAAGCTTTGGTGTATATTGATAATCAGGATGAACCATTATCACAATATCTGCACCCAATTTCAATGCTTCGTTATAGCATGTTTTCTGGTTTCCACCATAGCCTTTATTTTGGTCGTGACGCACAACATGAATTCCAATACTTTTTGCAAGTTCAAAAGTATTGTCTTTGCTACAATCATCAACTAAAATCACTTCATCAACAATATCAAAAGGTATTTCATCATACGTGCATTTTAATGTTTTTGCTGCATTATATGCAGGCATTACTACAACTATCTTTTTCCCATTTAACATAACTATATTTTTGATTTTACTAAATTATAATATACACCATCTTTTAAAACACCCATTTGTCTGACTGCTTCAATATCTTGAAATGCTTCTCTATACATTTTCAACTCATAATAGGTATGTGACCTCGATTCTATTGCATCAAATTCTCTAGGATTTAATTGAATTGCAGCACTATAAGCCATTATTGCCTCGTTATACTTTTTAAGATTATAATAAGCATGACCTTTAAATTTATAAGAGAATAGGTCATTTGGTTTCAATTCGGTTGCTTTATTGAAATAAACTATGGATTGCTCATAATTGTTTTTCTTAAAATATGCCCATGCTAACCATGTGTATGGTTCAGGATTATCGGGCTTAATTTCAATTGCTTTTAAGAAATCTGGAATTGCAATATCTAATTTATTCATGCTAAACTGGGCTAAACCTCTCCAATAAAAAGATTGGCTATTATCTGGCTTTCTATTTATCGCTTCATTAAAGTATTTCAATGATTCTTCAAATTTATTTAATCGATAATATGCAGTTCCTAGCCACTGCCAAGCCTGATCATCCTCTGGTTTGTAATCTAAATATTTTTTATACCATTCTATTGCATCGCTATATCTGGCTAATGAGCTTAAAGTATTTGCTTTGCCAATTAAAGCATCTTTATTACTAGGTTTTATTCGTAGTGCTTTATCGAAATCGGCTAAGGACTCAGGAAATTTGTTAATATTAAACAACAAAACGCCTCTATTGCTGTATGCCATGTGAAAAGTAGTATCTAAAGACAAGCATTTATTATATAATGCAAGCACTTCGTTTAATGTAATTTTTTCGCCTTTGTAATTTGTATATGGATTTTCGGGCTTTTTAACATCTGTAATTTTTGTATAATAATAATATCCTAAATTATTATAGCCAAAAGGCATATTGGGATACTTTTCATTTACATCAGCAAATAAAGCATCGCCTCTTTTCCATGCTGAAATTCTATCTATGGTCATTGCTCCCATTACAACCGAAAAAATCACTAAACAAGTAATAAGTTGTTTTCTATAATTTGGATATTTTGTACTCACAAATTCTAGCGATTTGCCAATTACAAAAAACAATCCAATATACGGAATATATGAATAACGTTCGGCAATAATGGCACCTCCAACAGGAATAATTTGCAATACTAAAATGATAGTAATGAAAAAGAATAAAACACCAAACATTACATCTTTAGTTTTACGTAGCGAAAATAACACTGCAGCTAAAAATACAAAAACGACTATTGGCGCTATATAATATTCCATTTCAAAACCACCACTTGGTGTTAATTGTGGATAAGGGTGCATTGCAGATAAGCCAATTGGCACAAAAAACTTGATTAAATATTGCATAGTAGCATAACTAGCCAAAAAGAAACGATCGAGAACTGAGAACATTGGCTCCAAATCTTGAATTGCACCTGCTTTTGCTTGCGATTTAACTGCCAGTACACCAAACAACAAGGATAATATAAAAAAAGGCAACTTATCTAAAACATATTTAATATCGAATTTTCTCTTGAAATATAAGTCGAATAAGATTAATACGCCTGGCAAGGAAACAGCCGCTGACTTAGACAACAATGACAACAAGAAAAACACAATAGCTAAAACATAACGTTTTGTTGGGTTATCTGTTTTTAAATAGTATTTTATATAGTAAATCAAAGTTAGAAGAAAGAAAAAGGCATACAACACATCTTTCCTTTCTGAAATCCACGCTACCGACTCAACATGCATTGGATGAATGCCGAACAGTAAGGCTACGAAAGCAGCAGTTTCTTTGTTTCCTTTAAGTAACTGAACCAATCTGAAAACCAAAAATACATTTACCAGATGAATCCATAAATTATTAAAATGATATAAAAAAGCATTCTCTTGCACAAAATAATATTCAATAGCATAGAAAAAGGTAGTGAGCGGATGATAATTACCTTTATAAAAGAAAGTTTCGGAATTGAAAAATATATCGTAGAAATTTTTCCAATTGATGCTGTGAACTAAATCGTGCTGATGAATGTAACCGCCATCATCCCAATTAGTAACAAAATCGTTCATTAACGAAGGAATATAAACCAGTAAAGTAGCAACTAGCGGAACTAGCCAATACCATTTAATATTAAATAATGATTCTTTTATTTCAGTAATTTTTGATGCCTCAGGAGTTAAAATATCATTCGTCTTTTTCTTCGACTTTTGACTTTTATCAACATATCTTGGATTAAAATCTTTATTAAGTTTTGCCATAACAACCAACTATTTATTACGGGACTTCTAAAAATTGCTTTTTTGTCGTTGGACGTCAATTTTAAAATCCTCTCATACCCACGTATGTTTCAGCTTTTAAAATCTAGTCCGCCTAAAAAAATCTATTTTTTAGAACCCCTCTTTATTTATTTTCCCCTTTTGAATTGCTTCATAAATTGTTTTTTGAATTTCGGTTCTGATATTCATATCTCTCAATTTATTATTCTCTACATCGGGGTAAACTCTATTTGATAAAAATATATAAACTAAATTTTCTTCTGGATCAGCCCAAACAAGCGTGCCTGTAAATCCAGAATGGCCAAAACTTTTATCCGAAGCCAATTCGCTTACAGGGCCGCCACCACCAATTGCTGGCTTATCAAAGCCCAATCCTCTCCTATTCCCTAGTGATTCATAATGACGTTTATTATATTTTTTCATTATATCTTCATCAAAGAAACGAGTTCCGCCATAAGTTCCATTATTTAAAAGCATTTGCATGATTATAGCCAAATCATTTGCATTAGAGAACAAACCAGCATGTCCAGAAACGCCTCCAAGCAATGCTGCTCCTTGATCATGAACATATCCTTGAATCAATTGTTTCCTGAATATTTTATCGTCTTCTGTTGGAATTATTCTGTTTTTTTCGAATTTATCAATTGGATTAAAACATATAGTAGTTAATCCTAGCGTTTTGTAATAGTTATCAGAAGCATAATTATCAAGTGTTTTACCTGTTTTATTTTCTACCACTTCCTTCAATAAATAGAAACCTAAATCGCTGTATTTGTATTCATCTTTGTGAAGTAGTTTAGAATGAAAAATTTGCGAATAAACAGAGTCGCGATAAGCATTTGAAACATACATGCTATCGGCAATTCTAAGAGTAAAACCTTGTTTTGGGACTTTTGAAACTATGGTATTTCTAACAGAATCTGACACTAAAAAATAGTCTTTATAAAATGGAATCCAAGGTGTTAAACGTGCTATATGCGATAACATACTCTTTAAATCGGTTTCGTACAAACTGGTATTGTTTGGGAGTGTGATATATTTCGACAAATAATCATCGGTATTTATTTTCTTTTGATTATCGAGCATCATAACGCTTAAAGTTGTGGCTGCAAGCTTTGTTACCGATGCAATATCGTACAAATCAGTAAGGCGAACTGGCGTTTCTACACTATACGTATGAAATCCAAAACACTTATTGTAAATAACTTTTCCATCTTTAGCTACCAAAATCTGACAGCCAGGATAAGCTTTTTTATCAATTCCGTTAAGCGCAATACTATCAATTCTTTTCAAATCTATTGATGCTATTCCTACTTCCTCTGGTATGGTATATTTAAAACGAATAACTTCTTCTAAATCTAAACCAAATCCAACAGGATAATCATCGGAAACACTTACTGGCAAACGACCATTTACTTTAACGGCTCCAAAAATCACTTGAGCCATAACTTCTTGATCAATTTCTTCGTTCTGATATCCAACAATTAATCCTTTTAAGCTTTTGATATTTTTAAAACTCTTTAGCACATAAGGATTACCCATTACAGCCATTATCACATTTTTAACATTTGCCAAACTATCGATAAATGCAACGGTTTCGGCTGAAATGCCATAATTTTTTGATGCTTTTGTGCTTTTGCAATGCAAGCCAATAATAACAAGATTATTGCCAATTAAAGTATCTTTAATCGACTTCTTATTATTTTTAAAATCCTCATTTTGCAAAAGAATGTTTGTCATTGGCGAATAATTATTCAACATCTTCTGAAATGCAGGACTTTCCTTTTCTCCAATGCTTAATGCTGCAATACAAAGCGTATCTACTTGTTTTATTGGCAATGTGTTTTGTTTATTTATCAATACGGTTGCAGCTGCTTCGTATAATTTTCTTAACAACAAATAATTTTCGGGTTTATTTAAATCCGAGGTGATATTTTTCAAATCAATCGCCTTCATTTTATTTAAGCCAGCCCAATATTTTGCTTCCAACACTTTTTTGCATCTATAATCAATATCGCTTTGCATTAAAACACTATCTTTAATAGCTTTCTCAATAGAATCGATAGCTACGCTCACTTTTTCGGGGCAAAGTAAGATGTCGTTTCCTGCCAAAAGTGCTTTAACTTCGAGCTGACCAGGCTTATTAAACTTAGCAACACCATTCATATTAAGTGCATCGGTTAAAATAAGTCCGTTAAACTTCAAGGAATCTATCAATATTTTTTTAACAATATTTTTAGAGATTGATGATGCAACATTTTTATTAGAATCTAGCAAGGGAATTTCCAAATGACCTACCATTGCAGTTTTAACGCCTGCTTTAAATAAGCGAGCAAAAGGATAAATTTCGAGCGAATCGAGGCGTTTTTTATTAAAAGGCAATATGGGCAAGCTATGGTGCGAATCGGCATCGGTATCGCCGTGTCCGGGAAAATGCTTAACCGAAGCTAATACATTTTTGCTTTGCATACCTCGCATATACGAAATGCCTTTGTTTGCTACGTTATATTTATCTTCGCCAAAGGAACGAAAGTTAATAACAGGGTTGTTTGAATTATTGTTTACATCAACAACGGGAGCATAATTTAAATGAATTCCTAGTCGATTGCATTGTTCGCCAATTCGGCAGCCCATATCATATATTAAATCTTCGTTTTGTATAGCGCCCAAAGTCATTTGATAAGGATATTTTATTACGCTATCCAATCGCATAGCCACACCCCACTCGCCATCGATAGAAATTAGAATTGGGGTTTTTGCTTTTGATTGATAATAGTTGGTAAGCTTTGCCTGATTAAAAGGTGTGCCCTGAAAAAATATTAAACCTCCGATATTTTCGGTTTTCACAAGGGCATCGATATTTTTTTCGATGTTAGTATCTTTAGAATATGCTGAAACAAAAAATAATTGTGCAATACGTTCACGAGGAGTAAGCGAATAAAAAACAGAATCGACCCACGAGGTATCAACTTTTGCCGAAACCTCTATATCTTGCCTTTCAATCCTTGCGTTGTTGCTGTGTGCAGTCCAAAATAAACTTGAAACTAGCAACAGTGCAAACAAGGGTTTTAGTGTAAGCATTTGAAATATTGTTAGTTAATAATTTTCTATTAATAATCTGTGTTACTCCGTGCAACTTTTTTGCTTGCAAGGCAAGCTTTTTTTTTACACAGAGTTCCACGGTGTTTTCACAGTGTTCCACTGTTTTTATTATTTTTCTGTGTTACACTGTGCATAACTCTGTGATACACTGTGTAACATTTTTTGCTTGCTTAGCAAGCTTTTTTTTACACAGAGTTACACGGTGCTTTCACAGTGTTCCACTGTTTTTATTATTTTTCTGTGTTACACTGTGCATAACTC
>JBAXGW010000002.1:0-138650 GCA_037139195.1 Bacteroidota bacterium
AAGAAACTATTGGAATATGGCAAAATTGCTGCTTAAATATTAACGAAGTATTGTATTATAAAAAGAATAAAAAAATATAAAGGAAGAAATTTGAAGTTGAAAATTAACTGTAATTTCTTTATTCCCAAGTAATCAAATCTAATTATCTTTGTACCTAAATTAAAAAAACTGCATTGTATTTTATGCTAAATATTATTAAAAAACTATATCTGCTTCGCCTATTGCTATTTTGGCTTTTGGCATTTTTGTTTCATCGCATTTTGTTTATTCTTTATTTTTCATTGGTATTTCCCGTAAATATTCCAAACGATTACCTTTATGCTTTTTTTTATGGTTTGCATTTAGACATTAGTGCAGCGTCTTATTTAATGGTTTTCCCCGTTTTTGCTTGGCTTATATCTTTATTTGTTGATTTTAATTTTCGCAAAGTATCTTATTTATATCATGCTCTAATTATTCCACTTGTTGTAATTGTCGATTTGTCGAGCATACTTTTATTTCGTGAATGGGGAACAACCTTAAATAAAAGAGCCCTAGAATATTTGTCGCAGCCTACAGAGGCTTTTGCTAATTCATCGGGGCACCCAATATTTTTATATTCATTAATAACTATTGTTCTAATAATTGCTGAAGTTTTTTTATTGAAGAAACTAATAGGGAAAAGTTATTCAGCTGATTATACTAAAAGGATTAAAATAGTGTTCTCGATTGCATTTCCTATTTTACTTTTTATTGGAATAAGAGGAAGCATTTTTCAAATGCCAATTAGTGAAAGTTCGGCTTATTATTCTAGCAATTTGTTTAGCAATAAGCTTGCTTCTAATAAGGTTTGGCACATTATGAACGATTGTATGAAGCCCGAGATTGACGAATCGAAATATACATTTTACTCAAAAGCAGAAGTGCAAACTCGCTTAAAAGAGCTCACGGCTTCGAGTGGTAGCCAACTCAACATTTTAAAGAACACACGACCCAATATAGTTTTTATTATTGTAGAAAGCTTCACTTATGGGACAATTGATACCATTGGAGAATACGGCGAATTATGCCCAAACATAAAAAAGATGATGGGAAAGGGCATATTTTTCAATCGCATTTATTCTAGCGGGCATCGTTCCGACCAAGGAATAGGCAGCTTATTCAGTGGCATACCTGCTCAACCTGAAGGCTCGGTGGTTAAAAATCCCGATAAATATGCTGGATTGCCCTCTTTTACTAATATTTTGAAAAAGGAAGGATATAGTTCGCAGTTCCTATACGGTGGCGAAGCAAACTTCTATAATATAAAAGCCTTTTTACTTTCGCAAGGAGTAGATAAAATTATTGATAAATACGACTTTTCTTTAAACAAACGAACTATTAAGCTGGGAGTTAATGATAGCGACCTATTTGAAAGAGTTTTACTCGAATGCAGAAATAGCTCTATGCCGATGCTAACCACTATTTTTACACAAAGCACTCATACACCTTTAGACACGAAAGTATCAAGGCTTTCAAATAACGCTAGTCGAAACGAAAAGTTTGCCGCTATGATGAAATACACCGATAAGTGCATTGGAAGTTTTATTGAAAAAGCAAGCAAAGAAGTATGGTATAATAATACCCTATTTGTAATTGTTGCCGACCATGGCGACAGAGAATTTAGAAATTATCCATGGAATTCACATCAAATATGTCATATCCCTTTAGTATTGTTCGGAAATGTTATTAAACCAGAATATCAAGGTTTGAAAATTAATAAAGCGGGTGGTCACCATGATGTGCCTAAAACACTGCTAAATCAGATGAATTTATCTGCTTCGGATTTTATTTTTAGCAAAAATCTACTCGACACTGTTCAACCTGGCTTTGCTTATTGGGCTGCATATTCCTGCGAAGGTTGGATTACCGATACCTCAAAAGTAATAATTGATTTATCCGACAAAACAGCATTAACAAATGATAGTACTTTTGGGTCAGAAACAATAAAAAAGAACAGTTTGAGTTATATGCAATCAATAGTTCAGTTTTTTTCGAACAAAAGAAAGTAGATGAAAATCTTAGTATTTGCTAGTCTATTCATAAATTCGAAAAAATATAAGCTTGAACTTTTTTTTAATAATATCTTCAAAAATTCATAAATTCGCAGAATAAATTAATATATATGAAAAACTATCAAAAAATTAATAATATTATTGGATGGATTGTATTTGCAATTGCATCTGCTGTTTACATTCTAACTTGCGAACCAACTGGCAGCTTTTGGGACTGTGGCGAATATATTTCTACCGCATATAAATTAATGGTGGGGCACCCTCCAGGAGCACCTATGTTTCAATTAATGGGACGTATTTTTACTTTATTTGCTGGCGATAATTTGCAACACGTTTCGCTTATGGTAAATTATATGTCGGCATTGGCTAGTGGTTTCACCATATTATTTATGTTTTGGTCAATTACCATGCTTGCCAAAAAGTTGGTAGATACAAAAAAAGGAATAACAGCAGCACAAGCAGTAGCAATATTTGCAAGTGGCGTTGTTGGCTCTTTAGCTTATACTTTTTCCGATTCATTTTGGTTTTCGGCAGTAGAAGGCGAAGTATATGCAACATCTTCATTCTTTACCGCAATCGTATTTTGGGCAATTTTAAAATGGGAAACAGTTGCAAACGAAAAAGGAGCCGACCGTTGGTTAATTCTAATTGCTTATTTAATGGGCTTGTCGATTGGCGTCCATTTATTGAATTTATTGGCAATTCCAGCAATGACATTTGTTTATTATTTTAAAAAATATAAAACAAGTACCAAGGGTTTTATTATTACTTCAATAATTTCGGTAGCAATTTTAGGAATTGTTCAGTCCATTATCATTCCTCAAATTGTTAATTTATTTGCAAAATTCGAGTTGCTTTTTGTAAATGGTTTTGGAATGCCTTTCAATTCTGGAACTATCTTTTTTGCATTATTAGTTATTGGATTAATAACTTTTGGGTTGATATATACAAAAAAGAAAGGAAAAGTTATTTATAACACAATTATTCTTTGTTTTACTTTTATTATTATCGGTTATTCCTCGTTTTTAATGCTAGTTATTCGCTCAAATGCAAATACGCCGCTTGATGAGAATAATCCCGACAATGCAATTAGTTTGCTGTCGTATCTAAATAGAGAACAATATGGCGATTGGCCAATACTATCAGGTCAGTATTATAATGCACCGCTTGATGCACAAAATCCTTATAGCGATGGCAATCCAGTGTATGCAAAAAATGAAAAGACTGCTAAGTACGAAATAATAGACGAACGAAAAAATACAATTCCGAATTACGATAAAAAATATACAACTATATTCCCCAGAATGTGGAGTTCGCAAGCTCAACATATTCAATCCTATAAAAACTGGGCTGATATTAAAGGTGATGGAGTACCTTCATTTGGAGAAAACCTTACGTATATGATGAAGTACCAAGTTGGCTGGATGTATATGCGTTATTTCCTTTGGAATTTTGTAGGTCGTCAAAATGATATTCAAGGTCACGGTAGCAATATGGACGGCAATTGGATTAGCGGAATTTCGTTTATTGATAATTGGAGATTAGGCAATCAAGATTTATTGCCCGATGACATGAAAAAAAATAAAGGAAGAAACACCTTCTTTTTCTTGCCTTTATTGCTTGGCTTAGCTGGATTGTTTTATCAATATAAAAAAAATAAAATGGATTTTTGGGTAGTATTGCTGCTATTTGTTTTTACGGGGCTAGCAATTGTATTCTACCTTAATCAATATCCAATGCAGCCACGCGAAAGAGATTATGCTTTTGCAGCATCTTTCTACGCTTTTGCAATATGGATTGGACTGGGAGTTCTAGCTTTAGTTGATTGGATTGGAAGCAGAATAAAATCAAAAGAATTAATTGTTGCATCTGCAATTGGATTAGTTTGCTTAGTTTCAGTTCCTGGAATTATGGCAAAAGAAGGCTGGGACGACCATGATAGATCGAATAGATACACTTCGCTAGCAATAGCTAAAAACTACTTAAATTCTTGTGCCCCAAATGCAATATTATTTACAAATGGAGATAACGATACTTTCCCATTATGGTATGCTCAAGAAGTTGAAGGGTTTAGAACCGATGTTAGAGTGTGTAATTTAAGTCTTTTAAATACGGATTGGTATATCGATCAAATGTGTCATAAAGCATATAAATCGGATCCAATGCCTTTCACTTTAAAGAAAGAACAGTACCGTCAAGGTACCAGAGATGTGGTGTATTTGTTTACCGATTCATCACTCGTCGATCCTAATAAATATTATGGATTGAAGGAAGTGATAGGATTTGCTACAAGTAATAATCCTAGAACAAAAATAAACACAGGAAGAGGAACGTATGATTATATTCCTACCAAAAATTTCATGATCCCTGTAGATAAAGCTAAAGTTTTAAGTAATGGAACGGTTACAAAGAATCAGGAAAAGTTTATTTCTCCAAGTGTATACTGGTCAATGAAAGAAAATGGCGTACAAAAAAATAATTTAATGTTGCTAGATATGCTATCATGCTTCAATTGGGAGCGCCCAGTTTATTTTGCCATTACTACAGGACCAAGTACTTATATTGGTCTTGAGCCTTGGTTTCAATTAGAAGGATTAACATATCGATTGATTCCTGTTAAAGATACGATTGATGAAGGTCAGCCAGGCGCTGTAAATACGGCCATTATGTACGATAATTTAATGAACAAATTTGTTTGGGGCAATATTAATAATCCAAAAGTATATCTAGATGAAACAAACAGAAGAATGGCAATGAATTTTAGGAACAATTTCTATCGTTTAGCTAATGCTCTTACGAAGGAAGGCAAAAAGGATTCTGCAATAAAAGTTTTAGATAGATGTATGCAAGTTTTACCTAAAGAAGCGGTAGCCTACGATTACTTTATGTTGCCAATTGCTGATTGCTACTATCGACTGGGTAAAACGGAAATGGGGAATACTATTTGTAAAGATTTATCAAAAATGTATATTCAATATCTTGATTTTTATTTATCTTTAGACCGTGCAAAAGTTAAATTAGTTCAAACAGATAAACAACGAGATTTTGAAATATTGCAACGTATTTATGGATTATCTACGCAATATAAGAATACACAACTCGCAAAAAGTATAGAAGAAAAGCTAAGAGAATATTCACAAAAAATGTAATTTATTTTTGAAACCTTATTTTTCATCATCGCCAAAAATTATTAAAATGCTTTCGCAAAAAAGCTTGGTTTGGAGTATTCCAACTAGCGAGAAAGTTATTTACTTAACTTTTGACGACGGACCAGTTCCAGAAGTAACTCCTAAAGTTCTTGATATTCTGGATTCTTATGATGTAAAAGCTACTTTTTTCTGTGTAGGCGAAAACATCTCAAAAAATCCTGATGTTTTTAAAAAAGTTATTGATAAAGGGCATAAAATTGGAAATCATTCATACAACCATTTAAAAGGTTGGATTACTGATAACGAAAGTTATTATAACAATATTAGAAAATTTGAAGAGTTTTATAAAACAGAATTATTCAGACCACCTTATGGGAAAATTTCTCCCAATCAAATTCTTGAATTACGAAATAGATATAGTATAATTCTCTGGTCAGTACTTACGTATGATTATGATAAAAATGTTTCGCCTTTTAACTGCTTGAACATTGCGTTAGATAATACGAGCAATGGATCAATTGTCGTATTTCACGATAGCATTAAAGCAAGTAGAAACATGCTATATGCACTGCCAAAGTTCATTGAAAAAATGATTGAAAAAGGCTATCGATTCGAAATGCTTAGCAAAGAAATCATTAATGAACATAGACAAAATAGAACTAATATTAATTCTATGGGAATGTTATCGGAAAGTATAACAAAATTTAAAGAAAAGATTTCGGTTAATATCATAGAAAGATTCTCTGTTAATGAAAAATAAATTTTTTCTTTCAATCATATTATTATTCATTGCTGTTTTTTTAACAAGATGTGCCAGTGTTGTTCCACCAAACGGAGGTCCTAAAGACGTAGTTGCACCTATATTAACCTCTTCCGATCCAACAAATAATTCGAAAAATTTCAATCAAAAATCATTTACTATTGGATTTAATGAATTTATAAAATTAGATAATGTTGAAGAACAACTGATAATAACACCTTCATTAAAAACAAAGCCAAATGTGAAAATTAAGGGAAAGACAATAGTTGTTAAATTTGAGGATAATTTAGAATCAAATACAACCTATTCATTCAATTTTGGTGAATCTATTAAAGATATTACTGAAGGTAATTCTGCTTCAAACCTTAAATACATTTTCTCAACAGGTGCTTATATTGATTCATCTAAAATATCAGGTGTTGTATTTGATGCATATAATGAAAAGCCTATTCCCTCAATGATTGTGATGTTATATAAAAATAACACCGATAGTTTGCCACTCACTCAAATGCCTAATTATATTACTAAATCCAATAATTCGGGTCGATTTCTGTTTACAAATGTTAAACCAGGTAAATATAAAATTTTTGCTTTAATAGATAAGAATGCAAATTTCATTTACGATTTGCCAAACGAATCGCTAGCTTTTGTCGATACTATTGTTTCTACTTACGACACACTTGGCATTGAAATGAAAATGAGTTCATTCATAGAAGAGCTTAGGGATATAAAAATAATGAACAAGTCGGCAATGCAATATGGCAAGATAATGCTTACTTTCAATAAACAATTTGATTCACTGTCGTTTAAAGACCTATTACCAAATAAAAACACTTTTATTTTTGAGCCTGGAGTGAAAAAAGACACCATGCTAATTTGGATAAAGCCCAGTACTATTGATAGTATGAAATTAATGGTTTTAAACAACAATATTATTGTTGATACAGTTGAACTTAAATTATTGCCTAAAGATCCTCCAAAAAATTCGAGAAGAGGATCCAACAAAGAGGTTGTGTTTGGTGCAATACCATTGTTTAATGCCAATAGTTTTGATTTAAATAAAGCATTTGCAATTCGAACATTTGCTCCAATAGAAACTTTTGACAAAAGTAAAACCATATTTATTTGCGACAAGGACACTTTGATTGATTTTAAATTTTCATTTAATAATGTTAAAAGTCTATTTTTTATTGAAAATAATTGGAAAGAAAATACCGATTATCAGATAATTTTTATGCCTGGTTCATTTACCGATATTTTAGGTACAACAAATGATACCTTAATATATAAATTTAAAACACGAGAGATAAGCTATTATGCTCAGTTATTTA
Organism: Bacteroidota bacterium; assembly: GCA_037139195.1. GTDB lineage: Bacteria > Bacteroidota > Bacteroidia > Bacteroidales > JAHJDW01 > JBAXGW01. Next base: position 7,274 of record JBAXGW010000002.1, read on the forward strand.
TGGATTTGTCTCTTTCTAAAACGCAAGGGAAATCGGTAATAATTCAGTTTTTAAATGACAAAGACCAAATATTATTTGAAGAATCGATAAATACAAATCAAAAAATTAATTTGCCATTTCAGAATCCAGGCAAATATAAGCTGAAAGCTATAATTGACGAGAATGGCAATGGCAAATGGGACACTGGGAATTATCGAGAAAAACGTCAACCCGAAAAAGTGCTATTCTACAAAGAAGAAATATTACTTCGCTCAAATTGGGATGTAGAAGTTAAGTGGGATATTTCTAATTAAAAGTTCATAAATATATTTTTTTGCAAATCCAAGCAAAAATTTAATGATATAAAAGTAATACAAAACCACCAAAACCATTAATTTATATTTTGCATAATACACACAATATGTGATGTATAAGTGCTATATATTTGATTTTATCATTACTTTAGATTAATACTCAGATTAACAAAATAGTTTGAAATATTGTACATTTGAAACTCCCAAAGTATTCTTGATTTTTATTTCAAATAAACAAAATACTACTTAAACGTTTCAAATTTATTTTAATTTCAAATTATATATTCATGAAAAAACTTTTCTTTTCATTCATTACAATTTCTATTTGTATATCAAGCTTAGCTCAATCAAAAAGAGCCAATTGCTCTAAAAACGAATTAAATTATCTTAGCAAAATAAATTATTTAAAGGGTTCAACTAATTTAAAAATATCGCAGATTTTTTTTGAAGATTTTCAAAATGGAATGCCTAGCAACTTCACTTTGATTGATAATGATGGCTTTACTGCATATAATCCTGCTTTTGAAACCAAACCATGGGTAATTATGCAAAACGACAATCTTGCTGGTGATAGTGTTGCAGTTAGCACTTCATATTATACAGCTGGGGGCACAATATCTGACGATTGGATGATTACGCCTGCTATTACAATAACGCCCGGTTGTGCATTATCTTGGGACGCAAAGGCTTTTGAGGCTGCTTATGCTGATGGTTATGAAGTAAAAATTTCAACTACAGGTAATTTGATGGCAAATTTTACTACTAACTTGTTTAGTATTGCAGCGGAAAATGTAGCATGGATTACAAGAACAGTAGATTTGTCGGCATATAATGGACAAACTATTTATATTGCATTTAGAAATAATTCAAACGATAAAAATCTGTTGCTAATTGACGATATTCAAGTTTATAAAAAAAATCAATTTGATGCAACAATATGCAATTCTAGTTATTCCCCAAATTCAAATTATCCAATAATTCCATTGAGCCAAGTAGCGCCGATATATTATCGTGCAAATGCTGTAAATACAGGAACAGATGCTGTGTCAGCCGTGCAATTTGATGTTAATATTCCAGCTAAAGGATTTACGGCAACAAGCAATAACAATAGTGCTTTGGCATCAAACGATACATTGTTTAATATGACTCATTCGAATCCTTTAATTATAACTTCTCCTGATACAATAAAAGCCCATCTAATGCTTACAATTCCAGAAAATGAAACTGCATTATCAGATAATATGGACTCCATCACTTTTGTAGTTTCTGATACAGTGATGGCAAAAGAATTGGGTTCTTATACTGAATTTCTAGGTATTGTAGAAAATACTGGTTTTATGGGTCAAATTTTTGAATTGCAAACAAAAGATACTTTAACTTCAGTGTCATTCTTCTTGAATGAACCAACAATGGGCGATAGTTGTAAAATTCAAGTTTGGGCAATTGGTTCTGCCGATACTTCTTTAGTAGCATCATCTGAGAATTTTGTTATCCCTTCTGATTCTGCTAGTTGGTATACTTTGGGAATTGATGGGAATTCCTTTGTATTAAATCCAAATGTGAAATATATTATAGGGGTTAGGCAATCTTCGTTAAATACAATTTCATTAGGTGGAACAAAAGATTATTTTACTTCAGAATCGGCTTTTTACAAAACAGATAGTTCAAAATGGACAAAAGTCGAAACAGCAAATTATTTCATTTCTTTTTCTATTCGTGCAAATTTTGGAATAGTTAGACCAATGCCAAATTTTGATGTTGCTGTTAAAGAAGTGCTTGGACCAAATACTTCATGTAATTTAACTACAGGTTCAATCACTGTATTAATAAAAAACTACGGAATTAATTCTATTAGCAATTTCCCAATTAAAATGAATGTTGATGGAACCATTATTACCGAAACTGTAAGTGCTACAATCAGCAGCTTGCAATCCTATTACTATACCTTTACATCAATGGCAGATTTGTCTTCAAATGGCGATCATTCAATAATTGTTTATACTGAATTAACAACTGATTTAAATCATTTTAATGATACTGCAAATTTTAGCGTAAGAAAATTAGTTCCAAAAACAATCCCTTTTTCAATGGGCTTTGAAGAATCAGAAGAAATTGAAGGTTGGGTTGTTGTAGACGAAAATAACGATGGAAGCACTTGGACTCCAGAATATCAGTCGGGTGCAGGAAATAATAGTAACGGATTTGCACAGTATTCATATAGTACAGAGAATGATGCAAAAGATGTTTTAGTTACGACTTGTATTAGTCTAGAATCCAGTAAAACATATTCTTTGCGATTTGCTTATAAAGCACAAAGCACCAACTATTTAGAAAAAATGAAAGTTTACTTAATGTCAGGGCAAAATATGAGCGACACAATTTCTAAAATAGTTGATTTAGGCGAATTCTCAAATACTACATATATTGTAAATAGCACTAACTTTAATGTTCCTTCATCAGATATATATTATATTGGATTTATGGCTTATTCTAATGCAGAAGGCGTATATATCAGATTAGATAATATCTCAATCAGCGAATCAACCAGTATTAATGAAGATTTCAATAATCAATTTCAAATATTCCCAAATCCCACTGATGATGAACTCAATATTATGAGTAATGAAACAATTAAAAATATTCGCATCAAAAATGCACTAGGACAAGAATTAATTGAGCAGATTGTCAATTCCAATAAAGCTAAAATTAATACTTCGTTACTAAAAAATGGAATTTATTTTTTAGTAATTAATTCTGAAAATTCTGTAACAACAAGAAAAATTATTGTGGAATAAGTTATATTTGTTAAAACGGCAAAAGGGTTGTTTAAAAAAGACAACCCTTTTTTTTGTTAAAACTCTTTTGTTAAATATATTTAAAAGAAAACGTATTATTTTAAAATTTGTAATTTTGACCTTTATTATTAAAAATAATATATGGAAAATTATAAAATTTACGTTGCTGGCAGATTTATTGAAACACCAAGCAATTTAATTGTAGAAAATCCGCATACTAAAGAAAAATTTGCATCAACTTTTATTGGAAACGAAGAAACGCTAGAATTAGCAATTAATAAAGCTAAAACTATTGAAGAAGAAATGAGTTTGCTGTCTTCGTACGAAAAATATCAAATTTTGATGTTTATTTCAAATTCATTAAAAGAAGACAGAGAAAGAATTGGGGCAGTTATAGCTCAAGAAGCGGGAAAACCTATTGCCCTTGCTATTGGAGAAGTTGACCGTACCGCTCAAACATTTTTGGTTGCAGCAGAAGAAGCAAAACGCATTCCAGGAGAATATATGAGTATCGACTGGACAATGGCAGGCAAAGGAAAAGAGGCTTGGATTAAATACTTCCCAATAGGACTAGTTTCGGGGATTTCACCGTTTAACTTCCCTCTTAATCTTGCCGCACATAAAATAGCACCTGCAATAGCAGCTGGTTGCCCAATAATATTAAAACCCGCAACTTCAACACCATTAGCTACTTTAGAATTAGCAAAAATAATTGACAAAACAACACTTCCAAAAGGAGCTGTATCAATAATTCCTATGGACAGAAAATCTGGAAATCTTTTAGTAACAGATGAGCGCTTCAAACTATTAACTTTTACAGGCTCACCAGAGGTTGGTTGGAAAATGAAGTCGGATGCAGGAAAGAAAAAAGTAGTATTAGAATTGGGCGGAAACGCTGGAGTTATTGTGTCAGATTCTGCGGATCTGTCTATTGCAGTGCCAAAATGCGTTGGTGGTGCTTTTGCCTATCAAGGTCAGGTATGCATACACACACAGCGAATTTTTGTTCATGAAAATATTTTCAATCAATTTATTGAACAATTTATTAATGCTACATCGCTTATTAAAGAAGGAAGTCCATTAGATAAAGAAGCTGGAATCACCTCAATGATTGACGAGTGGAATGCAACGAGAGTTGAAGAATGGGTGAACGAAGCTATTTCAGATGGGGCAATATTATTGCATGGAGGAAAAAGAAGAAATGCCTTTTTTGAACCGACAGTGCTAACAAATACAAAAAAACAGATGAAAGTTAACTGTTGTGAAGTATTTGGTCCTGTCGTTACAATTGAAAAATACAATAATTTTGAAAGTGTTGTCAATTTGGTTAATGAAACTGAATTTGGATTACAGGCAGGTGTTTTTACCGACCGCTTGTCTGAAATGAATTTTGCATTTCAAAAGATAGAAGCAGGAGGCGTAATTATTAATGACGTTCCAACTTTTAGAGTCGATCACATGCCTTATGGTGGAATTAAAAATTCTGGACTAGGACGTGAAGGATTAAAATACGCAATTTTTGATATGCTTGAGCCTAAAATACTTGTAAAAAACATAATTTAATAAAACCCACCAAAACCCTAAATAATGAAACAATCAATCATTTTATTAATCTTTCTAGTTTTTTCAATTTCGATTGAAGCCCAGATTAAAAGACCTTCTGACTCAAAGCTCGAAATTGTGGATTTTAAGAACAACAAACCCCAATGCAATACTAACAATTTGCGAACGACTTCAATTTTTACAGAAAACTTTCAAAATGGCATGCCTAGTAATTTCACATTAATAAATAATGATGGTTCTACTCCAAACGATTCAATATTTGGTAATAAAGCATGGATTATTATGGAAAACGAACAGTTATTAGGCGATAGTGTTGCAGCAAGTACTTCTTGGTATACCTCAGGCGTTAAGATTGCGGATGATTGGATGATAACACCAGCAATAACTATTATTGAAGGTTGTGCACTAAGTTGGAATGCAATGGCAATTCAAGCAGAATATCCTGATGGTTATGAAGTAAAAATTTCCACAACTGGCTTACAAATTACTGACTTTACTACTAATTTAATTTCTGTTGCTCAAGAATTTCCAAATTGGACAAAAAGAACAGTTGATTTATCAGCATATCAGGGTCAAACTGTTTATATAGCATTTAGAAATAATTCTAATGATATGAACATGCTATTTATTGATGATATCGAGGTATATCAAAAGAATCCGTTTGATGTTACAATTAATAAAATAGATTATAGTCCATATAATGAGTATCCAATAATACCAATTAAAATAGCTCGACCCATATATTTTAAAACGGATATTATTAATAGTGGAATTGATGCAGTTTCAACTGTATCATTTGATCTTAGTGTTCCAAAAGAAAATTTCACTGCTAACAGGTCTGTTAGCAGTGGCTTAGGAGCTGTAGACACCCTTTATAGTATAACACAAACAAATCCATTAATTGTTGATATCACAGATACATTGAAAGCTTTTTATAATGTTTCTATTTCAGAAAATGAAAACAATTTAACCGACAACATCGATTCTCTTTCATTAGTAGTATCAGATAGTGTTATGGCTAGAGATTTAGATAACTTTCAAAGTTATTTAGGATTTAAAAATTTCACAGGATTTTTAGGACAAGTATTTGAATTAAAAACCGCTGATACTTTAACCTCTGTTTCATTTAATTTAAGGCTACCAACTATGGGTGATAGCTGTAAAGTGCAAATATGGCATATTGGAGCAACAGACACGACTTTAGTTGCTTCGTCTTTCAACTATATAATCCCTAGTTCTAATTCTAATTGGTATTCTGTCGGGATTGATGGCAATTATTTTGTACTTGAAGCAAATGAAAAATATATTATTGGGGTTAGACAATCCTCTGTTAATAGTTTAACATTAGGAGCAACTAAAGATTTCTTTAATCCAAATACGACAGTTTATAGAGTTGATAATTCTGATTGGAGAACTGTTGAATATTCAAATTTTCTTGTTTCATTTGGAGTAAGACTTAATTTTGGTGCCGTTAAACCTTTGCCTCCAATTGATGTAGCAATAAAATCGGTTTACGGACCATTTTCCTCTTGTAATATGGGATCTGAAACAATTTCAGCATTAATTAAAAATTATGGGGCAACTCCAATAAATAATTTCCCCATAAAAATGAATGTAGATGGAACCATAATATCAGAAACTGTTTCGGCTACAATTAATAGTTTAGGTACATATATGTTTACCTTTTCAACCCTAGCTGATTTATCAACAGATGGTTTGCACACAATAATTGTATATAGCAACGTTGCAAATGATGCTGACCTGAAAAATGATACAGCAGAATTTTATGTTACAAAAATGCTTCCTAAAAATATTCCTTACACTATGGGGTTTGAATCTACTGAAAGTTTGGACGGTTGGTCGGTAATAGATGCAAATAATGATGGAAGCACATGGACTGTTGATACTTTGGTAAATTCAGGGTATCAAAGCTCAGGGTATGCTCAGTATTCATATAGCCAAATTAATGCCGCTAATGACATGTTACTAACTACTTGTATAAATTTCGAATCAGCAAAAACATACACTTTAAGTTTTGCCTGTAAAGCTCAGGGAGCAACTTATAAAGAAAAAATGAAAGTATATTTAATGAATAGTCAAAATATAAATGATACAGTTTTCAAAATTATTGATTTGAACCAAATTTCAAACACGGTTTATCTAATAAAAACTAAGCAGTTTAATGTTCCAACTGATGGAAGTTATTATATTGGATTCAAAGCCTATTCGGATTCAAACAAATATTATATTCGTTTAGATGAGATTTCTATTACAGAAACTACTGGTATAAATGAAAAAACAATTCCATTTATTTCAATTTATCCTAATCCAGCAAGGGAACAATTAAATATAGATTGCAATCAAACAATTATTGCTATTAGTATTTCCAATTCAATTGGGCAAGTTGTTAAAGACCAGTCAGTCAATTTCCCTTCTGCACAGGTAAATACGGATTCATTAAACAAAGGAATCTATTTTGTAAAAGTAAGAACCGCTAATTCTACTTCTACTCAAAAAATAATAATTCAATAATAAGGCTATTAAAAAACGAGGTGTTTAAAAAGTAAACTTTTTAAACACCTCTGATTATCTTATTAATTTCCTTTGGATTTAACAATGCAAGTATAATTCAACTAATTGACGTATTTCATCGTGTTTGCCATATAAACGTTCACTTAGATTTTTGTCGTCATAAGATTTGAGCATATCAACAGTGCCATCAAGGAATATTTTAGGGAAAACATCGTACTGCAAATAATTAGACTCTTGCTCAATAAGCTTTTCAGCCGAGTCCCAACAAGAAATTGGCAATTGATCTAAGCTGTCGCATTTTTCTTTATGCTTGTCATCGAAAATATTTACATCTACATATAAATCTTCTGCTTTTTTCAATGCATCTTTCATTTCCAAACCATGACGAACACCAACTACTAATCCTGCTAACAATAAGTATATGTTTGCAGATCCATCAGGACAACGAAATTCGAAAGTTTGTTTTTCTGCAAGTTCCATTGGTTCAACCTTTGCATTTGGATTTGCTATATTTATCATTTCTGATGCTTTACCACTCCAACCCAATGGAACACGAACTAATACTGAACGGTTTCTATCGCCCCAGCAAATGTTGGTTGGGGCTTCTTGATGAGGAACCAATCGTAAGTATGAAGTTGGAATAGTATTTCCAAAAGCAGTTAATGATGGAGATAGATCCAATATACCAGCTATTGCACTCTTAGCTTCATCAGTTAATTCTCCGTTTCTTTGTGTAGCTGTTTTTCCATCCTTCATTAAGCGCATGTGAACATGTAAGCCACTTCCAGCTTTTCCAACCGTAATTTTAGGTGCAAAACTAATGTTTACACCATATTTATAGCCATACATACGTATTATCCATTTCGCAATTAGCAATTGATCCGCAGCATCTTCAATATTTGTTGGCAAAAACTCAATTTCATTTTGTTCGTGGTAATATATACCTTGAGTGAAGTTTCCAACTTCCGAATGTCCATATTTTATAAGTCCACCAGCTTGAGCAATAGCTTGCATAGCGTCAACACGTAGAGATTCGAATTTAGTAAATGGATAAGATTCGTGGTAACCCTTTTGGTCGCGAGCTGGATAAAAATTATTGTTTTCAGCAATAACGTAATACTCTAACTCTCCCATTGCATCAAGAGTGTATCCTGTTTTTTCCTTTAAGGTATCATGAGCCTTTTTTAAAATATAATCAGGTGAGCCAGTAAATGGTTTGCCATCTTTGTCAAAATAAGCACATAAAATATCTAGCGTAGGAATAGTAGCAAAAGGATTTAAAAAAGCAGTTTTGAATTTAGGCACAACATATAAATCGCTCTTCCCCGATTCAACATAGCTAAATAAACTAGATCCATCAACGCGTTCTCCAGTAGAAAGTAAGGTATCTAAATGTTTTTTACTTGAAATAATAAAATTTAAAGTTTTCAATCTGCCATCACCACCAACATAACGGAAATTTATCATTTTAATACCTTTGTCTTCAATGTATTTAATGATATCTTCTTTTGTAAAAGTGTTTGCTGGTTTGCCAAGATACTGAACCAATTGGTTGGGATTAAGTGCTAATTCAGTTTTCATAAAAATAGATAATTTAAATTTCTTGCAAAGATGTAAACTAGAAACTGAAAATGCAACTCTTTTAACTAAAAGTTTGATTTTTTTTTAGAAAAAAGTTAAAGCTAATACAATTTAGGTCTCAAAAATGCTAAATACAATTAAAATAATTGACTAAATTTTACTCAATTCATCACTTTTTTGGATCTATTTAAAAAGATACTTTGAGAAAAATAAATCTTAATTATTATTTTATATTTAATCTTGATTGATATTTTAAAATATTTTTAAGCAAAGGCTCAACAGTGATAAGTAATACAATGTCAGGTTTTTCTTTTTGTATTATTTCTTCATTAAGTTTGTATTGCCAGGCATCAAAAATTTTAACACTGCGACTAAATTCTTCAGAAATAAAGGGGAAAATAGAATAACCAAAAGAATCAGAAATGATTAGAATCTTAGGATTTTTAGAGCCTATAATTTCTTTTACATTTTCATAATCCCAAGAATAAGGAAAGCCTTCTGTCACTTTATACCCAGCCTTAGCAGCGTCAACAGCTTTGAAATTAGGCTTTCTTACAAGTTTGTATTCAAATTCTTTAAAACTTTTTAAGTTAGAAAGCATATTTGCTATATTACCTTGATGTGTTTTATCGCTTATTAACAAATCATAATCTGAAATAGGCAATTGATTTACTTTCGGGAAATCTAAATGAATTCTTTTTAGCACTTCATTTGAAGCATAAAAAGCACCTAATTCGGTCCAATGGTTGTCCAATTTGTAATAAAGATTTTCTTTTTTTGTATTTATTAATGCATTAGAAATATCAATAGGTTTAACATTTGAGTTTAAATTAAGATATTCAATAAGTTGTTCACCCCAAGATTGATTATTAATTTTGAATATATTATTTGGCATTTTATTTGAATAAATATTAGCTTTGTTAGGAGCAATCATAAAATAGAATTTGCCCCCATTATTTTCGATATATTTTTTTCGATATTCTAGTTCTAATTTAAATTCCTCAAGATCTTTTTGATTAAAGCTATTTTTTCCTCTATAAGCATCAAGTTCATTCCCCGCTAAAAAGAGCCAACCATCTTTGCCAAAAATTACTTGGTCGGGAATGGGAGATTTTTCGAATGCATAAATATTTAGGAGATTATAGTATTTTATCATTAAAGAACGAATGGTAAAATTATCACTATAATATTTTTCATATAAAGGGGGATATGGATCTAAAAGATTAAAATTTAGCTGAGGTTTTGAAGCCATTTTTCTGTTTTCATTACTAGGTATATCCTTTATTAAGCTAAACCTGCTATTGATTAAAGGGAAAGATATTATAACAATAAATATTGTTGAAATAAAATAAACTCTAAATTTATTATTTGTCATACTAAAATTTATAATATATAAATGGATTATAAGTGCCGGCAATAAGATACATTGAACAAACTATAAGAATTGATGCATAAAACGTTGTTGAAACTACATCAAAAACATATGAAAAACATTTTGATTTTCTATTTCCTGTTGAAAAATATATTTCAAATTTATCTCCAATATATTTAAACGCACCAAATGCACCCAGAACTGCTATAATGAATGCTAAATACAACTCAGTATTCATAAAATTAAAAAATAATTCTAATTGCTGGTTGTCCCATTTAAAATTAAACATTGCTTTCCAAAAACTCATTGCAGAATTAATTGTTTCAGATCTAAATAATACCCATGCAAACATTACAACAATAAGTGTGTATATGTTTGCAATAGGTTTCCAAATTTGGTTTAATATTTTTTCAAGCCCTAATTTTTCGAGAATCATAAAAAATCCATGGAATAACCCCCAAACTACAAAAGTCCAACTTGCACCATGCCAAAATCCAGTGAGAAAAAAAACTAATAAAAGGTTAATTAAAGTTCTGCTATGTTTCACGCGATTGCCCCCCAAAGGTATATATACATAATCTCTAAAAAAAGATGATAATGATATGTGCCATCTTCTCCAAAAATCTTTTACTGATTTTGCGACGTAAGGAAAATTGAAGTTTTCTGAAAATTCAAACCCAAACATACGACCTAATCCTATTGCCATGTCAGAATATCCAGAAAAATCATAATATATTTGCAACGAATAGCATATAATTCCTAGCCATGCATTAGCTGCATTTAAATCTGTTATATTGCTCGTAAAAATATCATCAGCTACACTTGCAAAGATATTTGCTAATAAAACTTTTTTACCCAATCCAATCAGAAATCTTTCAACCCCAGAAGAAAACCTTGCAAGGGTGTGGTTTCTATTTCGAAGCTGTTGCCAAACATCACTATATCTAATAATTGGACCAGCAATAAGTTGGGAGAACATACAAATATATAAAGACAAATCAAATATATTACGCTGAGCAGTTGTTTTTCCTCTGTAAATATCTATCAAATAGGATAATGCATGAAAAGTATAAAATGATATCCCAATTGGTAAAATTATGTGAGATTCATGAATTGTTGGAATTGATATTTTGCCAAACAGTTCATTTAAATTTAATATTATGAAATTTAGATATTTAAATATACCTAAAATAATTAAGTTTGTTGATGTCCCTATTATTAACCACCTATGACCTTTATGAGTATTTAAGTTTTTTTGGATTTTTAAACCAAAAATAAAATTTAATATTATTGAGACAATAAGAATCAATGTAAAGCTAACGCCTCCCCAAGCAAAAAAGATTAAACTAGCAAACAAAAGCCAATTATTTTTGTATTTTGTCGGAAATAAATAATATCCCAGTAAGGTTAAAGGAAGAAATAAATATAAAAAAATTGTTGAACTAAATAGCATATTGTATGATTTATTTTTTTAACGATTGTAATTAAATATTATTATGAATCTTGATAGTTTTTAATTTTATCAAATATTCAATGTCTTATTTCCTTACTTGGATTAAAATAACCGTAAACTATTTCAGGGAATTCTTTTCTAATTTCCTTCATAAGTTTTTTTATTCCCATTGAATAGTGAGTTTCTGTTATACCCAGTCTATTCAAATACCATTCTTGAGAAAAGTTAAGATTCCTCCACTGAATCATATTTATATTATTATCTGCAATCATTACTTTAAGAGCTTCAAACTCTTCAATAGTATCCGTTAATCCAGGAAAAACTAAATAGTTTATTGAAGTCCAAATTTTATTGTTTTTGGCTATAGCAAAGCTAGAAAGAACATCTTTAAACGAATAATTTTTTGGCAAGTTGAAGTTCATGTAATTAGATTCAACAAAACTATTCATTGTTATTCTTACGCTGTCGAGTCCTGCTTTACACATCAAATCCAATGCTTTGGGATTGCTCCCATTTGTGTTTAAATTAACAATCCCTTTCTTGGTTTTTTTGCGAATGAGTTTTATTGTATTTATTGTGGTTTCCCATTCCGAAAATGAATCTCCATTACAACAATGACCAAAAGAAACAATAGGTTGACTTGCCTTTTCTAAATGTTGAATTGCTATCTCTGCAATTTCATCCGCATTGGGGGAAAAAGTACTGCAATTTTGATTAAAATCAGTTTCAAATAAAGATGAGTTACAAGCTGAAGAAGTAGGCAATGGAATTTCAGATTTTCCTAGGAAAAAGTTTTGAGCAAAAGTACACAAATTTTGTTCTGCACACTCTTTTAAATGAGCTAACAAAGTATTGTTCGAATTGTTTTCTAATGCTGTTTTTGCATTCTTAAAAGCTTTTTCAGGGTTAAAAGAAATTGAATCTTGTCGAGTATCAGAATCAATCCGAATACATGTGGCGAAGAATTTTCCATCAAACCAAGCTACTGGTGTATATGAGAATGCAGGCAAACCTTTAGCATTAGCTTGTGTTGTATATGCTGGCGTGTATAATTGCACATAAGCAGGAGCTAATAAAACGGCAACTGCGGTACCTTCGGTAGACTCTCTAAAAACACCATTTTTCATATCGAAACCAATAGGAATTCTATTAGGCAAAAGGAAAAATTCGCTTCCTTCTGGCACTTCAATAAAATCTTTGGTCGACAATTTATGAGTTAAAGACCCTTCTTTTCCAGTAGCTTCGAGTGTTTCATCTTCAAAAATATTACCTTCGGTATCAGCAAAAACTAAGAAAGGAACTTTTTTTGGGTATTTGGGTGTATTTTTCATTTTTCTTTTTGTATTTGACAAAAATACCGATTTTTTTATATATAGAAGATTTGTATGATTCATTATTTTTCATTACTTTTGTTTAAAGTAACAAACAGTAATTGAAAACAGATTTTTTCTCTTAAAACTTAAAAAATTATCTCATGAAAAGAATATTTTTTTTAATTCTATTAAGCACAGCAATTATTGCAGGGTGCAGCAAAAACAAAAAAGACGATAGCCCAGCCCCTTTTGCATACACGCCTACAGGAATAACTGGAGCACAATCTCCAATGGGAAATGTTGGTGAAACAGCTAACTCATCTTCATCTGCTATTGCTGGTGTAAGTAATTTTGAGGCAGCCGTAACAGGTTTAAATAATGGCATTTCAACGTATACTGGATCTGCAATTATAACCAATCAAGCTATTAAAGATTTGCTAGCTGATTTTCCCGAAATTATTGTTAATGGTGATACCGCTAAAACGACAACGATGAAGTTCAAAAATACTGCCGAAGGAATTGAAAGCTGTTCTGGACCGGGTGCTGGTATTTTAGTTAAATATAGCTCAAATATAGGCGATACATATCCTATTAATGGAACAACAAAGGTTCGCACAGTTGTTCGCAAAGACGTAAATGATGATTATTATTGGGGAGGAATGTATATAAAAGCCATGAAGGTTGAAGAAGATAGAACTGGCATGAAAAGTTTAGGTGTATCAAAAATAGCTTATTATGCAAACCACAAGTGGGGTTTAGTAGGATTTGAAATCACTTTTGATGATCAAACAGTAGTTTCTTTTCCAGTATTTAGCAGCACATCTAATTAATAGTATTGCTAAATTGAGTCTTTCGATATGAGATATTTAACAATATTAGGTGAAAAAAAACAAATTCCAAAATATCCACATCATAAAGACTATATTTATCGTTGCAATAAATTTTTTGAAGCAAGAACACTCTACAATTTAATTGTTCTAAATGGGTTTTATAAAGCATTTAGACGTGCGTACTTGCAATGGAAGCACAACTATGCCATCCCACTAAATTTACTTATCGATCCAACTAGTGCATGCAACTTAAAATGCTTGGGATGTTGGGCTGCCGATTACGATAAAAAAAGCGAAATTCCATTTAATAAATTAGACGATATTTTTACTGATGCCAGGAAATTAGGCATAACCGATATAATTCTAAGTGGAGGCGAGCCTTTAATGCGCAAAGATGATATTTTGAAATTATGTAAAAAACATCATAAACTTTCCTTTGCGTTATTTACCAATGGCACTCTGATAGACGAAACTTTAGCCTATGAAATGGCTGTTTTGGGTAATATCAATGTATTTGTAAGTATTGAGGGATTTCGGGATGCTACCGATTTTCGACGTGGTGCCGGAACTTTTGACAAAGTGGTTGAGGCAATGGATATTTTGAAAAAGCGTGATATTGGCTTTGGCTTTTCTATTTGTTATCATTCAAAGAATTGGGAGGAGATTTGTAGTGATGAGTTTTTAGATTTTTTGCGAGAAAAGGGAGCCTGGGTTGGTTGGCTTTTCAATTATATCCCTGTAGGAAGTGGGGCAGATTTATCGCTTTGCTTAACTGCTGAGCAAAGGATTACGGTAAAGGAAAAGTTAGAAAAATACATGAATAAGCATAAATTTACTATTATTGACTTTGCAAACATGGGTCACATGGCTTTTGGATGTGTTGCTGCCGGAAATGATTTTGTACATATTAATGCTCATGGAGATTTAGAGCCTTGTGCTTTTTTTCATTATTCGGATGTAAATATACACGACAAGTCACTTCACGAAGCTCTTTCGTCAAATTTCTTCCGCCATTTCAGAAAGTCGAAGCCTTTTTCAGATAATCCTCATCGTCCATGCCCAATTATGGATGCTCCCGATATTTTAAATCATCTTTCTGAATATACCAATGCTCATTCTACACATTTGCAAAATCCTGAAAGTATGCAGCAGCTAGCTGAAAAAACAAATTCTTTGGCAGATAGCTGGAAGCCTTTAGCTGATAAAATGTTGAATGACATGCCTGAAAATGAAAAGAAAAAAATACAATTATTTAAAAGGTTTTTGTTATTTAAAGAAAAGTAATCATTGAAACCATTAAGTCCTATTATTTTATGAAAAACCTTCTTATTCCCCACTTCTGGAAATATATTGGATTGTCTCTTTTAATCATCGGTATTATTCTTTGTATATTTTATATTTATTTCGATTTTAGATTTACGATGCCTGTTTTTGCAATATATTCATCATTTATTGAAACTAAAATATTTGCTAGTTTTAAAACAAATTTTGCCGATGAATTGATTTTACTACTACTTCTTATAGGCTTGTTTTTGATTATGTTTTCAAAGGAGAAAAACGAAGAAATAATAGCTGATCATATAAGAGAGAATGCTCTTGCAAAATCTATTTTTTATAATATATTTTTTCTATTGTTTTCTTTAATATTTGTTTTTGGATCAGGGTTTTTGGGAATACTTATAATAAATATTTTTTCAGTACCTATTTTATATATTTACTTTTTCTATCGAGGGATATATAAAGCCATACCCACTAATTTTAAATTAAATTAAAAGTCGAAATTTAACTTTTCAAGCGAAGTTCTTATTCCAAAGTAAAAATAGTAATTGTATTTATTTGTTAATTCGTTAGTTAAGCTTCTGTAATATATGCCTGCTTCAACTCTTAAGTTATTCATAGGGAATAATAAATATGACGCTTTTATGCCTGTAAATAGGAGCTTACTTCTTATTCCCTGAGCCGGATAGTTTTCATACTGTTTTACAACAATATTAGGGCGCTTTGGATCATAAGTATCGTAGGTAGATTGAAATATATTGTTCCCAAAATGGCTACCAATTGTATCTAAGCCAACTTCAGCTAACAACAATTCATATTCTAAAAATATTTTTTTGTGATTGTATTTAATAAAATTTACTAATTCCATGAAATTTGAACCCATAGGATGAGTAAGCGATTGATAGAAGTTGCTGTAGTTCTGAGTTGGGTTTCTATGTGAATAGGTATAAGGTCGTGCAACATTTATTTCATTTTGAACCATCAAACCCTTTTTCTTGAAAATATCAAACGATTTCCATCCAATTTGAAATGCTTGTTTATTTGTCCAATAGCCATATTTAACATTTTTATCTTCTGGTTTTAGAATATGTTTTATGTCTTGTTTCAGTTCTCCTACAATTAAATCATCGATAAACAACTGGCCATAGAAAATATTTTTTCGATTGTATTTTACTTTATAGTTAAGTCCTAATACTGAATTATCGGGAGAACCTAAAGAAAACTCAACAGGGCGATAAAACATAATTGGATTCAAATAGTTCACGTCAAAACCTCTAGTTCCGGTGCTGTCTTTTCGTTGCCAAATAATAGATTCGAATATACTGATATTTATTTTTTTTGTAATATTCCAACTTAAGTAATGAAAAACACCATATTTCGAATAGGTTTTATCATTTATTTTATCAGCAGCTTTCATGGCAGTCCATAAATTAAAGTATTTTAAGTGCCACAAGTTTGTTTCTACTTTAAAATAAGGATAATCAGCTGCATTATCTGACAAAAGCATCGAACGATAGCCATCTCCAATAAAATGTTTGCCAGTTCCTCCTTCTAATAGGAAATATTTTGAAGGCGTATATGTTAGATTATATCTAAGTCGATTGTAGCCAAGTCCCAGCTTTGTGTTAAAACTGTTTCGTTCGCCAAAATAAACTTGTCGAGGAACAAATAAATCATTAAAATATTCAGGAGATTCTGTATTTACCGACATGCCAGTGATATTAGCTTTAATTTTATTTTTATAATTAAATTTAAAAGTAAGCCCATATCCTAATGAAGCAATGTTTTTCCCTCCTACCAAATCTATTTCAGGCACCACAGTAACCAATCCATTTGAACCCGAAATTTTATTCTTTTTTGTTTTAATTAATCCAGTTGTATCAATTGGCGTATTTAAAAGCTCTGCATCTTGGTATACTGTGCTTTTGATTGAAGAATGAATTGTAAAATTTGTGTCGGAATATGGTATAAATGTCTTTGATAGCGTATTTTGTGCAAATCCGATATTTGTACTAATTGAAATTAGAACAAGCAGAACTGCAACTATAAATTGCTTAATATATTTTATTTTTCTAAAAATCATAATAATGATTAAACAGTTTAGTTCTAAAAGCTACAAATATATACATGTTCTTGTTACTTGAAATAATAGAATACTCATCTCTTTGCTGTACGCCTGCTTCGATAACCATATTTGTAATTGGATTAATGATAAAGCCTATTGTTAATGTTTTAAACCAAAGAGTTGTTCTAACGCCTTGAGCTAAATGATTCCCAGTAGAAATTTGAGCGTCGGGGCGTTGAGCAGCAAAATCAGAATTTGAAATATCCTTGCCCCAGTGTGTTCCCGAAGTATCTGCTCCATAAAAGGCATAATTTATTTTTAAATTAACAAAAAAGTCGGTATTGGTGTATTTTGCTATAATAACAGTTTCCTGAAAGTTAGCTCCTAACGGGTGAGCAAGTGGTTCGTTATAATGCGAATAGTTTTGCAATGTATTTTTATGTGCATAAGTGTAGGGTTGAACTTGATTATATTCAAGTAAATAGTCTAAATTTTTGATTTTAAATAAATTTACGCCTCTAACACCAAGCTGAAAACCATATTTTTGTTGCATAAAACCAAATTCTTTTCTATATTCTTCGTGGTAACTATCAATAACTAACTGCCCGTAAAACATATTGTTTTCTTTAAATTTCCAATCTAAATTCAAACCAATCATCGAATTATTTTCGCTCCCTAAATTATACTGAATTGTATTTGAAAAAATTAATGGATTTATAAATTTCAAATCAAATTTATTCGCTGTTGATTTATCAGTTTTCCAAATAGTTGATTCAAAAAATCCTATACTTACAAGCTTATTTATTTTATAAATTAAATAATGACTAGTGCTATATTTTTTTCTAAAACCTGATTCATAGCTATGAGCTTCATTAATATCCATATATGAGCTAAAAATATTGATATATTGAAGTTTCCAAATTTTTGAAGATGTCATTAAATAAGGATAGTTAAATGCAGCATCTGATAAAAGCAAAGAACGATAGCCATTTCCAATAAAATTCTTTCCATGACCAATCCTAAAATCGAGATATTTAGACGCATTATATTCTATAAATCCTGATGCATAGCCATAGTCATAGCCACTTTTTTTAAAAGCTTTGGGGTATCCTTGACCAGGAATAACAGTGTCCTCTGAAATATGATTTCTTAAGTATTCTGGGAATGTAGCTTGATTTTCTGAATACATGGTGACAAAATTAAACTTTTTGCCAACTTCGCCATGAACAATTATTCCACGAGTGTTTACGCTAAAGACTGAGGTATCGGCTTTTATGCCTTTTGAAACTTCAAAATCAATGTAAGGATCAAATTTTAGTCTAAATTCAGCAGAATCTATAGTTACCCAACTTTCTCTTCTTAAGCTTTTCCATAATTGTTTGTGCGACCTTCGGCTAATAAATACACTATCGCGACCAGAATAATTGTATAAATATTTTGAAACAGTATCGAAATCTGAACGTATTAATGGCAAAAATGAAGTATTAATTGAGCAGTTCCTTTTTAATAAAAGTTGATGTGTATTAAACTGAATATCTGTATTATTTGGATACAGTTGAATTTGAGAAAATCCAAAGCCAATTTGAAAAAATAAAAATAAAATTAACAATATTTTTTTTGCCATTAACTTTTTGCTCATTTAATACAAATTCAATAAGTTGTTAAAATTAGTATTTTTATGCCAATTTGAATATAGTAGATTCTATATTTTATTAACACGATTTTTTTAGTTATAATTTGACAACATATATAATAATACACATATACAACTTGCATACATATTTAGATTTGTATATCTTTGCATAATTATAGATTAATTTACCGAAATTATTAAAACAATTTAAAGCCACAATTGTCTTATTATCAATTTTTAACACATTAACAATATGAAAACCAAACTTGACATAGAAAAATTAGAAGAAGCTGCAAAAAAACTTAAAGCAATGGCCCACCCTCTTCGTATTGCTATAATTGAGCTTCTTATGGAACAAGAAAAACTATCAGTAACTGAAATCTATGAGAAATTAAATATTGAACAAGCTATTACTTCTCATCATCTCGGAATTCTTAAAGATAAGGGAATATTACTTTCGATTCGCGATGGAAAAAATATTTACTACACTTTAAAACATAATCAAATTAGTAATATTGTTAATTGCATTAATACTTGTGGAGCTAAGAGATAGTATATTAAAACGATGTTTTAAAATTATTTGAAACTTAATTTTATCAAATTTCATAAAATGATTCATTCAAAATTACCCAATACAGGAACAACTATTTTCTCAATAATGACTCAATTGGCTAATGAACATAAAGCCATAAATTTATCTCAAGGATTTCCTGAATTTCAAGCGTTTCCAGAACTAGGTCGATTGGTTAAACAATATATTGATGCAGGCTTTAATCAATATGCACCAATGCATGGGGTTAAAGAGCTGAGAGAGCAGATTTGTTCTAAAATTCAAAAACACTATAAAAAAGCGTATAATCCAGACACAGAAATTGTGATTACTTCAGGTGCCACCCAAGCGCTATATACTGCCATTACCGCATTTATTCATAAGGGTGATGAAGTAATTATTTTCGAACCTGCTTACGATTCATATGTTCCAGTAATTGAGTTAAATGGCGGGATTCCTGTTTTTATTAAACTGAATGCCCCTAATTTTTCTGTTAATTGGACTGAAGTAAGGGCTGCAATTACTGAAAAAACAAAAATGATTATTGTTAATAATCCACATAATCCTACTGGTGTTGTATTTTCAAAAGAGGATTTATCTATTTTATCTAAGATAGTTAGCAATACTGATATTATAATAATTAGCGACGAGGTATATGAGCACATTACTTTTGATGGTATTCAGCATATTAGCGCATCTTCAATTCCTGAACTAGCCGAAAGAACAATTGTTATTACTTCTTTTGGAAAAACATTTCACACTACAGGCTGGAAAGTTGGCTATTGTGTTGCTCCGGAGGAACTTATTAAAGAAATAAAAAAAGTTCATCAATATTTAGTTTTTTCAGTAAATACCCCCGTACAATATGCTTTAGCTGAATTTTTAAAAGATGAAAGTTCGTTTTTAGGATTGAGTACATTTTATGAAGAAAAGAGAAATTATTTTGCAAAACTGATAGGTGAAACACGATTTAAATTAATTCAAAATCAAGGAACTTTCTTCCAGTTAGTCGACATATCAACTATTACCGATGAAGATGATTATTCTTTTGCTATTCGCATGACCAAGGAATATGGTGTTGCTTCAATTCCTTTATCTGTATTTTATAGCCAGAAAGAAAAAATGTCATTAATTAGATTCTGCTTTGCAAAACATAATGAAACGCTTGAAAGAGGAGTTGAAAGACTTATAAAATTATAAATAGCAAAGAGTTAAGCTTGGTTTACTAAGTTTATTTCATTTAGAAAAACACATTTAGCTCGTCTTCACAAATAAATAAAGTTTCATAAATGCAAAACAATATTTTAAATGCAATATTATTAGCGAAAGAAATTCGCTCTCAACTAAAAGAGAAATTAATAATGGCGAATAAAATATGTGTGAGCCTTTCTTTAAATATTCCAGGTTATCCTAAGACCTCGCTTGAAATCAAAAATTTTTTCGAAATTATCCATTCTGAATTAATCTTTTATCTAAAAGCTAGATTAATTGAACTTGACAATAAATCATTGTTATCAGATGAAGCTGGAGATTATTTCTTGGCTTCGATTAATTCTCATTTATCAGCAAAAGACATAAAACTACTTTGCGAATCCTTTGAAGGAAATCATAAATTAGGTCGATTTATAGATGTGGATATCACTGATGAAAATGGCAATTATATTTCATCTGGCAAAGCTAAACCATGTTTTTATTGCAACACTTACTCTGCGATTAATTGTATGCGAGCCAAACGACATAATTTTGACGAACTTAGAGAATTTCAATTGAAAGAAATTTTAAATTATATAGCACAAAAAAACAAAATATCTATTTGCAAAGATTTGGCATCAAAAGCTCTTCGAGCAATATTATACGAAATATCATTGACTCCAAAACCAGGATTAGTTGATTTTTCAAATTCAGGCACTCACAAAGACATGGACTATTTTACATTTCTAGATAGTTCATCCGCAATTTCACTTTATTTTCAAGACATTTCAGAACTAGGGTTTTCTTTTGAAAATTCTTTATCGGATGCTTTACCAAAAATTCGAGAAATAGGTTTGCAAATGGAAAATAAAATGTTTGGAGCTACAAAAGGTGTAAATACACAAAAAGGCAATATCTTTCTTATGGGAATTGCTCTATTTTGTTCAGCGTTTATTAAATCAAAACAAGGGATATTTAACTTAGAACAGTTTAGTCAAATTTCTCAAGCACTAGGCAAACATTTGATGGATGAATTTGACATATCAACTGAAAATAAAACGCATGGTCAAAAATGTGTTGAAAAATATGGAAAGGAAGTAGCTGGCGGAGCAAGACTAGAAGTGGCTTCTGGATTTAAAACCTCAATAAAATTTGGACTTTCTGTTTTTAATAATGTTGATTTAAATGAATTGAATCAATCAGCCAAACAAGATATGCTTCAAAATGCTTTACTATCTTTAATGGCAAACAATAATGACACTAATATTCTTTTCAGAAGCAATTTTGAAACGCTATCAGAATTCAAAGAATTAGCTTTAAAAACCCTTTCATCAAAAATAGCTGAAGAAAAGGCTTTAAAATTTCAAGAGTTAATGTATTTTTGTTACAATAAAAAAATATCACCTGGCGGTTCAGCCGATTTGCTGGCTATTGCTATTTTTCTAAATTTCATAAATAAAAAATGACCTATGGTTTTTGAAAATACCGATTATCGATTCGAGATTTTAGATCTAAAAAATCGCTACGATGTTAAGAAAATGAAAGGAATTCTTGATCCTTTAGGATTTGATTTTATAGCAGAACAAGTTGATTATACATTTATTTTAACTAATCTGAATGATGATTTTATTGGAACTGGTTCGCTTAAAGATAACGTACTGAAATTTGTTGCAGTTGACCCAAAATTTCGAGAAACTTCGGCATTTGCTATAATAGTATCGCATTTAACAGAAACCTCATTAAAAAAAAATAAAACCTCATTTGTTTTTACCAAGCCCGAGAATGTAATTAAATTTAAAAGTATTGGCTACAATGAAATAGCCTCAGCACCTCCTATTTATGCACTTTTAGAATTTGGGTACCAAACCATTTCCGATTATAAAAACTATTTAATATCTAATAAAAGCAGCATTGTTTCAGATAAAATTGCAACAATCGTTGTGAACTGCAATCCTTTTACTAATGGACATAAATATCTGATTGAAAAAGCTGCTGCGGAAAATGATATTCTTTATCTATTTGTTGTTGAAGAAGATCAATCTGTTTTTAGTTTTGATATCCGTTGGAAATTAATTGAAGAAGGAATAAACCATTTAAAAAATGTGATAATGCTAAAGGGCGGAAGATACATTGTTTCCTCAGCCACTTTTCCTGCATATTTCCTCAAAAAAGAATCAATTGACATCATTACTCAAAAGCAAACAGAGCTTGATGTAAACGTTTTTATTAAACATATTATTCCAACATTAGACATAACTCGCAGATATGTTGGAGAAGAAATTTATTGCAAAACAACAGCAGCTTATAACTCAGCAATGAAAGAATTTCTTGGAAAAAATAATGTTGAACTAATAGAAATTCCGAGAATGTCAATTGGAAGCGATGATAATTTTATTAGTGCATCAAAAGTTCGTAATGCAATAAAAAATGGTACTCTAAATGACATTTTAGATTTTCTCCCTGATTCAACTAAAAGCTTTTTGCTTTCGGAAGATTCACAGCTAATTAAGGATAAAATTATTTCTTCAGAATCAAGGCATTAATCCATTATAATTTTCAATTGAAAATCAAGGTTTTTAATAAAATCTATATATTCTGCTGGATGTCTTCTGTTTAAATATAGTAATAACAATCCAACAACCATACAATTTAGTGAAATTTTCTTATTTTCAACTTCTTGAATACTAAATAAACCATTATCCAAAATATATTGCCAGTCGCTTTGGCATAGTTTGCTTAAAAAATTACTAATCAGATCAATAGTATCTTGCTTATTTCCTATGTCAGTAACCCGTTCAATATAGAAAAGCTCAAATATTCCGGGGTATTGTACAAAATAATTTATATATGATTTTGCAATTCCGGTAATTTTTTCATTCCCCTGTTTTAATTTTTCAGTGTCATCTGCTATATAAGTTTCTATTTCTTGTTGAAAATCCTTTACGCATAAGAAAACTAAATCTTTAACATCCCTAAAATAGTTGTATATTGTAGCGTAGGAATACCCTGCTTGGTCGGCTATATTGCGAACGCTAATACTTTTTAACCCTTCTGCTTTTAGCATTTCTTTTGTTGCTTGAATAAAATATCCACGCATTCTTTGTTCCTGAATTTCTTTCTTTTCCAAAATATTAACAGTGTTTATAATTTTAACAGTGCAAATATAATTAACATTGTTAATTTTTGCAAGATTTTTTATCTTTTTAATAATCACTCTCAAATATCAAATTTATTTTGTCTTAATAGGATAATTTGAAAAAATATTAGAGTGAAGCTGAAAAAACCCTGTTATTAAATTAATTTAATAACACTTTTGATAAGATTTGTTTTGCTATAAGGTTTAATTATATAATTATTTAAATTATATTTTTTCATTTTTTCCAAAAAACCCTCATTTAATGAGCCTGTTTGCATTAAAATATTAGAAGATGAGATTGACAGAATATATTTTGCCACCTCAAAACCGCTTATATCAGGCAATTCTACATCTAATAAAATCACTTTAATATCATTATTTTCTTTAAATAACTTTACTGCTTCTTTTCCGGTGTGAGCATGTATTAATTCAAATGAACTATTTTTGAAAAAATTATTTAATATATAATGTATCAGCTCACTATCATCGACAATAAGAATTTTTTTTCCCGAATTTTCTAGTTTTGTGATGGACATTATTTAATATTTTCTAGTTTTCTAAAATACAAAAAAATAATACATATATCAATTTATATTTTAATTAAAATTTATTAGGTACTTTCAATGAAGAATTAAATGAAAAATTGTACTTTTGAATCATAAATAACATGACAAAAAACCTAATAAACCTTACAACTTATGTATAATAAATATCAATCATTTCTTCAAAAAGAGCTTTCTGATATTAGAGAGGCTGGATTATTTAAAAACGAGCGAGTAATTGTAACGCCTCAAGGTGCAATTATCAAAGTAAATTCAGGTAAAGAAGTTTTAAATTTTTGTGCAAATAACTATCTAGGATTATCAAATAATCCTCAGCTAATCGATGCTGCCAAAAACGCTTTAGACACTCATGGTTATGGAATGTCTTCAGTTCGATTTATTTGTGGCACAAGTGATTTACATAAAAAATTAGAAGAGAAAATTGCAGAATTTTTTGGCACAGAAGATACAATCCTTTATGCAGCTTGCTTTGATGCAAATGGTGGAGTTTTTGAACCTTTATTAAACGAAGAAGATGCAATAATTTCTGATTCATTAAATCATGCTTCGATCATTGATGGCGTGCGTTTATGTAAAGCTGTAAGATATCGTTATCAAAATGCCGACATGGCAGAGTTAGAAGAACAACTTAAACTTGCTCAAGCTCAGAGATTCAGACTAATTGTAACAGATGGTGTTTTCTCTATGGATGGCAATGTTGCTCAATTAGATAAAATTATCGAATTAGCTAATAAATATGATGCAATGATAATGGTTGACGAATCACATTCTGCTGGTGTTGTAGGAAAAACAGGCAGAGGTGTTACTGAACTATACAATTGCAAAGGTCAGGTAGAAATTATTACAGGAACTTTAGGAAAAGCTTTTGGTGGCGCTATTGGTGGATTTACAACTGGCAAAAAAGAAATTATTGATTTATTACGTCAGAGATCACGCCCATATTTATTTTCTAATTCGATTCCTCCTTTAGTTGCTGCCGCAGGCATTAAAATGGTTGAAATGATGAGTGAAACAAACACTTTACAAGACAAACTACATTTTAATACTGAGTACTTCATGGAAAAAATGAAAGCAAATGGTTTTGATATAAAGCCTTCTAAATCGGCTATCTGTGCAGTTATGCTTTATGATGCTAAATTATCGCAAGATTTTGCTGCGAAATTACTTGAAGAAGGTATTTATGTAATTGGTTTCTATTTTCCTGTTGTTCCAAAGGGTCAGGCCAGAATAAGAGTTCAATTATCTGCAGCTCACGAAACTGAACATCTTGATAAATGCATCGCAGCTTTTGCAAAAGTTGGTAAAGAGTTAGGTGTAATTAAATAATCTTATATTTTTAAGGGGCATTTAAAATGCCTCTTTTTTTTTCAATTATTTGTAAATAAGAGATGCTGTTCCTTTACATGTTATTAAAACTCTAATAGATTCAGGCATTAATATAACATCTCCAACATCAAAGGAACTAACACTTCCTTTAAGGGTTATTTGTTCAGAAATCTTATAGTTGCTTAAATAATCTTGAGTCATTTTTGAATATTCATCCAAATAATCTTTAATCGAATAACTCATTTTATTTTCAACTAATTTAATCAAAGTATTATGAAACATCCAATTAGCAGATTTTATTATGGTATTCTTTGTATTTATATCAAAATCTACTTCTTTAACTCGTATTGATTTTGTTTCTTTTTCATAAAATGGAATTCCTGTAAAAAAAATATTGCCTTTAACGCTTCCTTCAACTAATGTGTTGATTATTAATTTATTGTTACTTCCGAATAAACTCAAATCTTTGACAGTAATTTTTTTCTTGCCTTGTTCAAATGTTTGATTAATCATATTAATTCTTGATAAACTATCTGCAATTTTATAAGGCACATCAACGTACATATTCATAACATATTCAGTTGAAGGGCTATTTACAATAGTTAGCGAAGGCAAAATTGTTAGTTTTACGGGCTCTGGTTGTTTTCCAACAAAAGACTCGGTAATTGTTTTAATTCCAATTGTAGTTTTTATAATACCATCTTTAACAATTAAAGGCGTTATAGTAACTTCTTGAGGAGAATTTCTAAACCATGTTTTATACGATTCTTCAACTAAAATAGGTTTTTGCATTGTAGCCCAAGCGTCAGAAGCAACTTTTTTTAAATTAAAATATTTTTTAAGCTGATCGTCAATCATAGGTGCTAGGGTTTTTAATTGACTTTTAAGCACTCCATCAGCTATTTTTTTAATTGGAAAATCTATTGATCCGATGGTAATTGTGGGCGTTCCAAACCATTCGTAACCATTATCGGTGGTAGATGTTACTAAAGTCCAATCTTTTTTTACGGTGTAAGCAGTAATAAATTTCAATGCAATTTCAGCATTTATATCTTTATAATCTGATAAAGTAACGCCAAATTTTTCAAATTTATAACCAGCTCTAATCCATAGTTTAAGGGGAATTCGATATGAAATTTGATTGTTGGATATTTTTATAGAGATATTTTCTTTTTTCCAAGCTTTTATCATTAAGTTATCTCCTCCATTATCGTCCATGCTTTTATCTTCATAAATTAACCCTTGAAGCTGCTTATTTATATCAGCCTCTAATTGTTTTTCAGAGATTTCAATTGGAATATTTAATGATGAAGCTGTAGGCGTATAAACAGGTGGGTTATAAGACTCTGAAGGCTGTATAGGTTTTATAGTATTACATGCAAAAACTACAATGCAAGCAATAATCAGAAAAAATATTTTTTTCATAGGGACAAATTATTTTAGAAACTTTTTGCTTAGAATCTAATCACTATATTTTTATCTCTTCTCCATTTTTATCAAAGAAATGATACTCTAAAAGATTATAAGAAGTCAACTGTTCAATTTCTATCCATTTTTTGTATTTGAATAGCCATTTAACTTGCATATTATAGATTCCTTTTTTAAGGTAGGCGTAAATATATGGATGAACAAAAAGTTTTAAGTTCTTTTGATTTTGTTCATGTAAAATATATTTAATATTATTTTCTATTTCGTCGATAAAAAGAATAGATGCTTTAATTTTACCAGTACCATCACAGCAAGGGCATTTTTCATACGTTTCAATATTCATCTCGGGGCGAACACGTTGACGTGTAATTTGAACTAAACCAAATTTACTAGGAGGCAAAATAGTATGTTTAGCTCTATCGTTTAGCATCTCTGCTTTAAGGCGTTCATATAGCTTTCTACGATTTTGACCTTCGTGCATGTCGATAAAATCGACAACTATAATTCCTCCCATATCACGCAATCTGAGTTGGCGAGCTATTTCCGAAGCAGCTTCAAGATTAACTTCTAATGCATTGTTTTCTTGAGTTTCTTGTGAATTCATACGATGTCCGCTGTTAACATCAATAACATGTAAAGCTTCTGTATGTTCAATAACTAAATACACGCCGCTTTTTATTGTTACTATTTTGCCAAACGAACCTTTTATTTGCTTTTCAATTCCAAAACTTTCAAAAATGGGCTCTTTTCCTTTGTAAACTTTAACAATGTCTTTATATTCTGAAGAAATATTGGCTAAATAGCTTTTTACAATATCACCAAGTGCTTTATCATTAACTGTAACGCTATTGAAGTTTGGATTTAAAATATCACGAAGAATAGCTGAAGTACGATTAATTTCGCCAAGAATTTTTTGAGGTGGTTTTGCTTCAGGAAGTTGTTGCATTCCTAATTCCCATTTTTCGAAAAGGTCTCGCAAGTCAGCATCTAGCTCAGCTACTTTTTTATTTTCAGAAGCAGTGCGAATAATAACACCAAAATTTTTCGGTTTTATACTATGAATGAGTCTTTTAAGGCGACTTCTTTCATCTTGACTTTTAATTTTCTGAGAAACAGAAACTTTATCTGAGAATGGAATAAGAACTAAATATCTACCAGCGAGTGAAATTTCGGTTGAAATTCGAGGTCCTTTAGTTGAAATTGGTTCTTTTGCTATTTGAACAACTATATTTTGATTCGCAGTTAAAACACTTGCAATTTTTCCTGATTTTTCAATGTCAGACTCATTTTCGAGCTCTTCAATTGAGGAATACGTTTTTTTGGATTGGATATTCTTAACGTATTTGTTAAGAGATTTAATTTGAGGACCTAAATCGAGATAATGCAAAAAAGCATCTTTTTCGTAGCCAACATCAACAAATGCAGCATTAAGTCCAGGGATAATCTTCTTGACTCTACCAAGATAAATATCTCCGACTGAAAAATTATTATCGTTTTTTTCAACGTGTAATTCTACAAGCCTTTTTTCTTCAAGTAAAGCAATTACTATTTCGGAAGATGTAGAATCAATTATAAGTTCTTTATTCACAGTGCTTTCAGATTTTCGTGAGCAATTCTTAAGCTATTTGCTGAATGCAGGTTTATTGCTATGTTTAATAAACACCACAACTCATTACAAGAATATCTTGAAATGAGTTGTGAAATATATTTAATCTGAAAATCAGCTTATTAGCTTATTTTTTCTTTTTATGTCTATTTTTTCTTAGGCGTTTCTTACGTTTGTGAGTTGCCATTTTATGTCTTTTTCTTTTTTTACCGCTTGGCATGGCTTAAAGTTTTAGGTTAAAATTAATATTTATTTTACTTTTCCTTTTACGCTTCCAACAAATTCTTTAGCTGGTTTGAATGCAGGAATAAAATGTTCTGGTATAACTATACTAGTATTTTTAGAAATATTACGACCTGTTTTTGCTGCTCTTTTCTTAACAATAAAGCTTCCAAAACCTCTTAAGTAAACGTTATTACCTGTTTCCAAAGAATTCTTAACTGAATCCATAAACGCTTCAACAGTAGCTTGTACTGCGATTTTTTCAATTCCTGTTTTGTTAGCAATTTCTGCTACAACGTCTGCTTTTGTCATCTTTTAATAATTTTTGATAGTATTATACAATAAGTAAATTCTTAATTTAGGGGTGCAAAGATACGCTATTTTGTTAAAAATCAAAATAAAAGAACTAATTTTAAATTCAATTTATTTTTAATTTTTTGTTTTTTTATGAATAATACTAATTTTTCAACTATATTGATTGAGTGGTACTTGCGAAATGGCAGAAGTTTTCCATGGCGTGAAACCAAAAACCCCTATAAAATATGGATTTCAGAAGTTATATTTCAGCAAACACGCATAGAACAAGGATTTGAATACTATAATAGTTTTATTAAAAAATTTCCTACTATAGAAAAATTAGCTATTTCTGACTTAAATAGTGTGTTAAAATCATGGCAAGGGTTAGGTTATTATAGTAGAGCTATCAATTTACATACTGCTGCAAATCATATTTTGAAGGAATTTAATGGGGGTTTCCCTGAAAAATATGATGATATACTAAAATTAAAAGGCGTTGGCGAATATATTGCTGCTGCAATTGCTTCGTTTGCTTTTAAATTGCCCTATCCAGTTATTGACGGAAATGTTTTTCGTTTTATTTCTCGTTTTTTTGCTATAGATACACCTATCGACACTTCAAAGGGAAAACTTGAAATAAAAGAAGCATTAGATAAAGTTTTTGATTCTCAAAATCCAGATTCTTTTAATCAAGCCATTATGGATTTTGGCTCTTTAATTTGCTCAAAATCTAATCCAAAATGTAACACTTGCCCTTTTGCAAACTCATGTAAAGCCTATAAACTCGATATTGTAAGTGCATTGCCTTTAAAAACAAAAAAAACAAAAGTAAGGAGCCGTTTTTTATTCTATCTAATAATAAAAAACAAAAATAACATTTATGTTAATAAAAGAAATTTAGATGGAATTTGGAAGAATTTATACGACTTTCCTTGTATCGAAACAGAGATTAATATTAGCACAGATGAATTGATAGCATCTAAAATGTTTAATGATTTTTTTAAGAACGAAAAATTAACCATCACAAAAGTGTCTGAAGTCTATGCCCACCAGCTATCACATCAGTTACTTAACATAAAATTTATTCACGTTGAATCTGCAATTAAACTTCAAAATTATACATCAATAAATATTAATGATTTTAGCAAACTTCCAATCTCGAAAATTATTGAAAAATATTTTAAGAAAAATGAACTTTATTGATGGCTTGTTTTTATCTTTACGGAACTTTATTTGTATAATGTTTTAGGGAAAAACAGGTGATTTAGACTCCGCTCTGTCACTGCTAAATAGTAGCTTCCTTAAAATATTTACAATTTAACGTTACAAACTTTGCCTTCGACTTACTTCGGCTTCGCTCAGCAGCCGCCGCTCAGTCGGTGCAAAGAACTTTACAGCTTTACAAACTTTATAACTTAATAAAAATGTCAGTAAACAGAGTAATATTAGTTGGAAATTTAGGCAAAGACCCTGAAATTAGAAACCTTGAAGGTGGAGCAAAAGTAGCATCTTTTTCTCTTGCAACTTCTGAAAAATATACTAATAAAAGTGGCGAAAAAGTTGACCAAACCGAGTGGCACAACATTCAAGTATGGGGCAAATTAGCCGACATCGTAGAACAGTGGATGAAAAAAGGACAAATGGTTTACATCGAAGGGCGTTTAAGAACACGTTCGTGGGAAGATAAAGACAAAGTAAAACGTTATACTACAGAAATCCTCGCTGATAATATTAAAATGTTGGGTGGAAAACGCGACGAAAACAATACTCAATCAGGATTTGCAGGTACTGAAAAAAGCGTTCAATCAGCTGATAAAGATAATAGTATTCCTGCTCCTGACGATGATTTGCCATTTTAAGATATTATTGCAATAGTAGAAATTTAATAATATAATTTTTTACATTTACATTTAAGCATAAAAAAATCGCAAATACTTTTTCAAAATACTTGTACCTTTGCGTTTAAATTAAGAATATTTCTTTGGAATCATTTAGTCATAATTTATTAGCATTTATTGCGTTTGATATTTTACCAGCTAGTAAGCTTATTGGTGAAATTATTACTCTTATAGTTCTACTATCATTTTCTGCATTGTTTTCTGGAGCAGAGGTTGCCTTCTTTTCTCTGTCTCCAAAAAATTTACAAACTTTAAAAAATAGTAATTCCGAACGCGACAAGCTTATCATTCAACATTTAGAAAGTCCTAAAAAACTTTTAGCTACACTTTTAATTGCAAATAATTTTGTAAATGTTGCCATTATAATATTGTCAGCTTTCATTTCTAGCGAGGTTTTAAATTTTGAAAACAGTCCAATTCTTAATTTCTTAGTTCAAATAGTAGGTATTACTTTTATGTTACTACTATTTGGCGAGGTATTACCAAAAGTTTACGCTACACAACATTGCTTAAAAGTTGCTCATTTTATAGCAGTTCCATTAAAGCCAGTTTATATTATTTTTGCTCCAATAATATACATACTTGTAAATTCTAGCAAGTTAATCGACAAACGTTTAGCAAAAAAGCCTAATCACATTTCAATAGATGAACTTTCGCATGCATTGGATCTTACCGACGACAAAAGTCAGATGGAAGAAGAAAAGAAAATGCTTAAAGGAATAGTTGAATTTGGCGACATTGACGTAAAAGAAATTATGACAGCTAGAATTGACGTTTCAGCTGTTGATTTAGAAACCAACTTTAACCATCTTAAAGAGGTTATAATTGAATTCGGATATTCAAGAATTCCTGTTTATAGTGATACTTTTGACAAAGTTGAGGGAATATTGTATATAAAAGATTTGTTGCCCTATCTAAATAACGATATATCTTTTGAATGGCAAAAATTATTAAGACCTGCATTTTTTGTTCCTGAGAGTAAAAAAATCAACAAACTACTACAAGAATTTCAGGAAAAGAAAATTCATTTAGCTATAGTAATTGATGAATATGGAGGAACATCAGGAATTGTTACACTTGAAGATATTATTGAAGAAATAGTTGGCGAAATAAATGATGAATTTGATGATGAAGACGTGATATTTTCTAAAATTTCGGAAAACGAGTTTGTATTCGAAGGCAAAACATTAATTAATGATTTTGCTCGAGTTGTTGGCATTAACCCTGAAATATTTGACAAAGCAAAAGGCGATGCAGAATCTTTAGCAGGACTAATTCTTGAACTCGAAGGAAAAATTCCTGAAAAGAATTCTTTTGTTTCTCTTTTCAATTTTGATTTTAAAATTGAGTCAGTTGATAAAAGAAGAATTAAAAGAATTAGAGTGATTATAAAACCTAATTAATCTCAACATGAAAAAATATTTTTTTGCATTTATTGTTATATCATCTGCTATTTCATTATTGTCATGCGATTCGGATTTAACGCCAAAACCCAGAGGTTATTTTAGAATTGATTTGCCCGAAAGGCAGTATATTAGTTTTGATAGCACTTACCCTTATACTTTTGAATATCCAACTTATGCAAAAATAGTTCCGCGCACCGATGCAAGAGCCGAAGCATATTGGATTAACTTATCGTTTCCTTGTTTTAGAGGAGAGCTAAATATTAGCTATAAGTCAATAAAATCCAAAGAAGATTTGCAAAATTTTGAAAGAGAATCGTTTAACTTTACTAGCAAACATGTTCAAAAAGCATCTTCAATTGACGAACAAATTATTAGAAATGACTCTACAAGAGTATACGGAACTTTATATGACATTCAAGGAATTGGCACTGCTTCATCATGTCAATTTGTATTGACTGATAGCGTTAAGCACTTTTTTCGTGGCGCTTTGTATTTTAATGCCCGTCCGAATAACGATTCGCTTGCTCCTGTTTTAGAATTTGTAAAAAAAGATATCAATCATTTGATAAAAACATTTAGGTGGAAAAATTAAACAGCACTTTTTCATAAAAAGCGCTGTTAACAAATGTTAATTCCAAAATTTCATATAAAAATGTTCATTCCGTCTTTATAATTGCTATATTGCATTAGCTTTTAAAAAGATCCTGCCATGAAATCTAAATTTTTATTATTCGTTCTAAGTTTTCTCTGTTTAAATTTCTCTAGTTTTTCCCAAGAAATCTACTCTAAGGTTAAAGTATCGTTTAATTCCGAAAATTACAATCAACTTATAAGTTCTGGAATACCACTTGAATCTGCTGTGAAAACTGATAATTTTCTTTCTTTAGATTTATCGTCTTACGACATTAAAAAATTAAATAATCTTGGATTCAGTGTAGAAATACAAATTCCTAATTTATCAAAGTTTTATGTCGAACGAAATTTAAAAAGTCAAAGTCTCGACAAAAGTATAAAATCTAGTTCGTGTAGCAACACAACAACTTACGCAACACCTAGTCATTTTCGATTAGGTTCAATGGGAGGCTTTCTAACTAACGACGAACTAAATGCCGAACTAGATAGCATGAGAAAATATTACCCCAATTTAATAACAGCAAAAGCTCCAATATCACCAACCCAAAGTATTGAAGGGAGAAACATCTATTTTGTAAAAATTTCTGATAATCCAACGCTGGATGAAAATGAGCCCGAGATGTTTTACACAGGACTCACTCATGCTCGCGAACCAGCAGGAATGCAACAATTGGTTTTATATATGTGGTATTTACTCGAAAACTATAATTCAAATCCTGAAATAAAATATTTAGTTGATAATTTAGAATTATTTTTTGTTCCTTGCGTTAATCCCGACGGATATGTGTATAATCAAACAACCGACCCAAACGGAGGTGGAATGCACCGAAAAAATACAAGAGCTAATGGGACAAGTAATCCGGGTGCCGACCTAAACAGAAATTATGGTTATCAATGGGGATATGATGATATTGGCTCATCAACAGATCCTGCACAAGATAATTACAGAGGAACTGTAGGTTTTTCAGAACCCGAAACTCAGGCGATGAAGTATTTTTGCGAAAATCATAATTTTCTTTTTGGCATGGATTACCATTGTTATAGCAATGTTTTGCTTTATCCATGGGGTTATCAGGCCGAAACTCAAACCAACGATTCAACATTATTTAGAACTTATTCTGCTCTAATGACAATTGATAATGGATTTGTTTACGGAACACCCAAACAAGTTCCTGCAATTGGATATACAGCCAATGGTGGCTCTTTCGATTGGTATTATGGCGAAACTACAACAAAAAATAAAATCATTTCATGGTCGCCCGAAGCAGGCGAAGTTAGTGATGGTTTTTGGCCAGCATCAAACAGAATTGAACTAATTTGCAAATCTAATTTATCACAAAATTTATACATGGCTCGATTTGCCTTAAAATATGCATTAGCAAATGATTTGAATCCATATTTTATATCAAACACTATTCAATACTTGAAGTTCGATATAAAAAACTATGCTTACTATTCACCAGCGTCATACACAGTTAGCATGGAATCGTTGAATCCTAGTTTGATAACATTTGGTTCTGCAAAAACAATTAATGGAATGAGCCTGTTTCAACAAAATACAGATTCAATTCAGGTTACGTTCAGCCCCTCCATTACTAACGGTCAAGAGTTTAGTTATGTAATTAGCATTGATAATGGTTCATTTATCTATAGAGACACTATTACTAAGGTTTATGGCCAAACATCTGTTGCTTTTGTTGATTTATGTAATAATACAAACAAATGGACCGTTTCATCTACTTGGGGAACAACTAGCAACATTTATTTTTCATCGCCAAGCTCTATTACAGATTCTCCTAACGGAAACTATACTACAAATGCTAATAAAAATATAAAATTAACAAGTCCTGTAAATCTTTATTCAGCTTCGAATGCATTATTAACTTTTTATGCAAAATGGGATATTGAAAAAGGCTACGATTATGTTCAACTTTGTGCATCTTCCAATGGCACCAATTGGACGCCACTTTGCGGAAAGCACACTTCGACAGGTACAGCAAATCAATTGGTAGGACAACCTTTGTACGACGGGATACAGTCAAATTGGGTTAAAGAAGAAATTGATCTAGCAAATTTTGTTGGAGGAAATATCTATTTAAGGTTTTTAATAAAAAGCAACAATTCCACTGGATGGAGTATTATAAATAAAGATGGATTCTATTTTGATGATATAACAATAGAAACAATATCACCTTCAGTTGTTGGTGTTCAAGATGCCTCAAAATTAGAAATAAGCATTCAACCAAATCCAGTAGAAGATATTTTTTATGTAAATAATTCAGGACTTGACAATTCTAAATATCAATGGAAAATCGAACTTTTTTCTATAAATGGAAAGCTAGTATACTCTGGCAATGTAGATACTTCCAAAAATTACACTCAAATAAATTCTAGTTTTTTAGAAAAAGGAGTTTATATCATTCAACTTAACAATGGTAGAGATAAAACTACTCCAATAAAATTAATAAAAATTTGATTTTTTTAATCATTCGTATTGCTTGAATATTTAACTTAGTAAAAGATTTAATTTACTATGGAGATAGACGCTAAAAAATACGTAATTATTGGAAATACTGACAATTGCATTAAAAAAGATTTTGTTCAAATACTGGCTAAAAACATTGAGACAAAGTCGCTTTTGCCAATCTATATATTATCAGCACATCCCGACGAGGGACGGTGGGAAGAAGATTTTGATGATTTAACAAGCAGCTATGATTTAACAATAAAAAAACCCAAGTTAATAAAATCAAGATGCAGATTATGCTCAAAGTGTGCCAAATGTTGCGATTATGATGCAATAGAAATTAACAGAACATATCAAAGTGCAAGTATCAATTATCAGCGATGTGTTGGATGTGGCGATTGCTTAAAGCACTGTAAATACAATGGATTTGAGGAAGTTGAGTGTTTAATTGGAATATATAATGAATACAAAATTAGTGGTCAAACCCATCTTCTTGAGGCTATAGTTCCAGATGACTATTTTTATCCTCATTTAATTATCAAAGCACTAGAGCGGATTACATTGCCATTATCAAATATAATATATAATGTTTCACTCTCTGATGATCAACTAATTGAGGACATTTCAAGATATGCATTGAAAATATTCATTTTTATTGACGTTGAAACTGATATTGAACTTTACAACGCAAGTTTATTAAAACAGGATAATTGCTTGCTTATTAGCAACAAAGAACTATATTCGTCAATAAAAAAAATATACAATGTTTCTGAAATTAGTTTTATTAATTTGATTGATTAAAGGTTGAATAAAAGAGGATTAAATTGCTCCTTTTTGATTCTTTTGTTTACCTTTGCAAAACTAAAAAAAACCCATATAGAGATGTAAAATTTAGGAGGCCCTTATTATGATTGATGTTCTACAAGTTCAATCCTCATTGAAATGGATACATATTTCCAACCCCTCGGAAGAAGACTTTGATTATTTGTTAGAACATTACAAATTTCACCCTCTTGACATCGAAGATTGTCGCAGTAAAAGGCAAAGACCTAAAATTGACGTTTACGACAATTATTATTTTATAATTCTTCATTTCCCCTATTTTGACAAATTAAATCGTTTTTTAATTACCAAAGAAGTGAAAATATTTTGGGGTGCTGATTATATTATCACCGTTGGAAAGTCGCACTGGGTTGTTCGTCAACTATTTAATCAGGCCAAAGATGACGTTGAATTACAAAAAGAACTATTAAGTGGCACAAGTGACAACTTGCTATATCTAATTTTAGAAAAGTTATTGAGCGAAAATTTTTCTATAATTTCTAGGGTTGGCAATGAAGTAGAACTATTGAATAGAGATTTATTTAGCAAAAAGGCTGAAAAAACTATCGAAAGAATTTCAATTACACGTAAAAATATTATATTACTTAATACAATTATAAAACCTCAGCTTCGACTATTTCATAAATTTGAATCGGGCGATATCAAAGGTTTTGCCGAAGACATGGAAGAGTACTGGGGCAATATACTCGATTCATACCAAAAAACATGGGATATGATTGAGGACTATGCTGAATTGATTGAAGGTTTATCAAAAACATTTGACTCTTTGCAAACAAATAAAATAAATGAAATAATGAAGGTACTTACCTTCTTTTCTTCTGTGATGCTTCCACTTACTTTTATTACTGGGTTTTATGGAATGAACATTAAACTACCTTTAATGGAAAGTCCAGCCGCATTTTGGATGATTGTTGCTATATTGCTTGTTATAACAGGGGGCTTAATATTTGTTTTTAAGAAAAAAAGATGGCTATAGAAATAATGGCACAGACAAAAGAAAATTCCATCAATTAGTGTTAGATTACTTTTTTTTAGTCAATTCATTCATTTTATTTATCTGAACCTGAATAGATTCTTCATGAACTAACTCTAAAAGTGTTTGTAGAAATCCCCTTTCTAATCCTAAGCTAAGACCTTTATTTACTCTGCTTTCAATAATTTTATTCCATCTTTTAAGTTGAAAAATGGTGATATCGTTATTATATTTATATTCACCAATTTGTTCGCAAATCTGCATTCGTTTTGTAAGTGCATTAAGAATTTGATCGTCTAAATCGTCAATTATTGAGCGGTATTGTTCAAGTTCATTGTTTGTGTCGGCTCCATTTATTGATTCTCTTCTGAATTTTAGTTTTCCAAGGAGCACGGCTAAATCATAGGGCGTAATTTGCTGTTTTGCATCAGACAAAGCCTTCTCTGGATTGTTGTGAGACTCAATAATTAGTCCACTCATATTCAAATCTAGTCCTTTTTGTGCAACCTCAAACAACAAATCCCTCGAACCACTCAAATGACTTGGATCAATTATAATTGGAAGATTTGGGCATTTCAGTTTTAATTCAATTGGAATTTCCCAAAGTGGAGCATTTTTATACACTTTTTTGCCATAGGTATTAAAACCACGATGAATTGCCGCTAATTTATTAATTCCAACATCATAAAATCGCTCTAATGCACCAATCCATAGTTGCAAATCGGGATTTACCGGATTTTTTACCATCACTGGAATATCTACTCCTTTAAGTGCAACTGCAATTTCATTTACAGAAAAAGGGTTAACTGTCGTTCTTGCTCCTATCCATAAGATATCCACCCTATATTTTAATGCCATTTCAACATGACTGGTATTTGCAACTTCAACAGCTACTTTGAAATTTGTTTTTTCTTTTACTTCTTGAAGCCATTTTAAGCCATCTTCGCCAACACCTTCAAAGCAATTTGGTCTAGTTCTTGGTTTCCAAATGCCACAACGAAACACTGAAATTTTATCTAATGCATTTAATTCAATGGCTGTAGAAAGTAATTGCTCTTTAGATTCAGCACTGCAAGGTCCTGCAATTACCAATGGCAGTTTAAGTGTGCTTGAAAACCAGTTTTCTATAGGAATAAGAATATCAAGACTATTCATCAGTAATTTAAGCTTAATAAAAATGCTAACATCTGTTTATTTGTCTGCAAATTTAACTAATTTTGTAGTATATAAAACTTTTAGTTATGACTTTCGAGCAAATACAAGCTCAAATTGTAGATTACAATAGGCAAGGACTTAAAATGTTTGCAAGCTCATCGTTTCAAAGTCATAGTATTGTAATGCTTGATATTATAAGCAAAACCGACAAAAGCATTCCAGTTTTCTTTGTAGATACAGGTTTTCATTTCCCAGAAACTCTTGAATACAAAGAAAAAATAGCCGATTTGCTCAAGTTAAATGTTGTAAATTTACGCTCAATTACGCCTAAAAATTTGCAAAGAGACCCTGAAGGAAATCTCTTGTTTACTTCAGATCCCGATTTTTGTTGTTTTTTAAATAAAACTCAACCCGTTGAACAAATGCTAGATCAATTTGAAGTATGGATTAATGGAGTTCGCTCCGATCAAAACTCAAATAGAAGCAAACTGAATATATTTGAAACCACAAAACAAGGTACTGTTCGCTTTCATCCTATGTTAGATTGGACTTCGAGTATGATTGAAAGCTATATAATAGAAAATAAAATTCCAAGACATCCACTAGAGCTAAAAGGCTACCAAAGCATTGGATGTGAGCCATGCACCCGTAAATCTATTGGAAATAATGAACGAGATGCACGCTGGTTTGGTATGAATAAAACAGAATGCGGATTAAATTTAGATTTGATTAAAAAATAAAATTATCGATATGAATGTATTAATTACTGGCGGAGCTGGATATGTAGGCAATGAACTAGTTTACCGCCTTTCGAAAGACAAACGCGTTGATAAAGTTATTATTTACGATAATTTGAGTAGAAAAAATTTCAATTTGTTTCTTGATAATAAATTTCCAAATGGGAAAATTAAGTTCATTCAAGGTGAACTTTTAGATACAAGAAAACTCAAAAGCGTAATTCAAGAAGCCGATATTATTTATCATTTGGCTGCAAAAGTAAGTACACCTCTTGCAAATGAGGATTCTCACTTGTTTGAACAAATAAATCATTGGGGAACAGCTGAATTAGTTTATGCTTTAGAAGATAGCAATGTTAAAAAGATTATCTATTTAAGTAGCACATCCGTTTACGGTCCTTCAGAGGAGATTGTTGATATCCATACTACGCCCAATCCAAAAACATTTTATGGAACATCTAAATTAAGAGGAGAAGAGCATATAAAGCGTATTTCAACAAAAATACCAGCCTATATTTTTAGATGTGGAAATATTTTTGGGTATAGCCCAAGCATGCGTTTTGATGCTGTTATAAACCGTTTTATGTTTGAGGCTAACTTTAATAACAGAATTTCGATACATGGAAATGGGGAACAACACCGAGCTTTTATCCACATTGACAAAGTAACGGATGTATTATCAAATATTTTGCACTCAGACTTTCCTTCTGGAATATACAATTTAGTAGATGGGAATTTATCAATTAACGAAATTGCAGAGGCATTAAAGAAGATTTATCCATCAATGGAAATGTTATATATCAATCAGCATTTAAATTTAAGAGAAGTAAATGTAAATAAAGATGAACGAGTAAATACGTTGATAACTACTCCTGATAAAACACTCTATAATCGTTTGCTTGATTTCAAAAATGAGTTTTCATTTTCAGCAGAATAGTTTTTCTATTTTATAAGGCTTCTAATTTTCAGTCGATTCCAACATATAAGATAAAAGATTAATTTTTTATTTTTTAATATTTGAAAAAAAACAGTCAAAAAATTTGCACAGAAAAAATTTATAACTAATTTTGCACCCTCAACCAATGCGAAAATAGCTCAGTTGGTAGAGCACGACCTTGCCAAGGTCGGGGTCGCGGGTTCGAGTCCCGTTTTTCGCTCAAAACTCCGCAAGGAGTTTTTTAATACGTTCTTTAAAGCTGCTCTGATGGTGGAATTGGTAGACACGCAGGACTTAAAATCCTGTGATCATTGCGATCGTGCGGGTTCAAGTCCCGCTCGGAGTACAAAGCAAAACCTCAACGACTTAGTTATTAAGCTGTTGAGGTTTTTTTATTGTTCATTTGCACAATATTTGCACAACTCGTATTTGAAAAAGGGATCAATCGGAAAAGTTGGGGGGGGGAATTATTAAAGTTATAACTTTGTGTTTTTAAAACCGTAGTTATGGCAGATAAACCCTTAATAGAATTGATATTACCTCAAGGATTATTAGAATACTTTGAGGTAACGGACTGTGTAAAATCAGAAGAATGTTATCGTTTTTATCTTTCAGAAAAGAACATAATACCTAAAGAATATCAGAAAGACAAATTAACATCCAAAGGTTTCTACGACGAAATTACTATTCAAGACTTCCCAATACGAGGCAAAGCAGTTTATCTGCAAATTAAGCGCAGGAAATGGTTGAATGAAACCTCAGGACAGATAGTTTGTAGAGATTGGAATCTTGTTGCAAAAGGAACGCGAATGACAGAAGAGTTCGCTACTTTTTTAAAAGGAATTATTAGATTTTAAGCCTGTTAGTGCAAAAACTCTTGAAGACAAACAGCTCAACCACTTTTATAGCAGTTTGCATTTGTGAAATAATTCTAAAATAAATTAGAAAAGCAGTAATACCATGGTATTACTGCTTTTCTAAAAAACAATTATTTAGTTTTTATTTCTTTCCAAATCTATATCCTAACATTATTTCATTAGCTCCCATAGAGATTTTAGAGATTTTAGAAAGCGGATATTCGTATAAATATCCAATCATAAGTCTTTCGTAGTTTAATCCAACACAAACTCCAAATGAAGAATTTAAGCCATAAGTTAAACCGCCCCAAACCATTTTTTTCATTGTAAAAATAGTTCTTGCATCAAAACGAACTGGCAACCCTTGAGTACTGCGTAAAATTAAAGAAGTTGTGTTTTTGATATTCTCGTTAATATCAAATCTATAAAGCATAGTTCCGTTATATTCAGGTTTTTGAATATAGGCCAATTGATATTTATCAGAGAATTCTTTCTTGTTTAACAAATTAGTCAAGGCAAAACCTATTTCAAATGATTTAATGCCATACATCATTCCAAAACTTCCATTAAAGCTAGTTGTTGTTTTGTAGTTATACAAAGAAATCAACTCATTTGGGTTTTCGGCAATAATATTGTCATAATCAATTGAATTTTGAACAGTTCCAACAGATAAGCCAAAATTTAAACGTTGTTCGTTTTCTAATTTTAATTGGTACGAATATGCTAAATTAAAGCCCTGACGTTGTAATATATTTGCGTTGTCAGCAAATGCATTAATACCAAAACCCGCTTTCCAATCAATCATTTTTGTGTCTACCGAAATAATTTTTGAAACTGGAGCACCTCTTAATCCAGTAATTTCGTTGCGGTAATGCATAAATGCTTTTGTTGTTTCTGAAGCACCGGTATAAGCAGGGTTCATAATAAATGGATTATCTTGATATAAACCATATTTAGCTGTTTGCTGTGCAAAGATTCCTCCTGCAAGCATCAAACATATTTGAACTAATATTATTTTTTTCATATATTCTATTTTAAATCGTTATTCTTAATTATTACTTTGATAAGTTTCTTAATATTGTGATAGCACCTTTTAATTTCAGATGAACTCCTTCAAAAGTAATTACATAGTAATATTCTCCATCAGGCAAAGTGTCACCAAATTTATTGGTAGCATCCCAAGTATTATCATAATTAGCTGCTTCATATACTAATTCGCCCCAACGATTATGAATATAAACATGATTTTCTGGATAGAAAGAAATATTCTTAATATACCAAGTGTCATTTTCACCATTTCCATCGGGAGTAATAATGTTAGAAATCGAAGTTTGTAGTTTAATTAAATCGTAGTCTTTATCAACAGTTAAAGTCATAGTGTCTCTATTAACACAACCATTTATATCAGTAACTTCCAGTATATAATCAGTTGTTTCAAATGGCGTAGCATTTGGGTTTAATGATATTGCACTTGATAAACCTTCGGAAGGATACCATTGATATACACCTTGGCTTGCTGTTGCTGGCATAATATAATCCCAACCTTTCGACACAGTGGTATCTAGACCAGCATTAACATTTGGAAGCGCATTAACTACTACTTGTTTAACAATACTGTCGGTGCAATTTCCGATATTTGAGGTTGCAGTGAATGTTACCGTATAAATTCCTGAATTTGAATATAGATGATTTGGCTCTTTTACGCTATATGTATTAGTATCGCCCATTTTCCAATTATACGATAAAACGCCGCCAGTTGATGGATTATAATAAGTTAAATCATGGAATTCCATAATGTTTCCAAGGCAAACAGCGTCTGCACTAAAATTAGGAACTGGAATATAATCAACTATTGCATTTTTAATAATTGTATTTCTACATCCTTTATCACTAATAGCTAATAGTGTTACTGCGTGAGTTCCAGCTGTTGCAAATTTGTGAACTGGATTCGTTTGCAATGAGTTAGAAGCATCACCAAAATCCCATTGCAAATAATCAATTGTTCCGTTAGTTATTGCACTTAAATTTGTGAATGTATTTGATAAACCATCGCAAACAGTATCTACAGTGAAGTTTGCAACTGGAGCATAATATACTTCAAATGTGCGACTTGCTGTGTCGATACAACCATAATTAGAAGTAGCAACAACTGTAATAGTTTTATTTCCTGCCGCTGTATAAGTAACAGTTGGGCTTGTTGAAGTTGAAGTTGTACCATTTCCTAAATCCCATAAATATGTCATAGTTCCTGCTTCTATTGTAGAAACGTTTTCAAATGTAGTTGCCATATCTTCACAAACAGGAGTATAATTGAAGTTTGCAAAAGGATTTGGATTGATTTGAGTGTTCAAACTCTTTTGACCAATACATCCAAAACTTGAAGTTGCAACTAAATTCACATTGTAGATGCCAGGTGTTGCATATAAATGAACAGGGTTAATAGCAGTTCCACTACTTTGATCACCAAAGTTCCAAGCATAAGTCATAGTGCTATTTGCAACTACCGATGTGTTTGTAAATTCAGATGAATCGTTATTACAAACATTTGGAACTGTAAAGTTTACAACTGGATTTTGATGAACTGTTACTATTTTTTGCAAAGAATCAATACAGCCTTTATCTGTTGTTGATTTAAGCGTAACGGCATAATTTCCATAAGATGAATAGGTGTTGAATGGTTCAGGGTTAGTAGAGGTAATTCCACCACCAAAGTTCCAAAAATAATTTGCCGAACCTGAACTCAATACTGAACTATTATGGAATTGCGTTGCAGCGCCTTCGCAAGGATTAACGAATGAAAAGTTAACAACGGTGCGAGGATAAACTACAACAGCCTTTGTTATAGAATCTGAACATGCGTTTCCATTAGTAACAATAAGTTTAACATTATATGTTCCAGCTGTTAAATAAGGATATTTAGGATTTCCATCTGTTGAAGTTCCAATGTTGTCACCGAATTTCCAAGCATAAGTAGGACTGTTAAATAAATTCGAAGATTCATTTACAAAAATCATACTGTCAGAACTACAAACATTTAATTGAGAAAATGCAGGAACAGGACGTTTCATAATATTGATAGGATGAGTAATTGTATTTGTACAAGCAAAATTAGAGGTAGTAGTTAATGAAACAGTATAAGTTCCTTCAACTGCATAATTATGCTCTGGGTTTAATAATGAAGATGTCATTCCATTTCCAAAATCCCAAGTGTTTGTGGTTATAGTTCCAGAAGAAACATTTGATGTATTATTAAAAGTTGCTGTAGCACCAAAGCATTCATCTGTTGTATTGAAAGCGGATACAGGATTTGGATAAACCGTTATTGCTTTAGTTAAACTATCAACACAACCCACATCCGAAGTTACTTTCAATTTAACATTATATGTTCCTGAAGTTGCGTAAGTATGTGATGGCTCTTTAATTGCTGAAGTTGTTGCATCGGCAAAATTCCAATTATAAGAAACATTGGTTGCATTTAAAGTTGAATAGTTCAAGAAGTTAACTGCACTTCCATCGCAAACATTAGCAGCTTCGAAATTAACCGTTGGATTTGGATTTACAGTAATTGTTTTCTCAATATTTTTAACACAACCGTAATCAGATGTTGCAACTAAATTTACAACATAATGTCCTGCACTAGCATAAGTATGATTAGGATTTAAACCTATTGAAGAACTTCCATCGTTAAAGTCCCAATTATAAGTCATTGAACCCGAAGCAATTGTTGAAGTGTTTGTGAAATTCGACACATTTGCAAAACAATTGTCAGCAGTTGTATAATTTGGAACTGGATTTGGATGAATTACTGCATTATGAATAACAGTATCAGTACAACCAAAGTTAGATGTAGCAATAAGTTTAACTGAATAAGACGTAGCATTTGTGAAAGTTAATGTGGGATTTTCTAAAGTTGAAATTGCTCCATTATCATTAAATGTCCAAGCATACGTTAAATTTCCAGTGCCTATTGTTGAATTGTTAGTAAAAGAAGTTGTATTTTGATGACAAACACTATCAGAAACAAATCGTGCAACTGGATTTTCGTGAATAGTTGCAGTTTTAG
This sequence comes from Bacteroidota bacterium, assembly GCA_037139195.1. Lineage (GTDB taxonomy): Bacteria > Bacteroidota > Bacteroidia > Bacteroidales > JAHJDW01 > JBAXGW01. The sequence continues at coordinate 52,270 of JBAXGW010000002.1, forward strand.
TTAATGTCTTGATACAACCAACATTTGAAGTAGCTGTTAATGTAATATCATAACTTCCAAAGTTAGCATAAGTATAAGTTGGGTCAGATATTGCGCTTGTATTTCCATCGCCGTAGTTCCAACCATAAGTTAAAGTATATGAAGGAAGATTTGAGTTATTTGTAAGTTCAACAGCTGCTTGATCACAGACATTATTGAAAGCAAAATCAACAATTGGTAAAGGATAAACCGTTACTGGATGCGAAATAGATTTCTTACAAAGTTTGTCTGATGTTAAAGTTAAAGTAGCCGTATAAGTTCCATCAGATGGATAAATATGAGAAGGATTAGATGCTGTTTCGCCCGTTCCATCACCAAAAGTCCAATCTGTATATAGGATACTTCCATTTGCTATTGTTGAGGTATTGGTGAAAACTGTATTATTTAAATCACAAACACTTGTTGAAGAAAATAATGGTGTTGGAAGTGGATTAACCGTTATTGTTGCTGGTTCGCTATAAATACTTCCAGCATCTTCTGTTATTACTGCTCTATAAAGTGTAGTTTGAGTTAAACTGCTATAGTTATAAGTCGTATTTCCATTTGTTCCAGCAATTGTATTCCAGTTTAGACCATTATCAGTTGATTTTTGCCAAGCAGTAATAGTTCCAATATAATTATTTAAAGTTAAAGTTCTAACAGTAGCATCCGAAGCGCATATTTCAGCAGCATCAGAAACATAACCTGCATCTGCAACAGTTAATAAAGCAGTGTTTGTAGAAATTGCTTCAGAACATGGTCCATTTTGAACTATTGCTCTGTAATAGGTTGTAACTGCTACATTTTGATAAGTTAAAGTTGTAGTAGTATTTGCAATAGAAGTCCAAGGAGCAGTTCCTGTTGAAGAAGATTCCCAACGAATAACATTGCCATTGTTTCCTGTTAAGGTTAAATTGCCGCTATTGCTACCTGAACGAATAGTTTTACTTCCACTAATTGAACCAGCCACAGAAGCAGAATAAACTGTAACGGTTGCATAACTAGAAGTTAAAGGCGAAGCACAAGTAGAAGTGATAACTGCACGATAACGAGTGCTCTTTGTTAAATTAGAATAAGTAATCGTAGTATTACCAGCATTTCCAACATTTGCATAAGCATCCCAAGAACTTGTTCCTGTATTGTACTCACTTTTTTCCCAGTAATTTACAACACCATTATGATTAGAAAGTGTTAAAGAACGGATGTTAGCATCTGATTCGCAAACTGAAATATCATTTCCAACTGCACCACCAGTAGCTACATTAATAACTAAACTTGGAGTTGCTACTTCTAAGCAAGAACCATTTTGAACAATTGCTCTGTAATAAGTAGTTTGAGCTAAATTGCTGAAATTTAAAGTAGAAGTTGCATTTTCAATGGTATTCCAAGGTTCGCTATTTGTAAAAGAAGATTCCCAACGAACAGCACTTCCAGTATTTCCCGACAAAGTAATAGAACGAACGGTAGCATCGTTTTCGCAAATTACAGAATTAACGGTACTTAATGTTCCAGCAACAGTTGCAGGATAAACAGTCATTGTAATTGGGTCAGAATATGCTTTACCATTATTTACGTTTATTCTATATTGAGTAGTTTGCGTTAAATTAGAAACGGCAAGCGTTGCAACATTTGCAGAAGAAGGAGTCCAAACGGTATAAGGACTTACTGCAAATTCCCAAGCATAAGAAGTTCCGTCAATTCCGGTAGCTGTAATTGTTGCCGCAGCCGATGGAGAGCAGAAACTTGTAGCAGTAGCTGAAAGTGAACCACCATCAGCAACTGTAATCTTAACAGGAACAGATGAAAATGCTTCATTACAAGCACCATTTCTTGTAACTGCGCGATACCAAGTAGATTGTGTTAAATTATTGTAGTTATATGTTGTTGCACTTGCAGTAAGTGGAGTCCACTGAGCATTATCTAAAGAATATTCCCATCTGATAAGACTTCCATTTGTAGGAACAACTGAAACAGAATTAATAGTTGCATCGTTATAAGAAACTACATTATTCCCACTAGAAACTCCTGTTAATTGCCCATTATTAACATCAATAGTTGCGACAGAAGAGTTGTCTGAAGACCAAGTGCCACCTATATCTCCATTAGAATTTAATGTTAAGGTTGCACTAGGACAAATATTTTGAACTCCAGTTATAGTTCCTGCATTTGGCAAAAGGTTTATTGTTATCGTTCCAGTTGCATTTACAACACCACAACCGCCTGTCAACGGAATGGAATAGTTATATATTCCTGCAACGGTTGGAGTTCCACTAATTGTTATTATGTTTGAAGCGTAATTTGCTGTAATACCTGTGGGCAATCCTGTAGGAGTTTCAATTCCAGATGCTCCAGTAGTAGAAATAAGTATATCTGGACTTAAAGAGCTGTTCACACATATAGTTGGATTTAAGCTAGGTGCGCTAGCAGCCATCAAATCTGTTACTGTAATTGTTCCAGTTGCATTTACAACACCACAACCGCCAGTTAATGGAATGGTATAGTTGTAAACACCTGCAGCAATTGGAGTTCCACTTATGGTTATTGTATTTGAAGCAAAGTTTGCAGTAACACCCAAAGGTAAGTCAATTGGAAACCCAATACCAGTTGCTCCTGTTGTAGTGAAAGTAATACTTGGATTAAGAATATCATTTTCACATAAAGTAGGATTTGAAGATGTAAGCGAAACTGTATTTACATCATTGACGGTTATTGTTCCTGTTGCATTAACTGAACCACAACCACCTGTTAGTGGTATAGAATAATTGAAAACGCCTGCTTGAGTTGGAGTTCCACCAATAGTTATAGTATTTGACGAAAAATTTGCTGAAATACCATTAGGTAATCCAGTTGGGGTTCCAATACCAGTTGCTCCTGTTGTTGATATAGTAATATTTGACGCAAGTGCGGTATTAATACATATTGAAGGAGTTGATGTAGGAGTTTCAGCACTATTAGCATTACATACTGTTATAGTTCCAGTTGCATTTACGCTTCCACAACCGCCAGTTAATGGAATGGTATAGTTAAAAACTCCTGCAACTGTTGGTGTTCCATTAATGCTTATTGTATTTGAAGTAAAATTTGCTGAAACTCCAGAAGGTAAGCCAACAGGAGTTCCTATTCCAGTTGCACCTGTAGTTGTAAAAGTAATATTAGGACTTATACCTGAATTTAAACATAAAGTTGGATTTGAAGAAGCTTGTGAAACTGTATTTACACCATTCACTATTATAGTTCCTGTTGCATTTACTGAACCACAACCACCGTTTAATGGTATTGAATAATTGAAAATGCCTGCTTGAGTTGAAGTTCCACTAATAGTTAAAGTATTTGACGAAAAATTTGCTGATAAACCACTTGGTAAATTGCTTGGAGTTCCCATACTAGTTATTCCAGTTGTAGTATGAGTTATATTAGAAGCTAAAGTTGAATTTACACATAATGTGGGCGAAGATGAAGCGACTCCAACAGAGGCATTATTTCCAGAAGCAGTTACTGTTATAGTTGTATCGTAAGAGCAACCAAAATCATCTATTGTGGTAAATTGATATAAGTAAGTTCCAACACTTGGAGGTGTTACACAAATTTGGTCGCCAGAAGCGGATAAGCTAGTTATTGCGGACGAACTTGCAGCATCTTTCCCGCTCCAAACGGTCTCATTATTACTTGGCATATTAAATGTTGGTGTAAAACCAGGCAAACCCGAATATATAGAAGGATCGAAATTTATTCCCCAGAAAAATACCGTTCCATCATCAACGGTATGTGTATCACATATTTTTAGTTTCCATGTTCCATTTAATGGACAACCAACTAAATTCGAGAAAGGTTGTTCCGAGCCATAGGTACCTGAAGGGATAGTTGTAGAGCTTGTTGCAGAGGGATTAGCAGCACCCCAGTTTTCAATTGTTGAGCCAGTTGAAGTCCAAGTATAAGTTTGACCTGTTGGAGGGAGTGCATCTGCATTTCCAAAATTTTCTTGCGAAATGTTATTTGTATTCCAAGTTCCATCGCTATTAAAAAGACCTACTTGTTGTCCATTCGGACAAATTATTGTTAGTGTTAAATCTCCAGCCCAAGTGTGTTCTATATTTGCAAACACATTAATAGTCTGATTTCCTGTAGTTATAGTTTGTGTATTGCCAAAATCAGTAAATGTCAAAGGTGTCTCATAACACACACCCGAACCATCTGGCAAGCCTGTAGTTCCTGAAACAACCATAGGAGGAATATCTCTCCATGGTGTTCCATTTACATTGCCAGTTAAACAAATATTTTGACCTGGGCATACTGTTTGGCTGCTCGTCGTGCCAATAAAGTTTGGAGTTGTGCTTACACTGACGTCAACTTGGGCTGAGTTTATATTTGTGCATCCATTGTTATCAGTAACACTAAGATTAACATTAAAAATCCCAGAAGTATTAAATATATGTGAAGTCGTTATTCCATTACCCGTTGTACCATCGTCAAAATCCCAAGAATAGTTTGTAATTGAAAATCCTTGGCCTGATGTAGATGTGGCGCCGCTAAAATCTACACTTTCTCCTTTGCAGATTTTAACTGGTAAAGATTGGTTTGCAATTGAAGCTGAAGCTGTTGGAGGAACACATGTCATAAAGCAAGATAGGGTTGCTTCCCAACCAATTGAATTAGAAACTATATCAGAAGAAAATCGGACTGTTAGATACGAACCTGTTGATTCTAAGGCGTATGGAAGTATCAGGTCGGTTCCTGCAACTCCAGATAAGCTTCCTACATTGGTTGATGATGTACTTGAACCATCGTATATTGTAAGAAAATCATAATTTTTTTCTACTCCAAATGAGGTAAAAACCATTCGAATTCTACTACTTGCATTTCCCGAATAGAAAGTTATTGTATAAGATGTGTTGTTTGAATAATTACCAGAAATTCCTCCTTGGTCTACAAAAGTTGCGCTACAAGGTGTTGCAGATGTTGAGAGGTCAATAGTACCAAGGTTTGCATTTAGCGTGTAGACTGTTTGTGAGAAAATATCTGATGCAGATATGAATAGAATTAGAGTGCTTAAAATTATTTTCTTTAACATATAACGGTTTTTATTGGTGGCTAATTTGTTCTTTATATGTGTTAAATTTTTTCAGGAATTCTCCCTTAGTCAATACTTCAATAACAAATGAATTATTTCCTGTTCTAATGTATTGATTGTTTTCGCTTAATGAAATATTGTAAGCTAGAATATTAAAAGAAGATAAATCTTTAGGATTATAAGGCGATGCTTTGCTTTTATCAACTTTAGTATAATCTTGAATGCTTTTCATTAAAGGGTCATTAATTTTTTCATCAATATCAATAATTCGAAAAGAATTCTCAGAAAAGTAATTAAGATAAAGTAGCAAATCAGGGTCGTTATTTCTAAGGTTTTCAATATAGGTTTGATCATAAATAGTTAAAATTTTCTCGCTGAATGTAATAGCAGTATTGTTGTAAATAAATGATTTTCTTTCAGAATTTAATGATTGAGCAACTAAGGCATTTGATAAAAAGCTTATTAGAACAACAAACCAGATTTTCATATTTAATTATTTTAAATTCAATTAGTTATATATTTTTATTGTAGTTTTTTAATTCAAGAAAATTATCAATTAGTTCTAATTTGTTCGATTTCTCTTTGAATCAAGGACCTGAATTCTGGATTTAAAAACTCTTTCTGAGATTTGAATATTTTTCTCAGTATGGTCAGAAAATCCAATTAATGAATTTCTAAAAGACATTTCGCTATTATTTCCCAAATAATTGGTTTTAAATGCAGCTTGCTCTGTAGAATTTTTGGCTTCAAGAGATTGTTTTAGAAAAGATAGAAAAAACATAGATATTTGATTATTGTTATTTTTTAACTCTTGATATAAGACATAATATTATATCTTAATAACCAATGAGTTAATAAAACAAATTTATATCAGTGTATCTCTCGAAACAAGTTAATGTATCACAGATTTATCAATTTATAAGTATAATTGATAAATCAGAAATCAAATAGAAGTGAGCTTTAAAAATTAGCTTAAAAGAGGATTGTGAAGATTAAGTTTTCAGTAAAAAGGAGGAATCTATTCCGAGAAATTATTTGCTAAATCTCGATTTTTTCTAAAATAGGATGGAGTTAATCCTGTAATTTTTTTAAAATTGCTATTAAATGCTGAGATTGATGAAACACCTACCATATTAGCTATTCCTTCAATACTAAATATATCAAATTCTTTAGCTGTAAGCATTTTTTTTGCTTCTTCTATTCTAATATTATTAATCCACTGACTAAAACTTACATTGAAAGTGTTGTTTATTGCTTCTGAGAGATAGGTTCTATTTGTTTTCAGTTGTTTTGCAAGTTTGTCCAAGGTCAAATCAGAGTTTGTATAAGCCTTTTCATTAAAGATAATGTCATTTAGACTAACTATTAAATCTGTATATACATCATTAGATGTGTTTTTGGTCTTTAGAATATTGACGGATTTTATAGATTGCAAGCTTTTTTCTAGCAAAACTTTGTTTTTCTGCTTTAGAATTGACAATTGTCTTATAAGAAATACACATGTAATAAGTACAAAAATAAAGAAGATTATTAAAATTGTTTTTTTAATTTGTTCGGATTTAAGCAATTGCTCCGAAAACTCTTTCTTAAGTTTTTCTTCTTTAATCTTATTTTGCATTTCCATTTCTATCAGCTTTTCTGAAACGTCTTTTGTTATATAATTTTTCTTGACAGAATCAGACTTATACAATTGTTCATAAGCCAACTTAAAATTGCCAGTTTTGTAATACATTGCTCCCATTGAACCATAAAACCAAATCAAATCTAATACACTATTGCTGCGAATAGCGAGCTTCAACCCTTCCATATAACATCTATTTGCTTCCTTAAACGAATCTTGTTTCAAATATATATCGCCCAAATTTCCATAGGTTCGAATTTCCGCAAAGGCATCATTTTCATTTTTTAGAATTTGAAGCGATTCTTTAAAGAAGAATTTCGCTTTTTCATAATTTCCTAAATCGCTATTTGTTAGAGCTATATTAAGTCTTAAATACAACGAGTTTCTATTCCCTTCACCGTTTTCCATTTGTAAAACCTTATTATAAACCTTCATGGCTTCTTCAGGTCTTTTGTTTGCATTCAGTGCCGAGCCTAAATTCATGTACTTGCTTTGATATATTTCTGGTTTTATCGTTGAGTCTAATAGGTCAATAGCTTTTTGAAAATTTTTTAACGCTTGTGGTGGATTCTGATTTTGTAAAGAGATGAATCCATTAGCAGAAAGATATTCTATTTTAACAATTATTGATAGCGAATTGAATTTACTGTTAATATCTTCAAGAATTTTCAACGATTTTGAGTTTTCACCAAATTTATTAATTGCGGTTGCATATGAAAGTTGATTTATTAATCTTGCATTTTCGGTAGTTAGTTTCTTATCAAGCAAAACAAAAACAGAATCTGCCCTTTTTGTAGATTCTAGCTTTCTGTACACAAACGTATAATAATAAGAATCTTCTGGCTGCTTAGAAATTATTGATTTTATTTCTTCAGAAATATTCTGAGCTTCGAGACGATTAAAAACTATGAAACTTATTAGTATTAAAAAAATGGTGGTGATTTTTTTCTTTCTCATTTGTTGTTGTATAAATTTTCGTAAGAAGTTAAAATTAATAAATAATAATTAACAAACGATATATTTAATAATCAAAATTATTATTGTCCGAGATAAATTGTGAAAGCATGAGGCTTTCGCCAATTTGACTTGAAGATTTAATAAGAGAATATTGATTTTTAAATAAAAAAGGGTTTCTTAGTTTTTAAAAACTCTGAAACCCAAAGCAAATTCTAGCAAAAAAAGCAAGACTTTCAAACACATCCCTTTCTGGAAATCAATATTGATTTTTAGAATTGTGCTTAATTATTCTATAATTATTTTCTCCGAGTAAATGTTTGCTCCTGAATAGATTCTCATTAAATAAAAGCCAAATTTTAAATCTGACAGATTTAAATCTGCTTTTTCTGAATCAATAATTGTTACCCATATTTTTCCCTCATTAATATCTATCAACTCTATTTTATTAATAGTTTGATTATGAACTATATTAACAAAACTTGATGTAGGATTTGGAAAAACGACTGGCTTTTGCTCCTGAATTGAAGGAATATTTGTTGTAACATCAGATAGTTCACAGCTTTGATAATCTTGCATTGCATTTGTATTGGATTCATAGCACAATGTAGTGTAGTCGTTTGCGTTTTCTAAAGCAATTTCGTTGCTTGAAAATCCAAGTATTTTCAAATAATATTTATACAATTCCGAGCGTATAGCTACTTTAGCAGTAAATGCTGGAGATGAAGTAGTTCTGCATTCTAACCCCCCATTTATAATGTTGTTTGTATGCGCAAATCCTTTTTTATACATTTTTGCTGAGGTATATTCTCCTTCGGCAGGAACCCACAGCTCTTGCATTGCTTGATGACATGACGGCTTAGGACATTGAGGCATCATCCAGAACCAAATAGCAGACTTAAATGCTAAAACACCATCGCGTTGAACCGAATCAGGGTTATTCAAGAGGATGTTTTTGTCGTTAAATAAGAATTTGCTGAATTGTCCGTAATTATAGTTCCAAGACAGCTGAATTGGACCTCTTCCATAGTATCCCTTGTTTGGGTTAGGTGTATATTCAGGATCTGCTTGAGAATAAACTCCTGCACTGTTAGAGCTATTGTATCCAACTTCATGTACGAAATACAAACCCCATTTTGCATAATCTCCTTCTGAGCCACCGCCAATTGGTGTTGTCCAGCCACCAGTGGTTTCTTTAGAAATATTAGCTAAAAATGCCGCCAATTCTCTTCTGTTATTTATATCTGAAGATCTATTTATAAAGTCTTTAAAATCCACAATAACAACTGTTTCTGGGGTTGGATTTGAATGCCACCATGACTCAACATCGGAATAAATGTATGCTGTATTGGTTGACTTTTTTGTAACGGTGATAAGTTGTCCCCACACATTTTTCTTTACTCTTATTTGCACCAAATAATCCGACATTTCATTTACTGCCTGTTTAAGATTATTATAAGAATAGAAGTCTGTTGTATAGCCTTGAGGATGAGCACCATATGTTCCAGCACGTTTTGGGAACAAGGAATCCCATTGGTTGACATTTAGTAAGTTATCAAGATTGGTGTTTTGCGAAAAACAATTTGAATTTAAATAAATTGCAAAAAGAAATGCAACAATTTTAAAGCTAAGTAAAAGTCTTTTCATAATTAAACGTTTTTAAAATCTATAGATTTATTCTTATTTGACAATAACAATTTGCTGCTTATGAAGTAAAGCTCCATTAATCGAATATATTAACACTAAATCGTCCCATAATGGAGCCAAAATCGGACGGGTCCACCACTTACAAACAAATTTGAGAATGTAGCATCTGTTATTGTGCCAAAAGAAGTCCATCCATTGATACTAATTCCAACATTATAATATTTCTGACCCATGTACAAGTAGTCGAAACCAATATTAATATTGTTTACATAGGCATTATCATAAGAACTAAAGCTTGGAAAGCTAGAGCCGCTTGGAGTAGTGTAAGAACCGCTTGATGATGAATAATTATAGTTTGATATACTTTGAGCAATTAAGTTCGATTTAACAATTGAAAGTGAGATTATTATAATCAATATTTTAATTGAGTTATAATTTTTTAGGTTACAAGCTTGATTCATTTTTTGTCAGTTTTTAAATGGTGGTTTTTAAAAAATAACTAAACAAATTTTTTTTGATTTCTATAGTTTATAGGAGTAAGAAAAAGATGTGTTATTTCGATAATAACAAATGTAGAGAAAGACCGAACGGAATAAAAATTAAACATTTGCTGATTGATAAATCATGCTGCCTAATTGATAATTCAACTTATATTTAATTGGAATTCTTACTTGAAGTCCTAAGTGTTAGAATGCAACATTGGCAAGGTTTAACATTAGTTAAATATAGAATTTAAGTTAATAAAGAATATATTTCCCTTTATTATTCAACCGATTTAAAAGCCTCAAATCAGTAGCAAAAAGGTTCGAATACATGACTCTACAGATTCCAGAAGGGGATAAGTCGGAAAAAACCAATTTTCCCCCTTATTATTTTCCAAAACCCTGTTATTGTTATAGTTTTTTTTTCTCTTATTCTACATTTAGCTATCTTTGTTTTTTGTCATTTAATAAACATAAAACAGTTTGAACTACGAAAGAAAAATAACTGATTGGCTCCCTATAACCGCCGATGAAGTAAAAAGAAGAGGCTGGAACGTAGTAGATATCATCATTGTTTCGGGCGATGCATATATTGACCATCCTTCTTTTGGAACTGCTGTTATTGCTAGAGTACTAGAACATCAAGGATATAAAGTTGCAATTATTCCTCAACCTAATTGGAGAGATGATTTGCGTGATTTTAAAAAATTTGGGAAGCCTCGTCTTTTCTTTGGAGTTACTTCAGGATGCATGGATTCAATGGTTAACCATTACACTGCTAATAAAAGATTGCGCTCAAACGATGCTTATACTCCAGCTAATGAAGCAGGGTTTCGTCCCGATTACGCTACTATCATTTATAGCGATATTTTAAAAAATATTTACCCCGAAACCCCTGTTGTTATTGGAGGAATTGAAGCCTCAATGCGGCGTTTTACTCATTACGATTATTGGTCAGATAGTTTAAAGCCTTCGATATTAATTGATAGTAAAGCCGATTTATTGGTTTATGGAAATGGCGAAAAATCGATAATTGAAATTGCTCAAGCAATAAATAACGGCGAAGAAATAAAATCGATTAAGCATGTTTGTCAAACAGCTTATTTAACGGACATTTTGCCAGATTCTGATTATGTAAGTCTCGATTCACATGAGCAGTGCATTAAAGATAAAAAGAGTTATGCTTCTAATTTTGCAAAAATAGAAACGGAGGCTAGTAAAATTAATTCGAGAGTAATTATTCAGGAAAATGGCAATCAATTCTTGCATGTAAATCCAATGTATTCAACAGTTTCAACTCCTGAATTAGATTCGTTTTACGATTTGCCATATACTCGATTGCCTCATCCAAAATATAATAAACGAGGCGTCGTTCCTGCTTATGAAATGATTCGTCATTCAATTAATATTCATCGTGGATGCTTTGGTGGATGCAGTTTTTGTACAATTACTGTTCATCAAGGCAAACAAATTCAAAGCAGAAGCGAAGAATCAATTCTAAATGAATTGAAAGTTGTTACTGAAATGCCCGATTTCAAAGGTGTTATTACTGATTTAGGAGGTCCTTCGGCTAATATGTATAAAATGAAAGGCGAAGATACTGAACAGTGCAAAAAATGCAGTCGCCCTTCTTGTATCTTTCCTGCAATTTGTAGAAACTTAAATTATAATCACAAGCCCTTACTTGATTTGTATAAGAAAGCACTTCAAAATAAGAATATTAAGCATGTTTTTATTGGGAGCGGCGTTCGTTATGATATGCTAATTCAGGCAGATACGCTTACACGAAAGAAATATTTTATTGAAGAATACACCCAACAGTTAATTACAAAACATGTTTCGGGAAGATTAAAAGTTGCTCCCGAGCATTCTTCTGATGAAGTTCTGAAAATTATGCGTAAGCCCTCATTTCAATTATTTGAACAATTTAGAAAAGAATTTCAGAAGCTTTGTTCAAATAATGGACTCAAATATCAGCTGATTCCTTATTTTATTTCAAGTCATCCGGGCTGTAAGCTAGAAGATATGGCTCAATTGGCTATTGACACCAAAGACTCGGGTTTTCAATTAGAGCAAGTGCAAGATTTCACCCCTACACCAATGACTTTAGCTACTGTAATGTATTATACAGGCTTAAATCCATACACGATGAAACCTGTTTTTACTGCCAAAAATAAGGAAGAAAAATTGGAACAAAATCGTTTTTTCTTTTGGTACAAACCCGAAAATAAAGATTGGATTATTAAAACATTAAATAAAATAAACAGAAAAGACTTATTAACAAGATTTTATAACCCAAAATCTGCAAGGAATTTATAACATATAAAAACAAATACTCTCCTTCGCTCAGAGTGACCGCAGACTGAGCGGAGTCGAAGTCTATCAAGAGAATAAAACAAATAACTTGCGGAATTAAGGTATCACACAAAAACAAAAAGTAATGAGAACTGCTTTAATTTTTTTATTTATAATAGTATATGCTATTATGGGCTTTGCGCAAAATGAACAGACACATAATGTTCCTAAAAAACTTTCGTTTGATATTGGAATACAGAATTTATATAAAGTTAATAATTTGGACTCTGTAGCTCGTTTTGGTTATTCAGCAACATTTGATTATGCGTATCAGTTATCTGGCTTTACAGGCAAGCGTGCTACATACCTTACAATACCTATTGGTTATTCATATCTCCCTTCGGCAAATGCTTCAGAAAAAACAATCACCATGCTTCGTTATGGTTGGACAGTTCGCCACGAAATGAGCGTTGGGAAAAAAATAACTCCTTTTCTTGGCTATTCATTATTGCTTACCCAACTAAAGAAAGCTGGAATAGCAGGAGGAATAATGGGTCATCAAACAAAATTTGAATTTGGATTTGATTTTAATCAATTTGGAAGGAACAAACCCTATATAAAAGTTGAATACAACTATACACGTTTCCCTCGTTGGAACGAAAAAAAGAGCTATCATTTCCAACTGTGGGAAGTAAAAGTAGGATATAGAATTTCGAAGAAAGCGAAGATTAAATAGACAATAAATTAGTTATACAAATTGCAACTAAAAAAGATTTGCTTATTGCTTATTTTTAGTCAAAATATAGCATTTGGTATGATAATTCAATAAATAGTTGACAATAGCATGATTAATTCCTTAAATTGCTAATTCAAAAACCAAAGGAGCCATCAAATGAGAATAATTGTTGCCAGCATTATTATTTTTGCTATTGGTATTGTTAATGCAAATGTTTATGCACAAAACGAGCTTAGTAAAGCAAATTCATATCTTGAAAATAAAGGCGAAGTATATTTTACCTTCAATATTAATAATAAGGAAGAGCTTAAAATATTAACCAAAATAATTTCAATTGATAACGTTAAAGGAAATAGCGTTTGGGCTTATGCAAACAAACTAGACTTTCAAAAATTTTCAGATTTAAATATCAATTATACTGTTTTAAATCATCCTGGCGATTTACAAGTGGAACCCAAGATGTTTGATAATTTTGACAAAGCTACTAATGCTTGGGATGCTTATCCCACATATTCTGGCTATTTATCAATGATGGCGCAATTTGAAACTAGTTATCCCAGTCTTTGTAAAATAGTTCAGGTTGGTACTACTAAAGAAAACAGAAAAATATTATTTGCTAAAATTTCTGACAACAAAGATATTCGCGAACAAGAACCACGAGTTTTAGTAATTTCTGCAATTCATGGCGATGAACCCACGGGCTCGGTTACTGTACTTAGAATGATCGATTATCTTTTATCAAATTACGCTACCAATAATAAAATAGCAACATTAATAAATAATTCTGAAATATGGGTTTGTCCTTTCGCAAATCCAGATGGCACTTGGTCTGGGGGCAATAATTCAATTAATAATGCTACTCGTGGTAATGCAAATAATATCGATATAAACAGAAATTTCCCTAATCCAACAGGCGGTCTTCATCCCGATAATAATGCTTGGCAACCCGAAACAACAATTTTCATGAACTTGCTCGACTCATTGCATTTTACACTTTCTATCAATTATCATGGTGGGTCGGAGGTAGTAAATTATCCTTTTGATTCCTGGATTAGCTCTGATAAAACACATGCTGATGATAATTGGTGGCAAACTGTTTCAAAAATGTATGCTGATACTGCAAAACAAAATTCATCAAGTTATATGACTAATGTAATTGGGTCGGGCTATATTAATGGTGGTGATTGGTATGTTGTGGAGGGTTCTTATCAAGATTATGCAAATTATTATGCCCAATGCCGAGATGTAACATTAGAAATTTCAGCATCCAAAACAGTTAATGCAGCAATATTGCCCACCTACTGGAATTACAATTATAAATCATTATTTAACTACATTCAACAATCATTATATGGAATTCATGGAGTTGTTACTGATGCATGTACTGGAAGCCCAATACGAGCAAAAATAGAGATATTATCGCATGATAGAGATAGCTCACATGTATTTTCAGCATCAGATTTAGGCGATTATTATCGACCTATTGCACCAGGCACTTATTCCATGAAAGTAACTGCAAGCGGTTATCCTGCAAAAACAATCAATGGAATAATCGTTAATTCTAATAGCACCACATTAGTTAATGTTCAATTGTCTTGTGCAACGTCATTAAGCGACAATAATATAATAGAAAATATTGTTTATCCAAACCCTTTTACTGATGAAATAATAATTAATCAATATTCTATAAACCTAGAAAAGATCGTGGTTTATTCAGTTGAAGGAAAAGAATTATATAGAAATAATAATACAAAGGAGCTGAATAAAATAAACACAAAAAACTGGGAAGCTGGTATTTATTTTTTAAAATTAATAAGCAAAAGTGATTCAAGAATAATACGCCTAGTTAAACAATAATTTCTAAAGATTATTATTCCAACTTTTAATTTTAATATCTAGCCCTGCTTTTATTAAAACCCTATCTGTTACTGTCTTTATTACTTCTTCAATAGATGATGGCAAACTGTAAAAAGATGGTGTTGCAGGAAAAATAATAGCTCCTGCTTGGTTAGCATTCATCATGTTTTGTAGATGAATTGAGTTATAAGGGGCTTCTCGTGCAACTAGAATAAGAGTTTGCCTTTCTTTTAACATTACATCAGCAGTGCGAGTTATTAAATCATTAGAAATTCCATTTGCAATTCTGCCAAGTGTTCCCATGGAACAAGGACAAATAATCATAGCATTATAAGTGTTTGAGCCCGATGCACATGGAGCATAAAAATCATTTCTTTTGTAATAGTTAAAAGGGAATAACATTGGATCGATAGAAGGCAATTCTAATTTCCAAACTCCTAAAGCTTCTTCAGAAAAAACTATATCTACTTGTTCAACTTGCTTGCTATTTATTACAAGTGTTTTTAATAGTTCATTTGCATATATAGAACCCGAAGCGCCAGTTACAGCAATAATTAATTTTAATTTCTTCATTTTGCAAAATTATATCTGATAGAAAAGGAAAGAGCCGTATTATACTGACCCCAATTAAAGCGATATTTTGCTGCTCCACTATGCGCCCTTATCGGACTAAAAAACCATGTAGTATAGTTTCTGAGGCCAAGATCAATTCTTTCGCTTATTGCGTATTTGAAGCCTGCGATGAAGTCAATTTCTGTATCATTAAATGGATTATTAAAAGTTACATAATTTAACACTTCTTTTTGACTGATTAAGCGAGCATAAGCACTCCCAATTTCAAGATTTAAACCATTAACTGGCATTTGATGAGTATAAATTATAGGAATTTCAATATAACTAAGTCGTATTGCATAATCGGTATAATCAAATTTTTCGGTATTTGGCAAATGCCTACTTCCTTTTTGTATAAAAAATATTTCAAGACCAATATTTGATTTTTCATTTTTCAAAGGTAAATATGTATAGGCCCCAAAGGTAAAGCCGAGTTTATTAAACCCAGAATAATCATCACCTGAAACCTGACTCGCAGTAAATCCTCCTAATAATCCGGCATTAAATGATTGTCCAAATGAGAATTCAATAAAAAATAAAAGAAGTAATAAAACTAAATATTTTCTCATATATCAAAAATTAAATTATTCTTTGATTTAAGCAAACTGGGTTCAATTTCCTTAACTAATAAAACAGAATTTATAGAGCGAACAGCTTTTAAAATAGAATCATTTTGTTCATCGAATAAAGTTCCATTAATTATTATAAAATAATCAAATTGCTTTAATTCTATAAGTAAATCTCCAGTTTCACTATGGTTAGAAAGCAAAATAAACTGACTATGATTTTCCTCTTCATTATAAATGTACATTGAAAATTCAGAAGGTTCTGGATCTGCCTTACGAATAAATACACAATGATTATCTGTTTTTTCAAAATTTATTTCTAGCGTTTTATTAATAAACCAAGCTAATCTATAATCTTTAATCTGAGAGCAAATAGCTATCATAAAAAAGTCGAAATCGTATTCAGCATCGAGAGTATACTTTTTCATTAGTCAAAATAAATTAGAAGTGTAAATATACTTCTACCTTATGATACTGCAAAATAAAAAACATAAAAACCAAAAAAAAGGAGATTTACAAACAAATATCTATTGGTTAAATATTTTTAAACAAGCCATTTGAGCGGCCATTTGCTCTGCTCGCTTTTTAGACATATCTTTGCCAATGCCCATAGATGCCCCATCAATTAAAGCATCAATTTTAAAAAATTTATTTAAAAGAACCTCATCATCAGAGACAACTTTAAATTCAACTGTTTTCTTCTCCTTTTGAGCCCACTCTATAAGTTTGCTCTTGAAATTTACTTCAACATTTTCTAGTTGCTCCATATCAATATGAAGCTTAATAATTCTTTCAACTACCCATTTTTGAGTTTTTCTGTAGCCGAAATCTAAATAAATAGCACCAATTAATGCTTCAAAAGTATCTCCTAAAGCAGATTTATTAAGTGTACTATTATCGCTATGTTCTATGAATATTTTAAGACTTAGTTTATCAGATAATTTGTTTAAATTATCTCTGCTAACCATTTTTGAACGCATCTCTGTTAAAAACCCTTCATCTTTATAGGGGAATTTTTTGAAAAGATAATCTGCAACTATAGCACTAAGTATGGCATCGCCAAGATACTCAAGACGTTCGTTACAAATTTTAAGTCCGTTTAGTTGCTGTTGAGCTGCGGATCTATGTTTAAAGGCTAGCTTATACAAAAAAATATTATCGGGTTGTAACCCGATAATATTTTTCAAAGATTTTAAAAATACTTTATCTTCTGCTGACCGATGAAAATCAGTAAATCTCAAATTATATTATTTAGTAAATTTCTTAACTAAAATCGATGCATTGTGTCCACCAAATCCAAAAGTGTTGCTAATAGCATAATTTACAACTCTCTTTTGGGCTTCGTTAAATGTATAATTCAAAGCTGGGATTTCTGGATCGTCAGTAAAGTGATTAATTGTTGGAGGAATAATATCATTCTTAATAGCTAAAATAGCAGCTATTGCCTCAATAGCACCAGCAGCTCCAAGTAGGTGCCCGGTCATTGATTTTGTAGAACTAATATTAAGCGTTTTTGCATGATCTCCAAACAATTTAACAATTGCAGATGTTTCTGCTATATCACCCAAGCCAGTTGATGTTCCATGAACGTTTATATAATCAACAACTTCTTTCGAAACACCAGCATCTTCAAGAGCATATCTCATAACATTCATTGCACCTAATCCTTCAGGATGTGGAGCAGTCATGTGATGACCATCAGCGGAGCATCCGCCTCCAGCAATTTCGCAATAAATTTTAGCACCACGTGCAATTGCGTGATCAAGTTCTTCAAGTATTAAAGCAGCTCCACCTTCGCCTAAAACAAACCCATCTCTATCTAAATCGAAAGGACGTGATGCCGTTTTTGGATCGCTATTTCTTGTGGATAAAGCTTGCATAGCATTAAAACCGCCAACACCTGCTTCATTAACAGCAGCTTCTGAACCACCTGTAACCATAACGCTGGCTTT
Organism: Bacteroidota bacterium; assembly: GCA_037139195.1. Lineage (GTDB taxonomy): Bacteria > Bacteroidota > Bacteroidia > Bacteroidales > JAHJDW01 > JBAXGW01. The sequence continues at coordinate 70,078 of JBAXGW010000002.1, forward strand.
GCCTAAACGAATGTAGTTAAAAGCATCAATAATTGCATTTGTAGATGATGCACATGCAGATGTGGTAGTGAAATTAGGACCTCTAAAACCATACTTTATAGAAATATGACCAGATGCGATATCGGCAATCATTTTAGGTATAAAAAATGGACTAAAACGAGGAGTACCATCACCTCTAGCAAAATCACTAACTTCAGAGAAAAAAGTTTGTAAACCCCCAATTCCTGAGCCCCAAATAACACCACAGCGATCTAAATCTAAAGTTTCAACATTTAGATTAGCATCGTTAAATGCTTCCTCCGAAGCAACTAAAGCATATTGGGAAAAAAGATCATACTTACGTACTTCTTTTCTATCAAAAAACTGGGTTGAATCATAACCTTTAACTTCACAAGCAAACTGGGTTTTAAACTTACTTGCGTCAAATTTCGTAATAGCGGCACATCCGCTAACTCCATTTATCATGGAATTCCATGTGTCTGCTACATTGTTTCCTAGTGGAGACAACGCACCTAAACCAGTAACAACAACTCGTTTTAGCTCCATATAAATTCTTAATAAAATTTTAACTTTCCCTACAATGTAGGGGTTGTGAAATTTAAATTTTCAGATAGATAATCAAATTTAAAATGCTATCATAATTAGATTATGAAGCATTTTAAATTTTATATCTTTCAAAAAACTCTTTTTGATCCTGTTAAGCTTTGTAATTTTGTTGAATATAATCAACAGCTTGACCTACTGTGGCAATTTTTTCTGCTTGATCATCTGGAATAGCGATGTTGAATTCTTTTTCAAATTCCATAATAAGTTCAACTGTATCTAATGAATCAGCACCTAAATCATTTGTGAAGTTAGCTTCAGTTGTTACTTCTGTTTCATCAACGCCTAATTTATCTACGATGATAGCTTTTACTCTTGTTGCAATATCAGACATAATTTTTCTTTTTAAAGTTTGACGATGCAAAGATAAAATATTTATATCGTTATATACAAATTATTTTTATTAACATTTGATTATCAAATTTATAAATAATAATCCACTGTTAATCTTGACTTTTCATGAATTATTTAAATAGTTATTAAACAATTTATAAAAATTATTAACACCTGAATATAACTTATAAAGAAAAAAAAACGGTATTTTTGTCATAATTTTGAAAAAAGAATATGAAACGGATTGTTTTATTTGCGTCTGGAAGTGGTTCAAATGTTCAACGCATAGTTGAATATTTTAGTGATAATAATGATGTAGAAATTTTAAAGGTTTATTGCAACAAGCCTGATGCTTTTGTTTTAAAACGAGCAGAAAATTTGAAAATTAGCACACTAACGTTTTCTAGAAGCGATTTTTATGAAAATAAATTGGTATTATCTGATCTTTTCGAATTAAACCCTGATTTAATTGTTTTGGCTGGTTTTCTTTGGCTAATACCTTCTGATATTATTTCTAAATTCCCTAATAAGATTATAAACATACATCCTGCACTTTTGCCAAAATACGGAGGGAAAGGAATGCATGGAATTAACGTTCATAAAGCTGTAAAAGACAATAACGAAAAAGAATCGGGGATTACCATACATTTTGTTAATGAGAAGTACGATGATGGTAATATTATATTTCAAGCAAAGTTTAATATATTACCAAATGACACAGCAGAAAATATTGCGGAAAAAATACACCAGCTAGAATATGAATATTTTCCTGTTGTTATTGAAGAGATTTTAAATAATCGCTAAAATTTCTCTTATCAAAGCTGTCATTTTTTTCTCTGCTATTGCTGCTACTTTAAGAACTTCTTCATGAGATATTTCAACAATTTTACCTGGAACACCTAAGTCAGTTATTATTGAAATAGCAAAACATGGAATTCCCATGTGCTTTGCCACAATAACTTCAGGAACTGTTGACATTCCAACTGCATCTGCCCCTGTGTTTCTGAACATTTGATATTCAGCAGGTGTTTCAAATGTTGGACCAGATGTAGCTAAATAAGTTCCCTGTTGTAGTTTAATCCCCAGTTTTTCACCAAGTATTAATGCTTTTTTTATAATACTATGTTCATAAGGCTCACTCATGTCTGGGAATCTCGGCCCAAGCTCCTTAAAATTTTTACCTCTTAATGGATGTTCTGGCAACATATTAATATGGTCAGTTAATATCATTAAATCACCAATTTCAAAATCAGGATGCATTCCTCCACTTGCATTTGATAAAAACAAGCGTTGAATTCCTAAATGCTTCATCACTCTTATAGGGAAAGTAACTTCTTGCATATTATATCCTTCGTAATAATGAAATCGACCCTGCATGGCAACTACTTTTTTACCTGATAGTAAACCAAAAATAAGGCGTCCGCTATGACCTTCTACTGTTGAAATCGGAAAATTTGGAATTTCCTCGTACGCAATTGATTGTTCAATAACTATTTCATCAACTAAACCTCCTAAGCCCGTACCTAAAATAATACCTATTTCAGGGGATGAACTTATTTTACTCTTTATAAAATTAGTGGTTTCGTAAATTTTCTCTAACATATTCTAGAATTTGGTGGTTAAATTTTTCTTTATCTTCGCCATGGAAAGCAATCTCAATATCAATATAAAAAACAGGTAATGATGCTAAGAATTCTTGAAATTCAGAATTTCTTAGACGCATATAATCTTTTTCTGTAGTAATTAATATTTTATTAGACCCCATCATCCGCTCAAATTCAAACTTTATTGTTCCTAAATCTTGCAAAGTATATTCATGATGATCAGCAAATTTCATTATTTGTACTGCAGAAATTGTTCTTTTCACATGATCTTCTAAAGGATACGAGTTTGCAATGCCAGTAAATAAAAGCGCTGATGATGGCTTTACAGTTATAATTTTTGTAGTAGAAGGAATTGGTTTTAATTCTCCATACGTAATATATGAAAAATATACACTTTGATGTGGTTTTGGTTTTAATTGTAAAAGAATGTCTCGTTTTTCTATTGGAGATAGCACAATTGGTGTTTTTGTTACTATAATTATATTTGCTCTATTTGCTCCGCTTCTATATTCTCTGAGATTTCCTACAGGAAGCAAATGATCTTTTGTATATAGCTGATAAAAATCAGTTAAAAGTATCGATAGACCAGGTTTTACATAGCGATGTTGAAAAGCATCATCCAAAAGAATAATTTCAGTATTAATGAAATCTTTTAAAATTTGCTCAACCCCTTTTACCCTCTTTTCGCAAACAGTAACTGGTAAATCAAAAAATTTATGTTTAAATTGAAGAGGCTCATCCCCTATCATTTGTGATGTAGAATCGGAATCAGCAATAAAGTAACCTTTTGTCTTTCGACCATAACCTCTGCTCAGTGTTGCTATATTGTATTTGTCTTTAAATAAACGTATTAAATATTCTATATGAGGAGTCTTCCCTGTGCCCCCAACAGACAAATTCCCTACTACAATAACTGGAACTTTAAATGACGTGCTTTTAAGAAGACGTAAACTAAATAAGGCAGAACGTATAGAAATAACAATCCCATATAGGAAAGCAACAGGATATAATATTTTTCTTAATATATTCATATAAAACCTTTTACTAAGTTTTATATAAAATGTTTCAATTAATTTGTTAAATCTTAATTATATTAATTTAAAAATATGGTATTTAATCTAAAAGCTAATTAATATGCCCTTTCGTTTTTACCTTCTACGTAATTAATAAATGATTTATTTACTACTTTATTCCCTCCAGGAGTTGGATAGTCGCCAGTGAAATACCAATCTCCTTTGTCGTTTGGACAAGCTGCATGCAAATTTTCAATACTTTGGTATATTATTTCAACTTCGGCATTTATTCCTTCTGGGCGAAGCAGCTCAGAAATCTTAGCTGAAATTTGTTCTGCTGAGAAGGGTTTATAAATTTCTTTCACATGGTTTTTAACTTCTTCTTTTGGAAAAGTTTCTTGAGATTTGCATTTATTATATACCTCATCGATTATGTTTGTTTTTTTTGTGTCTTTCAATAATTCAATAGCAGCTTGAAAAGCAATAAAATCGCTTAATTTTGCCATATCTATTCCATAACAATCGGGATATCGAATTTGGGGTGCAGACGAAACTACAACAATTTTCTTGGGTTCAAGTCGATCTAAAATACGCAATATGCTTTGCTTAAGTGTAGTGCCTCTAACAATTGAATCATCTAAGACTACTAAATTATCTTTAAATGAGCGGATAGCACCATAAGTAATATCGTAAACGTGGGCTACTAAATCATCACGTTGATTATCCTGAGTTATGAAAGTTCTTAACTTAGCATCTTTAACCGCTATTTTTTCAACATGAGGGTGGAAAGCAAAAATTTCTTCTAGTCGGTCTTTGGTAAGCGTATTTGCTTCTTTTAAAATGAGTTCTTGTTTGGCTTTGTCGCAATATTTTTCTAGCCCTTCAACCATTCCATAATAGGCAACTTCAGCTGTATTTGGGATAAATGAAAATACCGTATTTACTATATCAAAATCTATTGATTTTAAAACGGCAGGGCAAATTAACTCGCCAAGCTTTTTCCGTTCTCTGTATATATCAACATCTGTTCCTCTTGAAAAATATATACGTTCAAAGGAGCATGCTTTTCTTTCTGTAGGTTCTTTACATAAAACTTCGTTTACATCGCCATTTTTCTTAATAATAACAGCATGTCCGGGTTTTATTTCTTTAATTTTTTCAATTGGAACATTTAATGCAGTTTGAATAACGGGTCTTTCAGAAGTAATAACTGCTATTTCATCATCGTGATAATAAAATGCAGGACGAATTCCAGAAGGGTCTCTTAGCACAAATGCATCGCCATGCCCTAGCAATCCAGCAATAGCATAACCTCCGTCCCAACGTTTACACGAACGAGTTAAAATATGTTGAAGGTCAAGGTTTTCTGCAACTAATTTTGTTATTTCAATATTATCAATACCTTGATCTTTGTATCTTCTGAAATCTTTTTCTACTTCCTTATCAAGAAAACTACCTACTTTTTCGAGAATTGTAATGGTGTCGGCTTTTTCAACAGGATTTTGACCTTTTTTAACTAGTAAATCAAATAATTCATTAACATTTGTAAGATTAAAATTTCCAGCTAACACAAGATTGCGAGTGAGCCAATTGTTTTGACGAATAAATGGATGGCATGCTTCAATGTCATTTTTCCCAAAAGTTCCATATCTCAAATGTCCAATAAATAGCTCACCAGTAAATTCTAAGTTCTGTTTAAGCCAATTAACATCGTTTAGCGAATCTGGATTATGTTCAAATTCCTTTTCAAATTGAGCATTTACTTCTTTGAAAATATCTTTTATAGGAGTATTTGTATTTGAGCGAACTCGATTTATGAACTTTTTGCCAGGCTCTACATCAAACTTAACACATGCAATTCCAGCTCCATCCTGACCACGATTATGCTGTTTCTCCATTAAAAGATATAGTTTATTCAATCCGTAGAAAGATGAACCATATTTTTTATAATAATATTCTAGTGGTTTTAGTAATCGCAGAACAACGATACCGCATTCGTGTTTAATTTGGTCGCTCATATTAAGTCTGTTATCAATGTTGAGCATACAAAGTTACAGACCTTTTTATTGAAAAACTAATTGAAATGGATTAAAAAGCTATTAATTTTTTAACTTAATAAATAACTAGTAATATTTTTAATCAAAAAAACATTTTAATAAAATAATGCTCAGACTATTTAAAAAAGACATTACCTTTTTTGAATTCAAAATAATTTTAATTGTTCTTCTTTTTGATAAAACTTCATTTTGGTATCAATACCCAACTCGAAACATCTTTTATAAAAAAAAGAATAGAGTTGTTTTGCATCTAGTGAATCACAGAAGTATTTGTTTTCAAAGTGATTTTCATATTTTTCTCTAACACCCGTAAAGTTAGCATCTAATTTTTTGAAAAAGAACTCTCTAGATCCTTTTCGAAGTGTAACACCAAAATATGGAATTATGTATTTAGCACCATATTTATGAGCTTTTTCTACAATATCATTAACTGATTTTTCATTATCATTAATAAAGGGCAAAACTGGCATTAATGTGATTCCTGTGTAAATACCTTTTTTTGCAAGTTCATTTATTGCTTCAAAGCGAAGGGAAGGTGATGGAGCAAATGGTTCTGTTACTTTTGCTATATAATCATCTGCTGTAGTAAAAGAAAATGAAATTGCGGCATAAGTTTTTGAAATTTCTTTAATTAAATTGATGTCCTCTATCACTAAATTACTTTTAGTAATAATATGGATTGGAAAGTGCTTTTTTGAAATTATTTCTAATGCTTTTCTAGAAAGCCGATATCTGCTTTCTAGGGGCATATACGGATCATTCATTGAGCCAAAACCTATAGTTCCTTTAATTTTTGTTCTGGCTAGCTCTTTTTCCAGAAGATTAATCGCATTTATTTTAATTGATGGTTGAGCAAAATTTTCAATTTTATAACAATCGCTTCTACTATCACAATAAATACAAGCATGCTGACATCCTCTATACAAATTCATATTGTATGTGAGACCAAAAAAAGAATCATTCTTAACTTTTGATAGAATTGACTTTGCAACTATTTGATGCATTTTAGGAATAATTGCTCAATTTTAATATGAGAAAAATCAGTTTATTCCTTAATAAATTGCTTTCTAATTAGATTGTTGTTTTGAAAATATTCTATAAAATATAATCCTTTGGAAAAATTTGACACATCAATCTTTGTTACATTTTCAACAGAAGTAATTAATGATCCTATAGAATTATAAATATTTATAGATCCACTAATGTTTGCAATTTGCAGTTCGTTAAAAACAGGATTTGGGTAAATATTAGCAAAATTACCCTCATTTTTAATGATGCTATTAGCTATTGCTTGGTTAAATACTACTGTAGGTTTTGCATTCGACTCAAAAACTTCTGCGGTATTATTAGCAAATACACTATAATTGTATATTGTAGAAATTACATTGCTTTGTTTTGAAACGTATTCCGGCATCGGATAAATGGCATTATTAGAGTTATTAACAAAATAAACTACTAGATTTTCGCCAGCAAATTCATAAGGTGTATTGAAATTAATTGTAAGGAAATTATTATTAATATCAATATTTCCAGAAAAAACTTTAACAACATTGTTTATTAATGACAAATCAATTGATGAATTTTCAGTAGATGCAAGATATATTTCGCAATTCTCAAGTTTAGCATTTATGGAGTTTTTAAGAAAAAGAGTAATACTTCCAATATTTTGCTGAGCAACTTCTGATTTGTTATAAATTGAAGCTGACCATGAATATTCATAATAAGAATACAATGGAAACTTACTATTATAAGATGTTACATTATTATTTTGTGAGTAACTTCCTGAGCTTGTAGCAATTAGAAGAATGGCAAAAAAAACAATTTTTTTCATTTGGAAAGAATTTTATGTGTCGCAAAATTACTTTTCTTTATTTATGTTATGAAAGAAAGAGCATAATCGTTATTAACAATTTTGATTGTTTTTATTAACATTGACTTGATTGGGGAAAAACATATTTTAGAATTATTAAATATAAAATTTAGTTAATTTAAAATTAAATTAATAAATTTGTTATATTAACTACAAAAAACACTGTTTGATGGGAATATTACGTATAAATGCAACGAATGAATTGCCAGAAATTTTTCTAGATTCATACAATTCAACCCTTAGTTTTTCTGGCATATCAAAACCAGAAAATATATTTGAGCTTTTTAATACTTTAATGAAATGGATTAATGAGTCAAAAAATGATTTTAAGAATAAAATAATTTGCAATTTTTATTTTAAATACGTTAATACATCATCAAAGAAAATGATATTCGAACTTTTACAAGAATTAAAAAAAATAGCAATAGAAAAAGAGCTGTCTCTTGAAGTCAATTGGTCGCATAGAAAAATTGATGATGATATTTTAGAAATTGGAACTGAGTTTGAAGACTTAATTAGTCATAATTTTAATTATATAATAAAATAATTTTTTTAAAATTAGTTGGAAAGTAAATTTATTTTATAAATTTGTTGAGTAAACATATAAAAACACTATTTGATGGGAGTTTTACGTATAGAACCTACGCAAGAAATGCCAGAAATTTTTCTGGATTCATACAATTCAACACTGAATTTTTCAGGAGTTTCTAGACCTGAAAATGTTTTTGATTTATATAATACAATAATGGATTGGATTGAAGAATCAAGCTGTGATTTTAAAAAAGAAATAATTTGTAATTTTTCTTTTAGATACATAAATACATCATCAAAAAAAATGATATTTGAGATTTTACGTGAATTACATAAAATTTCGTTCGATGCCAATATTCCCCTTAATGTAAATTGGACGTATAGAAAAATTGATGAAGACATTTTAGAACTAGGGGAGGAATTTGAAGAACTTATTGATCACAAATTCAACTATATTGTAAATTAAACCCAAAAAACTCCTTGAAATCAATGCCCACTAAAAGGATTATTTTTTTACTTTTAACTTTGATGCCTTTTTTCTGCACATTAAAAAAAAGCAATGCTCAGAGTTATAATTTTCAGTACTATACCGTTGCAGAAGGCTTGGCTCAATCACAAATTTATTCAATAATTGAAGATAGCCGAGGCTATATGTGGTTTGGATCTGATGGTGGTGGCATTAGCCAATTTGACGGCTTACACTTTAAAACATACACTGAAGACGACGGTCTTTGCAACAATCAAATTCGCGCAATTTTTGAAGATAACAATAAAAATATTTGGATTGGAGCAAATCAAAATTATATAAGTTTTTTTGATGGGAAAAAATTTAAAACTTACAATTCAAAATCTGGACTTAAAAGTCATACCTATCAAACATTTGCTCAAACAAAGAATGGAACAATATGGACAGGAAGCAAATACAGTGGCTTGTATTATTTAGAAAATGACAAATTTAAAAGCTTTCAACTTGAAAAAAATAATGACACTATAGATGTTTCGGTATTATTTAAAGATAATACAGGAAAACTATGGGTAGGAACTAGAGACAATGGACTATATGTATTAGAATCTAACAAGATAATAAAAAAATTCAATGTATCTACCGGATTTTTAAGCAATAATATAAACTGTATTAATCAAGACAAGAAAAACCGAATTTGGATCGGAACTAATATCGGGGCAGTCTGTTTAAACGGAGAAAGCACACAATTATTTTTGCAAAAAGGAATCTTCGAAGACCCTAATATTGTTAGCATTGCTTTTGATTTAAAAAATAATGTTTGGTTTGGAAGCTCACAGGAAGGTGTTTGTAAATATGATGGAACCAATTTTAAGCTTCTAAATGAATCAAATGGATTGCAGTCCATTTATACCACCTCAATTATAGCAGACCGATTTGGGAATATTTGGATTGGAGCTGCCAATAGTCCAGGTTTATGCAAATTTGAAAGCGAACGATTCAGCTATTTATCCAAATTAAATGGATTGCCTTCAAACATTGTCATGTCAATATATCAAGACAACAAAAATGCCTATTGGTTTGGAACTTATGGCGGCGGCTTGTGTAAATTAGATAATGGAGTATTTAAAACTTGGAATCAAAAAAATGGCCTATGTTCAAATGTTATTTACACAATAACACAAGACAAAAACAATAACTTTTATGCAGGTTCAAAGGATAACGGATTTAGTATTATTAAAAATGGACAAATATCAAACTTTTCTATAAAAAACGGGTTGCCTTCTAATAGAGTGTATTCATTTGAGTTTGCTAAAGAAAATGTTTGGATTGGAACCAATGGCGGAGGATTAAGTTTATTTAAAAAAGGGAAGTTTGCTAATTTTAAAACAAATGATGGCTTAAGCTCCTTAGATGTTTATGATTTGATTATTGACAAACAAGAACGACTTTGGATAGCAACCGAAAGTGGAGGAATATTTATACTCGACAATGCTTACAATGAAGAATATTTTAATAATTCACAACTATTTAAATCAAATATCCATCATTTTGATGTTTTTAAAAAGAAAATTCAAGTACTTTCACTTGTGATGGATTCTATAGGAGTTGTTTGGATTGGCACATTTGGCAATGGCGTTTATTCCTATGATGGGAAAAACCTAAATAATTATACAACAAAAAATGGATTAAATTCAAATTATATATATCTAGTTCATGCCGATAAAAATGGTTGTATATGGACTGGTACAGAAAAAGGTATTAATAAGTTGTCTTTTAAAAATGGACAACTAGATCAAATCAGAACATATAGTAAATCAGAAGGATTTAATGGCATAGAAACAAATTTAAATGCTGTTCTTGAGGATAATAAAGATAATTTATGGTTTGGAACTGTTCTTGGAGCAACTGTTTATAATTCGAAAGATGATAAAATAAATTTTCTAGCACCAACAACCAACATTACAGATATTAACCTATTTTTTGAAAAAATTGATTGGAGCAAATATTCCAGTAATTTAAGTTCATGGTATAAGGTGCCTGATAACTTTGTTTTAAACTATGACGAGAATCATATCACTTTCAATTTCATTGGAATAGACATGATTAATAGCGACAAAGTAAGCTATCAATATATTTTAGAAGGATTTGACACAAAATGGTCACCAAAATCAACCAAAACAGATGCTACATTTTCAAACTTACCCTCTGGCGAATATATTTTTAAAGTAAAATCATGTAATAGCAATGGAATTTGGTCAAGTGAAAAAGCTATCCATTTTACCGTTTTAAGTCCATTTTGGAAAAAATGGTGGTTTCAAGTCTCGTTGTTAATTATTGTTTTAAGTTCATTCATTTTGTTTTTTAAATATAGAACGCGCCAACTGGCTATTGAAAAGAAAAACTTAGAAGAATTGGTAGAAAAAAGAACCATAAAAATTTCAAAGCAAAAAGAAGAAATTCAAGAACAAGCCAATAAACTAGAAGAAGCAAATACAGAATTAGAAAAACTTTCAATTGTTGCCCGAGAAACTGACAATTCTATAGCTATTGCTGATAAAGATGGAAATATTGAATGGGTAAACGAAGGATTTACTAGATTATTTGGATATACCCTTGAGGAATTTTTAATTACAAAAGGCAAAAATTTAATTGAAGGAAGTAGTAATCCTAATATAAAATCAGAAATTGTTTCTTGTATTGAAACTAGAAATCCAGTTACTTATATTTCTCAAACTGAAACAAAATACCGGAATAAAATTTGGATACAAACAACCTTGTCTCCTGTAACCGACTCAAATGATAGTTTGATAAAAATTGTGGCAATAGATTCTGACATTTCTGCTTTAAAACTTGCTGAAGTTGAAATTAATCTTCAGAAAGAAGAAATATTATCTCAAAGAGATCAATTGTCTCAAAGCCTAAAATTGCTTAAAGAACTAGAAGAATTTAAAGATGCCCAAGCAGCAATGATTGTTCACGATTTAAAAAACCCCTTAAGCTTCATACTTAACTTTGCCTCGAAAAGTGCCAGTGATTTAGGAAACAAATTAATAAGGCAAGCTGCCCGTCAATCGCTAAATTTAGTGCTTAACATTTTAGATGTTCAAAAATATGAAAAGGCAGAAATGAAGTTAGAATTATTGCCATGCAATATAAGTTCTATGTGTTCTATTGCACTTCAAGATGTTGAAGTTTTTATTGATGACAAAAGTTTACAAATTGAGAATAATATTCCTGCAGAATTTATGGCAAATGCCGATCAAGACATTATTGTAAGGGTTTTAATGAATCTGATTACAAACGCCATTAAATATTCACCAAATGGAGGAAAATTAGAATTTTCGGCTGTTAAACAGGATTCATTTATTAAAATTGGAGTGAAAGACAATGGTGAAGGCATAAGTAAAGAACTACAAGAATCTGTTTTTGAAAAATTCTCTCAAGTAAAAGCAAAATCAATTGGAGCAGCTCGTTCAACAGGATTAGGATTAACTTTTTGCAAATTAGCAGTGGAATCGCATGGCGGAAAAATCTGGATTGAATCTGAGTTAGGGAAAGGAGCCTCTTTCTTTTTTACTCTTTTAGGTGCTAATGATATTGAGGTTACTAAGAAAGAAGAATTAAAAAAAGAAATTGTAGTGCTTACAGAAGAGGAAATAAAAATATTAAGAAATTTCCAAAATAAAATAGAAAAAATGGATATATATGAGACAAGCGAAAATTTATTACTGGTAGACAGTATAAAAGCAAGTCTTGATTCAACAGGAATTTTCTATTTTACTACTGAACTAGAAAATGCAATATTAAATTTTAATGAAGTCAAAATTGCACATCTTTTGGATCTTTTAAAGTAAAAATCAATTATATACGCTTTTTCAAAAATCACCTATTTAAATTTGGTTTCTAATAATTATTTAGAATTTTTATTTTTCATGAAGTATAAATTACAGATTTTCAAGTCTTAATAAACATGTATAAACCCCCTTTATATAAATTAATAAATAATATAATTACAGCAGGAACCGAAGGCGACTACGATACTGAGCAGATAAGAAAAATAATTACCATTAATTTTTTCTCAATTATTGGCGTATTTTTCATGACCTATTTAGGCCTTAAAGATGTGTTAGCTGGCGAGGTTACACTTGGATTAGGAGTTCTTTCGGTTGACTTGATAATGCTTACAAATGCTATTTACCTAAGAAAATCAAAAAATCATATTCTTGCTGGTTTTGTTATTGTATCTATTATGTTTTTACTTGAGCTGTTTTTACTAATTACTGGAGGAACTGAAAAAAGTGGACCGCTTTGGTATTTTTGCTATCCAATAGTTGCTCTGTTTTCATTGGGAAATAAAAGAGGAAATTATTTTATTTTTGGATTAATTGTTACTACTGCGGCTTTATTTATTTGGAATCCAAGTTTTATATGCGATTATCAACATAGCTTTAAAGTCCGCTTTTTTGCATCATTTATAACAGTAGTTTTTCTATCAATTGCAGCGGAATATGTTAGAGAGAAAAACTATGTTAGATTGATTAAGATGATGGACAGAAACAAGTTGTTTCTTAACCAAACAATGGAACATAAAACTAAATTAGAGGTGCAAGCAATTGAGCTTGAAAAGTTATCGATTGTAACCGAAAAAACCGACAACTGTGTTATAATAATTGATAAAAAAGGCTGTATTGAATGGGTGAATAAAGCATTTGAAGAAATGTCGGGCGTAAAACTAGATTTAATAAAATCAATGCCTTTTGTAAAATTTACGCTAGATGTAAATTTTAGTAAGAAATACAATACTTGTATTAAAGAGAAGTCCTCAGTATCTTATATATGCAAACGAATATCTTTGAAACATGATGAATTTTGGCTCCAATCAACTCTTACCCCTATTATTGATAATAATGGAGAAATCACACGATTTGTTTGCGTTGAATCAGATATTACAAATATAAAAAAAGCAGAAGAAGAAATTCAAAAACAAAATAATGAATTAAAATTTCACCGAGATCAATTAGCCCAAACTATTCAACAATTAAAACAACTTGAATTGTATAAAGAAGAAATGAATTCACTGGTAGCTCAAGATTTACGCGATGCTATAAATTCTGTAATTTTAAATTCATCTCAGGGAGTTTCGGAAAAGCGAATGCAGTCTATAAATCAAATTGGAAAACAAACATTAATTGTTGTTCAAAATATTTTAGATATTAAAAATTATGAAAATAAAAAGATAGCTCTAGCAATAGATATTCATAACTTAGCGCCTGTTGTTGAACACGCAATCAGAGATGTTTCGTATTTAATTGAAGAAAAAAACATTAATGTTACTATTAACAATGACTCTGTTATTCAAGCAGCATTTGATTATAATGCGATGCACCGTGTTATAATAAATGCATTGGTAAACTCTCTAAACCATATTCATGCTGGTGGAAACATAACTATTACGGTAAATCCAAAAATTAAATCTAATAAAACTTGCATAGCAATTGAGGACGATGGAGCCAACTTTTCTGATATTCAATTAAATCAAGAGCTTAATCATGATTTAGCAATAAAATCGAAAGAAAATAATGAGCAACGCAAAATCAGTTATGGTCTAACTTACAATAAACTAGTATTACAAGGACACCATGGTGATTTTGAAATTGTTATAGAAAACAATATTACCAAATTTATAATTAGTTTGCCATCGATAAAACAAATCGAGGAATCAAATGATGAAAATAAGCAAACTGCTGATAAATTAGAAAAAGATATATATATCAATTCAGAAATTAAAATGCTTGAGCCTTTTATTGCATTGCTGAAAAATTCTGACATCTATGAAACAGGAAAAAATATTGATATTATTAATGAAATAAGAAAATTAACTCTTTCAGAAAATTTATTGCAGTGGACTAAAAAAATGGAAAATGCAATATTTAATTTTAATGATGAAGAGTATAAAGATTTGTTGAACAGTATAAACAAAGAGGAATGATAAAGAAATTTTCAATATTAATTGCAGACGACCAAAAAGACAATATTATTGTTATTCTGGATATGTTGAAAACTTCAACAGATGTTGAATATACTGTTATGGCAGCACCTAATGGCAAAATTGCATGCGAATTAGCTGAGAAAAAATTGCCAGATATGATTATTATGGATTGGGAAATGCCTGTTATGAACGGAATAGAAGCAGTACGTCAGATTAAAGCTAACCCAATAACATCCGATATACCAATAATAATGGCAACTGCTCTAGCTTCTTCTTCACATCTTGGCGAAGCATTAGAAGTAGGAGCTATTGATTATGTCCGCAAACCTATTGATAGGTTAGAATTATTGGCTAGAGTAAAATCATCATTATTGCTATCTGAAAGTTATAAAAAAATTAAAACACAAAAAGAACTTCTTTCGCATAACAATAAATTAATTACCGATAGCATTAAATACGCACATAGAATTCAAAGTGCTATATTACCATCTGAAGAATACATTAAAGATTTGTTTAATGATGCATTTGTTTTTATTCAGCCAAAAGATTGTGTTAGTGGCGATTTTTATTGGGGAAAGAAAATAAATAATAAAATATTTATTGCGGCTGTTGATTGCACTGGTCATGGAGTACCTGGCGCATTTATGTCGCTTATTGGATATAACTTATTAGAGCAACTTAGCAATGAAACCATCAATCCTGCACAATTGCTTGATTTGATGAAAACTAGCGTTTGCGAAAAATTAGTTAATGAAAAAAATCAGTTTAAAGTAAACGATGGAATGGATATGTCGCTTTGTGTAATTGATTATACTGAAATGATTATAAATTATGCAGGAGCGTATAACCCTTTATTTTTAATATCTAACAATACTTTCACTGAAACAAAAGCAAATAAAATGCCTGTTGGAAAGGCGTTGCTCGAAACTGGCAAAAAATTCACCAATCATCAAATGAGTTTTTCTAAAGGCGACAAAATATATTTGTTCTCTGATGGATATGCAGACCAAATTGGTGGTTCAGAAAACGACAAATTCTTTCTATCCAATTTCAGAGATATGATAATTGAAAATTCGAAATTGCCAATGAATGATCAGAAAGAAGTTATTAAAACTCGATTATTTGATTGGATTGGAGACAATGCTCAAATTGATGATATTATGGTTTTAGGAATTGAATTGTAAATAGCTAAGCATCCCATTCTTTATTTAATTTTTCAATAAAAGCCAGAATTTTATCTCTGCCTGTTTTCTCTTTGGCAGACGAAATGAAGCTAGTTGGAATTTCTTCCCAAAATTTTAAAAGTTCAGCATTAAAAAGTTTAATATTTTTACTCGACTCTCGCTGACTTATTTTGTCCATTTTTGTAAACACCAATGTTATTGGAATGCCCTTTCCTCCCATCCAATTAATAAATTCAATATCAATTTTTTGAGGTGGAATACGACAATCAATTAATACAAAAACTGTAACTACATTTGTTCGCTTAGTTAGATAATTTGCAATCATCTTTTCCCAAGCTTCGCGGTTTTTTTTTGATGTTTTTGCAAAACCATACCCTGGCAAATCGACTAAATACCAATTTGAATTTATTATAAAATGATTAATCAACCTTGTTTTACCAGGAGCTTGCGATGTCTTAGCTAATTTATTATTGTTCGACAACATATTAATCAACGAAGATTTTCCAACATTAGAGCGGCCAATAAATGCGTATTCGGGCATATCTTGTTTCGGACATTTGTCAACATCCGTATTACTTAAAACAAATTCTGCCGATTTTATAATCATTTTTTATTTTTTAGGAATATAAGTATTAACGTGTCTTTCTTTTTTTGTTTGATGAATATCGTTCACGTTCACTAATATTCCAGTTTCTTCTACTTCGCCAAATGTATTATTTAAAGAGGTTCCAAAATATAACATGGTGCGAGAAAGGTTCATATATGCATTTACCAAAGGTGGAATTCCTGTATTAAGCTCACGAACAGAAGTTACCAGTATTTTATAATCTTCATCGTAATTATTCCCTATAAAAACTTTTTCAAACTGATCTTCTTCTGAATAAGTAAAGAGCGGTTTTATTGGAAAAACAAGCTTTTCGGTATCAGGAAAATATTTATGCATGAAATATAGAATCATATTTCGAGCACGTCTATTGTAATGTGGATACATTGTTACTTTCCCAAAAAAATATCGCATATCAGGATTTTCAATCCATATTGCACCTAGTCCATCCCATAAATTATCTAAAGAAAAAATTCCTTTTCGACTATCTTTTGTCGGTTGAAAATTTGGTTGAACAAAACTTCTTCCTAATTCAACCGTGTATGGTAAATAATCAGTAATAAATTTTTCCGAAAGAGTGAATAATCCAGATGTCCCAAATTGAAAAATTCCATTTTCGTCTCTTTTCGCATCTTTTCCATGCATAAACCTATATCCACCAACAATTTCCTTATCTCTAGGATCCCAAACAAACAATTGCTTATATGGTTCATCAGAAATATCGTATTTATCAATATCGCAATCTTTTCCTGTTCCACCACCAGCAGCACGAAAGGTTGCTTCTCTTAAACGACCTATTTCTCGCATTATATTTGGAGAGTTATGAGCTGTAACAACATAAATCAAATTATCTCCATTATTACTCGAACGTAAGAATTTATCGTGAGTTAATTCGCTTTCAATAATTTGTCTGTCTATTGGAGCAATAATATCTTGCATGTCTCTAAAATTTAATTAATTACGAAATCCGCATTTCTGTCTTTTTCTAACTTGTAAACATGATTTTTAACAAGTTGCGCCCACTCCAAATCTTTTTTTGAATTATCGAAAACAGTGTAAGGGATAGGTTTTCCGAAAATAATATTTATTGTTTTATTGTTCTGCTTATACATTTCATCAACGAGATAAAGCATTTCGAAATTTTCTTTAATACTCAAATTTTTTCTGATATTTGCTAATCTGTAGAAAAACATTGAATTTTTACCATCGATGAATGTAGGTATAACGTCGCGCTTATGCTTTCGAGCCATGGTGATAAACGTTTTTTTCCATTCTAAGTCTTTAATTACTCCTTTTTGTTTTCTTGACACCAAGCCAGCTGGGAAATACAGCATTATATTTTCAGATTCAAATGCTTGGTCAAATATCACCCGGTTTTCGGCATTGCTTCCGTGCTTGTTAATTGGAATAAAAAATTCTTGCAAATTGGTTACGTTCATCAAAAGGTCATTAACAGGAAATTTTATAGGGTTTCTATATTTCCCAACTTCTCTAATCAAAGCGATTCCATCTAAGCCTCCGAGTGGATGATTTGAAGATATTAACTGTTGTCCACAAATGGGAATATTCTCTGCACCTTTTACCACAACATTTACTCCAAATTCTTCTAAAATAGCTTCTAAAAAACTGGACCCAATTTTTTCTCTATTCCTATACATGAAGCTATTTAACTGTTCTTGATGAATGATTCTTTTTAAATATGAAATAATAAATTTGGGTAGATTTTTTGCAAGCTTTGGACTCTTTCCTGCAAGAATCTTATCAACGTCGATAAATTTTTCTGTCTGAATTTCTGTCATAAGGCTTTATGTTCCATTATTGCAAATTTAAACAATTATAGAATACTAAAGTAATAAATATTTATATTCAAACTTTCCTTTGTTAAGAATTTCGTTTATTATTGAATAAAAATTAACGCATCAAAAAGGAAGATTTTAGTGTTTTTATAAAACTAAACACGAGATAATATTAAGCCAATGAAGTAAAAAAAGAATGATTCATCAATGATATGACTTTTTCGATTTAGCGAGTTATATTGATTTTATTATTGTAAAATATCATAAATTCGTTCAATTGAAGTCTAAAATTATTTTCGTATTTTTGCACTCTTAAAAATTTAACATCCTTTATTCACATGAAAAAATATCCTGAATACAAGCACTTAAACCTACCACAATTAGAAACTGAAATAAGAAACTTCTGGGAGTCGGAAAATATCTTTGAAAAAAGTATTGCAACTCGCGAAGGTTCTCCAGAATATGTATTCTACGAAGGGCCTCCTTCTGCAAATGGCATGCCTGGCATTCACCACGTTATGGCTCGTGCTATTAAAGATATTTTTTGCCGTTACAATACCCTTAAAGGTTTTCAGGTTAAAAGAAAAGCGGGCTGGGATACTCACGGTCTTCCTGTTGAATTAGGCGTTGAAAAATTATTAGGCATTACTAAAGATGATATTGGCAGATCAATTAGCATTGAAGAGTATAACAATACTTGTCGCTCGGAAGTTATGCGATACAAAGATGCATGGGACGAACTTACCAAAAAAGTAGGGTATTGGGTTGATTTAACTGAGCCTTACGTTACTTTCGAAAATAAATACATTGAGTCTGTTTGGTATTTACTAAGCGAAATGTACAAAAAAGGCTTAATATACAAGGGATATACTATTCAACCTTATTCTCCAGCTGCAGGAACCGGCTTAAGTACTCACGAACTTAACCAACCTGGTTGCTACAAAAATGTGAAAGACACTACCTGTGTTGCTCAATTTAAAATTGTTGAAAACGAGCATCCTTTGGTAAAAGGAATATTTGATAATAAAAATGGAGATGTTTTCTTTATTGCTTGGACAACCACTCCTTGGACTTTACCTTCAAACACCGCTTTAGCAGTTGGAAAAGGAATCGTTTATGTTAAAGTTAAAACTTTCAATCAATATACGGGTCAGCCTATTACAGTAATATTAGCAAAAGCTTTATTGAACAACTTCTTTAAAGAAGAAAACAAAGTTGATGCTTTAACTACTTATACTGCCGGCGAAAAAGCCCTTCCTTATGTTGTATGTGAAGAATATAAAGGTTCGGAATTAGCAGGAATGCGCTACGAACAACTTATGCCTTATGCTCAGCCAGAAGATGGCGATGCTTTTAGAGTGATAGTTGGAGATTTCGTTTCTACAGAAGACGGAACAGGAATTGTTCACATAGCCCCAAGCTTTGGTGCTGACGATTTCAGGGTTGGAAAACAAAACGGAATTGGTTCGCTTACTATGGTCGATAAACAAGGAAAGTTTATTGATTGCATGGGCGAATTTGCCGGAAAATTTGTTAAAATAGAATACGATGTTAATGCTGCATCTGATGCTCGTCCTATCGACGTTGATATCGTTATCAAATTAAAAGAAGAAAATAAAGCATTCAAATCAGAAAAATACGAACACTCGTATCCACATTGCTGGAGAACCGACAAGCCAATTTTATATTATCCTTTAGATTCGTGGTTTATTAAAACTACAGCTATCAAAGATAGAATGATAGAATTAAATAAAACCATCAAATGGAAACCTGAATCAACAGGAACTGGTCGTTTTGGCAACTGGTTAGAAAACCTTGTTGACTGGAATCTTTCTCGTTCTAGATATTGGGGAGTTCCACTTCCAATTTGGAGAACAGAAGATGCTAGCGAAGAAATAATGATTGGTTCTATCGAGGAACTTAAAAAAGAAATTGAAAAGTCCATTACTGCTGGATTTATGACATCTAGTCCGCTAAATGATTTTAAAATTGGCAACAATTCAAAAGAAAATTATAACACATTCGACATTCATCGCCCTTATGTAGATAATATCGTTCTAGTTTCGGCAACTGGCAAACCAATGAAACGCGAACTTGATTTAATTGATGTTTGGTTCGATTCAGGTTCAATGCCTTATGCTCAATTCCATTATCCATTCGAAAACAAAGAAACATTAGACAAATATTTCCCAGCTGATTTTATTGCCGAAGGTGTTGACCAAACTCGTGGTTGGTTCTTTACGCTACATGCAATTGCAACAATGTCGTTTGATTCAGTGGCATTTAAAACAGTGGTTTCTAACGGATTAGTTTTAGACAAAAACGGGAATAAAATGTCGAAACGCCTTGGAAATGCTGTAGATCCATTCGAAACAATTGACAAATACGGTGCTGATGCTACTCGTTGGTATATGATTACCAATGCTCAGCCATGGGACAACTTGAAATTCGATCTTGATGGTATTAGCGAAGTTCAACGCAAATTCTTCGGAACCCTTTATAACACATATGGATTCTTTGCACTTTATGCAAATATTGATGGATTTAGCTTTGCCGAACCTGAAATACCAATTGCAAATCGTCCAGAGATTGACCGTTGGGTTATTTCAGAGCTTCATTCTTTAATCAAAAATGTGGATGAGTGCTTCAAAGATTACGAACCAACAAAAGCAGGACGTTTAATTCAAGAATTTGTTGATGAAAATTTAAGCAACTGGTATGTTCGTTTATGCCGTCGTCGTTTCTGGAAAGGCGAATATTCTGAAGATAAAATAGCTGCTTATCAAACATTATATACTTGTTTGGAAACAATAGCGAAACTTGCATCTCCAATTGCTCCATTCTATATGGAACGCTTATATTGCGATTTAGTAACTGTTTCGGGAAAAGAAAAACACGAATCGGTTCATTTAGCAAACTTCCCAACTTTTAATCCAGAAATGGTTGATTCTAAGTTAGAAGAACGCATGCAACTAGCTCAAAAAATTTCTTCGATGGTTCTTTCGCTTCGTAAAAAAATGAATATCAGAGTTCGTCAGCCATTAGCTAAAATTATGATTCCTTTGATAAACGAAGATATTCAACCACAAATTGAAGCCGTAAAAAGTTTAATCTTATCGGAAGTTAATGTTAAAGAACTCGAATTTATTAGAGATACTGACGGAATAATGGTTAAGAAGATTAAAGCAAACTTCAAAACCCTAGGACCAAAACACGGCAAAATAATGAAATCAATTGCTGCGGTTCTTGTTGAATTTAATCAAGCCCAAATCTCAAAAATTGAAAAGGAAGGCAAAATAAATATCAACGTTGAAAACCAAGAAGTAGAAATTACTTTAGCAGATGTTGAGATTATTTCTGAAGATATTCCTGGTTGGTTGGTAACTAATATGGGTTCTTTAACTGTTGCTTTAGATATTAATCTAACGCCAGAATTAGCACAAGAAGGAATTGCTCGTGACTTAGTAAATCGCATACAAAACGTTAGAAAAGAAAGTAATTTAGACGTAACTGACAAGATTGTTGTTATTGTTAAATCACAACCAGAAATTATTGATGCGATAAATAATAATTTATTGTATATTTGTGCCGAAACGCTAGCTCAATCTTTAAAAATTGAAGATGAATTTTCATCAGATGGTGCAGTAGACATTGAATTGGGTGAAGAAATAAAAACGCAAATACTAATTAAAAAAGCATAAATATGTCAGAAGCAAAGAAGACAAGGTATTCAGATGCAGAACTTCAAGAGTTCAAAGAAATTATAACAAAAAAAATTGAAGAAGCTCGTGAAGATTTAGATTTATTAGAAGAATCGTATGCTAATAAAAACTCTAATGATACTGATGATACTTCGCCAACTTTTAAAGTTTTGGAAGAAGGCTCGAATGTATTATCAAAAGAGAAAAACGCTCAATTAGCTGGACGTCAGGCAAAATTTATTAAATCTTTGGAAAATGCACTTATTCGTATCGAGAACAAAACTTATGGTATTTGTCGCGAAACAGGTGATTTGATTCCTAAAGAACGTCTTCGATTGGTTCCTCACGCTACATTAAGTATAGAGGCTAAAAATGAGCAAAATCGTAATGCTCCTAAGTTTATTCCTTATTCAAACTTCGACGAAGAATAGATATGAGGAAATATATTCCTTACTTAAGGCCCGTTTTTGTGGTTTTTTTAGTGTTGTTTATTGACCAAACAGTAAAGTTTTGGATTAAAACACACATGTATTTAGGTCAAGAATTTTCGGTTTTTGGGAATTGGTTCATTATCCATTTTACTGAAAATCCTGGAATGGCATTTGGATTTCAGTTTGGTGGAGGTTATGGAAAGCTAACACTAAGCGTTTTGAGAATAGTTGCCGTGGGTTTAATTTCATGGTATATTTTTGATAGCATTAAAAAAGGAGCAAAAACTGGGTTTATTGTTTGTGCATCGCTTGTATTAGCTGGTGCTATGGGAAATATAATTGATAGTGCATTTTATGGGCTAATATTTAACGATAGTCTGTTTCAAGTTGCACAATTTATGCCAGAAGGTGGCGGTTATGGAACATTTCTTCACGGGAAAGTAGTTGATATGTTTTATTTCCCAATTTTAAATGGTACTTTTCCTACATGGTTGCCATTTTGGGGAGGAGAAGAATTTCAGTTTTTTCGTCCTGTTTTTAATATTGCCGATGCCTCTATCTCTATTGGAGTAGTTATAACATTTATTTTTCAAAAGAAGTTTTTCCCACCAAAGGAAAAAGAAAAAGTTGAAAGTCCAGAGCATATTGAAGAAATTTCATAAATGAAACTCTGAAAAATTAATAAAAAGCCCTTAAAATAATTAAACCTTTTATTTTAAGGGTTTTTTAACGTCCCAAATGTATTCTTCATTTTTCTCTTTCTTAAATTATTATACAATTTATCTCTATTTAAAAAATGTATAACTTACATTCTATTTTTTTTGTCTAGTTCAATAAAAAAATCAACTTTAAAATCCTTTTTCTTGCATTTCATTAAAATATATTATATATTTGACCAATTGGTTAAACCAAATAATTAATCCAATTAGTTAAAATGACAGAAAAAAATATTAATACCGAAACTATCATCTTAAATGCAGCTCGAGTTGTTTTCCAGCATAAAGGTTTTGATGGCGCTAGAATGCAAGAGATTGCAGATGAAGCAAAAATAAACAAATCATTATTACATTATTATTATAGAAGTAAAGAGTTGTTATTTGAAGCTATTTTTAACGAAGCGCTTTTGAAATTTATCCCAAAAATATCTATTGTGCTCTCATCTGATATTAGCTTAGAAATGAAAGTTGAAGCTTTTGTAGAAAGTTATATCAACATGTTAATTGAGAACCCTTTCTTACCAGGCTTCGTTTTAAATGAAATTAGCAGAAATCCTGAAAAAATAATTGGGTTGATTTTGCAATTAGGTGTAAATCCTAATAAGCTAGATGCTATTTTACAAAAAGAAATTGAACAAGGAAAGATTAAAAATATATCATCAAAAGAATTTATTGTTAATCTAATTTCAATGTGTGTATTCCCATTTATTGCTAAAGCAATAATTCAAGGTTTTCTATTTGGTAATAATAATAAAGAAGCTCAGCAATTCCTTTTAGAAAGGAAAAAATCAATTCCCAAATTTTTTATGAACGCTATAAAAAAATAATATTATGAAATATTGGATTTTAATCTTTATCATTTCATGTTCATTTGCTGTAAATGCTGGAATTCCAGACACTTTGTCGTTGGATTATATTCAGTCGCAAGCAAAATTGAGCTATCCATTACTTAAGCAAAAACAATCTATGATTACATCAAATTTGCTTAAAATTAAAAACTATCGAACCAATTATTATCCAAATGCGGATGTAAGTGGTCAGATAACTTACCAATCGGATGTTATACATGTTCAAATGCCACAGCCAGTTGTTGATTTAGGGATTGCCTTGCCTCCAGGTATAGCAAATCCAAAAGTTACAATTCCTCCAATGCAAGACCCCGATAAAGACCAATACAAAATGACGTTGGATATTACTCAGTCTATTTATGATGGTGGAACAACCCGAAAACTTGTAGAAGTAGAAAAATTAAATTTAGGTCTCGACACTTTAAAACTTGAAGTTGACGTTTATCAAATTCGCGAGCGTATAAATCAAGTGTTTTTCAATATATTGATTATTCAAGAACGTCTCTCGCTGCTGGCTTTGTATAAAGCAGATTTATATATTAAACAGAAATCGCTCGAGTCAGCAACAAAAAATGGAATTAGTACTAGAACTGATTTACTTCTTCTTCAATCAGAAATAATCAAAGCCGAACAACAAATTTCGGAACTCGATTATTCCAAACAAGCTTCAATTAATGTTCTTTCATTGTATATCGACCAGAAGATTTCATATAATTCTTTGTTTTCGGTTCCAGATATTAAGCTAGCAAACAAACAAATACTTCGTCCTGAAATTGATTTATTTTCGGCACAAAAAACAAGACTTGAAGCTTCAATGCGTTTACTAAATGCTAAAAAAATGCCAAAATTATATGGATTTGGGCAGATAGGCTATGGCAAACCAGGATTAAACATGTTTAAAAGCGAACCTGATGATTATTACATTTTAGGCGCTAAACTAACTTGGAACGCCTGGGACTGGAACAAAAATAAGCGTGATAAACAAATTTTGTCGCTACAAAGAGAAATGATTCAAAACCAGCAAGAAACATTTGAAAAAAATATTAATGTAGCTCTTGAAAATGAAATAAGCAATGTTCAAAAACTCACAGAATTACTAATAAAAGATGAGGAACTAATAAAAATAAGAAAAGAGATTTCGGAATATTCTTATGCACAGGTGCTAAATGGTGTAAGAACCATGTCGGAATATTTAAACGACACCAATGCCGAAATGAATGCAAAAACTAATTTAACATTGCATCAAATTCAATTACTGCAAACAAAAGTGAACTACAACAATTTATTAGGGAAATAATAACAATTTATAGGATAGATTTTAAAAAATTAAAAGATAATTAATATGAAAAAAATAGTATTTATTTTGCTTATAGTAACAATAATAAGCTCTTGCAAAGATTCATCAACAAATTCGGACGCTTACGGCAACTTTGAAGCTATCGAAACAATGGTTTCGGCTGAAGCAACAGGTAAATTAGAATTTTTTAATGTTGAAGAAGGCAATATTATTGATTCGGGTGCTGTGATAGGTTGCGTTGACACTATTCAGCTATATCTTAAAAAGGAACAATTAAAAGCACAAATTGCAATCGTAAATTCAAAATCAGACAATGTTTTATCACAAATTGATGTTCAGAAAGAGCAAATTAACACACTTTTAGTTGAAAAACAACGATTTGAGCAATTGATTAAAGATAATGCTGCTCCAACTAAAAATTTAGATGATATAAAAGGGAAAATCAGTTTAATTGAGAGCCAAATTAAATCAATTGAAACCCAAAACAAACCTATTATTGCCGAAGCATATACCATCGAAAAGCAAATAGAACAAATCAAAGATCAAATCAAAAAATCAATAATTGTTAATCCTAAGAAAGGAACTGTGATTGAAAAATATGCTGAACCTTATGAAATTGCTGTTGCAGGAAAAAGCCTTTATAAAATAGCCGATTTATCTGAAATTTATTTAAGAGTATTTTTAAGCGAAAAACAATTAAGCGAAATAAAACTTGGCGATAAAGTTAAAGTGCTTACAGACACCAAAACGGATAAAATGAAAGAGGTGGAAGGAATAATTTCATGGATATCAGCTCAAGCAGAATTCACTCCTAAAATTATTCAAACCAAAGAAGAACGAGTTAATTTAGTATATGCAGTTAAAGTTAAAGTTAAAAACGATGGCATATATAGAATAGGGATGCCTGCTGAAATCAAATGGTAGAAGAGACTAGAGTAAATTGAAAATGAACGTTCTGCCCTATAACTTTTCCATTAAAAAAATAGTTTAATTATTGAATATGATAAAAGCCGAAAATATAGTAAAAACGTACGAAAAGAAAAGTATTGTTGCTCTTAACGATGTTAGCTTTAACGTAAATAAAGGAGAGATATTTGGCTTTGTTGGTCCAGATGGTGCAGGAAAGACTTCATTATTTCGTATAATAACAACTATGTTACTACCTGATAGCGGCGAAATGAGCGTAATGGGCTTTAATGTTAAAAAAGAATATAGCAAAATTAGAACTCGAATTGGTTATATGCCCGGAAGATTTTCGCTTTATCCCGATTTATCGGTAGAAGAGAATTTAACTTTTTTTGCAAGTATATTTGATACAACGATTACAGAAAATTATCATCTAATAAAAGACATTTATTCTCAAATTGAACCATTCAAGAATCGCAAAGCAGGTGCATTATCTGGCGGAATGAAGCAAAAATTAGCGCTATCGTGTGCTTTAATTCATAAACCAGAGCTATTAATTCTAGATGAGCCAACAACTGGCGTTGATGCAGTTTCGAGAAAGGAATTTTGGCAAATGCTTCGTAATCTTAAAGATGAAGGAATTACGATTGTTGTTTCTACTCCATACATGGATGAGGCGAGCCTTTGCGACAGAATTGCATTAATACAAAAAGGCGAAATTTTAGCGGTGGAAACTCCCGAAAACATTGTTGGAATATTTAAAAAACAACTTTTTGGTATCCGAACCGACAATATTTACTTGTTAATGAAAGATTTAAATGCATTTCCTGATACAGATTCAGTATATCCATTTGGGCAGTATGTACATTATGTCAATAAAAACAAATCATTAAGCAAAGAAGAATTGCTGAATTATCTGAAATCAAAGGAACATCAGTCGATTGAAATAAAAGAAATTCAAGCCAATATTGAAGACTGCTTTATGGATTTAATGAGAAATACTGAAAGGACGGGCTTATGATGCAAGAACGAGAAAAAATAATTACAGTAAAAAATTTGGTAAAAAAATTTGGATCATTCACAGCCAACGATAATCTTACCTTTGATGTATATAAAGGCGAAATATTTGGGTTTTTGGGTGCAAATGGAGCAGGAAAAACTACAGCAATAAAGATTTTATGCGGCTTATCAACTCCCACATCTGGTGAAATAAAAGTTGCAGGATTTGATATATATAAAGAAACCGAAAAAATAAAACGAAATATTGGTTATATGAGTCAAAAATTTTCATTGTATGAAGATTTAACAGTATATGAAAATATTCGATTTTATGGCGGTATATATGGATTAACAAATAAGCAAATAAAAGAACGTTCGGACGAATTGCTTTCTAAATTAAATCTTTCCGAACATAGAAATAAGTTAATTGGCTCATTACCATTGGGCTGGAAACAAAAGTTGTCGTTTTCTATTGCCATTATTCATCAACCAAAAATTGTCTTTTTAGATGAGCCAACTGGCGGTGTTGACCCAATTACGCGAAGACAATTTTGGGATATGATATATGAAGCAGCGCATAATGGCTTAACAGTTTTTGTTACTACACATTATATGGACGAAGCAGAATATTGTGATCGAGTTTCAATTATGTCCGAGGGAATTATTGCAGCAATGGACACGCCAATTAATTTAATGAAGCTATTCGATGCTAAATCAGTGGACGAAGTATTTATTAAAATTGTTAGACCTGTTGAGTGAAAGGCGAAGTATTAATTTGTAAAAACTTAACACATTAAGTGGGTCTGCTTTTGAATATCACAAAAAATCAAAAAAAATGAAGCGTTTTAAAGGATTTGTAATAAAAGAGTTTTACCATATTTTTCGAGATTATCGAACCATGTTTATTTTGTTTGGAATGCCTATTGTTCAAGTATTACTTTTTGGATTTGTGCTTACCAACGAAATAAAAAATGCCGATATTGCCATTTGGGATAAATCGAAAGATAATGTTTCGAAAGAGCTTACCAATAAACTACTCTCATCGGGTTATTTTAGGCTCAATCAATTTGTAGAGAATAATACTCAAATTGAAAACGCATTTAAAGCTGGAAAAGTTAAAGAAGTAATTATTTTCGAAGAAGGTTTTGCTCAACGAATGACTAAAGAAGGAAGTGCAAATTTGCAAATTTTAGCTGATGCCTCCGACCCAAATACAGCAAGCCTTTTAATTAATTATACAAATGCTATTATATCCGATTTTATAAGAGAACACAATGCCGCCAATGCGGTTCCGGCACAAATAATACCGCAAATAAAAATGCGCTACAACCCAGAAATGAAGGCTGTTTTTATGTTTGTTCCTGGTGTAATTGCAACAATACTTATGCTAATTTCTTCCATGATGACCTCTATTTCTATTGCTCGCGAAAAAGAAATGGGAACAATGGAGATTTTACTTGCTTCGCCACTTAAACCATTTCAGATAATTATAGGTAAAGTAATACCATATATAATTCTATCATTTTCTATTGCTGTTGTAATACTAATTATTGGGCGATTTGTTTTTGAGGTGCCCATAAATGGAAGTATTATTCTATTATTAGGCGAAACGCTTCTTTTCATCATTTTGGCTCTTTCGCTAGGTATACTAGTTTCTACAATAAGTAAAACGCAACAAGCAGCAATGATGATTTCCTTGTTTACCTTGCTTTTGCCTACACTTTTATTATCTGGCTTTATGTTCCCAATTGAAAATATGCCTAAGCCTTTGCAATTTATTAGTCAGATAATACCTGCAAAATGGTTTGTAATAATTCTTAAAAACATAATGATTAAAGGCACAAGCATTATTTTTGTTTGGAAAGAAACGTTGATTCTGGTTTTTACCACTTTTGTGTTTATAGTTTTAAGTGTAATAAATTTTAAAAACAGATTGGAGTAAACTATGCGAACGATATTTTTTTTATTACAAAAAGAGTTTTTACAGATTTTTCGTAACAAAGCTATGTTGCCAATGATATTTGTGGTTCCTATAGTTCAACTTTTGGTTCTTACATACGCAGTAAGCTACGAGATGAAGCAAATACGGGTTCAGGTTGTTGACCAGGACATGTCTTCAACTTCAAAAAGATTTATCAGCAAACTCGATGGTTCGTCCTTTTACACCGTAAATGGTTATAGCACATCAACAAAAGAAGCGGAGAATGCATTGGTAAGAAACGATGCCGATTTACTGGTTGTTATTCCAGCCAATTTCGAAAAGAATTTAGTTAAAGAAAATAAGTCGGGCATCCAATTAATTATAAATGCAATAAATGCAAATGTGGCCGGACTTACAAATGCTTATACATATAGTGTTTTAGTAGATTTCAACAAAGAAGTAATTCAAGATATTTTCTCAATTTCTACAAGAAATAATTTGTCGGCTATAAATATTAATTATTCGTATTGGTATAATCAAGAAATGGATTATAAAATTTTCATGGCACCTGGAATATTAGTAATGCTAGTAACTACAATTGGTCTATTCCTTTCGGGAATGAATATTGTACGCGAAAAGGAAATTGGAACTATAGAACAATTAAATGTTACACCAATAAAGAAATACCAATTTGTTATTGGCAAACTTTCGCCGTTTTTAATTATTGCATTAGCCGAATTAGCAATTGGAATTGTTATTTCAAAGCTTTTGTTTCATATACCAATTAATGGCAGCTTGCTACTTGTATTTGCATTTGCCACTATCTATCTCATTGTACTATTATCAATGGGTTTGATTGTGTCTACTATTACAAAAACCCAACAACAAGCAATGCTTTTCACTTGGTTTTTTTTAGTGGTATTTATATTAATGAGCGGATTATTTACATCAATTGAAAGCATGCCTCGTTGGGCGCAAATTGTCGACTACTTTAATCCACTAACCTATTTTATCAGAGTTATCCGATTGGTAATGCTAAAGGGCTCGGGCTTTGAAGCTGTAAAAGACCAGTTTATTATTATGGGCAGCTATGCTATAGCAATACTAAGTATAGCGGTATTGCGGTATAGAAAGACAGTGTAAAGGAATTGTATTTTGCAACGATTTAACTTTCCTGAAGAACTAAGCAAATTAAATTAGCTAGTCACTGGTATTTTTAATTTTTTGCCTGGAGATAAACTTTTTGCATTAGAAATATTATTATGCTTTTTTATTTCTTCAACTGTTACACCTTTGTATTTATTTGCAATGCTCCAAAGTGTGTCACCTTTTTGAACAGTATAATATTTGTATTTAGAATTAAATTTCAAAGGTTCTTTTTTCTTAGAATCTTTATCCGCTTTTTCTGTTTTTTTAACATTGTTATCGGCAACTAATGTACTATTATTTTTCGCTGAATCTTTCAAAGGTATTTTTTCAACTACTTGCGTTTTCGACAAAGTATTCTTTGTTATAGTATTATTGTTCTTAGGAGCAACCTCTGCAGTTGCAGTATTTGTGTATATTTTAACACGCTGCCCAACATTTATTGTATTTGATTTAAGCTTATTCCATTCTTTAATTTCTGAAGTGGTGCATCCATATTTTGCAGCCACTACGCTTAAATATTGTCCCTTTTTTACTGTATGGTATATAAACTCAGGAACATTTTCTGTATTTGTAGATGCAGAGCTGCCATTATTCTTGGCATTTAATTCGGTAAGCAATTGTTCTTGACGAAGTCTTTCTTCTGGTGATATATAGTTATAAATATTTTCTTGATTATTGATAAAATCGCCAACTAAAGTTGCAGGAAGAATAATTTTTTGAGTTTCTTCACTTGCAGGAATATACGCTTTTTTAAACTGTGGATTTAAAAAACGCAAATCTTCTGGAGAAATCTTTATTATTGCAGATATCTGGTCAAACGAAACATTTCTGTTAATATTTAGAGTATCTAAATGGTAATAAGTTAGTTTCGGTTCAAAGGGATAAATATTGTGCTCTGTAGAATAATTCATTACATAAGAAACAGCAATAAATGCAGGAACATAACCTTGGGTTTCTTTTGGTAGATATTGTTTAATTTCCCAAAAATCTGTTTTTCCTCCTGAACGGCGTATCGCTTTGTTTACATTACCTGGTCCCGAATTATAAGCAGCTAAAACAAGTGCCCAGTCGCCATAAACATTATATAAATCTTGCATAAACTCACAAGCTGCAACAGTTTCTTTATATGGATCGTATCTATCATCAATATATGAAGACACTTCTAAGTCATACATTTTCCCTGTATTATACATAAATTGCCACAAACCAGTTGCTCCTACTCTAGAAACGGCAAATGGATTTAAAGCTGACTCTACAATAGCTAAATATTTTAATTCTATTGGCATATTGTACATGTCTAAAACTTGTTCAAACATTGGAAAATATAACTTTGCTAATCCTAAAACTCTTGAAGTGAGTTTTCGTTTTCTATTTGCGTATAAATCAATATAATCTTTAACCTGCTTATTATAAACATAAGGAAATGGCGATTTTGATTTTAACTTTTTTATTCTTGCTTCATATTCAATATCAGTAAATGCTGGAATTTCTTCAGGAGTATATTTGTAAATATTAAGGGTGGCAGTGTCTGTTGCAGTACCAACACATTGCAAATATTTTGAAAAAATCATGCTGTCAAGCATTTCTATAATAGGGTCGTCGCTGATAAAAACTACGGTTGAATCTTCTGGTGGCTTTACATTTTTATTTGCATTTTTTGAATATGCAGAGCTTGATAAAAAAATACTGGCAATAAACAATATCAATAAGTAACGATGCATCGTTAGTCCTTTTTTTTAATAAATATTTTAAACGAGTTTGCAAGATAAGAATTTTTAATAAAACTAAGCATATTTTTTTATTAAAATATACTTGTTAATATTTGTTTTGACATTTTTTTGATAGAGTAGTTTTTTTGATTAATGGCATATTGATACTATTATTTCATCTAAAATAGAATCAAATAACAATAATGTTAAAATACACACATTAACAATTTCCATTTAGGAATCCAATAAGTTATAATACTAGCTCTTTGAAATAAATTATCAAAAAAATTTAAAATCCAATTTTAAATTTCAATTATTGAATTTTTTATAGCATAAACTACAAGTTCTGCGGTTCCATTAAGATTTAGCTTTTTCAAAATTGCACTTTTATAAGTTTCAATGGTTCTTTGACTTACATTTAACTCGGCGGCAATTTGTTTGTTTAGCAGTCCTTTTGAAATAAATTTTACTATTTCTATTTCTTTTTGTGTTAGTTCTTCTTTGTTTGTAGAACTAGTACTTTTGGAATTACTCTTTTTAAGATTTGAAACAATAATTTCTGAAACAATTCCTTTTAAGTACAAATTCCAATAATAAACGGTATGAATCGCTTCTATTAAGTCTTTTTGTTTGAAATTTTTTGGCACATATCCTTTAGCACCAGCATCAAATCCTGCTATTATAGTTTTTTCATCAATAAATGAACTATGAAACACAACACGTATTTCAGGAATCTTTTCAATAATTTGCTTGCATAAATCTATTCCATTAATTTCAGGAATATTAATGTCCATTATTACTATATCAGGCTTTAATAGCACAATTTTTTCTAGTGCTTCTCGACCTCTAGTGGCAGTTCCTATAACAGATATCTCTTTTTCAACAGATAAAATAGCTTCAATTCCTGTAATAACAATTTCATGGTCATCAACAATAAAAATTGTGCAATTTTTCATAGTTAAAAAAATAATTATTATTCAACAAATTTATTATAATTTTGACAACAAAATTGCATTATTCTATAAATTTGAAAATTATTTATCCCAAAGCACTATGTTAAAAACTAGTTTTCGAATAAATTTAATAATTGTTGCATTCTTTTTTATTTGCTCAATATCTTCAAAAGCAAATGAATATTCCGATAGTTTATTAAACGTTATTGAAAAAGCTAAAGATAGTCAGAACTGGCAAATTGCAGGAAGCTCTTATCAAAATTTGGGATACTACTATTTTAAAAAATCTAATTATCCCCTTTCGCTAAGTAATTTCCAAAATGCCATTGCCGAATTTTCAAAATGTAATAATTCAAAAGGGAAAGCAACTTGCTTAAACAATATTGGATTAATTTATGAAATTTGGGGGAAATTTGATTTAGCTCTTCAGTTTTATGTGAAAGCTCTGAAAATAATGGAAGCTGACAATAATAAAGAAGGAGTTGCAGCAACTCATGGAAATATTGCAAAAATATACTTCAATCTAAATAAATCGGATATAGCGCTTTCTCATCTTTCAAAAGAGCTTGACATTTATAAATCTATTAATAACAAAGAAAAAATAGCTGATTGTTTAAATAATATTGGTATTATTCATGTAGAAAATGGAGATTATAAAACTGCACTAAACGAATATCAAGAAATATTAGGTATTTATAATAAAGCAAAAAATGAAAATGGCATTTGTGCTGTTTCACAAAATATTGGCAATATTTATATTAAGCTTAATGATTTTCAGAAGGCACATTCATTTTTAAAAAATACACTTGATATTTCAAAAAAGAATAGTAATAAAGACCAATTATCGGATGTTTTATCTAATATTGGTGATTTATTTTCAATGGAAAACAAAATAGACTCTGCACTTATATATATAAACCAAAGCCAGAAAATTGCCCAAGATTACAACTTAAGGAATAGAATAATGTTGAATTATGAGTTGTTATCTGAAATTTATTTTCGTTCCAAAAATTTTGAAAATGCGTTTTTAAACTTTAAGCTTTTTAAACAAATATCGGATA
Source organism: Bacteroidota bacterium (assembly GCA_037139195.1). Lineage (GTDB taxonomy): Bacteria > Bacteroidota > Bacteroidia > Bacteroidales > JAHJDW01 > JBAXGW01. The sequence continues at coordinate 103,819 of JBAXGW010000002.1, forward strand.
CTATTTACAACGAAACCACCCAAAAGCAAATTAACGATTTTCAGGTTAAATACGAAACGGAGAATAAAGAAAAGGAAATAGCTCTTTTAACAAAAGAAAAGGAAATAAAATCCTTAACCATAAAGAAGCAGTTTTATTCGCTATTGTTTTTGATAACTTTTTTAGTATTAAGTGTTATTCTTATATTTCTTGTTTACAAACAATACAAAATAAAACAAAGGTCGAACATAGCTTTAAGCGAATCTAATGCTATGAAAGATAAGTTAATGTCGATTCTTGGCCATGACATTAAAAGCCCCTTGTATGCATTTACAAGTTTAACCGACATTATGCTCGAGCGATTTGAGACGCTTTCTGATAAACAAAAAATTAATTTCATTGAACAAATCAACACTTCCTCTAAAAACTTAATAGATTTACTCGATAATATTTTACAATGGGCATTGTTTAAAAGTGGGAAAAAGGAAGTTAATTTCGAAAAAATTAAATTAGAGCCTATTATCGAAGAAGTTTCAACGTTATTTTCAGTTGCACTAACTCGCAAAAATATTATAATTGAGACTCAAAACATAGCTAATATTGAGATTTTTGCAGATAGAAACATGTTTACAACAATAATAAGAAATTTAATTGCTAATGCTGTAAAATTCACCAATCCAGAAGGAAAAATTTCTATTTTCTGCGAAGCAAACGAAGAGTATATTTATTTATCTATTCACGATACAGGCGTTGGAATGGACAAAAGCACTATTGAAATGATTGAAAATCATAATAATAGTAAATCAAGTAATGGCACAATGAATGAAAAGGGCACTGGCCTAGGTTTAATGTTGTGCAAAGAATTTACCGCTGAATGCAAAGGAGAATTATTAATTACAAGTCCATTAAATATTGGAACTACTGTGAAATTATGTTTTAAAAGAAATAGATAAAATTAATTTCATTTAATTACAATTTTTTTTAAGGACAAAATTGAGTTTCTCAATTTTGTCCTTCGTATTTAACGACTTCTATTTTCGTAAAGCTAGATTGTTTAAGGATTAACATGAACCTAAATTTGTTCTGTAACCTAAAACAATATATTTATGAGAAAATCAAATTTACTTTTTACAGCAGCAGCTATTTTATTATCGGCATGTTTTGCTTTAGCTCAACCTTATGGTGTGGGGCATAAAGTTATAACATTTAAAGATCCAGCTCGTAGTAATCGTTCAATCGAGACTGATATATTTTATCCAGCAACTACAACAGGTGAAGATAAAACATTTGTAAATGGTCAATTTCCTGTAATTATTTTCGGTCATGGTTTTGTAATGGCTAGTGCCGATTTGTACTCTTACATTTGGAATTCATTAATACCAAATGGTTATATAGTAGCTTTTCCAAGAACTGAAGGCAGTTCTCTTTTCCCACCACCAAATCATGGAAAATTTGCTGAAGATATTGCTTTCTTAAATTTAAAGCTAAAATCAGAAAACAACATATCAAGTTCGTTCTTTTATCATCATATTACAAACAAGTCAGCGGCTATGGGGCACTCAATGGGCGGTAAATCTGCAACTATGGCGGTAGCAAATAACACAAATTTTTCGGCCTACATCTCAATGGGTGCGGCTAAAGAAGAAGGTGTAAATAATAATAATGTAATTGGCAATTATGCTCCTTACGTTACTATACCTTCTTTAGTACTTTCAGGCGAAAAAGATTGCTGTGCCCCACCTGCTGCTAATCAAATTCCAATTTACGAAGCAATACCTGCAAGTTGCAAGACTTTCATCAGTATTATTGAAGGCGGACATTGTAATTTTGGTTCAAAATCGGGATGGTGCGAAATAGCTCAACAAGGCGAATGTGGAACACTTGACAGAACTTCTCAAAATAATTTGGTGCTGAATTATATTAAACCATTTTTGGATTATGTTCTAAAAAACGATGCATCAGCAGAAGCTCTATTTGTATCAAGATTAAATAATGGAGCAGTAGAGTATAAAAGATCATGCTACGGAACAACCATACAATCAGACTATTTGCCATTTATTTTAGCCGACAAATACAAAGGTGGAGCTCTTACTAACGTTAATTTTACATTACACAACGCTGATAAATACAATACATATCTTTGGGATTTTGGCGACCTAGGAGTTTCTACATCAAAAAATCCAGGACACCGTTACCTTTTCAATGGAACATATTGTGTAAAAGTAAGATTGAACAACTACTGGACAGGTGCTGACACAACTATCGTAATTGATACATGCATCGTTATAAATTCAAGTGCATCAAGAGGTGGAAATAAAAGTTTAACAAGCTTTGACTCTGAAAATGAAAATTTAGATAATGTATTATCAATTTATCCAAATCCAGCTTCTGACGTTCTAAATCTTAAATTTGAAGAAGATTTAACTATTGAATCAAATTCATTAAGAATATTTGATATAACTGGTAGAGAAATGACTTTCAATTCAGATAAATCAGAAGGAAGTGAATTTAAAATTGATATTTCAAATTTCCCAAATGGAATGTATTTAATCAAATTAAATAATACAGGTTTACAAAAAACATTTATTGTAAATAAATAAAAATGGGGATTTCATTAATATTCGGTACAGTGGTTTAGTGGTAAAAGAGGATGTGTAATGCATCCTCTTTTTTATATTTTTATTCTATAAGTTGAAAATTTATATTATACATAAATTATGAAAATAAAAAATTATTTATTTGTTCTGGCACTTTGTTTAATAAATATTAATAAAATATTGGCTACTGATTTGACGATTGGCTCTGGAACAACTGTTGCAAATTTCCCTTTTAATAACTTAAATTTAAATTACAAAACTCAGGTTATATATCTTCAATCAGAGCTTGGTGCATCTAAAATATTGACAAATTTAGCATTAGATATTTCGAGAGTTTCATCGGCTGCTAATACCGGAAATAGGGATTTTAAGAATTTTACAATTAAATTATTGCATACTAGTTCTTCTAGCTTTGGTGCGGCATTTATTAGTACAGCTGCGGCAACAACTGTTTTTACAAGTTCAAGTTACGCTATGCCCACTTCAACAGGATATTTATCTTTTGATATTACTGATTTTTATTATAATGGTAGCGATAATTTGTTGGTAGAAATTGTTTGGGGTGCTAACACTGCAGTTGCAACACCTAATAATTATCAAGTAAATTGCACAGCCACTGCATCAGCAACTGTTGCTTATGGAAATACTGGAACTCCTCCAGTTTATGCAGGAAATTCAACATCCAGACCAAATATAAAATTTACTTATACCAACGAAACCACTTGGACAGGAACAACAAATACCGATTGGAACACAGCTACTAATTGGGGAAATGGAATAGTTCCTACCAGTAGTATAAGTGTCACAATACCAAATGTTACAAATCAACCAACCATATCTGCATCCACCACTGCCAACTGCTTGGATCTTACTATTAATACGGGAGCAACGCTCACTGTTTCAATATCAGCAGGCTTTTTTAATATTTATGGCAATATTTTAAATAATGGAACAATAGATCACGCTGGTCCATCATTAATTTATTTATTTGGCACATCAAAAACTATTGGTGGCTCAGGTGCAAATATATATTTGGCTTTTAGCATTAGAACTGGCGCTAGCTACACATTATCTAGCGATTATGATGTTTTGTATCAGCTAGCATTTCAAAGTGGAACTTCAACAATGAATCTTTCATCGTATAGGCTCTCCGTTTATTCTTTTCAATTAGGTGCTGGGGTAATTAATTTAAATACTGGCACATTAGAAATTGGGAAAGAATTGACAACTGGTGCAGGTACTTTTAATTGTAATACTGGAACTGTTTATTACAATAGTGGTGATGATCGATGGGTTAATGATGGAGAGCCAGCTGAGAATCAAACTATAAGATCATTAACATATTATGATTTAAAAATTAGGACAAATAATGGATACACTGCTACTATTGGCAGTGGTTCTGATTTTACGGTGAACAATAACCTAACAATTATTAATCCGGGTGACATGGGAGGAGTTGCAACAACTGCATATAATATTAGTTTAAATGGCAACCTTAGTGTAGGAGCAGTTGGAAATTACGGAGTAGTTTTTAATTTAGGACATCGAATTGCAAGAACTACAGGCTCAGGAACTGGAATCTTTACAATGAAAAATGATGGAGACGATTATTATGGAGACTCAATGGACGGCAATACAATTAATGTTACTTATTCAAGTGCTACCCAATGTGCATTAGCTCTTGGTGCATCTGGGGCTAATACATCCCTTACATTTTATGGAAAGGTTAATTACAACAGTGCTTCCAGCCAATTGGTTATGGGTCCAAATTATAAAAATATAGAATTTCTTGGCACGGGAACAAAAACCCTATCTTGCGATTTAGATATTGAAAAAGATTTAACATTAACACAAGGCACATTAGATGTTGGCACAGGAAGCACTAGTTATTCTAGTACCGCATCAACTAGTTGTGGTAACTCAACTGAAGTAGCAGCAACACCTTTTAATCCAAGACCTAGCGATAATAAAGTTCAATATTTATTTCTTGCAAGCGAGCTTTTATCATTTGGTCTTTCAGCAAATTCGGAAATATTAAAAACCTCTTATTATGTTTGCGGATATGATGGAATCAGTTATACATACAACAATTTTACTGCAAAATTAGGACATACCTCTGTAACTAATTTAAATACTGTTATGGCTAGCCCGTCAATGACAACTGTGCTCACGCCTTCAATTCTAACAGTGAGTGGCAATGGCAATGTAGATATTAATTTTACAAGCCCTTTTGTTTGGGATGGAACAAGCAATCTAGTGGTTGAATATTGTTTTGATAATTGCGATGATGCTTCATGTAGCGATTTTAGTCGAGGATTGCAGGAAGTATACGTCGACCCATCAACAAGCCCAAACTATTTTTCGGCAGAAGATTTTTCTAATACAGGAACTGATATGTGTTCTTCTACAACAGTAACAAACAAATGCTATCAACGCCCAAAAACATCATTTTCAGCAACTGCCCAAAGAACTATACACTTAGCCGGCAATTGGATAAATCATGCATCTAATACAATAGATTTTACATATCGTCAATCTACGGTGTATTTTGATGGCAGCTCTACTCAACTTATTAATCAAAATGGCAGAAATATAGATTTTTATAATGTAATTGTTGATGGAAGCGATGTTAGATTTTATAATGCTGGAGCAAACTCCGCTTCGCAAAATGTTGCTGTTAATAACGACTTAACGATTAATAGCTCTAAAGTGCTTAAATTCTATAAACCGGCTTCTTCTTCTTCAAATGGAAATATAACTGTTGCAAGTAATTTTGTAAATAATGGAACTTTTAATCAAACAAATGATGCAAATTATTTTACCATGAGCGGTTCAACAAAAACAATTTCTGGTTCTGGAATCTATACCGATGCAAAATTGCAAGTTTCAGGTGTGGTTGCTTTTGATGGCACTATATCATCAGGCTCGTTTAGTCAAACGCTTATTGATGCCACCAAAACTCTTATTGTTAATAGCTCTAAAACATTTATTAACGGCATACTCACAAATAATGGAACTTTTGCATTAAGCTCTTCTTCAATATGGAAAAACTCAGGTAATTTCACAAATAATGCTGCCATGACTGCGGATGTAACTTCTACCGTTGAATTTAATGGTAGCGCAGCACAAACCGTAAAATCAAATGCTGCGGAATTTGGAAATGTTATTATCAATAATAGTATTAGTCCTGCTGCAATAGATGGTATTTTGCTTTCTGATAAAATGACACTAAGCTCGAGCTCGGCATTAACACTTACCGATGGAATTATTATTCCTAATGGCAATTTGTTAGAATTAAAAAATACCGCAGCTACAGCAATCGCTGCTGGTATAGGAAACACAGATTATACCGCAAGTTGGGTTTATGGAACATCTACCACTAGTTGCTTGCGTAGGTACCTTGCCGATAATACCGACACTTACATTTTCCCTGTTGGAATTGCTACTCGTGCTAATAAAGCCGAATTAATAAATAATAGTTTAACTAACGGAGGAAGTTTTTATATTGATTCTTGGTTTAATCCATCACCAACTTCACCAAACCTAAATTTCCCAAGTAATTTAGCAGAAATGCTTACTTCGTATGCTAGTGCTCATGCTTCGGGTGTTTGGGTGCTCGACCACAGCGGAACCATTGATGGAACTTACGATTTGAAGTTATATTTCAATGGTGGATTTGCTGGATTGGCAGATAGTAAATTTAATATTTTAAGCCGAACAACTGGCTCGATAACTGGAGCCGACTGGACTTTAAAAGGTACCGCCTCTCCAACAACAGTTGCCTCGGGTTATGCATATAGAAAAGGCATGAATACATTTTCTGAAAAAGGTATTGGAATTACAAGCGAAATTTTACCAGTTGAATTATTGTCATTTAGAGCAATTTGTTTAAGCAACAATATAGAAATTACTTGGGTTACCGTTTCTGAATTAAATTCTGATTTCTTTTCCATTGAAAGAAGCTACGATTTGTTAAATTGGGAACTTGTTGCATTAAAACAATCAGCAGGAAATTCAAATTCGCAAATTACATACAACTTCTCGGATAATAATGCGAATATGAATAGTTCTTCTATTTATTACCGTTTGAAACAAACCGATTTTAATGGAAGCTTTGAATATTTCGACCCAGTAACTGTTCAATGTGTAGATGAATTATCCTTCGAAATTATTTCAGTAAATAAATATGAGAGCGATTTAGAAATAGAATTTATCAAAACATCAGATGATGATGTTAGAATTTCCTTGTATAACATTGCTGGACAGAAAGTTTGCAACCAAACAATAAGCTCTGAAAAAGGTTTAAACAAAGCCAAAATAAAAGGAATTGACTTAAAAACTGGTCTGTATATGCTACTATTAGAAAATGAAAATATTTGTTTAACAAGAAAAATTTATATAGGCAATTTGAAGCATTAAAAGTTCTAAACCTCAATATGTAAAATTTTAACTAATTTTACGGGCAGATAATTTATGTTATTTGCTAAACTCAACATGCTTTTTACAAAGCACTTTGTAAAACCAAAGAACCTATATTTAAGCAGATGAAGAATAATGACAGATATGTTTATAGTATGGATTGGGGTAATTGTGAGATGTCGTCAATTATTTTAAATAATTATAGAGAATACCAATATAATTTAATTAAAAACTATGTTGGAAATAATATTCTAGAGGTTGGAAGCGGCGATAGAAAGTTTACAGCACAAATTGCAAAAAACAAACCACAATTAACACGTATTCTATCCATTGAACCTTCCGCTGTATTGTTTGATTTGTATCAAAATAATAATAATTTCGCTGAAAACATTACATTTCAATGTATTGATTTGTTTAATCTTGATTTTAAAAATACAGGAAAATTTGACACTGCTTTCTTTATACATGTTTTAGAACATATTGAAGAAGATAAAAAAGCATTAGATATTGTTTGTGATTCTATTCAACCTGGTGGCTATGTTTTAATTCAGGTTCCTGCCTTGCCTTTCTTATTTTCAAATCACGACCGTTCGGTGGGCCATTACAGAAGATATAATAAAAAAACATTAAAATCTATTGTTGACCAAGAAAAGTATACCATTGAAAAGCTTTGGTATCAAGATCCCATAGGAATAATTGGGTCCTTATATTATTTTAAACATAAAAAAATAAAACTAAAATCGAAAGATGGAATTCGTTTGGTAAAAAAACAAGGGCAGATTTACGACAAATATATTATTCCATTTGAAAGATTTCTTGAAAAATATATAAAATTCCCATTTGGACTAAGTTTAACAATGGTATTAAAAAAGAATTAATCATTAAAGTGCCAGAATCATTCAAAAAAATAATATGAACGTTCAAATAAAAAAACATAATGTATTTCTAATATTAATCACAACTTTTGTTTTGTTGGGTTATCGCGAAATTGCCTTTATGAAATACACTGCTGTTTATGATATTATTGACGCATATTACCCTTGGCGATATTTTATCGGCGAATGCCTACAAAATCACATTCTTCCTTTATGGGAACCATATCAGCACTTAGGAAGCCCAATTCATGCAAATCCTCAAAGTGGGGCTTGGTATCCAGTTGTATGGTTTTTCGGTTATTTATTTGGCTATAGTATGACTATAATGCATATTGAAATTGTGTTTCATTTGATATTTGCTGCTTTTGGATTTTATTTTTTGCTTGTTTATTTAAAGATTGAAAGAAAGTATTCAACAGTCTTTGCTTGCATATATATATATTCGGGTTTTTTTGTTGGCAATGCTCAGCATATTTCGTGGATTATTAGTGCTACTTGGATTCCATTTATTCTCCTATTTTATCTTAAAGCACTTGAAAATAATAAGCATAAAGAAATATTACTAACAGCATTTTTTATATTTCTACTAGCAACAGGTGGTTATCCGCCATTTGTTGTGGTTTTAGCATATATATTAATTGGCATTTCTATATACAAAGGGATTTTATCTATTAAAAAAAAATCTGCTATTTTAAAGCTTATTAGTACTAATACTTTGATTCTATTATTCTCTTCGCTATTATCATCAGTTATAATAGTATCAATATTTCATTCCGCAACTTGGTTTAGTCGAGGCACCCCAATTGCTTTGTCTAAAGCAATTGCTATAGCTGACTCTTTTACTCCACAAAGTTGTTTGTCGCTGGTTTTTCCATTGGCAACAACTCAATATAAGGCTTTTTTTATGACCGACATTTCTATGTCAAACGCCTATTTCGGGATAATTTCGGTTTTAATAATCATCTATGCTTGTTTTTTTTATTGTCAAAAAAAACAGGTTTTATATTTTTCATTAGCATTCTTGTTTCTGATACTTGCAATGGGCTTTTCAACTCCCATTTATACTTTTCTATTTAAATATATGCCCGGATTTTCATATAACCGGGCAACCAGCTTATTTAGGTTTTTTGCCATTTCAGCTTTTCTTATTGGAGTTGCTAGTTCCTATAATCAATTTTTGGAAGAAAAAAAAATCAAAAAAATTACTATTTCATGGTTTATTCTCGTTTTTATTTCCTTTTGTATCATTACATTATCATATTATAAATATCGCATATCAGTAAACACTGAGAATCAAAATAGCTTCTATTACTTAATCGTGAAGCAAGGATTATTTCAAATTGCAATGTTATGTTTTGTTTTAGCAATAATGTTTTTTGTTAAAAATTATAGAGTGCGTTTTTTAATTATAAGCTTTTTACTTTTATTTGATGCATACTACGCTGCCCGACTTAATTTCCCTTATACCGTTCATAGCAGTACAAGTGTTTTAAACTTTGAAAAACAAATTATAGATGCTCCAAAAGGATTTCCAATAAATAATGATACTATCTCAAAATTTGATGAATATAAATTTCAAAGAGCAAATCTATATTGTAATTTAGCAATCTATCAAAAAAAACATTCAATTAATGGATATAATCCATTTGTACTTTTGAAATATCAGAAAATGTTTAATAATGATAGTTTGAAATTATACACTGAACACCCTTTGCTGTTTTCGGAAGACTCCATGTCGAAGATTACTATTAATTCTTATACTCCCAATAAATTAATTGCTACCATTTATTCGAAGAAAGACAACTATGTAGTTCTCCTTCAAAATTACATGCCCGACTGGGAAGTAACGATTGATGGAATACAAACAAAAGTAGAATTATATAAAGACACATTTATCACATTTCCAGTTTCAAAATCATCTCGAATAATTGAAATAGAATATCGCCCACAATCTGTTATTATGGCTATGTGGGTAAGTATTATTTCTGTTTTAATGCTTTTGACGGCACTTTTATTTATCTGCTTAACATCTGAAAATTCTAAGTCTGAAACAAAAATAAGTAATGAAAACTAAAATTATACTGTTAATAGTTGGCTTTGTATATTTCTTAGCATGTTTTTGGTTAGAAAAGATTCCTTTTTTTTGGGATTATACAACATTATCAGAAACCGCTCAGAAAATTAATTTGCAAGGATTTGGATTACAGAATTTATCCCTTGTTGATAGCAGGCAGATGCTATTATATGGATATTATCTTTCTGCTTGTTGGACAGTTTTTGGGAAAACACTTTTTGTTTCTCATCTTGTTGTTTTGCCTTTTATTTTGGGATTAACTTATGAGTTTATAAAACTTTCAGAATTTTTTAATTTAAACAAGCTATATATTTTTATTGGTTTACTGCTATTAGTTGCCGACCCAACAATTTCAACCCAGATTATTTTGATGGGGTTTGACATTACATTAGTGTATTTATTTTTAGCTGCATTAAATTCTATTTTTCAAAACAATGTGAAAATGCTAATTTTCTATATGAGCATTTTAGCCCTTTTTAGTATGCGAGGCATTATGCTTTTGCCGGTATTGGTTCTTTTCAATCTATATTTCAATAAATATAATTTGAAATTATTAACGTTTTTTTCTATTCCATTATTTCTATCTTTAATTCATTTATATATAGCAAAATCTGGTATTGCTGAAGATTCATCGCGACAAATTGTTTCTTTAGAGCAGTTTTTTAGAAACTGTATTTATATTTTCTGGAAAATATGCGATTTTGGTCGAATATTTTTGCTAATAAGCATTGTCATTCTGTATAAATCAATCCCAAAATCATTAAAAGTACTTTTATTGCTACTATTTGTATTTTTTATTTTTACTATGGCCCCTTTTTCCAATCCAATTGGGCATCGATATTTTATGATATTAACCGTAATTATGATTATTGCATTGTTAATTTCAATAGAGAAACTATATTTTAACAGGCAAGTAGCAATATTAGGAATAATCGTTTGTTTTTTGATTTCAGGTAATTTTTGGTTATACCATGTGAAATATGGCAATGGTTGGGATGGTTCGCTAAAAGTATTAAGCTATTTCGAAACAAAAGATAAATTAGACCTTTGGCTAAAGGAAAAGAAGATAGAAAAGAAAAATATAATTTCTGGTTTCCCTTTGTTAGCAAATAATATGAAAACAAATTTGTCAGAGAATACCGATGAATTTGCCGATAGAAGAACTGATACGATAGAAAACTATAAATATGTGGTATATTCAAATGTATGTAATGAGTTTACTCAACAAGAATTAAACTCAATAAAGCAAAATTGGAAATTGATAAAATCATTTCAAAACGGGCAAGTAGAAATTTCTGTTTATCAAAATCCAAATAATACTTTATTTCAAAATTCTTTATAGAATTCCCTCTTTCAAAATATCATGCAAATGAATAAATCCAATATATTGTTCATTCTCACAAACCACCAAAGAAGTAATATTTTTAGATTCCATAATACGTAATGCTTCTGCAGCAAGCATATCGGGGGCAACTGTTTTAGGTGAAACCGACATAATATCCGCAGCTACCGAAGAAGTCATGTCGATGTTTTTTTCAAGCATTCTTCTTAAATCACCGTCAGTAATAATACCAATTATTTTATTGTCATTATCAACTACAGCAGTTGCTCCAAGGCGTTTAGAAGATATTTCAATAATAACGGTTCTAATAGAATCGGTAGCTTTTACTTTTGGTTTTTCATTATTTAAAACAATATCCGATACTTTTAAATATAATTTTTTCCCAAGAGCTCCGCCTGGATGATATTGAGCAAAATCTTTTTCAGTAAACCCCCTGCATTCTAGTAAAGCAACAGCAAGTGCATCACCCATAACAAGGTGGGCAGTAGTACTAGATGTAGGAGCTAAGTTATTTGAGCAAGCTTCTTTTTCAACAGTGGCATCTAAAATACAATCTGATTGTAATGCAAGATAAGAATCTATATTTCCACAAAGAGAAATCAGTTTATTTCCTCTCATTTTTAACAATGGAACAAGCACTTTTATCTCGGGAGTGTTCCCACTTTTTGATAAACACATCACAATATCGTCTTTTTGGATAATTCCTAAATCTCCATGAATTGCGTCGGCGGCATGCATATAAACCGACGGAGTGCCAGTAGAATTAAGGGTTGCAACGATTTTTTGAGCTATAATTGCACTCTTACCTATACCGGTTACAATTAGCCTTCCAGGACTGTTTAAAATAAAATTTACAGCTAACACAAAATCATCATTCACCGAATTAATCAATCTATTTATCGAATTCAATTCTATTTTTATAGCATTAATTGCAATCTCTTTTATTTCGTTTTTTGTTTTCAAGTGAAAATATTTATTAAATAAATTTGTTTTTTTTCCAAATTTCGTAATTTTACCCTACAAATAAAATTAATTTTTAAGAAAAATTTAAATGACAGAAACTAAAGATAAATCGCTGCATTTTCACCTTAAAAAGTTTTTTGGGTTCGATAACTTCAAAGGACAACAAGAAGTTGTTATTAGAAGTTTGATGAATGGAGACGATTGTTTTGTCATAATGCCTACTGGCGGTGGAAAATCAATGTGTTATCAGTTGCCTGCATTAATATTGCCAGGTACTGCAATCGTTATATCTCCTCTCATTGCATTGATGAAAAACCAAGTAGACTCTATAAGAAATCATGGAGCAGAAGCTGGAATTGCGCATTTTTTAAATTCATCACTTACTAAACAAGAAATTATTCAGGTAAAAAATGATTTAACACTTGGAAAAACAAAACTTCTTTATGTTGCTCCAGAATCTTTAACAAAAGATGAAAACGTTCAGTTTTTAAAAGATATTAATATTTCCTTTTATGCAATAGATGAAGCCCATTGTATATCTGAATGGGGGCACGATTTCCGTCCTGAATACAGAAGGCTTAGACCTATAATAGAAATTATAAGCAAAAAAGCTCCTATAATCGCTCTTACGGCCACTGCAACTCCAAAAGTTCAACACGATATTCAAAAGAACTTATCGATGCTTAATGCAAAGGTTTTTAAGTCTTCGTTTAATCGTGCAAATCTTTATTATGAAGTTCGTCCAAAAAATGATATAAATAGAGATATTATTAAGTATGTTAAAAATCATACAGGTAAATCAGGTATCATTTACTGTTTAAGCCGTAAAAAGGTTGAAGAAGTTGCTGAAACACTTGTAGTAAATGGAATTAAAGCTCTACCTTATCATGCTGGATTAGATGCTGATACTCGCAGAAGAAATCAAGACAGCTTCTTAATGGAAGATGTAGATGTTATTGTTGCTACTATAGCTTTTGGAATGGGAATCGACAAACCCGACGTTCGATTTGTTATACACCATGATATGCCTAAGAGTTTGGAAGGATACTATCAGGAAACTGGCAGAGCAGGTAGAGATGATGGAGAAGGTAATTGCGTTTCTTTCTTTAGTCTTGATGACATTGACAAACTTGAAAAATTTACCAAAGATAAACCAGTAGCCGAACAAGAAATTGCAAAACAATTACTTCAAGAAGTTATTGCATATTCCGAATCAGCAGTTTGCAGACGGAAACAATTGCTTCATTATTTTGGTGAAATATACGAGAAAGAAAACTGTGGAAATTGTGATAGTTGCCTGCAACCAAAACAAAAGTTTGAAGGACAAGAAGATGTTGAGCTTGTTTTAGAAACAATTGATACTTTAAAACAACAATTTAAAGCTAAATACATATTACAAATACTAACAGGCAAAATTAATTCCAATGTTAAAGGATATAAACATCATGAGTTGGAAATATTTGCCAAAGGAAACGATAGAGACGAAAAGTTTTGGAATGGAGTGATTCGTCACGCTTCAATTGATCGACTACTATCAAAAGACATTGAAAATTACGGAATATTAAAAATTACAGAATTAGGACGAAAATTCTTAAAAAAGCCTTGGTCAATAATGCTAACAAAAGATCACGATTTCGAAAAACCAGAAGAAGAAGAAGATGAATTCTTCTCGCAGAGTGGCAGCTCTAAAGCCACAGGAGCAGACAAAACACTTTTGTCGATGCTTAAAGATTTAAGAAAAGATATTGCAAAAAAGGAAAACCTTCCTCCATTTGTGATTTTCCAAGACCCTTCTTTGGAAGATATGGCTATACAATATCCTACCAAAGCCGACGAACTCAAAAACATTACAGGAGTTGGATCTGGAAAAGCACTGAAATATGGAAAACCTTTTGTAGAGCTTATATCTAAATATGTTGAGGAAAATGAAATTGAACGCCCAATGGATATGGTTGTAAAATCTGTCATTAATAAATCGGGACTTAAAGTTTTTATCATCCAAAGCATCGATAGAAAAGTATCCTTAGAGGATGTTGCTAGTTCGAAAGGAATAGAATTTGAAGAATTGCTAACTGAAATTGAACGAATAGTTACTTCTGGAACAAAACTAGATATATCTTATTTTATTGATGACGTTATAGATAAAGACCATCAAGATATTATATATGATTATTTCCATGAAGAAGCAACTTCTGATTCTATTGAAGAAGCACTAAAAGAGCTTGGTGAAAATGACTTTTCGGAAATTGAAGTTCGTTTAATTCGTATTAAATTTTTATCTGAAGTTGGAAACTAAATTTAAAAAATGGTGAAAAATATTAATTTATTATTAAATGTAATTGCTCTAATTGCTATTACAGTGCTTTTTGTATTATTTTTTAGCAACAAAAAGGAATGCAATGTTTCGAAAAAGGGAATTGATGGTCCTCTTAATATTGCCTATGTCAACTCCGATACATTATGGAAAAAGTACGATTTTGTAAAAGAAATTGAATCTGAATTAGATACTTTTGAAACAAGCCTTCAAGCTTCTTATAACACCAAGGCAAGTGCTTTTGAAAAAGCTTACACCGATTTTATGAAGAAAGGACAAGCTGGTCTTCTAAGTGCTATTGAACAAGAAACTCAAGGGAAAAAATTATCCGCTGAACAAGAAAGCTTAATGAAATTAAATCAGGAATTAACAACTAAGCTAAATATTAAAACACAAGAATTAAATAATAAGGTTCAAGACACTATTTTGTCGGTTTTAAGGAAGTATAACAAAAAAACAAATTATACATTCATAATGCAGTACACTAAAGCCGGAGCTATTCTTGTTGCAAGTGATAGCTTAGATATTACTGAAGATGTAATAAAAACATTAAATGAAGAATATAAAGGGTATCGAAAAAAATAAAAATATGAAATATATTATTTGGGGTTTAATTTTTTTAGCATTCTCTTGTAAACCTAAAGAACAAAAGGTTACCGAAAAAACATTTGAAAATGGTTCGCCCAAGGTAGTTTCTGTTTATAATGACAAGGACACAAAAAAAGATAAATTAGAAGAAATCTCTTACCATAGCAATGGAAAGGTTTTTACACAAGGTAAATTTAAAAACCAACAAAAAGATGGATTATGGACATCATTTTATCCAAATGGCATAAAATGGAGCGAAACATTATTTAAAGAAGGTTTGAGCGAAGGGAAAACAACCACTTGGTATGATAACGGAAAACTTCGCTACGAAGGAGTTTACGCTAAAGGCAAGCCTTCTGGCATTTGGAAATATTGGGATTTAAATGGCAAGCTAGTATTTGAAAAAGATTATGCTAAAAAATAAAAAAAGCCTCGAAAAATTTTCGAGGCTTTTTTTTATTCAAATAATACTTCAAAATTATCCATATAAATTTTGCGTTTATCTTTATTCCATAAATAAACTGCTATTTTGTCTGTAGCTTGCAAATCTTTTGGCAAATTATATTGAACACTAAGTTTCGACCATTCATTTGGTTTAGGAGCAAATCCTTTTAAACTTGTTCCTTGCCATAACAAGTTTTTGTCTCCTCTATCAACTGAAACTACAAGTGTAGCATCATCAATTTCTGTAGGCCTCATAATCATAGCATTAGCCGAAATTTTTAATGGAATATTATCTCCTACATTTTTTAAAGTATCTCTAAAACCAAATCCGTATTCAGTCAAACTATCAACTTGAGCAGATTTTGTTCCTGAAAAGGCTGGTCCTTCTTTCAATGTATTAGTATTAAGCCAACTACCTTCAGTTTCGCCATTGTTAAAAAACTTTTTAAAAGTTCCAGTTTTTTTTTCTTCCTTGTTACAGCATGATGATGCAACAATAAATACTGTTAAAAATATCAATCCTAGTTTTTTCATATATTTTTTTTGCAAAAATAATGATAATTTTAAGTCGAAAGTGTTTTTTCTTTTTAATTTTTTCTTCAACTATCTTATCTTAATAATTTTTAAAACTAGCTCAGTATTGCCTTTGTTTTTTTCATAAATTTGTTATATACTTATTTTGATGAAATGTATGAAAATTAACATAGTTAACAAATCCAAACACGCTCTGCCCGTATATGAAACCCTTGCATCAGCTGGCATGGATATACGTGCAAATATTGAACAAGTAATTGTTTTAAAACCTTTAGAAAGAGCAATGATTCCTACCGGTTTATTTATAGAAATACCTGTTGGATACGAAGCTCAAATACGTCCAAGAAGCGGGCTTGCCGCAAAAAAAGGAGTTACTGTTTTAAATACTCCTGGAACAATTGATGCTGACTATCGTGGTGAAATTAAAGTTATTTTGGTTAATCTTTCGAACGAGGAGTTTATTATAGAAGACGGGGAAAGAGTTGCACAAATGATAATTGCAGCCCATTCAACTGCTGACTGGATTGAAGTTAATGAACTATCTTCTACCGATAGAGGCGCAGGTGGCTTTGGACATACTGGAACAAAATAATGGTTTATGGTGAAATTGGAAATGGTAAACGGCAAAAAATAATTTAAAATTTTTTCTAGCTATAAGCATTTTGCACTTTAGTCAATTTCCCCTGAACCAATTAAATTAACTTTACAAACTGAAGTAAAATGAAGATAATTATACCAATGGCAGGAATGGGCAAACGTATGCGCCCACATACACTTACAATACCAAAACCACTTATTCCTATTGCTGGAAAACCTATAGTTCACCGACTTGTAGAAGACATTGCAAAAGTAACAAACGAAAAAATTGAAGAAATTGCCTTTATTACAGGTCGTTTTGGAGAAGAAGTTGAATCGCAACTTATTGCAATTGCTGAAAGTATTGGCGCTAAAGGACGAATTTTTTACCAAGATGAAGCCTTAGGAACTGCCCATGCTGTTTTGTGTGCACAAGAAATTATTGAAGGCAAAGTTATTGTTGCTTTTGCTGATACTCTCTTCAAAGCAAATTTTAAACTTGAATCCGAAAATGATTCTATTATTTGGGTTCATCGAGTTGATAATCCTTCAGCTTTTGGCGTTGTCAAGGTAAATGCTAATGGTCTGATAACTGATTTTATTGAAAAGCCAAAAGAATTTGTTTCTGATTTAGCAATTATTGGCATCTATTATTTTAAAGACGGCAATAATTTGAAGAAAGAACTTCAATATTTAATAGATAATAATATACAAAAAGGCGGCGAATACCAGCTAACTGATGCTCTAGAAAACATGAAAAATAAGGAAATGAAATTCTCTATTGGGAAAGTTGAAGAGTGGTTAGATTGCGGAAATAAAAATGCAACTGTTTATACTAATCAACGAATATTGGAGTTTAATAAAAATGAATTTTTAGTTTCAAAGACAGCTAGAATTACGAATTCATTAATCATTGAACCCTGCTATATTGCTGATAATGTAGAATTAAAAAATTCAATTATTGGACCTCATGTTTCAATTGGAGAAAATTCAATAATTAAACACTCAATAGTTACAAATAGCATGATTCAAACGAATTCGCTTATAGAAAATGCAAATATCGATAATTCTATGATAGGAAATTATGTTGATTATCATGGCAAAGTTATTGATGTGAGCGTGGGCGATTTTACAAGTATATCGTTAAATAAATCTATTGAAAACTAATGAAATATTTTATAAATATTTTAGGCTTATCATTTTTTCTTGTTTTTATAAGTGCATGCAAAACTCCTGTTGCAACTGAAAAAAAGCAGCAAACTTCAACTATTAAACAAAGTAAAGAGTTTGAAGAAGCATTTTATGCAGCTACAAAAGCTAGAATATTAGAAAATTTCGAAGAAGCGCAAAAACTATACGCCGAGTGCATTAAAATTAATCCCAATAGTGATGCGGCATTGTATGAGCTCTCAAAATTACGAATTCAAACAAAAAATTTCAAAGAAGCACTTGATTTAATCAAAAAAGCTATAAAAATTGACGATTCAAATATTTGGTATAAAATCACTTATGCCGAAGTACTATCGAAAATGGGAGATTTTGCTGGCTCTGCAGATGTATACGAAGAAATAACTAAAAGAAACCCCGAAAGAGTTGATTACTATTATGACTGGGCAAATACTCTGTTAATGGCTCAAAAACTAAACGATGCGATAAAGGTTTATAATAAAATTGAATCATTAATAGGAATTACTGAAGAAGTATCATTGCAAAAAGAAAAAATATTTTTAAATATCAGAAAATATGATGCTGCAATTGATGAAATTAAAAAACTTTCGGATAATAGCCCCAACGATTTTAGGTATTTGGGAATGCTAGCCGAACTTTATATGGCAACAAAAAAAACAGATGAAGCGAAAACAATTTATGAAAAAATCATAACAGTAGACCCTAATAATGGGATGGCTCTTATATCGCTAGCTGAATACTACTTTCAAACCGATAAAGAAAAATCGAATGATTACCTAAGAAAATCTTTTGCCTGTGTTGATTTAGAAATTGATATTAAAATGAAAATTTTACTCGACATGTATTCTATGTCGGAAAAAGATATTTCTCTTAAAAATCAGGCGTTTGAACTAGCTGAAATTATGGCAAAATCACATCCCGATGATCCAAAATCCTATTCTATTCTTGGTGATTTTTACTATAGAGATAAAAACCTTAATAAAGCAAAAGAAAATTTCGAACAAGTAATTAAACTAGATAGCAGCAAATATGTGGTTTGGGAGCAATTACTAATTATTTATTCCGAACAAAATGACTTTGCAAATATGGCCGAGAAAAGCAAAATTGCTATGGAGCTCTTCCCTATTCAGCCTTTACCTTGTTTTTTTAATGGCATTGCCAATATTCAATTAAAAGAATATACTAAAGCTATATCGGCTTTAAATACTGGTAAATCTTTTGTAGTTGATAACGATAAATTACTTGCCGAATTCTATTCCAACTTAGGCGAAGCCTATAATAAAACTAAACAATACAAAGAATCAGATGAGTATTATGAAAAATCATTAGTAAAAAATTCAAACAATACTTTTGTATTAAATAATTACAGCTACTATTTATCGCTCAGAGGAGAAAACCTTGACAAAGCACTTGAAATGGCAGAAAAGGCTACTAAATTATCGCCAAATGAAGGAACTTTTGAAGATACCTTTGGCTGGGTATATTACAAAAAAGGAGATTTCGAAAATGCTGAAAAGTGGATAAAAAAAGCAATGGATAATGGAGGTAAGAACGATGCATCTGTTGTTGAACATTATGGCGACATCCTTTTCAAATTAAAAAAAGTAAATGAAGCACTTGATATGTGGATAAAAGCCAAAAGCTTGGGCGAAGGAAGCGAATTTTTAAATCAAAAAATTGAACTAAAAAAACTAATCGAATAATGAAAAAAAACACCCCTTTCTATATTCTCATTTTATTTATGCTATCCATTTTTTCGTGCAAACAATCTGCCGAAATATCTAAAGATGCGGTAAAGGACAAAGACCCTCAATTCTTATTTTCTAAACTTAAAGAAAATGAATTTAAATACGATTGGATTAAAGCAAAATTTGATGCAACAATTTCAACAAAAAAATCTACCAATTCTTTTAAAGGATTTTTAAGAGTTAAAAGAGACAGCATAATTTGGCTTTCGATTTCTCCAGCTCTTGGTATTGAAATTGCACGGTTATCAGTAACAAACGATAGCGTTAAACTTTTAAACAGGTTAGAATCAACGTATTTTATAAAACATTTTAAATATTTAAGCAAAATTGTAGATGCTGATATTGATTTCGATATGCTTCAAGCTTTTTTAACTGGAAATGATTTTGCATATTACGAAAATGACAAATTTAAATCTTCTATTGAAAAAGACAATTACAAGCTAAATACAATTGGTCGCAGAAAACTTAAAAAAGCCATGACCGACAGTACTTCTTCTGTTCTACTTGAAGAAATTCTTCTTAATCCAACTACCTATAAAATATCAAGACATCATATTAAAGATATTAAAGAAAACAAGCAATTTATTGTTACTTATGTTGAATATATGGACATAAACGGACAACTATTACCGAAAACTTTAAAAATAGAGATTAAAGCAAAAGAAGATGTAATGCTGAAAATAGAATTTGTAAAATACGAACTAGACCAAGCTTTAGATTTCCCTTTTTCAATACCAGAAAAATATCAAAATGCTAATTAATAAGTGTATATAAATTATGTGTTTATCAAACATCAACATATTTAAAAAGACCATACTTGCACTTTCATTTTTATTGATTTTTTTAACTATATCTGAAAATTTGTTTGCTCAAAAAACAGATAAACTAAAAAAGGACAAAAAGAAACTAGAAAGCGAGATTGCTGAAACTAATAAATTGCTTCAACAAACGCAAAAGACTGCGAAAATTTCTATAACTCAATTAGTGATTTTAAACAATAAAATTTCTATGAGAGAGCAACTTATAAATAATATTTCAACCGATATCGTTCGCTTAAATAGAGAAATCCAGAAAAACCAAGAGGAAGTTACTTTTTTAGAGAAAGACCTTGTTGTTCTGAGAAAAGAATATGCAAAAATGGTTTATTATGCTTATAAAAACCATAATACATATAATAATTTGTTGCTTGTTTTATCCTCCGAAGATTTATTTCAAGCATTTAAAAGGCTTAGATATTTGCAACAATACGGCGATTACAGGAAGAAGCAAGCCGAAATGATTATTAGAACCAAAGAATCATTATCGAAACTAATATTACAACTAAACACGCAAATAGCCGAAAAGCAAGCTTTATTAACACAAAATGAAGCAGAAAAACTATCATTGGCCAGCGAAAAGTCGGAAAAGAATACTTTAATAACCCAATTAAAATCAAAAGAGAAGGATTTAATAAAACAGAAAAAAGCAAAAGAAGCTGCAATATCTGAATTAAATAGGGCAATTCAAAAAATTGTACAAGAAGAAATTCGCAAACAAGAAGAAAAAAGAAGGAAAAAACGAGAAGAAGAAAAATTAAAAAACAAAAACAATAATAAACCAAATAATGCCGTACCAGCTAAAACAATAACAAGCTATGAGCTCACACCCGACGAGCAATTAATTTCAAATAATTTTACGGGGAATATGGGGAAATTGCCTTGGCCTTCTGAATCAGGAATTATTACCAGTTCTTTTGGCACACATCCACACCCAGTATATCCTGAAATTGAAGTTAATAATACTGGTGTTGATATTAGCACACCTAAAGGCTCAGTTGCTAGAGCGGTTTTTAGTGGCAAAGTATCTGGAGTTGTTAATATTGTTGGTATTAATGCAGTAATTATTCGTCATGGCGATTATTTAACGGTTTACTCAAATTTATCGGCTGTTTATGTTAAAAAGGATCAAGAAGTAAAAACAAAACAAGCCCTTGGAGTAATTGCAACCGATAATAGCGATGGAAGAACGGAACTACACTTCGAAGTAAGAAAGGGTAGTTCTTTATTAAATCCTTCATCATGGATTTCGCGAAAATAGAAAATCCGATAAACTTTATGCTTATCGGATTAGCTGTAAAAGTAGTCTCAACGAGACCGATTAATTTTTAAACAAAGCACTCTCTTTAATTTCAATTATAGTACCATACTTCTTCAAATCATTTAAATTAATTCTAGATTTATCGCCAACAATTGAAATAACCATTGGTTGATTTTGAATGTTCTTTTTGTAGAATTCATAAATTTGATTAAACTCCATTTGATTATACACTGGTATTTTTTCGGCTACTGGATCTTTGTCAAAACCTCTTAACTGCCATTTAAGTATTTGCTGACTTAAGTCTCTGAAATTTGGTTCGCTGCTAATAGCCGATTCCGAAAGATAGGTTTTAATCATATCCATTCTATCTACTTTTTGAGGCATTGTACGAATTAATGTATCAAAAACACTAAGAGCTTCAATTGTTTTATCTGCTTGTGTAGCTACATAACCATAAAACATCGTTTTTTGATTTGCTTTTTGAGGAATTGAATATCTAGCACCAGCCCCATAAGCTAAAGAGCGATATTCTCTAATCTCTTGAAGAACTAAGCCCGAAAAATCGCCACCAAAATACAAATTAAATGCGTCAATAAAAGGTTCTTGCGATTTATCATAGATAGTTGCATTTTCAAATAGATAAATTTTGCTTTGTGCAGCCTTCTTCTTGTTAACCAAATAAATAATATTTTTGTTGTATTCTTGTATCGGCTTAATAATAGGCGATTCCGACTTCTGAACAGATGACGAAGGATTAAGTTTTTCTTTTATTAAAGCATTTGCCTTTTCGGCGCCTATGGTTCCAACGTAGTGATATTGAGCTTCAAATTTTGTCGATTTAACAAAATCAGCAACCAATGTATCAGTATTTAAAGATTTTATTTGTTTCATTGTTAAACGATCAATAAATTCTGATTTATTGTTGTATTTTACATAAGCAAATAGAGCATCAGCAACATTATCAGGCTCCGATTTTTCCATTTTTCTATCGCTTTTTTCGCCTTCAATAACAAGCTTTAGCTTTGATTTATCTAATTTCGGCTCAACTATTAATTTATTAACTAAAGTTAAAGCTTGGTTCAAATTTTCTTCAATTCCCTCTAAATGAACAATAACATAACTATCGTCGCTTGAAACGTTATATGTACATCCAATTTTACTAAACTCTGATTTAAATTGAGTTACATCCATATCTTTTACTCCGCTCATATTTAATAATTGAGAAGCGTATTTAAGGGAAGGCATTTTAAAGTCGCCAATGCCATATTTAATATCTAAAGAGAAAATATCATTAACAGGATTATTAACATAATATAATTTATGTCCGGAAGTAATAGTTTGTTCATTCATGTCTTTTGTAAAATCAACAAAACGGGGGGTGAAATTATATGAAGGAACTGTTTTTAAATATTGTACATACTTAGATTCAGCAGTTGTGTTTGAAATTACTGGCTTGTAACCTGGTTTGTCAATTTTTGCTTTTTTAGGAAAGCCCATTTTCGAGAAGAATGCAAGGTAATTATCACCATAATAAGCATTAGCAACTCTAACAATATCTTCTTTTGAAATTTTATTTAATTTAGAAGAGAAATTAGCAAAATCGTCCATATTTCGGTTTTGTCCAAAAGCCTCGCCAATCATAACAGCCTTGTTTTCGTACGATTCCATTTTTTGCTGATATTCATTATATAGCTCTTTTTTCATTGCTTCGAGCATCCAATCGTCGAAATTGCCTTTTCTTACTTTTTGAAATTCGTCTATAACCAATTTTTCAGCTTCTTCTAACGATTGTCCTATAATTTTCGGAATCATAAGAACTAAAGTTGATCCATAATCATTGTACTGTATAGGAAGAATCATAGCTGCAAGTAGCTTATTATCTAAAGATAACTTATCTAAAAGCCCTGTTTGATTGCCATTTG
Source organism: Bacteroidota bacterium (assembly GCA_037139195.1). Classification (GTDB taxonomy): domain Bacteria; phylum Bacteroidota; class Bacteroidia; order Bacteroidales; family JAHJDW01; genus JBAXGW01. Next base: position 127,458 of record JBAXGW010000002.1, read on the forward strand.
ATAAAATTCTATTGCAAACCTGCATTGCAATTTCGTCGGTTGCAGCATTAGGAGGTGTCCTGAAACCAAGAATTCCAATTTTTATAGGTGTAAGTTTTACCTCAACCAATTCTCTACCCTTAAAATCTTCTTCTTTATATTCTTCTTGTTTTGGGATAGTTCCTGATTTTAACCTACCAAATTTCTCTTTAATAATTGGTATAATTTTATCTGAGTCGAAGTCGCCAACTAATACTAGAGCCATGTTATTAGCTACATAATACGTTTTAAAAAACTCATACATTTTTGTTAATGAAGGATTTTTCAGGTCGTCAATTGTTCCAACTAAAGTTTGTTGACCATAAGGATGTTTTTTGAAAAAGCTTTTGTTAAAACTCTCAATCAGCTGTGTTTGAAACATATCTGAATATAGGTTTTTTTCTTCGTAAACAACTTCAAGCTCCGACTGAAACCCTCTGAAAACAGGACTCATAAATCGATGGCTGTACAAATCGAGCCATTTTTCTATTTGGCTTGGAGGAAAAGCATTAAAGTAAACCGTACGGTCAGCTCCAGTGTTAGCGTTCATTTCGGTGCCACCCATGCTTTTTACAATTTTATCAAATTCATTTGGAATAGCATATTTATTAGCATTCAGCGATTCCTCGTTAATTTTCATCTGAATCTTTCTTCGCTCTGCGGTATCAATTGTTTTTCCTAAATCATCGTAAAATTTAAAAATATTATCAATATGAATCTTTTCTTTAGTCCAATCAGTAGTTCCAATCTCTTCAGTACCTTTAAAAAGCATGTGTTCTTGATAATGGGCCATTCCGGTTGCTCCTTTAGGGTCGTTTTTGCCTCCAGCCTTAACTGCAACTAAACCAAAAACTTCGGGACGAGTATGGTCTTCATTTAAAATAACTGTTAAGCCATTATCTAATTTAAACTGTTTTATTTCAACATTTTTCTGTGCAAACGAAAATGCTGAATACGCTATTGATAAAACTAAAACAAAAAATTGTTTTTTCATAATTCTTGAAATTTTTAGTAACGATGTAAATAATAAAAATTTATCATGCAAAATTGAAGAAATTTTGCATGATAATATTTGATGTGTAAAGTAATGGTTGGCAGTTCTTCTTTGTATTTTTGATAAGCTAAATTATAAATAATAAATAATCTATTATTGATAAAATATATTAAGTTAACTTTTTTGAATACAACATGATGTAATTTGATAAAAAGCGATGGATTTACGAGAAAAACGAGCTCTTTTTAACTTTTTTTAAATATTTTACAATTAGTTATTTTGGCAACTATATGAACTCAGCCATTGGCTTGCTTTGACTCACGCTCACTGTCCGCTGTTAGGTCAGCATTAGGCACCCTTTGCCCTGAACCAATTCACCTGTTACCTGTCTACTCTATCTTCGGTTTCGCTCTAACACAGTTAGCAGCTTAGTTTTATTAGAAAAAACACTTCGTGGAAAGATAAATACCAAAAACAATTAACAATCCGCCGGCAATTCTTCTAACTAGTAAAAGAACTTTTTCGGTCATTATTTGTTTTAATTGATTTGCAATATATACTTTAAGCGTATCGGTAGCAAATACCGTAAGCAGAGTTATGAGAAAGAAAATTATAATGTAAGGCTTAGAGCTGCTATAGCGAGCATTTACTTGAGCAGCCCAAAAAATCCAAAATAAAAAAACCGAAGGCGTTAATATATTCATAAAAAAAGCCTTCACGCTATGGGTTAACATTTTGGGTTCTTGTATAGCTATTTCTTCAGCAAATTCGTTTTGAATAGGTTGTTTTTCTTTATTTAATATTTCGTATAACCCAAATAAAATAAGGAGTATTCCGCCTGTAATGCTAATAATATTAGCATATTTTGGATCGTTGACAAATTGCGAAATTCCCCAATTAGTAAGTAGTATACAAGTAAAATCGCTAAAAAATATTCCTATTGCAAAGAAAATACCAGCCTTGAATCCGCGTCGAATACTTGTTTGAATTAAAGCAAAAAATACAGGCCCAACTAAAATAGAAAGGGTTAATCCTAATAATATTGCTTCTATAAATATTTTACCCATATTAATTACATGCTATTTTGCTTTTCTATTTTCTAAAAAAGCCTCCCATTCTTTAAGCTGATTGTTTTTTATTACTCGAGGAAATTTATTCTGAGCGCCTTCTTTACCTTTAGTTTTCATATATTGGTAAAATACTTCAGTTGGTAATACTTCAACAAATACATCCTTTATTGCCGCAATTCTTTCAACTCTGTAATCGTCGTTTAATATTCTTAAATTATCATCAATATGTTTTCTAATAGTATCTGGTCCAACGCATTCATCGCAACCAATAAACCATTTATGAGCAAACATAGATTCATGTTTAATTCCCGCAACTGTAAATTCTCGAATGCAAATATTCAATTGTTCTTCGGTCATTTGAATAGCTCTATTCATATTATCTTGCGATAAATGCTCGCCACATAGGCTTAAAAAATGCTTAGTTCTACCAGTAATAACTATTTCGTTTAACTCTAGATTTGTAAATTTAATGGTATCTCCAATTAAATATCTATATGCTCCGGAGCAATTAGTTAGCAATAAAGCATATTCTTTTTCAAGTTCAACTTGATCTATAGTAAAAGTTTCAGGATTATCTAAAATATTATTGTCATCGTCAAAATTATTGCTGTTAAAAGGAACAAATTCCATAAAAATACCACAATCAAGGGCCAATTCCATTGAGTTCGTGTTTGGACGTCCTTGATAGGCAATAAAGCCTTCTGATGCCAAATAGGTTTCCATGTATGTAATAGGTTTTCCTAAAAGCTTTTCAAATCCTTTTATATAAGGCGAAAACGAAACTCCTCCATGAACATATATTGCCAAATTGGGCCAAATATCATGTATAGTATTCAAATTATATTTAGCTATTACTTTTTCCATTAAAATTTGAATCCAAGCAGGAACTCCAACTATCACGCCTATATCCCAATTTGGAGCATTGTTAACAATCTCTTCAAGCTTAGTAGACCAATCGCGTTCTTTCGAAATACGCTTACCTGGCTTATAAAAATGTTGAAACCAAAAAGGAATATTTCCTCCAGTAATACCAGATAAATCGCCTTCGTAATAGGTTCCGTTAAACTGAAGATGGGTGCTTCCGCCTAGCATTAGTATGCCTTTTGTATAAAATTCTTTAGGAAAATCGTAATAGGCTAAGGATAAAAGTTGTTTCAAACTCGTTTTCTTAATGGATTTAAGCATATCGTTTGTTACAGGGATATACTTGCTAGATGCGTCGGAAGTTCCTGAGCTCAATGCAAAATATTTTACTTTTCCTGGCCAACATACAAAAGCTTCGCCGTTTAATGTTCTGTACCACCACTTAGAATGAATAGAATTATAATCGTGCGTAGGCACTTTTGCTCTAAATGTTGATATAATATCTTTTTGTTTTAAAATATCCGAGAACTCATAATATTCGCCAAATGAAGTTTCCTGAGCCTTTCTTAATAGCTTTCTGAGTGTTTCTCTTTGAATTAATATGGCTTTTTTCTTAGGTTTACGAGGTAGTACTTTGCGCAATTCTAAAGCTTTTTTTATTATTGAACCTAATATTGGCATGACTGATTATTTTAAAGTTTAATTAAGTGTAAAATTAATAATAATTTTAAATCTAAATCATTTTTGCAGAATAAGATTTGCTTCTTGTTTTCAAGTATTTATAATGCAATTAATATAGTATATTTAATAAATGTTAGTTTCACTTGATTATTAAAACATTGACTAAAAAAAGAATGCTCGTTTTTACTATACGAGCATTCTTTTAAAAAATTATTTTTGAAGTCCTTTTCTTTTTAAATAAGGTTCAATTTTTGGTTCTGAACCTCTAAATGCTTTATACATTTCCATGGCATCAAGAGTTCCTCCTCGTTCTAAAATATTTTTTCGGAAAGATGTTGCTGTAGCTTTATCGAAGATTCCTTTTTCAACAAATGCGTTAAATGCGTCTGCATCAAGCACTCCAGCCCAAGTATAACTGTAATAACCAGCTGAATAGCCTCCACTAAAAATATGATTATAGTATGTGCTTTTGTATCTTACAGAAATTTCAGGTATTAAACCAATTTTTGCCAATGCTTTTTTCTCAAACTCTAAAACATCAATTTTTTCAGCTTTTGCAATGGTATGATAATTCATATCTAAGTATGCAGCAGCAATAAATTCTGAAGTTTCAAATCCTTGATTAAAATATTTGCTATTTCCCAGTTTATCAATCAATTCCTTTGGAATTACTACTCCTGTTTTAAAATGTTTTGCATAAAGAGCTAAAACCTCAGGTTGACCTGCCCAATTTTCCATTATTTGAGATGGCAATTCTACAAAGTCTCTTGGAACTGATGTCCCTGATAAGCTATTGTAAGTGCAATTGGAAAGCAAGCCTTGCAAAGCATGTCCAAATTCGTGAAACAGCGTGTTTACTTCGTCAAAGGTTAGCAAAGCTGGTTGATCGGCTGTTGGTTTAGAAAAGTTGCAAACTACAGAAATTATAGGCGATATATTTTTGCCATCTTTTTTAGATTGTTTGCGGAACGAGTTCATCCAAGCGCCACCACGTTTGCTTTCGCGTGGGAAAAAGTCCATATACAAAAGTCCTTTATGCGAACCATCAGCTTCTTGCACTTCGTACACTTGTGCATCGGCATGATAGCTAGGAATATCTTTGCGTTCGATAAATTTTAAACCATATAAACGAGTGGCTAATTCAAAAGCACCATTTCTAACATTATTCAACTCAAAATATGGGCGTAACGATTCTTCGTCTAAGTCATATTTTTCTTTACGAAGCTTTTCAGCATAATAGCGCCAATCCCAAGGTTGTAATTTGTCCTTAACACCGTCTTTGGTCATCATTGCTTGAAGTTCTTTTGCTTCGTTTTGTGCAACTTTAATTGCTGGTGTCCATACCTGATCAAGTAATTTATACACATTTGCTTCGGTTTTAGCCATATTTTCATCTAAAATAAAAGCTGCATGAGTTGGATAGCCTAGTAAATTGGCTCTTTCTAAACGTAGATTTACAATTTTATTTATATTTTCCTTGTTGTCTATACTATCGCCATTATTTCCTCTGTTGAAATAGGCTTTTAATATTTTTTCGCGTAGCACGCGTTTTTGACTATATTGCAAAAAAGGCATAATGCTAGGATTTTGAAGTGTATAAATCCATTTGCCTTCCATTTTGTTTTCCTTAGCAGCATCTGCGCCAGCAGCAATCAGTGATTCTGGCAAACCAGCTAAATCTTCTTTTTTATCAATTATTAATTTAAATCTATTGTTTTCAGCTAATACATTTTCGCTAAATTTAAGCGATAACACGGATAATTCTTGGTTAATCTCACGGAAACGTTTTTGTTTCAATGAATCTAAATCAGCTCCACCTCTAACAAAATCTTTATATGTTTCTTCTAGTAGTTTTTGTTGCTCAGGATTTAGCTTAAGTTTGTCTTTTTGTTCGTACACTTTTTTAATACGAATCCAAAGTTTTGGATTTAAATTAATATTATCGCTATGAGTTGATATCTGAGGAGCAATTTCTTGAGCAATCTTTTGCATCTCTTCATTAGTAAGTGCGCCTAATAATATATAGAAAACATTGCTAACTTTAGATAAAAGGCTACCACTGTGTTCAAGTGCTTCAATGGTGTTTTCGAAATTAGGTTCAGCTGAATTATTAATTATAGAATCTACTTCAGCTTGTTGTTGTTTTATGCCTTCCTGGAATGCAGGCAAAAAATGTTCGTTTTTGATTTTATCAAATGGAGCAACACCATAAGGAGTATCCCATTCGGTTAAAAAAGGATTTTGATTTTTCGATTCTTCTTTCTTTTTATCTTTGCAGCCTACTGCAGAAACCATAGTGAAAATAGCTAAAATAAACAGTTGTTTTTTCATCGATAAATAATAATTTTTTAAATTTCGTGCAAGATAATAAATTTTCTAATTTGGTGTTGTTGCATAGTATAAATTCTTTTAGTAGGTTTGTTGAATAAAGTTTTAAATTTATGAAGATTAAATATTTAATAATTGCTTGTTCTTTCATTTTAATGATAGTATTATATTCATGTGGAAATCAGGAAGGATCAGAAACCAGATATATTAAAGATGAGGTGAGCTGTTTTGTTTTATTTGCCGATAAATGCAATAGTCCTCGTTCTATAAAAATTATTAGCAATACCAAGCAGTTGCTTTTTGATAGATGTTTTGTCAAAAATGCTGACGGAAATCCAGTGGAGGTTAAAAATACGGATTTAAATAGCAGAAAACATCATTTTTATGATGTAAGAGATGCAAAGAACATTGATAATGCGGAGATAAAAAAAATTGAAATTATTTTTAATAATCCAACCGAAGAAGGAAGAGATAAAATATCAATCCATGTTTTTAATATGGATAAAACCAAAAAGACTTTGGTAGAATTGGGCAAAGGCACAATCATTTATTTCCCTAGTAATTTCGAATTTAAAAATGGAATTACAAAGGTACTTGAAGAAGAAGTGGAAAGCAGGTTAGCGGATATTATTATTAAGGCTGCTTTAAAATAATAGGTTATGATTTATAATATTGAAGCCTCTTTTTGCTCGACTCAGCATTTTTTGTTGCCTTTGGCAACTTGCTTTTATTTCACAGTGTTACACCGTGTTTTTCACAGAGTTTCACTGTTTTTTTTGTTTTCTCTGTGAAACACTGTGCTTTCACACTGTGTTACACTGTGTAAATAAAGCGCTTGCATTGGCAAGCTTATGCTCCGAAAGCCACATTATTTCAGAACTCAACCAAATAATGCGAAACTCTTTCGTCCAAAACACAAATTATCTAATAATCAATTTTTCGAAAAAAGTATTCTTATCCGAAAATATTTTAATAAAATAGATTCCTGAACTTAGATTTTTTACATTTATTGTTTTTGGAGAATTATCAATAGTTAAAAGCCTTCGCTGCGACACATCAAACAGCTCAACAGAATAGTTTGTTAAATCACTATAAATTGAAATACTTTCACTTGCTGGATTTGGATAAACATTAATTTTTGACGTATTAATTTCTTCAATGGATGCAGGAGTGCAAAAATTCACATCATCTATTGCCACATAATACATATTTGGATTGCTGTGTACATGAAAACCAATATATTGTATCAAGCTAGGTTCTGTCTGAACTGGAACAGTAATATTTTGATAACTTAGTGCTATCAACGAATCATTTTCCCAAAGCTTGGTTTTCATCGAATCTGGGTTTGGGTAATTCCCTATCCACACTGCAAGCTTCTCTGGATAAACAGTTCCTTCATTTTCGCCAGTTTTCATATAAAATGAAAGATTATATAAATCTGATGTTGGCTTAATACAAGGGCTAAACAACCAATCGTCGGCAGCAACTGTCCCCGACACATTGTATTGGTAGATAGCTGCATTGTTTCCAGTGTTAGAAATAATTGGGCTAATATAATCTAAATCCCAAACAAATGGATCGGAATTGGCATTAAATACAATCCATTTATCTAGATTATCTTCTCCTGGCTCAAATCCCGAATTTATGCATTCTTGCGATTCAATTGTATACTGATATTCCATTGAATTATTTATGGCGACCTCATCGCTATCAATAGAAACAAACGCTTTCAATAAATTATTGCCACTGATTAAATTTGAAGTAAAGAATTGTATTTCTTTTTCTTCCCATGTAATTAAAGAGTCTAAACACGCTTTCCAAATAGTATCGGTTGTTGAATTTAATAAATATCCTACTTTAAAATTTGAAAGAGTGTGTTCTCCATAGTTTTTAATTACAAAACTAATCATGGTGCTATCGGGAACTTCACACATATCGCTTGGCGAATTTATAGAAACTATACCTAAATCAACTACTGGCAACCTTTTTACCTTGCCAAAATTTGCTCTTAGCATATATGTTAGATTAAAACCATAGTATTCATTGGTATTCCAAGTGCCATTATAGAAAATATATCCTGTGCTATCTTTAAAGTTTTCTTCATTTGTTCCCAAAGCGATATTCTCATTATATTCTTTTATAGCTAAAAAATAATCGCCAGCAGTCAATGCTTTATAGTTTGCTAAAATAGGCAATGTATACCATTTGCCACTGTCGGTTGCAATAATCATTATTGGGGTTTTTGCAATTTCTTGCAATGGTTTTTTATTAAAAGTAAAAAGCGATGCTGATACGGTATCTCCTATTGTGGGCCAACGAAGATAGAATGTAATTGAAGTTAAAGTATCGGTAATTGGCACATGTATTTTATGACCCATATATCCCGACGAACCTATACCTAATCCACCCGTATTTATTCCGTTATCCCTAGCCAAAACGCTATCACCAATCGAAAAATTAAATTCAGAAGCATTATTATCAAAATATATTTCCGGACTACTTGTTTTTAGGCTATAATCAATTTTGTGATTTCCTAATGAAGATGTAAATATAGTGTCGTGCGAAAGCATTAATAATGAAGTATCAGCATTGAGCGAAATAGCTGTATCTGAACTAAAATCGTTGTTATCAAATTTCAAATTCAAAACAATAGAGTCGAGCGGATTTAGTCCATTGTTTTTTGCAATTGCCGAAAAAACCATTGGTTTAAAGTGTTTCATTGGCAATATTGTATAATCAGGAAATGCGTTAAGTAATTGCAAATCATAATCGTATATTTCATCAATTTTAAAATCATCAATATAAACGTATGCCTTATTTGCATCGCTATAGGCATTAAATTCAAAGTAATAATTGTCAGTTTGAGTTATGGTAATAATGGTGTCGACTAACTTATAACCCGTGTTAGAAAATTCGCCTAAATCAATTAGTATATTTGAGCTGGGCGCATTTTGGTTACTATACAATAGTTTTAATTTTTCTTTAAAATAGGAGGTTCCAGCTTTGTAATAAAAACTTATTTTGTAAGTATGTCCTTGATTAAGTAAAATACACGGCGAAATCAAGCTTTCGTTAGCAACCTGACTGCTTTTTAGGTAGCCAGCGCAGCCATCGTTTGTGTTTCCTCCTGAATTATAAAATTTCCATTTAATATTATCACCATTTCCATCAATTATTGTCCAATCGTTTCGTTCTTCATTGTTTTCAAACTCCATGCTATAAGGCACCGTTTTAGGACCAAACCATGATTTATAAGTCAGCGTGTCGTCATTTATCCATGCATCGCCCACCACAGCTAACCAGCCAACTATAGAATCTATTTTGGGTGTATTGATTGAAACTTTTTGTGTAAAAGTATAAGTTATGGTATCATTAGGTTTAATAGTTGTATTAAAAACTTGGTTATAAACTACTGATTTAAATCGAAAACTAGCTGGAATTTGATACAAGGTATCATTCCCATCGTTAACCACTTGGAACGATATAGCCACAGAATCGGAAAGTTCGCATTTAGCAATATCTGTTGTTATATTATTTAAAAGTAAATTAGTATCAGGACTAACTTTTATTTCAACATCATCAAGGTTAAGGAAAAATTTATCGGTACAATTATAATGCACAAAGGCAATGTAAATATCCTGACCAGCAAAGCTAGATAAATCAACCGTTCTGTAATGTTGTATTCCAGTGGCTTTGCTATTTAAAGTTTCTTCAAAAATTATATTTGTAAAATTATTAATACTATTTCCAGTAGTTGATACTACTACTTTATAATGTTCGGCCAGATAGCCAGAAGATTGAGCACAAACCCACCACGACAAATCGTAGCTATTACTTTGAATATGAATTTTAGGTGTTATTAAATAATTATTTGGATGTAATGCTGTATTTGTGCTGCTTTCGAAAGAAGCAGAAGTTGCACAACCGCTGCCTGAATGATATCCCCAAGCACCAACAGGCGAACGTTGCCAATTTTTCCCGTCAGCATCAGCATCAATTATCGTCCAACCACTAGGAGGAAAAGCAATTGCGTCAAAACCTTCGTGCATTAAAACAATTTTATCTTGAGAATATGATTTAGAAAATATAAGTATAAGAACAAATAATAGAAGTTTCTTTTTCATAAAATTAAATTTGAAATCAAATTTTGTCATTCAACCGACTAATAATCTAAATTAGATTAATTTTCAAATTTAAATAATGTAAATGAAAATTCTTTGATATTTGAGAATAAAATGATTGGAACTGACTATAATTAACAATTTTTAACCGCTAATTTTTAGTAGGGGAACCACTTTTACAAATCTTCAATAAAAAGCCTATCACGAAGAAGTCCGCTTTTATAATCGGTAACTGAAATGCCTGTTGTATTTTTAAATTGAGTAGATAAATACTGTACGCTCGAATAACCAAGCATATATGCAATTTCGCTAAGAGATAGCTCTCCGTACTCAACTAACTCCTTTACCTTTTCAATTTTAAGGGCAATAATAAATTTTTCAAGTGTATTGTTCTCATATCTAGAAAAAACGGTAGAAAGATGCTGATATGAGTAGCCAAGTTTATCAACCAAATAATCAGAATTGCGAGTTACAGTGTTATTTAATGAAAAAAGAATTAACTCACGAACCGTAGTTTTAATTTGTTCGGCAAGAATACGTTCTTTGTCTGCAACTATAGGAAATCCATCGTTTTCAAGCAAAGTTGTAATAGATTCAAAAGAAACTAAGTTATCGTCGAAAGCAATTGTTATTTTTCCAAGAATAATTTCAATTACATGAACTCCAATATCCTCCAAATCTTCATTAATAATACGCATGCAACTACGGCAAATCATATTCTTTAAATACAGCGTTTTTATTGTTTGATTTGAAGAAGGATTATCCATTTAGTAAATATAAATTTCTATACAAATATACTTATTCATATCATAAATAAAAACAGTATGAGTTAAAAATAATAAAATCGAACATGCATTGAACGCAAACGTACATTAAATAGATTATTTTTTATTGAAAATTCGAACCTGTCATTGATTTTCAATAATATAACAATTTTGGCATGATTATTATTAATTGTTATACAAATCGTTCTTTATAATGGCAATAATTTAGTTAGTGTAATTTGGTGGTTGGAACTCGGTTCGTTGGATCGAGTTCTTGCTTTTTATAGAGGTATATTTAAAAATCATTGTTGTCCGGAAAAATAATATAAGATTCCTCCCTGCGGTCGGAATGA
>JBAXGW010000003.1:0-107907 GCA_037139195.1 Bacteroidota bacterium
CCATCCCCTAAAGATAGGCATTTTTTAAGATGAGCTAAGGGGATACCCAGTTTAAGTTATTATGCCGAAGCTTTAGCCAACAAATGGAAAATTGGAGCAGCTGGTTCTGATGATAACCACGATGCTACTTGGGGAACTGATAATGACTATCGTCTTGCGGTGCTTGCTACTACTAAAACTCGTACTGCTATTTTCGAAGCTATACAACAAAAACGTTTCTTTTCTACATTAGATAAAAACCTTCGTCTTTCTTTTAAATTAAATGGTCAAGAAATGGGATCTACTGTTAATGCAGGAAATTTAACTCTTGTTGTTAGCGCAGCTGATGGCGACAATGAGTCATTTAATAGAATTCAATTATATAAAAATGGTATAGTTGCTCAAACTTGGACTCCTAATCAAGCCAATGCAACTGCAACAACTACAATTACTGCTACTGATGGCGATTTTTACTATATTACTGTTCGCCAAGTTGATGGAGACGAAGCTGTTTCTTCTCCTATTTATATTAGCGGAACTACAAACACAGAAACAAATATACTTATGACGAATCAAATTTCAGTATTTCCAAATCCTACAGAAGGCAATTTCACTCTAGATTATAAATCTCCATTAAAAGGAGATTTATACATTAATATTTTTAATATAGAAGGAAAAGAGCTTGTTAAATTAAAACTATTAAAAACAGAAGAAAGCTTTAATTATAAATATGATGCGAGTGAGCTAACAAAAGGGACTTATTTTATTCAAGCAAAAATTAATAACCAAAAAGATAATGCATTACTAATAATAAAGTAAAAAACACCTCTCAATTTTTTTTAATAATAGTTTCTTCAAGTGACTGGAGGCTGTCTGAAAAGGCAGCCTTTTTTAATATTTTTATTTTTTCAAACTCTCTATAGCCAACCAAGCCATTAATCCTACGCCTGTTTCAATGGAAGATTCATCAATATTAAAAGTAGAAGTATGTAAATTTGAAATAATGCCTTTGTTTGGATTTCCGACGCCTAATCGATAAAAACAGGAAGGAACTTTTTGTGTGAAATATGCAAAATCTTCTGCAGTCATTCGTAAATCTAGGTCTACTACATTACTGGCCCCTAAAAATTCTATTGCCTCATTTTTAAACTGTTTAGTTAAATTTTCGTCGTTCACTAAAAATGGATAACCCTTATCTATAAATACATCACAATCTCCATTCATCCCTTTAGCAATAGATTTAGCTATTGAAATAATATGTTCGTGCGCTTCTTTACGCCATTGTTCATTAAATGTTCTAAGAGTTCCATCTATTTTTACTTCATCAGGAATTATATTAGTGCGTCCATTACCAATAATTTTCCCAAACGATAAAACGCTAGGAATAGCCGGATTGCCAAATCTACTAACTACTTGTTGCAATGCTACCAATATCTGAGCCGAGATAATAATTGGATCAACATTTAATTCAGGGGTTGCAGCATGCCCACCTTTGCCTTTTACTGTTAAATAAACTTCATCGGTTGAGGCCATATACATGCCAGGTTTTAATCCCATTTTTCCAGCTTCTAATTGGGGTAAAACATGTTGACCAATTACCATTTCAACTTTAGGATTTTCTAGTACACCCGCTTCAATCATTTTAATTGCTCCGCCAGGGAAACTTTCTTCCGATGGCTGAAAAATTAGTTTTATTGTCCCTTCAAAATCATTCTTTAACTCATTCAATATTTTAGTAGCTCCCAACAAACACGCTATATGAACATCGTGTCCGCAAGCATGCATTATACCAGCATTGCATGATTTATAAGGAACTTCATTTGTTTCTTCAATAGGCAAAGCATCCATATCAGCTCTAATAGCAATTACTTTACTAGAAGGATTTTTTCCTTCAATTATTGCCAATACTCCTGTCTCTGCAATTCCAGAAGTAAACGAAACTCCGTATTCATTAAGTTTTTTTGCAATAAATTCTGCTGTTTTATATTCTTTAAAAGATAATTCAGGATATTTATGCAAATGATTTCTAATATCTATAAACTCATCAGCATATTTTGCAGATAATGTTTTTATTACTGTTTTTAAGGAATTCATTTTAAAACTATTAAAAATCTAAACTAAATGACAAATAGAAAACTCTTGGTTGAACTACACCATCTTCAACTCCCCAAGCCCAATCAACACGAATAAAATATCCTAATACTCTACTTCGCAATCCAAGTCCATATCCACCAACAATTGGTTCTCTAATATTTTCAAGGGTTATGGTAAGTGGATTTTGATAAATAACTTGCTTAAACAAAGAATTTTCTCTTGAATATGGATTTGATCCAGTCCAAGCTGTACCTAAATCGCCAAAGCCAACAATTTGAAAATTCTCGAAAAAGTCGGATTTTAATGGTCTATTAGAGAAAAATTTAATTGCAGGAAAACGTAGTTCGCTGTTTACAACAAAGAAACTATTCCCATTTCTGATATTTTGATGAAAGCCACGCATATTGGTAGCAAGGGTTTGGTATATATAGTTTTGGTTGTAATCAATTGGAATTGTATTATTAAATTTTGGGAATAGCCATGTATCAACACCTCCCATATAATAGATAAGACGTTCTTTGCCAAATGAAGTACTAGCAGCAATACGGTTTGCCCAAATAAACGTTTTATGAATCTTTTTATAATTACGAAAATCTAAACCTACTACGGTCATGTTTTTTTCGGTAGCATTTAATTCTATAAAGTGTTCGGCGAAAATTTTATACCGTGTTCCATAATATAAATTCAGTCCTTTATTAATTGTATTATCAAATACAAATTCGGCTTTAGCACCACCCCAATATTTATAGGCATTTGTTTTTTCTAAACTTGAAAGGTCGGTTGCTAAAAAAACTGCACGGTCATGTCGTCCGATAAGTGACGTTCTGAATCCCATTACATTAGATAAAGGCCATTTTATATTGTAATGAATTTCATTTGTATGGTGCTTGATATAGTCATTTCCTTCTATATTATCCATAGAAACTCTATGAAAAAGCCATTCTTCATCCAAACGTCGTTTTAGATTTTCGTAACTAACTAAATACTCTGAATTAAAGCTAGTCGGAATTTTAACACCACCTGTTATTCGGTAATCTTCGAAGATGTCGGCTGCTCCAATTTTAATAAAACCGCCAACACCAGAATTTATAAATATTGGATTCGATCCACCAGTAAAAGTTTGATAATTAGTATTTAAGTAATTGAAATCAATTTGAGTTACCAACTGATTTACTTGATATGAAGTTTCATAAGTTCTTTGTCGAGGCAAAATAAATGGAATTATACTATCTTTAGCTTGAGCTAAAACCTTTTTTCTAACCGTATCTTGACTTATCGTTGTTGTGTCTTTTGTTCTTTTCTTTTCTACGCCAAAAGTATAGTTGTACACGTCAATTTTTTTCAATGTATCGCTGCTAGAAGAGTCGTTAATTTGTATTGATTTTAGCCTGTTCTTTTGAATTATTTCAGATTGCTTTTGAATTCTAACTTTCTTTATACTATCATCAATCACCTTTTTACGCTTTTCATATATTCTATATTCCGATTCGGAAGTTTGAATTTCTTTAATTTCTTTTATTGGTGTTAAATCATTGATTAATATGCTACTTCTGTTATTTTTATAGAAAATTTCAGCCATTTTACCCGATTTAGCTGAAATATCGTAAAACTCAATATTATTATTAAAATTAGTAATTGGTTTATACGTTATTACTTTTCGGTAATGAGCAATTGTATCTATATGGCTAAAAGTGCTATCAAGATGAAGTATATACCTGTTTTTAATTCCATTTTTATCAGAAAGAAAGGTAGCGTACCCATTTTCATATTCCATAGGCAATGTTTCATCTACTTCTCTAGTATTTGTGGCTTGAATTAAGATTGGATTCTTTTTAGTATACTCGAAAATATAGATATCAAAGTCGTTTTTAAGCTGAATATTGTCTAAAAGATTATAGTTTTTCGACAAAGTATCGCTTGTTCTATTTGATGAAAAGATGATGTCTTTGTCGTTATTAATAAATCGTGGAGAAAAGTCATCATAAGGGTCGTTTGTAATTCTTTCGTACGTTTTTGCTAAGCGGTTAAAAACAAAAATATCCGATACTCCATTTTGCACAGCAGAAATAGCAATTAGTTTTCCATCTGATGAATAAGAAAAATCTAGAATTTTTTCCATTTGAAAAAAATGTTGATATTCCTTTTTCTTGGTTTCCATAATATAACTTGTCATTAACAAACCGCCCTTTTTTTCTACTAAATACGAAAAAAACTGGGAAGAAGGATGCCATGAAACAATGGGAAAAGAGTAATCAACTTTTTCGTCTAATTTATTACCTAATCGATAAATTCTTTTTGTTTTCCCTGTTTGAAAATTGTGCAACCAAACTTTTATCTGACCCATTTCTATAGAAGCATAAGTAGCATAATTGCCGTCGGGGCTTATTTTAACCTGAGTATAAATTCTGCTAGCTTTGGTCTTTTTTAAAAGTGGCTTACCTTCAGGCTCAATATATCTTTTGTTTTGGTCGTAATAAATTTGATCATAATAATCAATCCAATTTCTAGCTAAATTTTTAAATGAAATACCTAATATAAAAAGGAATCCGCTTTCAATATTTCTGCTAATTCGGGTCAAATATAAGATGTTTGGAATAACCTGATTTCCATACTTCATGCTCACATATCGCCAAATTGAATGTCCTGCGTATACCGCATCCTGACCCGAAAGATTATTAAATTTTTCGTATTTTCCGCTTAAAATACCATTTTGTACTTTATTGTCTATCTCAACATTCCACTCATCTGAAACAAAAGAAATTAATCCCTTCAAATACCAATCGGGCAAAGAAAGCAAAGTGGAATTTTTTACATTACTAGCCAAACTGCTACCAAAAATCATTTGATTAATAATTATTTGAGCTATTCCAGCTTTTATCTGTTTTTCCAAATTCTTATGATTACCATCGAAATATAAAAGTACTTTAGTCCCATTTATACAGGTAACTCCACCAATATTGTATTGGTTATCGCTTAAAAGACCTATATTACTTTGTTTAAGATCCGAGAGCTTATTAAATATTACAAATTGAATACGGTCTTCCAATTCATAGTCGAAAAAGCTTTCCATCTCGTCGATGTATGAATTAGCAATTTGAGCAGTATAAACGGATAATTCTTTGCCTCCTTGATAAAAATAAGTATCAAAACGTTCATATCTGTAATAAGACCAAAAATTTGAAATATACTGTATCCTATTTTTACCAAAAGTTAGCTGGGAGCCATTATAAAACTGAGCATTAGCCGAGCTAAACAAAATAATTAAACAAAAAGAAAATAAAATTCTTTTTAATTGTTTTTCATATTTTGTTTTTAAAATTTTCATTAAATTTTGTAAAGTCTAGTCGTGCTAAATTAGTAAAATAAATGGTTTTATACAAAAAAAGCGGGAAAAATCCGCTTTTGTAAATCATTAGTTATCAATATATTGTTTTATTCAACAGTAACCGATTTTGCTAAATTTCTAGGTTGATCAACATTACAACCTCTCATTACTGCAATATGATAAGCTAAAAGCTGAAGTGGAACTGTTGCTAAAAGTGGAGTAAAAATTTCATCGCAATCAGGTATTTCAATAACATAATCGGCCATGTGTTTAATCGTATCATCGCCTTCGGTTACAATAGCAATAATTTTCCCTTTTCTTGCCTTTACTTCCTGAATATTGCTAATAATTTTTTCGTACATCCCAGATTTTGTAGCAACAATAACAACTGGCATTTCTTCATCAATAAGCGCAATAGGTCCGTGCTTCATTTCTGCAGCAGGATAGCCTTCGGCATGAATATAAGAAATTTCTTTTAATTTTAAAGCGCCTTCCAAAGCTACAGGGAAATTGTAACCTCTACCTAAATATAAGAAATTACGCGCATCTTTATATTTTTCAGCAATCTTAATTATTAAATCATTTGTTTTCAGCGTTCTATTCACTTTTTCAGGAATAGTTTGAAGTTCAGCAATAATTTCTTGTGCTCTAGATTTTAGTATAGTACCTTTTTTGTCGGCTATCATCAACGACATCAGGATAAGCGAAGTAACCTGAGCTGTAAAAGCTTTAGTTGACGCAACACCAATTTCTGGTCCAGCATGTGTATACGATCCTCCATCTGTTAAACGAGCAATTGAAGAGCCAACCACATTGCAAATACCAATAATTGTTGCTCCTTTTGATTTTGCTAGTTCGAGAGCAGCAAGTGTATCGGCAGTTTCTCCCGATTGAGAAATTGCTATTACAACATCTTTTTCAGAAATTATTGGATTTCTATATCTAAATTCTGAAGCATATTCAACTTCAACAGGAATACGTGCAAGGTCTTCGAAAAGGTATTCGCCTACTAAGCCTGCGTGCCAAGAAGTTCCACATGCAACAATAATAATTCTTTCTGCATTAGCAAATTTTTGTTCATAGTCGATAATGCCACCTAGTGTAACTTTTCCTAGTTCAAAATTTACTCTTCCGCGCATCGAATCTTTTATTGAGCGGGCTTGTTCGTAAATTTCTTTAAGCATGAAATGCGGATAACCACCTTTTTCTAAAGCCTGAAGATTCATCTCTAACTTTTGAATATATGGTCGTTTTTCTACATTTTTTATTGTAATAATTCTTAGTGCTTCATCTCTATTTAGTATAGCAATTTCTTCATCCTCAAGATATACAACATTTTTTGTATATTCAACAATAGGTGTAGCATCGGATGAAATATAGAATTCGCCATTTCCAATGCCTATAACTAATGGGCTACTTTTTCGAGCAGCTATAAGTTGGTTTGGATTTTCTTTGCTAATTAGCACAATAGCATAAGCTCCAATCACTTGATTAAGAGCAATCCGGAGTGCTTCTACTAGGTCTACATTTTCGCATAGCTGAATATCTTCAATTAGATGAACTAATACTTCAGTATCTGTATCACTTTGAAATTCGTAGCCTCTATTAATAAGTTCGGTTTTCAGATAACCGTAATTTTCAATTATTCCATTATGAATAATGGCTAGCTTTCTAGTTTGAGAGTAATGTGGGTGAGCATTTACATCATTAGGTTCGCCATGCGTAGCCCAGCGTGTATGACCAATGCCAACATTTCCAGAAATATCTTTCTCTTTAACTAAATCTTCTAAATCAGAAACTTTTCCTTTTGTTTTAAATAATTTTAATTCTCCATTAAGTAAAGAAATTCCTGCACTGTCGTATCCTCTATATTCTAATCTTTTTAATCCTTTTATAAGCATTGGATATGCTTCTTTAGGACCAATATAACCGAAAATTCCGCACATATTATTGAATTTTAGTATAAGTTAATTTGAGTCTAAGTCTACCTGGTTGAGATTTGCTTCCTCCATAAAGCAATAATCTATTTGCTCTTACTGCTGAGCCCGAAACCATTAGGTAAAATCCATTATTACTAATTTTACCAAGTAAAATATCTTGTATGTGCCTTGCAATATTAAAAGAGTATTGCTTGGTTGTACTATTTAATGAACCTCCAAAAAATGCATCGCCTTCAACGCTCCAATCAGTTAAATAGGTATTTTGACCATTATCGCCAATTGCAACAAAGGATAATTTACTTGGAACAGAAAGGGTTGTATTAGAAGCATTTGAGCTTTCTGCAGTTACAATGAGTTCGGCTTTATTAATAGATATACTTCCTAAATCATTAAAATTCTTGATATAAGGGATGTTAACTTTAACCCTTAAACCGCCCATTGGTTGCACATATGTAATTGTCTGCCCTTGTGATGGACTACTTAACTGACTGTTAATTGAAGAAGCTGAAGAATAATCATGAGTAAAAGTATTCAATCTAGCACAATCGCTTGTTATTTTAAACGAATAACTCAAGGAGTCATTATAGTATACAGTAAGTTTTGAAAGATCAGTTTTTGATAATAAATCAAAATACAAAACTGAGCCAGTTCCACTAACCGAGCTAGATGCAATAACTTTTAAACCTTTAAAAAACTTTCTGAATTCTGTTGTATTAGATAAATCTGCTGTTCCAGAAGCATTAAGAAACATTTGACCAAAGCTGTCGTCTAGTTTTATTCTTAAATGCGAAGTCATTTTACCAGAGCCAACCATCACGCTATCAGTAGGATGAGGAACAATTGTTCCACTAGCCAAATTAATACCATCTGTTTGTATAACTCTATCTGAATAATAAACACTATCTGGACTAAGACTTTCCGTTAACTTGTAAACTTCTATTTGCAGCGGATTTAATGTGTCACCATAATATCCAGCATAAGCCAAAGATAGCACAATTGAATCTAATGTAGGAGTTTGAAAAGACACATTTGATGTGGGCAAAGTAAACTGAGTACAAAATCCAGCTGTAGTTTTGCCAAAAACAGGGTCGTTTATTGTGCCTAGTAAGGCGCTTGATGTTCCTCCTGAAGGTATTGAGTCTTCTCTTACACAATAGGTTTCTATTGTTACTGTATCTGTAAATGAAACTCCTAATTTATCACTTGGTGGTAAAACATCCAAGCCAATTTCGTCCTTTTCTTTACACGCTGAAAATGCAATAATGATTATTAAAAAGAATATTATTTTTTTCAAAGCCGCAACCGTTATTTTTTCTATCACTAAATAGTTCTCCTTATTATTACTCAGACATAATTGTTGCTTCCGCCATAACTTCATCATATAAATCCGAATAATTATCAATGTATTCGTCGCTTGATTGATATTTTAAAACAGGCTTGTCAAATTTATTCAAATAACTTATTATTTCTGGATTTACCTTTTCTTGCCCAATAATTACAGCATCAGAGTAATCTATTGCATTTTTAGTTACTGAAACAAAGTCAGAATTTTTATAATTAGCTAAATCATCCATTGAAACTCCATCAACCCAAATCTTTTTATCAAAGTCTTTTTCAAGTGGCTTTGTAAAATCGTCGTTGTAAACCGAATAAACAATTTTAGTGTTTTGGAAAAGAGGATTGTCGCGATATGCATTTTTTACATAAAACGGAATTAAACTACTAAGCCAACCATGGCAATGAATAATATCTGGAGCCCATCCTAATTTTTTAACCGTTTCAAGTACTCCTCTTGAATAAAAAACAGCTCTTTCATCATTGTCTTTAAAAAACTCATTGTTTTTATCGTGAAGAATATACTTTCTTTGAAAATAATCTTCATTGTCAATAAAATATATTTGAAGACGCGCTGCTTGAACAGAAGCTACTTTGATAATCAGCGGATGATCAGTATCATCAATAATAATATTCATTCCCGATAGACGAATTACCTCATGTAATTGGTTTCTGCGTTCATTAATACAACCAAAACGCGGCATGAATGTTCTTATTTCTTTTCCTCTTTCTTGAATTCCTTGTGGAAGGTGTCTACCAATATTTGCAAGATGACTGTCGGGTAAATACGGTGTTATTTCTTGAAATACAAATAATACTTTGGCTTTTGTCATATCTGGGTCGAAAATATTTTGGCACTGTTTAATTATGCAAAGTTATAAAAAAAATAGCAAATAATCAAGTATTTATGTTTAGCTTTGCTCCTTAAAATTAGAAATGTTGACTATTGAACGGTTAAACCTTTGATTTATTGCATGAAATAATTTTTAAATGGAGATTTTTTATAGAATAGCTGAGCTTAAAGACTTTATAAGCGAAGCAAAGAAAAAAAATAAAATTATCGGATTTGTCCCTACAATGGGAGCTCTTCATAAAGGACATTTGTCTTTAGTAAGTAAATCCAATTCTGAATGCGACATTACTATTGCTAGTATTTTTGTCAACCCAATTCAGTTCAACGATAAAAAAGATTTTGAAAAGTATCCTCGTACCAACGACAGCGATATATTTTTACTGAAACACGCTGAATGTGATGCTGTTTTTATTCCATCGGTTAACGAAATGTATCCAGAAGAAGTTAATATGGTTTATAATTTCGGTATTTTAGAAAACGTTATGGAAGGACGCTTTCGCCCTGGACACTTTAATGGAGTTGCAATTGTTGTAAAAAGATTATTTGAGTTAGTTCCTGCCGATAAATCCTTTTTTGGCGAAAAAGATTTTCAACAACTTTTAATCATTAAAGACCTTGTTAAACAACTTAACTTGAAAATGGAAATCATTGGCTGCCCTATAGTTCGTGAGCCCGACGGTTTAGCAATGAGTTCTAGAAATGTTAGATTAAGTGAAGATGAACGAAAAGAAGCTTCAAACATCAATAAAATATTGTCCGAAGCAAAAGGTAAATACAAAAATCTTGATATAAATTTGCTCAAAGCTGAAGTTGAAAGCAAAATATCTTCATTCCCAAAAATGAAACTCGATTATTTTGAAATTGTTAACAGAAATACACTCGAACCAGTTGAAAATTGGGATGATTACGAAGAACTAATTGAATGTATTGCAGTTTTTGTAGGCGAAGTAAGATTAATTGATAATATGTTTATCAAATAATTTATTTAAATTTGCAATCGAAAACAGATAACAATTATGCAAATACAAGTTTTAAAATCTAAAATACACCGAGTTAAAGTAACCGAAGCTAGCCTAAATTATATTGGTAGCATTACAATAGATGAAAATTTAATGGATGCGGTTAATCTAATCGAAAACGAAAAAGTTCATGTTGTAAATGTTAATAATGGCGAACGTGTGGAAACTTATGTTATTAAAGGAGAAAGAGGTTCGAACGTTATTTGCATGAATGGTCCTGCTGCAAGAAAATTTATGGTTGACGATGTTGTTATAATTATGTCGTATGCAACTATGGACTTTGAAGAAGCGAAAAAGTTTCAGCCAATTATTGTTTTCCCAAATGCTGACAACAGCCTGACAAAATAACCCTACTAATTGAAGAAAATACTTTTTAACATACTGAAATTTTCATTATTCCTATCTATTGGAATTTTTTTTATTTGGCTTTCGGTAAGAAAACTCAGTAGTGATGATATACAGCACATACTTGATACTCGCCATAATGTTAATTATTTTTGGATTTCCGCTGCAGTTATTTCAGGAATCTTAAGCCATATTTTTCGAACTCTCAGATGGATACAATTACTTGAAACTTTAGGCAAAAAGCCTCGATTTATCAATACCCTTGGAGCTGTTTTTATTGGTTACTTCGCGAATTTAGCTATTCCCAGACTTGGAGAAGCTTCAAGATGTGGAGTTTTGACAAAATTTGAAGACATTCCATTTAACAAATCATTTGGAACAGTAATAACAGAGCGTCTTATCGACATGCTTTGTTTTGTAATTGTATTCTTTTTAACGTTACTTTTCGAATTTAAATTGTTGTATAATCTTTTTAATCAATATGTTTTAATTCCAATAGCCGAAAAATTTAATGCTGGTGGCACTTTAACTCTTGTGCTTTTGTTAGGTTTGTTATTGCTTTTAGGACTGATTGCTTTTGTTTTAGTTAAAAAATATTTGAGAAATTTATACGATAAATTATTTGATTTTATAAAAGGACTAACCGAGGGATTAAAATCTCTTTTTGTAATAAAACGACCATTTTTATTTCTTTCATATACCTTTGGAATATGGTTTATGTATTTTTTAATGGCCTATTTTAGTTTAATTTGTTTACCCGAAACTAGACACTTGGGTTTAACCGCTGGACTTGCAGTTCTAGCGTTTGGATCTATCGGAATTATGGTTTCTGCTGGCGGAATTGGCGCTTACCCCTATTTTACAAAAATCACTTTACTCCTATTTCTTATTCCCGAAAATATTGGACTTGCGGTAGGCTGGGTTTCATGGTCATTACAAACCATTATATTGATAATATTTGGAATTATTGCTTTAATTGTTTTGCCAATGATTAACAATACTAACAAAGTATAAGATGAGCAAATTTGATATTATTCAATCAAAAATCTTTAGTAACAAAGAATCTTTAGAATTTAATCAAAAACTAGCTTTTTGGAATTTCAAAAACAAAAAAATAGTTTTTACTAATGGTTGTTTTGATGTTTTACATGTTGGGCATATTAAATATCTTGCTAAAGCTGCCGACTTAGGTAGCATATTAATAGTTGGAGTTAATACCGACAATTCAGTTAAACGATTAAAAGGCGAATCCCGTCCAATAAACAATCAAGATGCACGTTCAACAGTACTTGCAGCACTTTCATTTGTTGATGCCATCGTGTTTTTTGAAGAAGATACTCCTTATAATTTGATAAAGCTTGTTCAACCCGATATTTTGGTAAAAGGAAGTGATTATAAACCAGAAGATATTGTAGGATACGATATTGTAAAAAACAAAGGCGGCGATATTATTACCATCGATTTTGTGGAAGGTTATTCTTCAAGTAACATAATTAGCAAAATGTAAACTCCATATTCTTTCCTCTTTTACATCTTCAAAATTATTCCAATTTTTTTTCCGTCGCCTAATATTAATTTTTCATTGTTTATCTAAAAGTTTGACCGATAAAAATTTTATTCTTTTTAAAAAAAATTAAGTGCTTTTTTTTAAACGTCTAATTGCATTACAAAAGATTTTAATTTATCAGTATATTTGCAAAAAATACGAAAACAATATTATATGCAAATTGAACTTAGCGAACAAGAACTTTTTCGACGCAAATCGTTGGAAGAATTAGAACAGCTTGGCATTAATCCTTATCCTGCTGCTACTTACGAAGTAAATGTTAACTCCCAAGAAATTCTTGATAAGTTTCCTGCTGACAATACTCTTTTTCAAAATGTAAGTATTGCCGGAAGAATTATGAATCGTAGAATTATGGGGAATGCTTCTTTTGTTGAACTACAAGATTCAACAGGACGCATCCAATTATATTTTAAACGCGATGATATTTGCCCTGAAGAAGATAAAACACTCTATAATACAGTATTTAAAAAATTATTAGATATTGGCGACATAATTGGAGCTACTGGATATGTTTTTACTACTCAGATGGGAGAAACAACAATCCATGTTAAAGAATTTACAATTTTAAGTAAATCTATTAAACCACTTCCTGTTGTTAAAGAAAAAGAAGGCAAAACCTACGATGCATTCACTGATCCAGAACAACGCTATCGCCAACGTTACATCGACCTAATTGTAAATCCTCACGTTCGTGAAGCTTTTACGAAAAGAACTCGTTTAACTAATACAATGCGTAGTTTCCTTGGTGAAAAAGGATATTTAGAAGTTGAAACTCCTATTCTTCAACCTTTATATGGTGGTGCAGCAGCTCGTCCTTTCAAAACACATCATAATAGTTTAGATACCACTTTATATCTTCGAATTGCAAACGAATTATACCTAAAACGCCTTATCGTTGGCGGATATGATGGCGTATTTGAATTTGCGAAAGATTTCCGCAACGAAGGCATGGATCGATTCCATAATCCTGAATTTACTCAAATGGAACTTTATGTTGCTTATAAAGATTATAATTGGATGATGGAATTGGTTGAAGAAATGGTAGAACGCATTGCACTTGAACTTCATGGAACTACCGAAGTAAAAGTTGGCGAAAATATTATTAATTTCCAACGTCCTTGGAAACGCTTTACCATGTACGAAGCTATTCATCACTTTACAGGAATAGATATTTCTGAAATGACAGAAGCTCAAATGGCAGATACAGCTAAGAAATTAGGTATTGATGTTGATGAATCGATGGGAAGAGGAAAGCTTATCGACGAAATTTTTGGTGAAACTTGCGAGGCTAAGCTAATTCAACCAACATTCATTACCGATTATCCTGTGGAAATGTCGCCTTTAGCTAAAAAACATAGAAGTAAAGCTGGATTAGTTGAGCGTTTTGAAGCAGTTTGTAACGGCAAAGAAATATGCAACGCTTACTCTGAGCTAAACGACCCAATCGATCAAAGAAAACGTTTCGAAGAACAATTAGAACTTGGGAAACGCGGCGACGAAGAAGCAATGATGCTTGACGAAGACTTTTTAAATGCTATAGAAATAGGAATGCCGCCTACTGCAGGTTTAGGTATTGGAATAGACCGTTTGGCTATGATTATGACCAACTCTCAATCTATTCAAGATGTATTATTCTTCCCACAGATGAAGCCTAAAAAAGCTGCTGCAGTTTCAACAAGTGATGATTTCGAAAAACTAGGTATTTCTTCTGTTTGGGTTCCTGCAATTCAGAAAGCTGGATTTATGAAACCTGAAGATTTGAAAGAAGCCAATGCAAATAAATTGTTCAATGATTTGTGCGGACTCCGTAAAAAACTAAAAATGGATGTAAGTGCTCCAATTTTAGATGATGTTAAAAGCTGGATTAGTAAAGCTTAATTATATAGGTATATATAAACTCAAGTATAGCCTATAAACAAGGCTGTGCTTGAGTTTTTTTAAACACTATTTCCCGCAATTACAACCTTGTGAAAATAGAATTTTAACATTCGGCATTAATAATTCAAGTTCTTCTTTTTCGCTGTCGTATAAATTTATAACTCGCAAATCTAAATATCTTAAATTTTTAAGTTTGCCCATTTCCTTTGGGAAGACAGAAAGTTCATTTCCCCACATATCAAGGAAGACCAAAGTTTCCATTCCTTCAATTTCCTTTGGAATCTCAACAATTTTGTTTTCAAATATTATTAAGTGCTTTAAATGCTTTAACTTACAAATAGCTTTAGGGAAAGCGATAAAATTGTTTTTGGAAAGATCAAGGCGTTCAAGATTTTTAAGAGTTACAATGCTATCTGGAATTGTTGTGAGTCTATTTTTACTTAAATCTAATTCTTGAATATTTTTAAATAAAAAAATTTCCTTGGGCAAAATAGTAAGTTTTGACTTTCTTAAACTAAGTTTAATAACTTTTTCGGGTTCTTTAATTGCTTCTTCAATTGATGTATACTCATAAGCAAATTGCAATCTTGCCGAATCAAGTTTTTGAGAAAAGCTTGAAATTGTAGTTAATAAAAAAGCTCCTATTAACGTAATATTTTTAAACATAATTCTTTGTCTTTATGTAAATGTTGTGTTAATTCTTCAAGTCCCGAAAATTTCAATTCATCTCGCATTCTTTCAACAAAAAATACGCATATTTCTTTTTTATAAATCTCTTCTGAAAAGTCAAAAATATTTACTTCTATTGTCTTTTCCGATTCTCCAATTGTTGGACGAATTCCAACATTAAGCATTCCCTTGAGTAATTGGTCTTTATATTTCACAAGTACCGCATAAACGCCATTAGCAGGAAGTAATTTTAATTTTTCATCAAAATTTACATTTGCAGTAGGGTATCCAATGGTATTGCCTATTCTATTTCCTTTAATAATCTTCCCCACAATAAAATATTCATGACCAAGGTACTGTTTGGCTAGGGTTACATTTCCTTCATTAAGTGCTTCTCTAACTTTAGTAGAACTAACTGCAATATTTTGCATGTCTAAAGCGGGTATTTGTTCAACATTAAACTTAAGTTCTTTCGACAACACCAACAATTGCTCATAATTTCCTTCTCGCTCTTTTCCAAATTGATGATCATAGCCTATTACTAAAGTATGAGTTTTAAATAATTTGCAGATATAATCTTCAACAAATTGTTTATATGAAATTTGAGAGAATTCATTAGTAAAAGGCAAAATTACTAAATGGTCTATTCCTAAATTTTGAAGCATAAAAAACTTTTCTTTTTGCGAAGTAATTAATTGTATGCTTTTACTATTAGGATTTAAAACAGTTCTGGGGTGTGGAAAAAAAGAAATAATAACGCTTTCGCCATTAATTTCTTTTGCTTTCTCAACCAGAGTGCTAGCAATTTTTTTATGTCCTAAATGAACACCATCAAAAGCCCCAACTGTTACAACAGGGTTTTTGAAATTAAATTTTTTGCTTATGTTATAATGAAGTTTCAATATATGTGTATTTTGATAACTCAAAAATAGGAAATATTTCGAAAACTATTATGGTTTTTGAAATAAATGATTTTTTATAATTTCGCTAGTTCGAAATTTTCTAAAAAAAGTAAATCAAAATATAAATAAATTCTTCTTTTTTGTATAAAAACACAAATAAAATAATAAACAAAAGTGTCCGTTTAATGAAATAACATTAAATTTGCACAAAATAACAAAATCAAATAACAAAATAATAATTAATTGATTGTATGGACAATAGAAAAACACTCAACTTTTTAATAATATTAAATGTTGTATTAATCTTAGTTAGCGGACTGCTTGCATGGAAATTATACAGTACAAAAACCGAAATTAGAATTATTCAAGAACAAAAAGAAGAATCAAGTGCCGACAGAGATGTTTTAAAATCAGAATTAGATTCATTAGTTGCCGAACACAATAAATTAAAGGATCAATACGGAAATTTAAATAAAAAATTAGTTGGGAAAGACAGTTTAATACAGGCTCAAATTAATGAAATTAATGTTCTTATTAGCAACAAAGTTGATTTGAATAGAATTAGAAAAAAAATGGACGCATTAAGAAGAATAACTCAAAATTATGTTCATCAAATCGATTCATTATTTGTAGTTAACAAGACATTGAAAGACGAAAACGTAAAGATTAAAACCGATTATGAATCTGTTCAAACCCGAAATAGTGAATTAACAAAAGCAAAAGATGAGTTAACAGAAAAGGTTACTACCGCTGCTGTTCTTAGAGCCTTTAAAATTACCGGAAAAGGTATTAAAACAAAAAAACGCGGAACAGTAGAAGAAGCTGCAAGTAAAGCCAAAAAAGTAGAAAAAATTAAAATATCATTTACTTTACTCGAGAATAGTTTGCTCGAAGCAGGCGACAGAAATATTTATATCAGAATTGCTGGTCCTGATGAAAAAATACTCTCAGTAAGCGATTTAGATTCTTATTCTTTTGAAAACAATGGCGAACGCCTTCAATATTCTTTAAAAGAAGTTGTAAACTACGATAAGAAAAATCAAGAAGTAACTGTTTATTGGACACAAAGCACAGAATATAAAACAGGTTCGTATACAATAGACGTTTTTACAGACAATCAACACCTTGGTAGTGGAGGATTTTCTTTAGAATAAACATTATCTAGGCTTAATAATCACAAGTTCGAATTATAAATTTAATTTAATATTTTATGGAAAACATCAATTTAGAAAAAGACGTAGCAAAACTTAAAAGTCAACGCAACGTTTTTATTGTTATTGCACTGATATTAGCAATTGTAAGTGGGTTTACCATTTATAAATTATTAAATACCGAAAAACAAGTTGAAACTTTAGTTGTTGAAAAAGGCGTTTTAAATACTGAAAAAACAGATTTGGTTGCAAAACTAGAAAAATTAAATGAAGAATATTCTACTTTATCAGAAGAGTATGAAGGTTTAGATAGCGTTTTTCAAGCAGAAAAAGCTCATATTGAACAATTAATGAGCGACTTGAAGAATAAAGACGGAAATATTGCAAAATACAAATCAAAGGTTGCAAACCTTGAAAAAAGAATGAAGGAATTTATTGCTCAAATTGAAGAATTGAAAGCTAAAAACTTAGAATTAACAACCGAAAATATAAGCATAAAAACTGCCTTAGATTCTACTAAAATTGAAAATACTGAATTAAGCAAGGAAAAAGAAGTGCTAACTTCTCAGGTTACTGCTGGTTCAGTGCTTAAAGCGTATGACATTTCGGTTGAAGCCTTGAAATTGAAAAGCAACAATCAAGAAATGCCTACTAGTAAAATTAAAAAAGTTGACAAAATTCGCACTTGCTTTGTTATGAGTGAAAATGCAATTGCAAAAAGCGGTAAGAAAACTGTTTATGTTCGTATTTCAGATCCAGACGGTGTAGTAATTTCAGAAGGAACAGACGATGCTTTCTCTTTTGAATATCAGGGAAGTAAAATTATTTATTCGGCAAAAGAAGAAATAAACTATAATAATAAAGCTATGGATGTTTGTATTTACTGGGCTAAACCTAGAACATATAAACCTGGAACATATTATGTAGATATATTTGTTGATGGTGCTAATATTGGAACTGCAGGATTTGATTTAGAAAAATAGTTTTTATTTATACCTTTTAATACCGACAAAACTAGACTGAATAAGTTTATTTTTGTCGGTTTTTTATTTGTTCCCATTAAATACCACTCTAAAAAAATAAAACTCTTTTTTTAAATTTTTGGAAATTTAAATAGAATTACTATATTTGTTTTCCTTGAAAAAATGAGTTATGAAAGCAGAGCAAACAATTAACGTCCCAGAGATTTCGATAATTTTAGTTATACAAAATAAAGCAAAAAATCTTTTTAAAATTATCGATTCAATAAAAAACCAAACCTTAAAAAATTGGGAATTAGTAATAGTAGATAATGGAAGTAGCGATCACCCTTATAATTTTATTCAACCTCTGTTTGATAAGGGATTAAACGTAAGATATATTCGCCAGCAGAAAACCTCATTTATTACTGCAAAAAATATTGGAATTCGCTCATCTATAGGTAATTATATAACTTTTATTGGAAGTGATGATAAATATTTACCCGATCATTTACAAAGTAGAGTAGATTTTTTAAAAGAAAATAAAAATATCGCTCTTATTCAGGGTGGATTTGAAGTGATTGGTATAACTAAAATACCTGATTATAAAGACTCATCGAAAAAAGTATCAATATACGACACCGTTTTAGGCGATAGTTTTTTTGGGAAAAAAGAAGTATTCTCAACTATTAGTGGATTTAATGAATTATCAATTAATTCCGACATCGATTTTTGGGAGCGTGCTGAAAAACAATTTGAACTAGATACAATTAAGCAGCCTGTATCGTATTATCATACTAGGCTTGCATAAGTTTATTACTAGTGTGCTTCTAACCAATTATTTCCACAATTAATATCCACTTCTACTGGCACACTTAGTACCATAGCGCTTTTCATTATTTCTGATATTATTTTCTTAACAATATCAATTTCCTCCAAATGTACATCAAATACTAACTCATCGTGAACCTGTAAAATCATTTTTGAGCGTAATTGTTTTTCTTCCATTGCATCAAATATTTGAATCATTGCAACTTTAATCATATCAGCAGCAGAGCCTTGGATAGGCGCATTTATTGCATTTCGCTCAGCAAATCCCCTAACAATAGCATTTCCCGAATTAATATCGCGCAAATGTCTCCGTCTTTTTAAAATAGTTTCTACATATCCGTTTGCACGAGCAAACTCAATAGTAGATTCCATATATTTTTTAATGCCACTGTACTGTTTAAAATATTCTTCAATAATGTCAGCAGCTTCTTTCCTTGATATACTTAACTGCTGCGAAAGTCCAAATGCCGAAATGCCATAAATAATACCAAAATTAACTGATTTTGCTTTTCTTCGCATTTCTTTATCCACTTTGTCTACCTCAACTTTAAACACTTTAGCAGCTGTTGCTGTATGAATATCTAAACCACTATTAAAATCGGCAATCATATTTACATCGCCACTTAAATGGGCTATAATTCTAAGCTCTATTTGCGAATAATCGGCCGATATTAAAGTGTAATTTGCATTACGTGGCACAAATGCTTTTCTAATTTCTCGTCCTCTCTCCGTTCTGATAGGTATATTCTGCAAATTTGGATTATTAGAGCTCAATCTTCCTGTGGCTGCTACTGTTTGATTATATGAGGTGTGAATTCTGCCTGTTCTTGGGTTAACTAACAATGGCAACGAATCAACATAAGTTGATTTAAGCTTTGCTAGTGAACGATAATCTAAAATATGCTGTATTATAGGATGTTTGCCTAAATACTTCATTAAAACATCTTCGCCTGTAGAGTATTGTTTGGTCTTCGTTTTCTTTGCTTTATCGTCAAGGGCTAATACTTCAAATAACACATCGCCTAATTGCTTTGGCGAGGCAATATTAAATTTTACTCCGGCTAAATCAATTATCGCCTTTTCTTCTTTTTCAATTTCATCGTGCAAATATATTGAAAACTCCGCCAATGCATTTGAGTCTATTCTAATTCCCTCGGCTTCCATAGCACAAAGCACTTTTACCAAAGGCATCTCAACCTCTGAAAACAAAAAATCTAATTTGTTTTTTTTAAGTTCAGGCTCAAAAACACTTCTTAGTTGCAGCGTTACATCGGCATCTTCGGCGGCATATTTCGTTTGAATATCTATAGGCACAAATCGCATTGAAATCTGATCTTTCCCCTTCTTGCCAATAAGCGATTCAATAGAAATTGGACGATAATTTAAATATGTTTCTGCCAAATAATCCATATTATGGCGCATATCGGGTTCTATCAAATAATGGGCAATCATTGTATCAAATAAAGTTCCTTTAACTTTAATGTCGTACCAACTAAGGATTGCCATATCATATTTAATATTCTGACCCGTTTTTCCAATGTTTTCATCCTCAAAAACTTCTTTAAATTCGGCTAATAAACTTACAGACTCATTGTAATTATTTGGGAAATAGATATAATAAGCAATTGATTTGTTAAAAGAAATTGAAAGGCCAACTATTTCAGCATTATGAGGGTCGAGACCAGTTGTTTCGGTATCGAAGCAAAAATGATTTAATTCTTTAATTTTGCTAATTAATTTATTACGTTCTTCTTTTGTTTCAATTAGCTTATAGTCGGGCTTAATGGTATCATACGTATTGAAATTTTCAGCCACTTTTTCCTCAGCAGCTTCGGTTTGATCAAATAAGTTCGGTTGCGAAGGAGAAGAAACAATCTCGGCTTCGCCAAGTACACGTTTTGAAAACTGACGAAATTCTAATTCTTCGAGTAATGACTTTAAAACGGGCCTATTGGGCTGTTCGGTTCTCAAACTTTCTTCATCGAAATCAATAGGAGCATCAAGGATAATGGTTGCCAGTTTCTTCGACAAAATTGCTTGGTCGGCAAATTTAATTACATTTTCTTGCAATTTTCCTTTTAGTTTATCGGCATTAGCAAGTACTGCTTCAAGCGAACCAAAGTCTTGAATTAGTTTCATTGCGGTTTTTTCTCCAACACCAGGTATTCCGGGTATATTATCAACTTTATCACCCATCAACCCAAGTATATCAATAACTTGTAATGTGTTTTGAATTTCAAATTTTTTGCAAACCTCTGCTACGCCTAATATTTCGCTTTTATTGCCAAATTGTGCAGGCTTATAAATAAATGTTTTATCGCTAACCAACTGTCCAAAATCCTTGTCAGGAGTCATCATGAATGTTTTAAAGTCATGTTCTTCTGCTTTTTTTGCAAGTGTTCCTATAACATCATCCGCTTCATATCCAGGAACGCCAAGCACTGGAATATTAAATGCTTCTATAAGCTGAATGATATATGGCACCGCAATAACAATATCTTCGGGAGTTGATTCTCTATTTGCTTTATAGTCGGTAAAATCAACCGTTCTTTGGGTTGCTTCGCCCACATCAAATACAACCGCTATATGCGTTGGTTTTTCATTTTGAAGAATTTCGAAAAGCGTATTTGCAAAGCCAAGTATTGCAGAGGTATTTATTCCTTTTGAGTTAATTCGTGGGTTTTTATTAAAAGCGTAATAAGCTCTGTAAATTAGGGCATACGCATCAAGTAAAAATAATCGTTTCTCTTGTAACATTATAAATTTTGATTTTAAGGAATAAAGATAGGAAGATATTTTTATAATTAAAGTATTGAAGTCCTTTTAAGACAACTTTTGTAACTCCTCATTAGAAAATACAATCAATTCGGGGAAAAACTTAAAAAATTCTTCTTCGTAAAGTTTATAGTTTTTAACTAATTCAATGCTTGCTATTTCAAGATTTGAATTGAATTTGGTTCTTTTTGCCATTCTATTAAAAACCACATCCATTCCTTCAATAGTAGAATATGAAACAAGTAAATTCTCAAAACGCATGATTGCAATGAATCTACGAAGATTTTGGGGAAATATTTTGTGATGATTTGTCAATATGCGATAGCAGTTACGGGTATACTTCGATAAATTTGCCGAAGAATATAAATTAAAGTTTGCAGCTAAAAAATGGTCGAAATACACATCGGAAACCACCGGAGAATAATGTGAAAATATAGGGCGAAGGCGAATTTTGCTTTGTTCAACAATTAAGTGCGAATCGGTAAACTCATCAATTTTATGATGTAGTGCTATTCCTTTCTGTATTCCTTCGCTAAAATCTTTTCGTTCTTTCCCTTTCAGAAAATCGGCCAATAAATTTCCGAGCATAACTTCTTCATCGTTGCCAGAAAGAAACAAATGTGCTAGAAAATTCATTATTTAATTTTTTTACGAAAATAGGTATTTTAGCATTAAAATGCGAATATTTTTGAGGTTTTCATTAAGGATTAATCGAAATTTTGACTTTTAGGAAGAAAAAGCAAAGCGGCTTAAACAAAACAATTATTTAATTGTTCTATTATACGTTAATTCCAACTCCGTTTAATTATACTACCCACATCTTCATAATTAGTAATTAAAAGATGAGTGTCTATTTCCTGTTGCATATCTTCTACGTGAGATATAACGCCTACAATTCTATTTTCCTTTCGTAACGATTTAAGCGTATCGAAAACTATTTCTAACGAATCTTTATCCAGTGAACCAAAGCCCTCATCAAGGAAGAAGAAGTTTTGATCGGATTCGGTTATTTTCTGAATATTATCTGCAAGCGAAAGTGCTAGAGATAAGGCTGCCTGAAATGTTTGTCCGCCCGAAAGGGTTTTTACATTTCGCACTTTGCCTCCATTCATAAAATCTCGAACCTGAAAACTATTATCTTCATTAATTTCTAAACTTAATTTCTGGCGAGTTAGTTTGTAAAATCTATCATTAGCAGCATTGCAAAGATTTTGCAGATAAACAGATGATATATAATTTACAAAACCACTAGCAGTGAAAAGCTTTTTAAGTGTTTTAATATCTTCAGCCCTTAATTCAAGTGTTTCTAATTGTAGTTTCAGTTGCTTTGAAGTTTCTAAATCAAGATTTTGCTTTTTTATTAAGCTCTCAATTCTGCCATATTCCTGATTTTTGTGATTTAATGCTTCATTTATTTGCTTAATAAGGACTTGAATTTGCTGGTGGTATTCTTCATTATATTCTTTATTGCCAATTTCAACAGTAATAATCTCTAATTGATTTGCCGAAAGACTTAAGTTTTGCATATAATCTGAAAGGTTCCTTTTCTCTTTTTCAATGTCTATGTCTAATGAAAGCACTCCGTTTATTTCTTCTATCGATTTATATGCTGTTTTATCGAGCTGAGAATTAATTTTTTCAATAAACCCGGCATTTTCCAATATTGCATTATTTAAATGGGCTTGATTTATTGCTATTTTTGTATTTAATGCTGTTTGCTCATTTTTCAAATTACCTGTTTTAACAGAAATTTGCTCATATTGCTTTTCTGTTTCAATCCATTTAATTTTTAAAGCTTCTGATTTTTTTAAAATTATTTCTTTCGAAATGTCTTTATATTCTCCAATATTAGCAATTGTAATTTGTGATTTTATTGTTCCCAATTCTGTTTGGCATATTGCTAAATCTTGTTTTAATTTTTCAATTGCATCTTTATATTTTTCTTTGTTTTTTAACTCTTTATCTATCTTTTGCAAAATACTTTCAAGCATTTGTTCGTCTGTATTTATTAGTGTTTTAATAATTTCAGCTTCTGAAAAAGCCTTTAACAGCAGCTCTTCGTCGGAATATCTTTCCCAGTTAAACAATTCGGCATGTTTCAAAAGATTGGTTGAAATGTTATTGCTTTTGTCGTTGCTTTTTTCAATCTGTTCTTGCTTTAGTTGACTAAGCGATTGATAATTCTGCATTTGATTAATGCATTGGTCGATAATTGAAATTTCATTTTCTTTATCTTTTTTTAATGTTCTAGCTTGTAAAAGCTCATTGGCAACACTTTCTGAGTTTAATATAGCAGGATGCTCGGTTGATCCGCATAAAGGACAAGCTTTGCCATCTTGAAGGGCTTCTGCATAGTCTTCTAACTTCGATTGAACTAAAAGATGTTCAATGCTTTGATCGTTTTCAGCGATTTGTATTTTCAGCGATTCTAATTTCGCTTTAAGCTCGTTAATTATTTGTTGAGGTGAAAATGAAATATCAATTGCATTAAAATTCCAACTTTTAATAAACTCTTGAATTTGCATGTCTAATTTTGATGCTTCTTCCTTATATTCGGCAATTTCCTTCTCAATTTCATGCTTTTGAATCAGTAGGTTTTTATTTATTGTATGCCATTCTTTTATTTTCGAAAGTTCTGTTAAATCTGGCAGTTTAAGTTTATTGCTTTTTATAGTTTCCGATAGTGCTTCTTTTTCTAATAATAGTTGTTTATAAAGTGTATTTGTATTTGATAATACGTTGTTTCCTTCTTCAATTCTCTTTGAAATATCAAGACCTAACAAAGATAATTCATTCAATCTTGCAACTCCCTGCAACTCTTCAGCTTCTTGCTTAATGGCGTCTCTTTTATCATAGTCTTTTTTAACTATTTCAAATTTTAAATCCAGTTTCTGTGCTTGTTCTATAGTTAGTTCCAGCAAATGTTTATCAGAAAAAACCGTAGTTTCGAGTTTTTGAATTTTACCTTTGTTCGATTGATAATTATCAAGCAAAGCCTTGAAATTAAGTAAACAATATTCAAATTCTCTTATTTTAGATTCAAGAAGGGCAAATTCTTCTTTTTTAGAATTTAAAACATACACTTTCTTTTGCAGTTCATTTTTCTTGCTAAACAGCTCTTTTAATTGCGAATATTCATTGTTTTCCTTTTGTTTTTCTTCTAGCAATTTCGATTCTTGTTCAATTTCAGATTTTAATGCAGCAGCTTTTTCATGGTTTTTAGTTATTTCCTCCAAGTTTATTTCACCAAGCTGCTGTAGCTGACCCGAAATATTCTGTTTTTTCTCATTGTTTTTACCTTCCAATGCTACTACTTTGTAATAAAACTCATATTTATCGAGGTTAAATAGCTCTTTCAGCATTTGCGTTCTATCTTTGTCGCCCAATTGTAAGAACTCCTGAAATCGTCCTTGCGGAATTATTATTGTTCGCTTAAAATTTTCGTAACTAAGTCCAATAATAGTAGGCAAAGTTGT
The DNA here is from genome assembly GCA_037139195.1 of Bacteroidota bacterium. Classification (GTDB taxonomy): domain Bacteria; phylum Bacteroidota; class Bacteroidia; order Bacteroidales; family JAHJDW01; genus JBAXGW01. Next base: position 25,099 of record JBAXGW010000003.1, read on the forward strand.
AACATCAATAGGAACTAAGGAATTATTTTCTTTTTTATATGCTGTTCGGTCAATTGTTTTAACGTCGTCGAATTTTTTGCTATTTCTTTTGGCTTTAGCAACTATCTGATATTCTGTATTTTGTTTGCCACTTTTAAAAGTAAACTCAATTAACAGTTCATCTGATTTTAAATTCATCATATTATAATTTCTATTGTCTCCCGAAAGATTTAATCTATCGGTTTTGCCGTATAAAGCAAAGGTAATAGCCTCGAGTATTGATGATTTTCCACTGCCAACAGAACCAAATATTCCAAAAATATTGGCACTTGTAAGCTTAGTAAAATCTACACTTTGCTTTTCCTGATAAGAGTATAATCCTTGTATTGTTAGATGAATTGGTATCATTTTAATTTCTTTTTATTCTTCAGAAAGCACTTCATTAAATAAATTTAAAATTCGTTCGTTTGGAGCTTGTCCATTTTTATAAGTAAAATACTCTGTAAACAAACTTTCCATATTTTTTGACAAATCGATGCTTGATTTACTTGAGTTGATAAGCTCATTACTATTTTTTACTTCGGGTATAATTGTAACAATGCCGTGATGAGCATTATTTAGCAATTTTCTTTCTTTTGCAGTAAGAAATGTGTCAGATACAATAGTTAATTCAACCAGACAATTGGGGTTTTCATTAAGCCATACTAGTGCATCATCAATATTATCAGCCTTTTTTCGAAGCAATATTTTCCCTTTTGTCAATTCCACTTCTTTTATCCCAACATTTTCTCCTGCATTTGCATTAATAACAATTACATGCTTCTTTTGATTTGCCTCAGCAAAACTATATGAAATAGGACTTCCCGAATATAATATTGGACAAGGAACAGTGTCAACCGTTTGCTTTCTATGCAAATGACCTAAAGCCACATATTGTATTTGTTTTGGAATATTTTCGGAATAAATAGCTTGAGCACCGCCAACATGCAAAATAGGTTTTTCGTCGTCGGGTTCTTCGGGAAATAGATTGCCTTTTTTCACAACAAATAGGTGAGTTGCTAAAATGTTAACGCCTTTTTCGTCACAATACTTTTCTGCAAGTTCATTCCATTTTTGTTCAACTAAAACTCTGAGTTCAGCTTCGCTGTTTTCGTGCCCGATATATGTTTTTAGTCTGAATTCGTTGGCATAAGGGGTAAGAATAATTCGCAGAGATTCATTAATATCAGGCAATTGAACCTCGATAAATCCAGTATCGCTTTTAGTAACTTTCAAACCCGACTCTAATTCTAACGTACTTATCACTGAATTAGGATAACCAGCAAATAATATTCCGCATTCTCGGGCTAAAGGGTCGGGAGCTTCAATTCGTTCTGGCGAATCGTGATTTCCTGCTATGGCAATAACCGCTCTATTGCCATTTTTACTCAGCTTTTTAAGTGTTTTATAAAATAGTTCAACTGCTTCGGTAGGCGGATTAAAGGTATCGAATAAGTCGCCTGCAATAATAATAACATTTGCCTTTTCATTATCGGCAATATCACAAATTTCTTGTAATACCTCATTTTGTTCTTCTATACGCGAAAACTCATCAAGCCGTTTGCCCAAATGCCAATCGGAAGTGTGGAGGATAATCATAATCAGTATTTTTCCGATTAAAGTTTATTTATTTACTTTTGTCTTGATACAAAAGTAACAAAAAATCAAGGCTCAATAAATATTTTTTGTTTTCTACATCGAAAAACAGCCGCACGACCTAATATTCCTCCAACCGCACATTCAATCGCAAGGAATGGGTTGCTTTAACACATGCCATTCGTATTGTTTTTCGACTTGAAAACTAGCTAAATATTTATTATGCCTGTCCTCCGAAAAACACGTACCCTAATATATTTTATATCGAACAACAATGAATCATAGTAATAAATCACTTAAATTATAGCTGGAATTAAAATTTATAGTAGAATTTGTTGCTTGCAAATTTAATATTTTATCAATAGAAAAATCAGCTTGTTTCATTGAGTAAGCAAATCCAATATCTGAAAGATATTTTGCTAAATATTCTTGCTCTGTCTGACTAGGAGTAGGAATAACAAAAGGAAATACGCGCAATTCGGCATAATCCATTATTGAAGTATAGCCAGAGCGAGAAATCACTTTTTTTGCACTTAAAATTAGTTTTTGAAGTTCGCCCGTTGCCAAATGATTGAAAATTTTACAATTATCATTAACCTCTGGCAAATCTGGTTCATCCGGAATGCCTCTTACAATTATAGTAATTAAATTTTTATGTTTTTCGGTTTCAACTAAAATAAGATTTTCGAATATGCTTCTATGTGGTTCGGGCCCCGAAATAATAAATAAAAGATCAATTGTTTTAGTGCTTTCCACCACATTTTTCTTGAATCGAGAAAGTGATCCAATAAATTGAATATTTGGGTGTTTAAACTTGCAATGTGATAGCTTTCCTGAAAGGTTTATATCTCCTTCAAAATCAGGCACACAAATTTTATCAAAACGAGCTAAAAATAATTCATTTGTTTTTTTAACAAAGAAACTGAAAATAGGTGTTTGAATATTAAGTTGATGGGTAATAAAAATGGATTTTATTTTTCTCGACCAAGCACCATAACGATTATCGGAAATAATTAAATCAATATTATTTTGAGTAACTATTTTTTCAATTTCAACATGTTCGTTCTTTATTGATCTTAAAAGTTTTGGAATTTGAATAAATAAATTCAAAATCAATAGTTTACGACTATATTTTATTTGATAATCAGTAATACTGAAATAGTTCAAATCGGGAAACTCTTTTTTAAGTAAAGTCAATGCAGCGCCTGATGAAGCTATAAAAACAATATGACCATCGCTTAAAAGCTTATTTACAATAGGAATACAACGCGTAGCATGTCCAAGACCCCAGTTGAGCGGACAAAGCAAAATCCGTTTATTATTAATATTGAATTCTGCCACTTTTTGTTATTATCCTCTGCGTCTTTCCAAAAGTATCATCATCATCAAACCTAAAACCATTCGTTCTTCTTCATCATTAATAAAATCTGTAAGCTTGGTTACCGAAAAATTTCTGCCAAAAAACGATTTTTCTTTTTTTAATCGAGCTACCATTGTTCCATCTGTGCGAACAACTTTATATGATGGGTTGAAAAAATAGCCAGTAAATAAATTCAAAATAGGCACTTCCGACATAAGAGCATCTGCAACTTTTACCCAGCCATTTTCTTCTTGAATAAGTAAATCTTGTTTTTGATATAAATCGAAAATTTCGTATCTAGCTTTCCAAAGTGAAGCCCAGCCTTTTCGAGCAACTCTTCCAATTTCGATGTCTTTACTGTTTTTAAATATATACGAAGCCGAAAAATCAATCCATTTATTTGCATTTATTGTATACAAAATTTCGGATTGCGATTCATCATTGTAAACAGAAATTTCCTCAATAAATTTAAACATTTTTTGCTTTACATAAGCAAAAGTTTGGTCGTTAGCATCTTTAGCTATGAAATCATTTGATATTGTTGATATTTTGAAAGTAAAATTCAGTGGAAATGCCGTTTTATTCATTTTAATATATTTATGGTTGGTTAGATTTTAGCCATTGCTAAATATTAATATAACAAAAATATAGAAAAAAAGCGTTATGAGTTGAAAAGCGTAAAAATAATTCTATTCGAAAACAAATGACGATCAAAATTTAGTTTTCATTTCTCGTTAAAATTTACAAAATATATTTATACATGTTATTTTTAACAAAAATAATTAGTAGATTCGCAAAAAAAAGAAGTGAAAACACTGTTCTCAACCACATTATTTATCGTAATAAACTTTTATTGTTCACTTGCTGGTTCTATTTACGACAATTCATTTACTAATAAAACACTTCGAATAGATTTAGTTCATAGTGGGAATTTTAAAACACATTCATACAGCATTCAGTCTTTAAAAGAAGAGAGCGATTGGGCTGGTTCGAGGGTTAATTTAATTGATAACTCTGGAATTGGTGATTACAAATACTCTTTAATTGATTTGAAATCGAGCAAAGAACTATTTTCAAGGTCTTATTGTTCGCTTTTTTACGAGTGGCAAAGCACTCAAGAAGCAAAGGAAACAAATAAAAGCTTTTTTGAAACGATAATTATGCCGTTTCCAAAAAATAATGCAATCTTAATAATTTACTCAAGAAATAAAAACACTGGGAATTTTGATTCTATATTTTCATACAGAATTAACGCAAGTAGCTATTTCATAAGTCAAGAAAGAAAGTGTATTTATCCAGTTAAAGATATTTTAAATTCGGGAAATCCTGCTACAAGTGTTGATATTGTTTTACTTCCAGAAGGATATACAGAAAGTGAAATGGAAAAGTTTGCAGCTGATTGCGAAAAGTTTTCAAAAGAACTTTTTGCTTTTGCTCCATTTACACAACATAAAGCACAATTTAATATTAAGGCTGTTATGGCTCCATCTGCAGAAAGTGGGGCTGATATTCCTTCGCAAAGAATTTGGAAAAACACCTTGCTTGATTGTAGCTTCTCCACTTTCGATAGCGAACGGTACATAATGACAGAAAACGTCCCGAAAGTACGAGATATTGCAGCAAATACAAGCTACGATATTATATATATCTTAGTTAATACTGATAAATATGGAGGTGGAGCTATCTATAATTACTACTCGGTAAGCGTTATGAACAATAAGTTTTCGAAAGAAATATTTTTGCACGAACTTGGCCACTTATTTTCTGGATTAGGTGATGAATACTATACTTCCGAAACATCGTATAATGAATATTATAATCTAAAACTAGAACCTTGGGAAGCAAACCTAACAACTCTTGTTGATTTTGAAAGTAAATGGAAATCAAAAATGTATAAAAGCACGCCAATTCCAACTCCAAGAACACCAGAATATAAAACAATGCTTGGAGCATTTGAAGGTGGAGGTTATTCATCAAAAGGCATTTATAGTCCTCAACAAGACTGTATGATGAAGTCGCTTTCGGCAGATGGTTTTTGCCCTGTTTGTATTGATGCCATTGAAAAAATGATACAATATTACATAAATTAAAAAAATGTTGTAAATTCACAAGCTCAAATTTCGAAAAAACCAAATATTAAATATAAAATAAAAAAACGAATAGTATGTTACAAAATCTATCATCACTCATCGACCTTGCAAAAAGCAAATCTACTAGAAGATTAGCTGTTGCTGCAGCTGCCGACAAACACGTGCTCGAGGCTGTTAGAGATGCTCAAAAAGAAGGAATTATTATTCCAATTTTAGTTGGCGAAAAAATTGCAATCGAAAAAATTGCAGCAGAAATAAACTTTAATATTGCTGGTATTGAAATTATCGATATAGCTAACCCTGTTCAAGCTTCAATAAAAGCAGTATCTCTTATCAGAGAAGGTGTTGCTGATATATTGATGAAGGGAAATGTGGCTACTGGACCACTTTTGAAAGCGGTATTAGACAAAGAAACTGGTTTACGCAAAGGCGCAACTTTAAGTCACGTTGCTTTGTATGAAACAAAATTTTATCATAAACTAATTGGCGTAACGGATGCAGCAATGAATGTTGCACCAGATTTCGACCAAAAAGTTGACATAGTAAATAATGCAGTAGAAGCATTTGTAAAATTAGGCGTAAAAAATCCTAAAGTAGCTATTATTGCTGCTGTTGAAGTTGTTAATCCTAAAATGGAAGCAACCGTTCATGCTGCAATGCTTACACAAATGAACAGAAGAGGACAAATAAAAAATTGTTTGGTTGATGGACCTTTGGCTATCGACAATGCTGTAAATAAAGAAGCTGCCGACCATAAAGGTATTGTAAGTGAAGTTGCTGGCGATGCAGATATTTTGGTAACTCCAGATATCAATGCTGGCAATGTATTATACAAATCATTAGGATTTTTAAGCGATGGTTTGGCTGCTGCTGTAATTATGGGTGCAAAAGTTCCTATTGTGTTAACATCTCGCTCTGATTCTGAAAGAGGGAAAATGTTGTCTATTGCTCTGGCCGCAGCAATGGAGTAGCGCTCTACGGGACTTCTAAAAATTACTTTTTTGTCGTTAGACGTCAATTTTCAAAACCTCACATACCGATGTATGCTGCGGTTTTCAAAATCTAGTCTGCCTAAAAAAAATGAATTTTTAGAACCCCTCTCTATTACATTCAGTTGAAATATACTTTCAACTGGCAAACTTTATAAACTTTATGAACTTTCAAACTATAACATAAATGAGCAAAAATTTAATTCTAGCAATCAATCCAGGGTCAACATCTACTAAAATAGCAGTGTTTGATTCGAACCAAAAGATATTTCAAAAAAACTTAAAACATGCAACTGATGAAATTGAGAAATTTGCAAAAATTTCGGATCAATACGAATTTCGTAAAGCAATAATCCTTGACGAATTAAAAGTTGCAAATATTGAAATTGCCGACATTAAAGTTATTGTTGGTCGTGGAGGTTTAGTAAAACCCATCCCTTCAGGAATGTACCAAGTTAACGAGGCTATGAAAAACGACCTTCGCAATAGCCCACTTGGCGAACATGCAAGTAATTTAGGTGGTTTAATTGCTGACGATATTGCTAAATCTATTGATGGTGCGGTTGCTTTTATTGCCGATCCTGTTGTTGTTGATGAGTTAGACGATATAGCACGCGTTTCTGGTCACCCACAATTTGATAGAGTTTCTATTTTTCATGCCTTAAATCAAAAAGCAATTGCTAAAACTCATGCAAATGAATTAGGCAAAAAATATGGCGATTTAAATCTTATTGTTGCCCACCTTGGTGGTGGAATAAGTGTTGGCGCACATAGAAAAGGCAAAGTAGTTGATGTTAATCAGGCTCTAGATGGTGATGGTCCATTTTCTCCAGAAAGAAGTGGTTCTATTCCTGTAGGTGCATTAGCTAAGCTTTGTTTTAGTGGCAACTATACACATGCCGAAGTTAAAAAAATGATTACTGGAAAAGGTGGTCTTACTGCATACTTAGGAACAAACGATGCAATGGAAGTTGAAAATATGGTTAAAGCTGGAGACAAAAAAGCAGCATTAATATACGAAGCAATGGCTTATCAAGTAGCTAAAGAAATTGGTTCATGTGCAGCTGTTCTAAGAGGGGAAGTTGATAGTATTTTAATAACTGGTGGCGTTGCTTACGATAAGGGCTTTATTCAATGGATAAAAGATAGAGTTTCGTTTATAGCGCCTGTTTTTGTTTATCCTGGTGAAGATGAAATGCAAGCATTGGCTTTCAACGGACAACTTTATTTGAAAAATGAAGCAGAAGTTAAGGAATACAAATAAGTAATAAGAAAATTACCACAATTATTAAAAAGTAAAGGTTAATCTCAAAATTAAGATTAACCTTTACTTTTTTTATTTATCCTTTTGGTAAAACTATAGGAAAGTCGTAATCGAAAGTTAAAAATTTATGTGCACCTAAAACATGCGACATAAAATGAATGTATGCATCGGTGAAATTATATTTCTCAATATTGTAATAAGCTTCATTCAAAGGGCAGTTTCCAATATCGCCCATATCTATTGAACTTGTATTAAACTCTTCTAAGTGTTGAAAATCTACAATATTGTTGATTACTGGCATTTGACCATAATCTTCTCTTAAAAGCAAATCTACTACTTTATCAGCAAGTGTTTGCGTTAAACGTCTGTCATATAAACGGCATTCGCCCGAACGAGCATAATAACCACTAATTTCAGAACGAGCTTCAATTCCTAATTTATTTGTAATTTCAGAAGCAATAATACCACTGATACCACCAAATCTTGGATGCCCATATTCGTCAACCTCAGCACTTGCATAAACTACGTCAACTTTTTCTTTTTCATCATCGTACCAACGAACACCTTCTGAAACAGCAATAACTAGCGTTTTCTTAGGAGAACGCATATACATCTCTTTAACCGTTTCGAAAAACAACTCTTTACGTTCTTTAGTAATTTCAACTTCAGGAATAAGAGCCATATCAGCACCACCAAAAACAGTACTACCTGTTAACCAACCAGCATCGCGACCCATCACCTCAAGAACAATAATACGAGAATGCGATTCAGCAGTAGTTCTAAGGCGATTTGTATATTCCATCATGCCTTTTGCAGCCGAAGGAAATCCAGGACAAAGAACCGCTTCAATTTCTTTTCCATTGAAGTTGTGCATTGTACGAGTTCTTAAATCGTTATCAATAGTTTTAGGGAATCCAATTACAGGAATTCCTTGAGTTTCATAAAGTCTTTTCGCTGCTCCATTTGTATCGTCGCCACCAATAGAAACTAAAACATCAATATGATATCTTTCTAAATTTCTTAAAATTTGAGGAACACGATTTTCAGGATTCTTTTTTGAAGGGAAAGGATTTGTTCTGCTAGAGCGTAGAGCCGTTCCACCGTAAAAGCCATCGTAAGGTTGATTTGTTAAATCTACAATATCACCTTCTCCCAATAAACCTTTCCATCCTTTGCGTACACCATACACTTGGTATCCTAAAAGTTGTGCTCTGTTGCGAATTGATTCGATACTTGAGTTAAGAGCAGGAGTGTCGCCCCCGCCAGTTAAAATAGCTAACGTTTTGCCGTTGAATAATTTGTTTTTGGCTGCCATATTTTTTTCTAATTGATGAATTCTTTAGCAAACCTACTAGAAATTTGGGAAATATCCAAGAAAAATAAAGCAAAGTATTGATAATAAAAGAGTTTAAATATTCAAGGTTTAGGCTATTCTTGATTTAGTTAAGTTGAAAAATAATGTGCAGAATTAAATTTTAGCTCGCACAAAAAACTCAATATTTTGTGCGAGCTAGGTTTTTTCTGTCAATATTTTATTCCAAATCGTCCATAAAATATCTAAATCCTATATCACTTGCCGATTTGGAGTAATTCTTTGCCGATTGAATTCTTACATCATAGCCAAAAGATTTCCAGCTACCACCTTTAGCTAATCCTTTTTCTATAACCATTTCGGCTACGTTGCCTGATATATTATATATTCCAAAATTATTTGGATAATATGAAGACACGGGTGCTGTAATGTCAGCCGCATCATCAAAATTTAAATAATGTGGACAAACTCCAGTTTTTTTAATAGAATCTGTTGTTACAAGTTCATTATTTATTGAGCTGAAATTGCATAAATATTGTCCTTTTGTATTTCTTAAAAATGAACCTCCCCAAGGATATACCGATAATTCATCGCCTGCATGAGCAGCACTTTCCCACTCTTTTAGAGTTGGCAAACGAAACTTCACTTTTTTAAATTTTCTTTTCGAAAAACTATTATATTTATCTGTTAACCAGCTACAGAATAGCTCTGCTCCTTCGTAAGATACATTTACAACAGGATAATTATTGTACGCAGGATGTTTGTGATAATACTCAACATAAGGCTCGTTAAAAGCTAATGTGTCGCGCCAATTAAGTGTATCGATTTGAGCTTTTGCTAGTTTCTCAAATTGCTTGGTTTGTTTCAAGTCATTTAAGAAAATTCGATATAGCAAATTCGATACTTCGTATTTTCCGGCATACAGTTTCTCCGATATTTTAGAAACAGACTGTTCGATAGTTTTACGTTGAAGAACGTCGGGTTCGGACTTTTTAGCATTTGTAAAAACAAATAAAGCAGCAAGTAATGAAATTTTAGTTAGTGTCTTCATAGCGTTTTTATTATAGAACGATGTAAGATAGAAAAGGTACAGATTAAAGCAATTAAATTTAGGGAGATATTTTTAAACCTCTTTTTTTATAATTTTCATTATCTTTGTTCAATAGCACTTCCTATGCAACTTATGGCTAAACTGATTGATATTAATTCGCTTACCATTACTTTCGAAAATAAAGACGAAAAGATTTTTGCTGTAAATAACCTTAGTTTTCAACTTGCAAAAGGCGAAACCATTGGTATAGTAGGCGAATCAGGTTCGGGGAAGTCGATAACATCATTTGCTATTATGCAATTATTGCCTCATATTGCTAAAATAGAAGCTGGACAAATAAACTATTATAGTGAAGATGGTGCTTGCGTTGATATTCTTAAGCTTAGCGAAGATGAAAAAATAAAACTTCGTGGAAAGCACATTGCCATGATCTTTCAGGAGCCTATGACTTCTCTCAATCCAGTTTATCGGTGTGGCAGACAAGTTGACGAAGTGCTAAAAACACATTTAAAACTGAATTCGAAGGACGCTAAAAAACGTACTTTAGCACTTTTTGAAGAAGTACTTTTGCCTAGTCCTGAAAAAGCATACAATTCTTACCCACACCAATTGTCGGGCGGACAAAAGCAACGTATTATGATTGCAATGGCAATAGCTTGTAAACCCGATTTACTTATTGCCGATGAGCCTACTACGGCTTTAGATGTAACAGTTCAAAAATCTATAATTGCCTTATTAAAAGAGCTTCAGCAAAAATACAATATGGGAATGATTTTCATTACTCATGATTTAGGGGTTATTGCCGAAATTTCGCATAAAATAATGGTAATGTACAAAGGGAAAGTAGTGGAAACAGGCAGTAATGAACAAATTTTGTTTAATCCACAACACCCATATACTAAAAGTTTGCTGGCATGTAAACCCAGTTTGGAAACCGAAAAAGGCCGATTGCCAGTGGTTTCTGACTTTTTACAAATTAATGTCAATGGCGAAATATCAGCAAAGAGTTCTTCCTCACTCTTCGACTCCGCTCAGAGTGACAATAATTCATTTGCAACTATTATAAACAACGCTCAAAGCATAAGTCAGGCTGAGCGGAGTCGAAGCCTTGAAAGAGACAATTCTAGAAGCGGAGAAATATACAAATCTCAACCTATACTTCGCGTTGAAAATTTAAACGTTGATTTTTCTATCGAAAAAAACTTCTTCGGAAAAACTACTAAGAATTTTCACGCTTTAGATAATATCACTTTTGATGTATACAAAGGCGAAACACTCGGATTGGTAGGGGAATCGGGTTGTGGAAAAACTACGTTGGGCAGAACCATTGTAAAACTTATTGAAGCAAGCTCGGGAAACATCACATTTAAAGACAAAAACCTAACTCAACTTTCGAAAAAAGAATTGAATGATTTTCGTCGTTCGGTGCAGATTGTATTTCAAGACCCCTATTCATCGCTCAATCCACGACATACTGTTGGCGAAACCCTTATTGAGCCTTTGACAGTGCATGGTATTTTGAAAAAAGAAAAAGAGCGACGCCAAAAAGTGCTTGAATTATTGCAGAAAGTAGGATTGCAAGAATCGCATTTTTACCGTTATCCGCACGAATTTTCTGGCGGGCAACGACAACGTATAGTTATTGCAAGGGCTTTGGCATTGAATCCCGAGTTTATTATTTGCGACGAGTCGGTTTCGGCATTAGATGTTTCGGTTCAGGCGCAAGTGCTGAATTTGCTAAACGATTTGAAGCAAGAATTTGGTTTTACCTATATTTTCATTTCGCACGATTTGTCGGTAGTTAAATTTATGTCGGATCGAATGGTGGTAATGAATAAAGGAAAAATTGAGGAAATGGGCTTTGCCAAAGACATTTACCAAAATCCACAATCGGAATATACTAAGCGCTTGTTGAGAAGTATTCCAAAACTATAATTTAATTTAGTTACAGTTTTATAATATCGTAGATTTTTATTGTTAACTCTGCTGTTGCCTATGGCAACTTGTTTTTGTATCACCGTGTTTTTCACTGTTTTTCACTGTTTCCTCTTTCTGTGCTCCAACTCTGTGTTACAAAGTGTAAATTAACCCAAATTAATCATTAGAAATTTCTTGCCTTTCTTTTTCTTGATAAAAAGAAACAAAAATCAAGGAAAATGTTAAGCCCTGCTATAGTCTTTTGTCGCACAAGCATCGCTTCCAGGCCAGACTATAACAGCCTCTTCACACACCTCCAAGACATTTTCCAGCCAACCCACGCTACGCAGTATAAAGCTTTCGGCTTGTTTTTGATTTTCAATAAGTTTCTAATGCGTAGCGTTAGAAAATTTATTGCATAAAATCTTCTGTAAATTACTAAAATCAGGTGTTTTTAGTTGTTAAAATTTGCATTTTTTCAATATAAAACAGCTAATGCGGATTCTGGGATTAAGCAGCTTGCACCAGCAAGCATATTATTCTAGAATCAAATCTTGAAATAACAATCAGCATCAGAATATTAATATCTTAATTCTCCCTTGTCAATTGTCAATTGTGAATTGTCAATTGTGAATTCTCACTGGTATTTTAACTTTATAAATAAAATTTATATAATTTTTCTCAATTTAGCTATAATTCTTTAGGTAATATAAATATTATTAATTAGGTTTGTGCAAATAATTAGCTGATTATAAGCATCTGTAAATGTTTGGATACAAATAATTGATAAACAATAATATTAATTTATATATGACAATTAAGATTAAGACAAATATATTTAGAAAGATTGTATTATTATTGGGATTTCTACTATGTTTTTCTGGATTTCTGTTATCATGCTTTGCGATCATTAACTTGTCGGTAAGTAGAAAATACGAAGCTGATGATGGATGTATTGGAATTAATGGTGATAACCTATGTTTATTACAGAATTATTGGACAGCTAGTGCGATTGTTTTACTCTTAATAATGGTTGTAATTTTCATCAAAGGCAAGAAGGTATTTTCTTCACAGAAAGAATTAAATGATTATTTGTAGTTTTTACAAGGACGACTATTTTATGCTTCAAAATATAGTAAATATGAAAATAAAAACGTGCCTTAACTAATAAACCAGCTTTTCAGCTGTGCTTAAAACAAAATAAAAACAACAACAATGAAAAATCTTAATAATGCATTTGGCTTATTCTTCCTATTAGCATTATTTGCTTCTTGTGGAAAAGGGCAAACAGAAGCCAACAAATCTAACGTAGAGAGTACGCCTAAGGCACTGCAAGAAAGTGAGCGCGAAATTAGTAGTTACAAATCTTCTAGCGACCTAACAGAAGAACTATACCAAGAAATTGTAGATAAAACGCCTTCGCTGAAAAAATTGGAAGAAGATATAGATGCCTTTAATTCAAAGCCAAATGCTTTTTTTGATAATTTTAATCAGTATGATAGCAAATCGAAGAACTACTACGGTTCTGTTAACAATAAAGCCTCTGCTATAACAGATAGTTTGCTTAAAAGTAAAATCCAATCACTCATTGCATTAAGCAGCAAAAAATACGCTAACAAATGCGTTGAACTTAACTCTCTGATAAATCAAATTTCTACAAACTCTGTTTCTCTAAATGACCGACACAATGCTTTGAAAATAATTTTAACTATGCCGATTATTGAAAAATACCAAGATGATAATAAACCTGACAAAAAAGAATTTAAAAACTTAATTAAAGAACAAGAGAACTTAATCATTCAGACAGAGAAAGCAACTCCAAAAATTAAGTGAAGGCCCCTGTTTGAAAGCATTTGAAATAATATCTCGAAAATCCATATTAGAAATGTCTATGATTTTAAAAAACAGAAAAAACCTTGCAATAAATCTAATATTAATTGCAATTTTATATTTATCTGTTGCTTTTAATAAGGATTTTATCCGTCCTGTTTATGGAAATACGCCAATAATCGGTATAATAACCGGTAGTTTTTCAAATTTTATGGCTGCATATATTATTAGTCTTTTTCCTGTTACATCTATTATTTGCAAGAAAATAAATACTAAAAAAGCAAGAATAATTGTTTATACTTTTTCAATCTTGGGGTTTTTAATATTAACAGCAGAAGAAATACACCCAATGTGGGGAGCAAGTACACAATATGATTTATTTGATATTTTGGCGAGTGCTTTAGGTTCTTTATTAGCAATTTTGACTTTTGAAATAATATTTAATTGGAGTAAAAGAAAACACACAAATATTTAATTTTTACTAAGCAACCTGCCAATAAAAGATTTCACCTACAATATCAATTTTCTTTATTCCACAAAATATTTAAATTTTGCTTTCCAATCAATATTCTGTATATTTATTGCCTTAAATATTTTATTTTGAAATTTTATTCTATTTGTTTTTTTCTTTTAGCACTCATTTCTATTACTGCTTGCAAAACTGACGAGCAAACTAATTGGGATGTAGATGTTCTTGCTCCTTTGGCAAAATCAAAACTTACTATTGCAAATATTATTTCCGATTCGTTGATACAAACAAACTCCGATCATTCAATCAGTGTTGCCTACAACGACACCGTTTTTTCGCTTAATTTCGATTCTATCTTTCAAATGCCCGATACTACCATTAATACCTATTTCAAATCGCCAATTATTACTCTTGTTCAGCCAGGTCAACAATTTTTTGCTAAAACAGATAAAGTAAAATTAAAAATTCCAGATGTTTTATTGTCAAATGTGGAAGCCCTTAGTGGAAAAATAAAATTTTATATTCGCAGCTCCATTAACGAAAAGACTAAGTTTATTTATGAAATTCCCAGAGCCCTGAAAAATGGGTCTTCACTTAAAATTACAAAATATATTCCTGCATGCAAAAATGGTGTTCCCGGCGAAACTTATGGCGAAATAGATGTTTCGGGATATAATTTTGATTTAACCGGTGAGTTTTTCAATTCTGCTAATACACTAATGGCTAATACCAAAGTTTACAATGATAGTAGCTCAAATGCAGTTAATATTTCTACTAACGATAGCATAAAGTTTTTTGTTACTTTTGATAATGTTGTGCCTAACTACGCAAAAGGCTATTTTGGAATGCAAAGCCAAGCAAGTGGAGTGAAAAGTTCGAATTTCGATATTTTCAAAAATATTATTTCTGGTAGTATTGATTTGTCGGGTATCAATCTGTCCGTTTCTATTGTCAACTATTTAGGCGTCGATGCTAAATTAATTTTACAATCTCTTATTTCTAATAATACAAATACAGGTCATTCAGTGCCATTAAACTCGGCAATAATAAATAAACATATAAATATCAGTAGAGCTAAATCTAATGGCGTTAATGCAAATGGCGTTGAGCCTAGCATTCTTAAACTAGATATAGAAGCACTAGCTGCAAAACTTTTTATTGAAAACCTCCCAAATCAGCTGAAATATAATCTTAATATTTTCATGAATCCACTAGGAAACATAAGTGGGGGCAACGATTTTATATATTATGGCAAAGGTTTTATGGTTATCTTAAAATTCAATATGCCTCTCTCCTTTTCGTCAAATGCACTTACCATTGCCGATACCGCTAATTTTACCTACAATGCCAAAACTTTTGACAATATAAATGGCGGAAAACTTAATGTAATTGCCTATAATACCTTTCCAATTAAAGCAAAACTAACAATGAAACTGCTGGATGAAAATAAAAATATAATAGAAAATATTAATTTGCCCCAAATTATAGAAGCAGCCAGCAACGCAAATTATTCAAACGATTTAATTCCAAATAAAAGCATTTTACCAATACTAATCAATGCTGATCGTTTAGCCAATTTTCGAAAAACAAAATACATTGCATTTTCTGCTAGCTTTACAAGCATGCCGCAAAATCAGCAAATTACAATTTACGATAACCACTATTTAGAATTAAAACTTTCGGCCGATTTTTCTTACAATGTAAATAACTAAAAATGAAATATTTATTCTTGCTTTTTTCTGTTTTTTTCTGTTCATATATATTTGCACAGAATGATGTTTTAAATAATCAAATATATGCCAATAGCTCTGGAAACATAAGTGTTTCGGGTAATGGTTCTTTTAATTCATCAACAATATCAAACAATTTTGCTAAATCATTTTTGCTAAACGACTATATTTCTTCAAACCAAATTGATAAAACTATATCGTATCTGGAAAGAAGTAACCATTTTGGAATGGATATTATTGGCAGAATGGATTACCTAAGCAAAGAACTGAAAAGGACTGATAGCACAACCATGCGTTGGCAATTTACCTATCGTTCGGTTATTCATTCTGATTTCGATATTTCAAAAAATCTTTTTTCACTAATATTTAAAGGGAATAAACAATTTGCAGGTCAAAATATTGACTTGGGTCATAATTCTATTCAAAATCTATCATACGATAATGTAATGATACAGGGAATTAGCAAAACAATATTTCCAAATTCTACTCACACTATTGGCATAGGAGTTGGATTGATATTAGGAAAACAAATAAATTCGGCATATATCAATAATGCATCTTTGTATACCGAAGAAAATGGAGAATATTTAGACCTTAGCTCCAATTATTCTTATTATAGCTCTTCAAATATCCCAAACTACTACAAAGGCTACGGTATAAATGCCAATGGCTTTTATTTAATCGAAAGCGAAAAAAACAAATATTTTTTCAGCTTCGATAATGCTGGTTTTATCAATTGGAAAAGCGGAGGAGCAATATACCGCAGCGATACCACCATAAGATTTGAAGGAGTTGAAGTAAATGATATTTTCACAAATACCAATACAATCAATACCGATAGCATTTTTCAAAGTATTACTGGCAATGAAAAAGATAGCGGAGCATTTACCCGACCTATAATTCCCGAAATATGTTTTGCCTATGAACGTGCTATCGACCGAAATTTAAGCTTACAAGCAGCCCTTAATTTAAGAGTTAATGGTAATTTCAACCCACGGTTTTCTGGAAAAATAAAATACAATTTCAATTCAAAATTTTTCGTTTCTTTGCTCGCTTCTTATGGCGGTTATGGCTTCTATAATGGAAATACCAAAGGAATTGCATCTATAGGACTTGAAACAGCCTTCAACATCTGTAAAACATGGAATATTTATTTACAACTGCCTTATATCAACGGAATGTTATTCCCCGATAAACTCTCAGGTGCTGCTGCATTTATTACTTTGTCAAAAAAATTATAATATGTTAGATTTAAAATATTTGGTTGAAAACCTAGAAAATAATTTCTTTTTATTCGCTGGCCCTTGCGTTATTGAAAACGAAACAATGCCTTTCGAGATAGCCGAGAAAATTAAAGATATTACTACTAAACTAAAAATTCCATTTGTATTTAAAGCATCTTATCGAAAAGCCAATCGATCAAGACTAGACTCGTTTTGCGGTATTGGCGATATTAAAGGACTTGAAATCATTAAAGCGGTAGGAGAAAAGTTCAACGTTCCTACTGTAACCGATATTCATTCGGCTGAAGAAGCAGAAATAGCAGCGAAATATGTTGATATACTTCAAATACCTGCTTTCTTATGTCGTCAGACCGATATTTTAGTAGCAGCAGCAAAAACCAATAAAATTATAAATATAAAAAAAGGACAATTCCTATCTGCCGAATCGATGATTTTTGCAGTAGATAAAGTACGAAGCTCGGGTAATGATAAAATTATTCTTACTGACAGAGGAAATACCTTTGGCTATCAGGATTTAATAGTTGATTATAGAGGCATTCCTGTTATGCAATCGTTCAAGGTGCCTGTGGTTTTGGATATTACGCACTCTTTACAACAACCAAACCAAACTGGTGGCGTTACAGGAGGCAAACCCGAGTTGATTGAAACCATTGCAAAAGCTGGAATTGCAGTTGGTGTTGATGGTTTGTTTATTGAAACACATCCAAATCCATCAGAAGCAAAATCGGACGGAGCAAATATGCTAAAACTTGATTTATTAGAAGAACTTTTGACAAAATTAATTAGAATACGAAAAGCCATAATTTAATTGTATGAATAAAGCTCTCCTTCTTCTTTTATTCATAAGTATTTCGCTATTTTCAAATTCGCAAGATACCGTTTACTCTAAAACGTATGGAGGCAATGCCTACGAAACAGCTGTTGGCATAGATACTCTCAGCAATAAAAATGCTATAATATTTGGAAATACTAGCAGTTTTGGCAACGGAAACATGGATTTACTTGTTTTTGGCATTAATTCTATTGGCAAAATAAGATGGCAAAAATATTATGGCACTAATGACTTAGACCAAGCCACTTCATACTGTCGAACAAAAGATAATAACTACGTGATATGCGGTACAACAAACCGAAATGATGGAAAATCTTATGATATCTGGATTATAAAAGTTGATAGCCTTGGAAATAAGCTTTGGGAAAAGACGTATGGAAGCATAGAATGGGATTTTGCCAAAGACATAGCAGAGGATGAAAACAATAATCTTTTTATTTGCGGTCAAACCTTCAATCAATCAAATACGGGTGATGCTTTTGTATTGAAACTAAACAATGTTGGCGATAGCATCTGGTGGAAACAAATGAATGCCAACAAAACCGATGTTGCAAATGCCATTATTGCATCTAAAAATAGCGTTTATATAGCAGGCGAAAGCACAAGTTTTGCTTCCGATTCTATTAAAACATCATTCTGTGCAAAACTTGATGATTTAGGGAACTTTCTTTTTCAAAAAACCTTTTGCGACACCAGTGAAAACGTTGCTTATGATATTATTAACTATTCAGACACATTGTTAATTGTGGGCTATATTGTACAAGCCAATTTAAAGAAAACACAATATATTATTATTGCTGATACTACAGGACAATTGCTTAGCCAATTTAATTATGAAAATACAAGCAATTATGAAATAACAAAAATAAAAAGAAACCCCGCTGGAAGATTAGATTTTCTAGGTCACACCGATATTAATTCAGGTGGCAAACAAGATATTTATTATTTACGTATGAACCGTGATTTTTATTTTATTACTGCTGGAACGTACGGCAAATGGGATAATGATTATGCTGCTGATTTCTGCGAGTTGCCCAACAAGCAATTTATGGTACTTGGCACAACAAATAGTTTTGAGAATGTGCTTTCAGCAATTTATTTGTTGAAAACCGACACTAATTTATTTGCACCATTGAATGCTATAAACATGCCGTTATCAACAAATAGCATTCACGAAAATTACAATATTACAGTTTTTCCTAACCCTAGCAATGATTATATTTATATAAGTACTGATTTAGTTGATATTTCTGAATGTCAAATTTCAGTAATAAACAGCATTGGACAAAATTGCAATTTTAATATCTACAATCATAGCAAAAATAAAATTGCAATAGATATTTCCTCGTTAAAAGAAGGTTTCTATTTAGTTCGATTAACGAATGAAAATATTTGTAAGGATTTTAAAATAAGGATTATTAAATAAGGGCATTATCCCAACACCTTATTCTTAGATATTCCAGCTATATAGTCTTTAAGGTAAAAAGGTTCTAAATATGCTACATCTTCTAGCTTTCCATTATTAAAAGCTTCTTCCGATAGTTTTGTCATATATGCCGCCGAAGCAGCTAATTCCGAATTAAAAAGTGCATTGCTGCTTTTTTCCAAAAGCTCTTTGCATTTCATTGCTCCATCGCCAAAAAATAGTACAGGCTGTTTTTCTAATAATTCTTTAAACGAATTTTCATCAACTATAACTGCTTCAACAGGATTAAGCATTTCAAGATTTGAATTAAAAACTGCCGCATAAACTTCCATTCTTCTTGCATCTATCATTGGGCAAAAAAACCAATCTTTAGAGTCGGATAGCATCGCTATTGCGCCTGCTGCCATTGATTTTAAAGTAGGAATTGCAATTAGTGGTTTTCCTAGTCCATAGCATAAGCCTTTTGCGGCCGAAACCCCAATTCTAAGTCCAGTATAAGAACCTGGACCTTGACTTACTGCAATTGCATCAATATCGCTTGCTTTAAAGCCCGATTTATCTAAAACTTTTTCTATATACGATAATAGATTTGCTGAATGATTGTTCGCTTCGTTATTCTCTTCAATTGAAATTTTTTCTCCATCTTTTGCAAGACAGACTGAACAAACTGCTGTTGAAGTTTCAATATTTAAAATTAATGCCATTGCTATTCTTTTGTTTGAAGGGCGGCTTTGTCTACCTTTTTAACTGTTTCTTTGTTTTTGAGTTGTTTTTGAACAACGCTATAAGGCCCAATTACTACTTCATCACCTTCTTTCAACCCTTCAGTAATTTGAATATATGTATTATCCTGTATTCCAGTTTTTACTAAGCGCTGTTCCACTACTCCATTATTATATACAAAAACATATTCTTTAACTTCCTCTTCTTTAACTGGAGTTTGCTCATTTTTATTTGTTACTACCGATTCTCCTTCTTGGGGTTCTCTTCCTTTATCATCAGTTTTTGCATTTCCTGTTGAATCTAAACGAGTTGTTACGGCTTGAATAGGTATGCTTAGAGCATTGTCAACTTTTTTGGTTTTTATATCAACTGTAGCCGACATTCCAGGGCGAAATGGTGTATAAGAACTAGGTTTGCCAACTAATAAGTCGGTATAAGAATCTTTTAAAATACGTATTTTCACATCAAAATTTGTAACCTGATCAGCTGTAACTCCAGTTGTATTAGCAGAAGTAGAAATTTCAGTTACCAAACCTTTAAATTTTCTATTTAAATAAGCATCTACCTCAACATCAGCAGTATCATTAAGTTTAACACGAATTATGTCATTTTCATTCACTTGAACTACCACTTCCATTAAATTGATATTGGCAATAGTCATAATTTCAGTTCCTGCAAATTGAGTGGTTCCTACAACTCTTTCTCCCTTTTCAATATTTAATTTTGAAATAATTCCATCAACTGGAGCATAAATAGAGGTTTTATTTAAATTTTTCTCTGCTTCTTTAACCGATGCCACCGTACTTTTAACACTATAATCGGAAGCTAATATTGTTTGTTCAGATGCATCAACCTCAGCTTTTGCAACTTCAAATGCCGATTTTGCCGCGTCAAAGTCTGATTGCGAAATTGCACCCTGTGCAAATAGCTGTTTATTTCTTTCGTAGGTTGCTTTTGCATTTTCAAACTGAGATTTTACCTGAGAAAGACGTGCTTTTGAATTAGCTGAATTTGCCTTCATATTGTTTAACGTTGCATTCATTCTTTCAACATTCGAAACATAAATATCGGGATCAATCTTTGCTAATAACTGACCTGCTTTAACTTCATCGCCCTCTTTTACATAAAGTTCAATTACCTCGCCAGAAACATCTGGGCTAATTTTTACTTGTCGTTCAGGTTGAACCTTACCATTTGCCGAAACCATTTCATTAATAGTTCGCTTTATTGATTTTTCGGTATAAACTTCTGTAACCCCTTTTCCGCCAATCCAGCCAGCCTTTTTAGCAACTAACGAGAAAATTATTATCACAACAACTGCCGCAATAATATATTTTAGAAATTTTTTATTTTTCATATTTTTATTCTTTTATAAATCATTATTCTAATACCAGTGGATTTCCTTGGTAAAAATCCAAAACTTTAACTCTAAAAATATAATCGTATTTAGCTTGAAGTAAGTCTGAACGCGATTTATTTAAATTATTTTTTGCTACATTATAATCGGTTGAATTCAACATTCCAATATCAAAGCGCTGTTGTGTATAACGAAACGATTCTTCAAGTGC
Source organism: Bacteroidota bacterium (assembly GCA_037139195.1). Taxonomy (GTDB): domain Bacteria; phylum Bacteroidota; class Bacteroidia; order Bacteroidales; family JAHJDW01; genus JBAXGW01. Next base: position 46,518 of record JBAXGW010000003.1, read on the forward strand.
TGTAACACTTTTCTCTGTAGCTTGATATTTTTTCATTCCTGCTAAAGCGTCTACATAAGCCTGTTCAATGGTTTTGCGAAGTTGATTTTGAGCTAACTGCAAGTTTAAATCGGCATTTAATTTGCCTATTTTTGCTCGGCTAATATTGTTTCTTACCTGTAAACCGTTAAAAATAGGGATGGATAAATATAAACCTACCGATTTATTAAGATTATCGCCTGTTTGTTTGTTAAAAGAAGGTGTTATATAAGAATAATCATATTTTGGTGCAAAAACACTTTCGCCACTAGCCGTAACTCCTGTAATTTGCACTCCCGACATAGTCACATTATCAACAGATTTTGCTGAATTAGAATATGCTGTTCCCATCGAACCACTTAATTGAAGAGAAGGAAGTAATGCTCCTCTGGCAATTGATAAACTTGTTAAAGAACTCTTTAACGACAATTCGGCACTTTTTATTTCGGGTTGATTTGCAACGGCTTTCGAAAAAATATCAGTCGATGTTCCAGTTAGCATATTTTCTGAAACATTCAGTTTTGGTTTTTCAATGTCAAATGCTTCGGCGGGGTCAATATCGAGAAGCTGCTTTAAATTTAATACTGCAATATCTAACTGATTTTGAGCATTTACCTGTTGTAGTTCTTCTGTAGCACCTTGCGATTGAACATCGAGCAAACTTCCATTAGGTAAGGTTCCCACTTTAACAAGCAATTCGGTTCTTTTGATTTGTTCAGCAGTAATGACAACCTGATTCTTGGCAACTTCAAGTAATTCTTGGCTATATAAAACCTGCAAATAGGCTAATGCAATATTCAATGAAATGTCGTTACGCATTTTATCCAAATTATACTTGCTTGCTAAATACTCGTATTGAGCTTGTTTAATAGCATTTATATTTTTAAACCCTCCAAAAATAGTAACCGAACTCTGAAGATAAAAGCTGTTTGATTGAACTTTACTTGACGTATATCCATTAGTAAATGGGTCAATCGCTCTTCCATAATTGTACACATTATTAGCATTGGCATTTATCGATGGAAGTAAAGCTGATTTGCTTTGTAAAACACTGTTTTTATTAAGCTCGGTGTTTAGTGTGCTCTGCTTTATTTGAATATTATTTTCGTAAGCATAAGCGATACAATCTTTTAAACTCCATATTTTTTGTGCACTTAAACCCCCTACAAAAAATAAAAAAATTGGGACAAATAGTATTCTTTTCATTGTTTATTTTAATTTTGTACTAAATTATTGCTAAAAAATAATGCCAAAATACATTGTAGTTATATTTCAACAATATTTGTCATTTATAACAACTTGCAACAAAACGGAACTTCCAAAATATCTATAAAATTCGTTTTGTGCAAACACATTAAATAACGGCAATTATTTTTTTTAGTATGTGAAATTAGTTCTATTTTTAATATTTAATAAATATTTTCGACGAAAGACCTTTTTTTATCCGTAAATAACTTTTATATGAAATATTGTAAACTCTTTTTATCCTTTTTTCTCTTATTATTTGGCTTTATTAATTTAAGTGCTCAAACCAAAAGCGACTCTGTTGATATTTTAAATTACACAATTAATTTAAAAATTATAGATTTTAATGACGATTCTATTCAAGCGAACACCATAATAACTTTTCATCCCAAAATAAATAATATGCAGTCAGTTGCATTTGATTTATTGAGGTTTAAAATTGACTCCATTTTTTCTATCAATCAAAAAATAACTAATTATAATTACAATGATACGCTTTTAATTATAACACTTCCTCAAGCATTAAATTCAACTGACACATCTGTTTTAACGATTTACTATCACGGAGCACCAACACTTGAGGCTTATGGATGGGGCGGCTTGCATTTAGACCCAACAATAGCTTATAACCTAGGAGTTGCCTTTGATGCAAACCCTCATAATTTTGGCAGAGGCTGGTTTCCATGTATCGATGATTTTGTAGATAGAGCAACTTATAATTTTAATATCACCACAAAAAACCCAAATACTGCGGTTTGCAATGGTTTGCTTACCGAAACTACATCAATTAATGACAGTTTAACACTTTTTAAATGGAAATTAAATCAAGAAATTCCCACATACCTTGCTAGTGTTGCTATTTCAAATTATGCTATTGTTAAAGATACTTTCAATTCAATTAATGGAGCAATTCCAATTGCCATTTATGTTAAATCCGCTGACACTGCAAAAACAAAAAGTTCGTTTATCCATCTGAAAGAGGTTCTTCAGGGCTACGAAAAATATTGGGGTCCTTATCGTTGGGATAGAATAGGCTATGTTTCAACTCCACTTGGTGCAATGGAACATCCAACCAATATTGCTATGCCATCGCATACTTTTACTGGCGACCTAACAAATGAATGGTTGTATTATCATGAACTTGCTCACTCTTGGTTTGGAGACCAGATTACCTGTTCTACTGCTGGCGACATGTGGATAAATGAAGGCTGGGCAACTTACAATGAGTCATTTTTTAATGAAATATTATATGGAAAAGTTTTCTATAAAAACTACATGAGAGCTAAACACAAAGCTGTACTGCAAAAATGTCATGTTGATGATGGCGGGTATTTTTCATTAACTAACTTGCCACTTTCAATAACTTATGGCACAACCGCATACAGCAAAGGCTCTGGAGTTGTTCATACACTTAGAAACTATATGGGCGATACTTTGTTTTTCAATGGGGTTAAGGCATTTTTAAATCAATATGCTTTTAAGCCAGTATCAACTAATGATTTGAAAAATTCGCTATCTAATTCTTCTGGAATTGATTTAAGCGATTTTTTTAATGCTTGGGTTGAAAGTCCGGGTTTTCCACATTTTTCAGTCGATTCTTTTAATATTGTTCCAAATGGCGGAAATTTTTCTACAACAGTTTATGTGCGTCAAAAGCTAAATCATTCAAGCACTTATGCAAACTCTAACAAAATTGAGATTACTTTTAAATCAGCTAATTGGCAAGAACATACAGAAACTATTAATTTTTCTGGAGTTACGGGAGTTCAAACATTTCAATTGCCTTTTAATCCTATTTTAGCATTGATTGATAAAGATGAAAAAATAGCAGATGCGACTATAGAAAGCAATATGACAATTAAAACTTCTGGAAATATCAATTTAACAGATGCTTCCGCAAAATTAAATGTAAGCAATTGTCCCGATTCTTCGTATATTAGGGTAACCCATAATTTTGTTGCCCCCGATAATCAAAATCCAATTTCGGGTTTATTTCTATCTAACTATCATTACTGGAAAGTAGAAGGAATATTTGCCAACGGATTTAATTCTAAATTGCTTCTGCAATACAATGCAACTTTGTTCGACAGCGAATTAATCACCAATGTTGCAGATTCTTTGGTAATTGTTTATCGTGCTAATACTGCAGCTAATTGGGAGCTAACCCATTCAACCAGAATTGGAGCTTCAACGGTAGGTCAGTTTACAATCGACACACTAAAAAATGGCGAATATTCTTTAGCTATTTGGGACTACGACCATGTTTCTGTTTTTGAAAATAATAAAATAAATAAAACATTGGAGTTATATCCAAATCCAACTAATGATGAGCTTACTATCAAACACAAAATGAATAAAAATTCGCAAATTATTATTTCAGATGTTTCGGGTAAAACTATAAAAACTACTAGTATTCAACAAGAAACTGAATTGTATAAACTGAGTACGGTTAATTTCCCTCAGGGAATTTATTTTTTAAGTATTAAAGATGGTAATAACAAGATTTCAAAAGGAAGATTTGTAAAACTATAACTTTTCTGAAAGTGGTTTTTTAAAGTTTAAGTTTCATCCTTATACAATTATCCCTTTTTCTGCCTTATCAAGCTTTGCAATATTTCTGTTTAGTCTATCAAATTTGTTGCTAAATATCATAATTTATATATTTCATTTGTGATTTTATATATTTTATTATATTTTTGACACAAATATTATATTTACTAAATTATTAGAATTATGAAGATTTTTACAAAATCATTTCAATTATTTGTAATATTCGTATTATTTAGTCTGGCTGGCTTTAGTCAAACCGCAACGAAATTGCAATTATTAGATTTTACAGCAAATGGACAATTCCCTGCGAATGTTCCTATTGTTGCACGAGTTGCGGCTGTTAGTAATAATATGATGCCTGATAATACATTCGTAGGAAATGTAACTATTAAAGTGCTATCAGGACCAGGAGTTCTTTATGGCGATACTGTTCAACCAATTAATAATGGAACGGCTTTATTCAATGATTTTTCGTTAAAAACAGTTGGTATCTATAAGCTAATTGCTAGTTGCCCAGGCTTATTATCCGATACGATTGAAAATGTGAATATTATAAACATGCTTACCTTCACAAATACGGTTGGAACAAAAACATGGATGGCAAATTCGCCTGATACTACTATGAAAAATGAGCCAATGATACTTTATGTTGCTTCTACTTCCGCCGATATGGTTATCGATACTACAGATATGTCGCAAGTAACCTTAAGTCTAGAAGGTTCTAGCCAAAGTGCATTTTCTGGCAACAAAACTATGAATTTTAACAAAGGAATTGCGATTTTTGAAAATATGCAGTTAACTCAAACTGGAAAATATAAAATTGTTTCAACTCATAGTTCTATGATTTCCGATACTACCAAAGAAATTGTAGTAAATGAAATGGGCGGTAATCAGCTTAGTAATGCAACTAAATTATTATTTGTTAATGAACCCGATACTGTAAATGCTTTTAGCCCTTTTAATTTAGAAGCTCATGCTACCGATAATATGGGAGTTAAAGATATTAATTTTTCTGATTTAGTTACTATTACCAGAATAGAAGGAAAAGGAAACCACTTTAACCTTAGCAATCAATATGCAAACAGCGGGCAACTAAATTTCAATAATTTGTATTTAGATTCAGTGGGCATTCATAAATTTGTAATTTCTTCGGGTCAGCTTATTAAAGATACAGTAACTATATATGCTAAATTCTCAAATGTTGGCTATCCAGTAAAAGTTCGTTTTGATATGGAGCCAGATACAGTTCCTGTTAATGTACCTTTTGGTTTTAAAGCCAATATTTTAGATGCATATAACAATTTATGCGAAGCATATATGGGAAATGTTGCCATGGATAAAATATCTGGTGTAGGAAGTCCAATTGGGTCAATTTCAGCACCAGTTAATCATGGTTTTGGTATTGTAAACTTTAAATTAGATCAAAAGGGCGATTATGTTTTCCAATTGAGAAGCGGCACTTTAGATGATGACACCATTTCTTTTAGAGTAGATTCTATGGCAATCGACCCAGGAGTTGGCTGTAATACACAGCAAAAAGGAGCTAGAGTAAACTTGGGTTTATATACTGGCGATACGTATGATTTAGCATGGACAAACACTACCAAGCGTATTTTTGCTGCAGTTGAAACGCCAAGCTCTGTTTTCATAAGTGATGATACTTGTAAAACCTGGTACAAAGCATTCCCATTTGATTCTTTGGAATTTGAATGTGGAAACCGCGGATGGGGCGGTGGATGCGTTAAAATACTTTACAACCAAACAGGTTGGGTTTTAACAGAAAATCATCAACAAGGCGGAACGCTAAATTCGGCAGTTGCAAGTTACCAAAATGGAGATACTACCACTTGGTTTACTGCACTCGACCAAAAAGTACTAACAAATAAACAGTTTCAATCTCAAAATATTACGGCTATTGGATTATCAGATTATTGGGCATATATTGGAGCTACAAGATATTTAGCTAGAATAAATCCAACGAATCCATTTTCTCAAACATCGGTGGTATTTAATTCAGAAACATCGCCCGGATTTAATGTAAACCAAAGAGTGGAACATATTGCTACTGTGAACACAGCATCTGGATATCCAGTTTATCTTGGAATTAAAGGAAACGGACAAAATAGCGAACGCTTATATTTATTTAATGGCACAAATGCCACAAATATTCCACTTCCAGCAAACTCATGCCTTAAAAAGATATTTACGCATCCAGCTCAAGTTACCGCAGATACAGTTTTTGTAAGCGTTTATGATACCGTTCAACAAAAACTAAGATTCCATCGCTCATTTAACGGTGGTTTAACCTGGACAGACATTTCGCCTTCGTCTAACTATTCATTTGATATTACCGACTGCGACTATAACCCACAATGGGTTGCACTTATGCCTCAAAGTAATGGCTTGCGTTTAGGGTTTCCAGGATTTGCCGTTTCAACAAATTTAGGTTCGAATTGGACAATGTTTCAAGGAACAAATAATGGTGGAGCAGCACATCCTAACGACCCAAATATGGTTCTATCTACATCAAACAGAGGTGTTGCCGTTTCATCTACAGGAGTAACCGGACAGTTCCAAAGTCAACCAAATGTTGGACTAGAAGCAGTTAGAATAAATATGATTGACCGAACTGCCCATAAAGGAGCATTCTATCTAGCAACAAACTCGGGAGTAGCTTATACTACAGCTTATTTAAATAATGCAGTTGTTGGACCAGCTAAATGGGAAGCACCTTACGGACAATTCCCAGTTACAAATACTGGTAGCTGTAATGCAGTTGCAATTAACCCTTGGGATAGCTTGAATGTTATTGCTGGACACAGTTGGGGGTTTTATGTTACTACAACAGGAGCAACTGGCTTTCAAAATTTGGCTCCAGCTAATTGGAACAGCACATCGTACACAAATCCTTTTGTAACAGATATTGATTTTATTGACTCAGTTACTGTTTTAGCATCAACAGGAAACAAATTTGGTTCGGCTCAACAAGGCGTTTCTGTAGGAAATATTTGGAGGTCGACAGATAAAGGTCTTACTTGGACAGTAGTTGTAAATTCTCAAATGAAACAAATAACAAGCATGGCTGTAGCAAGAACTGCCACAGATACGGTTATATATGCTGCTTGTGGACACGATGGCGGTGGAACAAATCCTGTTCCTGGCTCTATTTGGAAATCTACAAACAAAGGTATATCGTTTGTTAAAACTAGCGATGGTCCTGCTTGTAGCGGTTCGCAAATTCAATTTAACCCAGTATATGATATTGCAGTAGATCCACGTGGAACAGACACTGTTTACATTGCAGCATGTACTTTTGCATATTCAACCGATGGAGGAGCAACATTTACAGTTGATCCATTAAAAATGGGAGCTGGCAATGTAACGTGTATAGCAGTAAACTTAACACACCCTGATACTGTTTATGCAGCAATAGATAGAGAAATATATGCGTATGACTTTGCAAATCATCATTCAACAAATATTTTCATCGGACTTCCAGGCGAAAAGGTTCCAGATTTAATTTCGGGTTCTATTCTAGCAGGAACATCAACCGGATTCTTTAAAATTATAGAATCAAATATAACCGTTTCTTCCGATCCAATTGAAAATGCAATTAACAGTAAAGAATTAGTTTGTGTATATCCTAATCCATTTAGCGATTATACTACAGTATTAATTAATGTTGACGATCAATCTTATGTTACAGCAAAACTATATGATATATTAGGAAAAGAAGTAATGGTAGTTTTAGATAATCAGAAAATAGAATCATCAAAGAAACTGCAAATCAATGCAGCTAGTCTTTCAAAAGGAACTTACTTCTTAAAAGTAATAACTAATAGCAAGCAAACAACAAAAAAACTTATGATAATAAACTAAGTTGACATATTAGAACAATAAAATGGCTGTTTATTCTAAGATTGCCTTTAACAATAAAAAGGGGGTTTTTCAACCCCTTTTTTTGTGCTTATCTATACTAAATTGCATATAGCCCTATAATAACTATGAAACTGGATTTACCACTATTTCCCAAGAAGGATAATATCTCAAATTTAATTCTGTTCCGTCAAACTCAGCAAAAGTTTTTTGCTTTACCCATTCCCCTAAATTAATAATTCTAGCTTTATTGTCAATTTCAATATTATAAGCTAAATGCCGATGACCAAATATAAAATAATCAAGCCTCTTATGAGTTTTTAAATATTCATTAGAAAAAAGAATCAATCGTTCCTCGTTCCCAAAGAAAACCTCATCATCTAAATGATTTACTAAGCGGCTTTTCTGCGACCAAGCATTCGCAAACATTAATGCAAAATTAGGATGTAAACGAGAAAATGTCCATTGCAATAATCGACTTGAAAATATTGTTTTAAGCAATTTGTAGTTTTTATCGCCTGGTCCTATTCCGTCGCCATGCGCTAAATAAAAAGTGGTATTATTTATTGTTGCAATAATTGGTTTACGCTGAATGATAACAGATAATTCCTTTTCGAAATAGTTATGCATCCACATGTCATGATTTCCAGTAAACAAATGAATTTCTATTCCTGAATCGGTTAGTTGGGCAAGCTTTCCTAAAATACGGACAAATCCTTTTGGAACAACTCTTTTATATTCAAACCAAAAATCGAAAATATCGCCCATTAGCAAAATATGACTAGCATCTACACTAATATCATCAAGCCACTTCACTATTAATTCCTCGCGTTTCCTGCTTGTTTCATAGTCGGGAATACCCAAATGAAAATCAGAGGCAAAGTATATTTTTTTATTTGGTTTAAGTTGAATTTCCAAAACTATAAACGTTTAATTATAATATATTAGACAGTTGTTCTTTTATTTTCTCTAATTCATCTTTCATTTCAACTACTGTTTTCTGCATCTCGGCATCATTAGCTTTTGAACCAATGGTATTTATTTCTCTGCCAATTTCTTGAGTGATAAACGATAGTTTTTTCCCCTGAGATTCGCCCAAACTTAGCACTTCTCTAATATAATCGATATGACTTCTTAAACGAACTTTTTCTTCTGTAATATCCAATCTTTCAATATAATATATTAATTCTTGTTCAAATCGATTATTATCAAAATTTGTTTCAGAAAAAAACTCGCTTAGATTGTTTTTAATTCTGTTTTTAACATTTTCTATTCGTTTAACTTCATATTTTTCAATATTCAAAAGCCCACTTTCAATATTATTTATTCTATTGCTTAAATCTAATAATAGACATTCGCCTTCACTAATTCTATAATTATCTAGTGAGTTTGCCGAATTAGTAATACCTTCGAAAATAGCTATCCACTCGTTCTCATCTAATTGAGGGCGTTCGTTTTTCATTATTTCGGGCATACGCATTACCAAAGAAATAATATCAGTATTAGAGTCATTAACCTCATTTGCAAAGGCTTTATAGTCATTATAATATTTCTTCGCTAATTGAAAATTAATATTTGGCGAGCTGCTTTCATTATTAATATCTGCCGAAATATTTAAATCAATAGTTCCTCGCTCAAGCTTGTTTTGAAGAAAGTTGCGAATCATCATTTCTTTTTCATTATAAATAGACGACATTCTGATTTTCAAATCAAATTGTTTGCTATTTACCGACTTCATTTCAATAGTAATTTTTTTATTCTCAAGACTTACAACAGTTTTGCCGTAGCCGGTCATCGATTTTATCATATTGCTTATTTTATTACACAAACCTACGTATTTTTAATCAAAACTCAAAAAATAACATGCCACCATCAAATAGAAATAATTTCTCAAACCACAAAATATACAACATTTACTTTTCATCAATTGTTATTGATTGATATTCAAATATTAAATAACCCGATAAAATCAAATTTTACAAGAAACAATTAAATTTTCAAAATAAATCACTATTTAGAAATTTTATAAATTAGAAAAAAATAATTTTTTTTGATTAAAACACCATGCATAATAGTATATTTGCAACCGAAATGAAAGAAATTATTAACTTAAAAAACTATAAAAATGGCATACTTAATTTCTGACGATTGCACAGCATGTGGAACATGTATCAACGAATGTCCTGTAGAAGCTATCATTGAAGGCAATGTATACAAAATCGATGCTGATGTTTGCACTGATTGTGGATCTTGTGCTGATGTTTGTCCAGTTGAAGCTATAACTCCAGCTGAATAATTCAAAACATTCTAAAAACCCCATATTTTGGGGTTTTTTTTATTTTATTATTTCCCCTTCCAACCCCCAAATTGTCCTACCCTATTGCCCCTTTTTATTACAAATAGTTTTTTGCTAATAGCAAGGCAACGCTTTTTGTCCTTTTCAATTTTTCATATTGAAAGCAAATTGGTTTTGTAAAATTTGTTAATTTAAAATTATTTGTATAATTATACTTGAATTTTATAAAATAAATCATTTCTTTTGCTTAAATTCTCTAAAACTACTATTTTTATGTACTTCAAAAAACTATTAATTTCACTAACTGTACTAGTTATGGTATCTAGCTGCGCTAAAAAGCATAACACACAAGTAGCAGATAATAATGCTATTGACTCCGCTAATATGGATTTAACAGTAAATCCTGGCGACGACTTCTATCAATATGCCAATGGTGCTTGGCTAAAAAACAATCCAATTCCAGAACAATATTCGAGTTATGGTAACTTCGAAAAATTGTATGAGGAAAATCTTAAACAATTAAGAGGAATAATGGATGAATCGGCAAACGACTTAAAAGCTGAAAAGGGATCAAACAAACAAAAAATTGGCGATTTCTACGCTAGTGGCATGGATACGGTTACTATCGAGAAAAAAGGAATTGAAGCGCTAAAAACCGAACTTGATATAATAGCAGGAATGCAAAAAACCGAAGATATAACTAAGGTATTTGCTCATTTAAATACAGTTGGTATATCACCATTATTCTATTTCTATTCTGAACAAGACAAGAAAAATAGTGAAATGGTTATAGCTAATACTTACCAAGGCTCTTTAGGATTGCCCGAAAAAGATTATTACCTTAATCCTGATGCCGAAACTAAAGTTATTCGTGAAAAATATTTAGTTCATCTAACCAATATGTTTAAATTAATGGGTAAAGATGAAAAAGCTGCTGCTGCATCTGCAAAATCGGTATTAGACTTAGAAACATTACTTGCTAAAGCTTCTAAATCAATGTTAGAACTTCGCGACCCAATTGCAAATTTCAACAAAACTACAACTGTTGAATTGCAAAAAATGATGCCAAATTTCAACTGGAATGAATATTTTACAGCAGTTGGAATTTCTGACCCAAAAGACATTAGCATTGGTCAAATTGAATACATGAAAGCATGTGATAAATTATTGAAATCAGTTTCAATTAACACTTGGAAAGATTATTTTTCATGGAATCTTCTTCATGATATGGCTCCTTATATGCACAAAGCAGTTGTTGACGAAAATTTCAATTTCTACGGAAAAGAACTTACTGGCAGACCTCAACAACAAGAAAGATGGAAACGTATTTTAAATACAACTAGCTCTTCTCTTGGCGAAGCGGTTGGACAACTTTATGTTGAGAAATATTTCCCTGCAAAAGCAAAAGAAAGAATGCTAGAATTAGTAGGTAACCTACAAAAAGCACTAGGAGACCGCATTCAAAAACTTGATTGGATGAGTGCAGCTACTAAAGCTAAAGCAATGGAAAAACTAAAAGCAATGACCGTTAAAATTGGTTATCCTGATAAATGGCTTGACTACTCTAAATTAAACATTGACCGCACTTCTTTTGTTGGAAATGTAATGCAAGCTAACAATTTTGGATTTAAACGTGATTTGAATAAAATCAACAAACCAGTAGACCGCACAGAATGGGGAATGACACCTCAAACAATAAATGCATATTATAGTCCAACAATGAACGAAATAGTATTCCCAGCTGCTATTCTTCAACCTCCTTTCTTCTTTATGGATGCTGATGATGCTGTTAATTACGCAGCAATTGGAACTATTATCGGTCATGAAATGACTCACGGATTTGATGATAAAGGTCGTTTATACGATAATAAAGGTAATTTAACTGATTGGTGGACTCCACAAGATGCCGATAATTATAAAAAGAAATCAGGTCCATTAGTAGAACAATTCAACAACTTTAAAATTCTTGATTCACTTCACGTTGATGGTGCTTTAACTATTGGTGAAAACATTGCCGACCTTGGTGGTATTACTGTTTCTTTTGAGGCATTTAAAAGCGCATCAAAAGATACTGCAAAAATCAAAGGATTTACTCCAAATCAACGTTTTTTCCTATCGTATGCTCAAATTTGGAGAAATAATATCCGCCCACAACAGCTAATGATGTATTTGAAAACTGATGTACACTCTCCAGCTGTTGCTCGCGTAAATTGTATGATTTACAATGTGCCCGATTTCTATACTGCATTTAATATCGATGATAAAGCAAAACGCTTTATTCCTGTAGACAAACGTGCAATTGTTTGGTAAATAACCTATAATTTTATTAATGCCCATTCTTATTGAGTGGGCATTTTTTATTTAAATATTTTAATCAATGAAAAATACTTTTTTATCCTTCTTCCTTTTAATTGTAATTTCTTCTTGTGCACAAAAAGCTACAATTGATACGCTTCAATTAAAAAAACATATTTCATTTCTTGCTTCTGACACGACAGAAGGCAGATACTTTGGAACTAAAGGCGATTTTATTGCTGCTAACTATATTCAACAAGAATTTTCTAAACTAGCACTATTACCTTTTTATAAATCAGGAATTGAACAATTTACTATAAAAGCCAATAGGAGTATTGATTCCACTTCTTCTTTTTTTATGGCTAATGAAAAATTTGTTTTAGGAAAAGACTTCAATCCTTCCTTTCTTTCTAAAATTGGAAAGATAAAAGCTCAAGCAATGATTGTTAAAGATATAAAAAAAATTAAACCATCTGATATTGAAAATAAATGGCTAATAATAAATGCTGATACAACTAAGAACGCTAACTCAAATGCTTTAACATATAATCAAAATAGTATATTCTTTGCAAAAGATTCAAAAGCCGCAGGAGTTCTTTTAATAGCAAATAATGAATCGGAATTAACAAGAAATCTTTCTAATATTAGTATTGACTATAATATACCAATCATATTTATTAGCAAAGAACTGGAAAATATAATTTTCAATCTATCAAAACTAGATAGTAAAAGTTTTTATAATGATACTACTAAACAAACGCTAAATATACAAATTGATATTGAAGCTAATTGCTTAATTAACTTCGAACAAGTTGAAGGGAAAAATGTTGTTTACGAATTAAAATCTAATAATTCTGGTCAATATATTGTAATTGGCGCCCATTACGACCATTTAGGTTATGGCGGAAGCAATTCGGGTTCAAGAACGCCTGAATATAGGCAAATTCACTACGGAGCCGACGATAATGCTTCGGGTGTGGCAGGTATGATAGAAATGGCCCGATTATTATCAATGTCTAAAGATAAACTCGAGCGAAATGTAATTTTTATTGCTTTTGATGGAGAAGAAAAAGGCTTGCTTGGTTCGAAATATTTTGTAGATAATCTTAAAATACCAAAAGATTCTATCATTGCTATGTTTAATTACGATATGATAGGTAGAATGAAAGATAATAAAACCTTTGGAATTGCTGGAACTGGAACTGCAATTGAACTTGAAAATATCTTAAAAACACATCTTGACACGAACAAAGTTAAAGTATCTTTTCAAGCTGATGGTTATGGAGGTTCGGACCAAACTAGTTTTTATACAAGTAAAATTCCAGTAATGTTCTTCACAACAGGTGGACACTCCGATTATCATACTCCTCTAGATACCGAAAATAAAATAAATTACAATGGAATGAGTTTGCTCCTCAACTACTCTTATGATGTTTTTTCAGACATTAATAAACGTACAACCAAACTAACATTCAAAGAAACATCTTCAAAAAACTCCGAATCACCAGCAAAAATGAAAGTTTCATTAGGAATAATGCCCGATGTAACTTCATCTGATAATAAAGGATTAAGGGTTGATGGAGTAAGTCCAAATGGAGCAGCGTTAAAAGCAGGAATTTTAAAAGGTGATGTTATTGTAGGAATTAACGGACAAAAAATTGCAAATATTTATGAATACATGCATGCACTGTCAAAATTTCAAAAAGGTCAAGAAATAGAAGTTGAAATACTTAGAAATGATTTACCTTTGAAATTGAAAGTAATATTATAAAAACCAATGAAAAAAAACTATCTATATTGGACAATTGCTATTTTAATTACTATTATTGTAATAATCTATCAAAGAAAAACTGGCCCAACGTATCCAAAAAAGGCAGATACAACAATAAATGGCAAAAATTACTCATTCAAGTTGCCTAGAAGTCATGGAGGCAATGATCCATGTGAAATAAAACTAGAACTTGAAGACGGGAATATTAGTGGTTCCATTTTTTATAAGCTATACCCTTCAAATGATGACTTTGTTGAAGTACCCCTGATAAGAGATAGAAATGTTTTATTTGGACATTTACCCGTTCAGCCCAAAGCGGGCAAATTAGCCTATTATGTTGAGCTATATACACTGGATAATTCATATTATCTTTCCGAAAAAAATCCTGTAATAATAAGATTTAAGGGCGATGTGCCATTTTATTTTTTAATTCCACATATAATATTTATGTTTTTAGCAATGTTACTTTCTACTTATACAGCAATATTGGCTATTAGAAAAGCTGAGTCAGTTAGAGCATTTGTAAACTATACATTTTGGTCCTTATTAATTGGTGGAATAATTTTAGGCCCTATAGTTCAGAAGTTTGCATTTGGAGAATTTTGGGCTGGTGTGCCATTTGCTTGGGATTTAACCGATAATAAAACATTAATAGCATTTATAGCATGGTTAATAGCATTTATATTAAATAGAAAAAAACAAAATCTAACTTCTGTAATCATTGCTTCTTTTATTCTATTAGTTATTTTTACTATTCCTCATAGCATGTTTGGCTCTGAACTCGACCCAACTACGGGTGCTATAAAACAGGGTTTTATAATAACTAATAATTTTTAGCTAAATTGTTCTAACGATTTTTGTATTTTTGTATTTACGAAATTCTAAAATATGATACTTACAGAAATTGTTTGGAACGTTAAACCCGAAATCTTCAGGCTGGATTGGTTTGCAGTTAGATGGTATGGTTTGTTTTTTGCTGCTGCTTTTTACTTCGGCTATTTAATAATCGATAAATTTTTCAAAAACGAAAATATTGCTGATAGCGTTCTTGACAAACTTACAATATACATGGCCGTTGGAACCATTGCTGGCGCTCGCTTAGGTCATTGTTTGTTTTATCAGCCCGATTACTATTTAGCAAACCCCTTCGATATAATAAAAATTTGGGAAGGTGGATTAGCTAGCCATGGAGCAGCTGTTGGAATTCTTTTTTCGTTATGGCTATTCTCAAAAAAAACAAATACTGGTTATTTATGGATTGTAGATCGAATAGTGGTAGTGGTTGCTTTATCTGGTTTATTTATTCGAATGGGAAATTTAATGAACTCTGAAATATATGGGCATCCAACAACTTTGCCTTGGGGTTTTACCTTTGTTCGAGATGTAGAAACATTTAAAAATGCAACAGGTCAAGCTATTCCTTGTCATCCAACTCAAATTTATGAAGCATTAGCCTATTTTGCTATTTTTGGATTTCTGTTAAATTATTACTGGAAACACAAAGGTATTGTTAAAGAAGGTTTTATGACTGGATTTTTCTTAATTACCTTATTTACCGTGCGGTTTTTTGTTGAATTCTTGAAGAATAATCAGGTAGGTTTTGAAAGTACAATGATTTTAAATATGGGACAATTGCTAAGTATTCCATTTATTATTATTGGAATCTATTTAGTTTACAAATCGTTTAAAACCCCAATTCAAGAATAACATGCAAAAACATTGGGTAATTTCTGATATTCATGGTTGTTTGTTTACGCTTAGGTCGCTGATTGAAACCAAAATTAAACCAACAGAAAATGATGAATTGATTTTTTTAGGCGATTATATAGATCGTGGACCTGAATCAAAGGGCGTTATTGATTATATTATGAACCTAAGTAACCAAGGCATTCAAATTGTTTGTTTAAAAGGAAATCACGAAGAATACATATTATCTGCTTTTGAAGCTGAAAAAACTCCCAAAAAAATACTGTTTTGGAAGAAAAAAAATCTTGTTTTTGAAGAGTGGCTTCATCATGGTGGCACAGAAGCAATGAAAAGCTTTGAAATAGAAAATATTTCTCAAATTGATCAAAAATATATAGAATGGTTTCAAAATTTACAGCATTATGTTATTCGCGGAAATTATATCATTGTTCACGCTGGACTAAACTTTGCAATCGACAATCCATTTGAAGACACTAGAGCTATGCTTTGGACCAGAGATTATGAAGTAATACCCGAAAAAATTGAAAACAGAAAGATTATACATGGACATGTTCCAATTAGTCTTGATTTTATTTTAGAATCTGTTCAAAGCGGCAAATATCCATTCATCGACCTTGATAATGGCTGTGTTTACAAAGAAAAAGTGGGAATGGGAAATTTATTGGCTTATGAAATAAATACAAAAGAATTATTAATTCAATATAACGCAGATGTTTACTAAAATAAAAAACAGCATACCAAATACCATCACTTCGTTAAATTTATCATCTGGTGTTATTGCAATTATACTTGCTTCCGACAACAAACTAGAATACGCTGGATTATTTATAATAATTGGTGCTATCTTCGATTTCTTTGATGGTTTTGCAGCACGCTTGCTCAATGCCAAATCGCCTATTGGGAAAGACCTCGATTCGCTTGCCGATGTTGTTACATTTGGTGTTGCTCCCGCTTTTATTTTAGTGCAAATGTTTGTTAAATTTGATTTTTGCCAAAACTTGGTTTTCAACCGACCTTTAGTTAGTTATTTGCCCATTTTATTTGCTGTGTTTTCGGCTTTGCGACTAGCAAAATTTAATATTGATACTCGTCAAACAGAAAATTTTATTGGTCTAGCAACTCCAGCGGCTTCATTGTTTATAGCAGGAATTGCTATGTTAAATTGGGGAGATGTCTCTAATCCTGTTTCTCAGTTTTTAATAAACCCAGTTTTTTTAATTGTAGCTCTTTTAGCTCTTTGTTTTTTAATGGTTAGCGAAATTCCACTTTTTTCATTGAAAATCAAAAACATATCGTGGAAAGACAATTATTATCGTTATGTTCTGTTGCTTCTTTCTGTTGCTTTGCTTTCCATTTTGCAGTTTATGGCAATTCCTTTAATAATAGTTGTTTACATAATAATTTCATTAAGCGTTTACCAAAAACTTAAAAACAATTAAATGAAGAATTGGATAAAATTATTAATTGTTTTTTTTGTGCTAATAATCTCAGCTCTATCGCTGTATAAGTATTATCAACTATACAAAAAACAGCAAGTAGCGGTTGAAATTAAGAAACCAGAGCCAAAATTTGAGTATGGAATAAATGTCGATACGCTCTTAGTTATTAAAGATACCATTAATTCGGGCGATAATATTTCAAGCATATTACAAAAATATAAAGTTGATGCCACAACTGTTGATTTGTTGGTAAAAAGATCCGATGGTATTTTTGATACTCGAAAAATTCGACGTGGATACGAATATACAATTATCAGCGATAGCAGTGGAAATGCCAGCTATTTTATTTATGAAGATAGTCCCACGTCATTTGTTGTTTTCCAATTATTCGATTCCGTTCATGTTCATAGCAATGAAAAGGAAGTACAAACAATTATTAAATCTACATCGGGCGAAATTTCTACATCTTTATGGAATGCGATGATTGACAATGGAGCAAGCCCATCCTTAGCACTTTCTTTGTCTGAAATTTATGCTTGGACAATTGATTTCTATGGTATACAAAAAGGCGATAAATATAAAATGATATACGAAGACCTCGTTGTAGATGGCAAAAGCATCGGTTTTGGAAAAATTTTGGCAGCTTGGTTTGTAAATGAAGGAAAAGAAAACTATGCTTTTTATTATGTACAAGACAGCATTGGCGACTATTTCGACATTTCTGGAAATAATTTGAAACGTGCATTTTTAAAAGCTCCACTTAGTTTTGCTAAAATAACATCAAAATTTTCAAATAGTAGAATGCATCCAGTACTTCGTATTCGCCGTCCGCACCATGGTGTTGATTATGCAGCGCCAAGAGGCACACCTGTGCAAACAATCGGAGCAGGAACTATCATTGCATGTGGTTGGAGCGGTGGTGGTGGAAAAACCGTAAAAGTAAAACACTCTAATGATTATGTTACATCATATATGCACTTATCTGGATTTGCACCTGGCATAAGAAATGGTGCAAGAGTAAGTCAGGGAGAAGTAATTGCATACGTTGGCAGTACTGGATTATCTACAGGACCACATCTCGATTTTAGAGTTTATAAAAGCGGAACAGCAATAGACCCACTTAA
This sequence comes from Bacteroidota bacterium, assembly GCA_037139195.1. GTDB lineage: Bacteria > Bacteroidota > Bacteroidia > Bacteroidales > JAHJDW01 > JBAXGW01. Next base: position 64,839 of record JBAXGW010000003.1, read on the forward strand.
AATGGAATCGCCACCTGCAAAACCCGTGAGGAAAGAAAAAATAAGCGACTTTAATAAAACTGCTAATAAATTCAAACAACAATTGAGTTTGATAAAAAAATAAATGTTAGATGAATATTTTAAAAACCGTTTATTATAAATACAATTTTATTGTTTTCCTGTTAATTGTATTATTCATTGGTCAATATTACGGATATTGGGAGTCTATGTTTTATGCCCCTCAATCAATTCATAGCTGGAGAATGTGCGATTGCGCATCAATGGCATTGAATTATTACCAAGATAATCGCAATTTTTTATCTCCTGAAATTCACAATTTAATGGCAGATGGCGGACAGAGCGGAAAAACCGTTGGCGAATTTCCACTGCTCTATTATTCTATATCAAAACTATATGGCATTTTTGGTCATCACGATTATATTTTTAGAATAGTTACTGGCTCCATTTTCATTATCGCTATTTCATTTTTATATAAATTAACACATAAGTTATTTAATAATTTTGAAATTGCTATTATTACCCCACTTTTGTTATTTTCTAGCCCTGTAATTGCCTATTATTCTAATAGTTTTATTATCGATTCTACATCGCTTTCACTATCCATAATTGGATGGTATTATTTAGTTAATTATCAACAAAAGAAAAGAAATTTTCATTTATACGTTTCATTTCTGTTATTTTTGTTAGCTACACTTTTTAAAGTTACTTCAGCGGTTAATCTTATTGTTATTTCAGGGTTACTTTTGTATAATACCCTAATCGTAAAAGAAAACAGACTGAAATTTAAAATTCAGTATATCATACTTTTTGCTATTACAGGGATTCTTGTTTTTGCTTGGTACGCCTATGCAAAATCCTATAACACAATTCATAAAGTTGATTATTTTGCAACCTATCCATGGCCAATTTGGGAAATGAATAAAGAACAAATTCTGAACGTAATTAATAGATTTAGAACAATTTGGATTTTTGAATATTATCATATTTCAGCATATTTTTATTATGTTGCTCTAATGACTTTTGTTATTATTAACTTCAAAAAGGCAAATGCAAATTTTCTTTTAGCACTTATTATCTTATTTTTAGCAACAATATCTTATATATTATTGTTTTTTGCAGTATTCGACAATCACGATTATTATTTAGTTTGTTTGTATATATTGCCAATTATCATGTTATATACCGCTTTTAATATTATCAAAAACCATTATAGCAAGACGTTTAAAAATGTATTTTTAGTTTTATCACTAATTGTTCTACTAATAAATATATATCATACAAAAGAGCGTTTTAATAATAGATATTTTGGCGAGGTTAATAATTATAATAGTTTTAAGTCGCTAAATACAATTGAACCCTATTTTAAATACCTTGGCATACCTTTAAACGCAAAAGTAATTTCTGCTGTAGATTATTCTCCTAATATATCTTTATATTTGATGAATAGAAAGGGATGGACCCTTTTTTGGGGAACAAATAAAGATGCAGAAACGGTTAAAAAGTCAATTAAAAATGGGGCTACCTACATAATAATTAATAATTCAGGCGCTCAGGATTTATCCTATTTCAACAAATTTATTGAAAGAAAAATTGGTCAATATGACAATATTGAGATTTTTAAATTAAAAACGCTATAAATGGCAAAAAAAAGCATTCCCTTTTTAATAATTATTATTTGTTCGCTTATTGGATTCTCTAAAATTGGATTCTTAATTCATCCACTTAATTATGATATGATTGATTGCGCTTTGCCATGGCGGCACACTGTGGCTGAGTCTATTCGAAATGGATTTTTGCCTAGTTGGAATCCCTATCAAAATCTTGGATACCCACTTCAAGCCGACCCACAAGCAACATCGTGGTATCCTATTCTTTGGTTTTTTAGCTTATTTGGCAAATACACGATAAGTACTCTTCACGCAGAATTTATTTTTCATAATATTATAGCAGGGATTGGAATGTTTTTTTTCTTGAAGGCATTAAAAATGAACACAGTACCATCTCTAATCGGGGCTATTTCGTATCAATTATCTGGTTTTTTTGTTGGCAATGCTCAGCATTTCTATTTATTGATAAGTGCTACTTGGCTGCCTTTTGTTTTTACATTTTACTATAAATTGTATCAACAAAGAAATATTAAAAATGCAATACTATTTTCTGTTTTTGTGTTTTTATTTTTCACCGGAGGTTACCCTGGTTTTTTAATAATTTCCGCATATATTCTTGGTGCTGTGCTAGTTTTTAATATAATTCAAATTAGTAGAAAGAAAAGTGATTATTTGTTTTTGAAGTATAATTTTATAAGTCTGATATTAATTCTAATTCTCACTGCCCCTCAATGGGTCTCTGTATATCAATCCTTGCCTTTTATCAATAGAACTGGCGGAGTAACTTTAAAGCAAGCATTATTTTGTCCATTTTCTATTGAATCTACAGTTTCCTTTTTTGCTCCATTTGCCACGGTTAAAGATTTTAATTTTCTGAATACTGATATTTCAATGGCAAATGCATATTTTGGTATTGTGCTATTACTTTTCTTTATTTATGGGACTTTTAAAAAGTCGACTATTTTTTATTCCTTACTTAAGATTTGTATACTGCTTTGTTTATTAGCAGCTTTTGGCGAATTAACCCCATTTCGAAAATTCCTTTATGATTATATTCCATTGATGAATATGTTTAGATTTCCTTCTATTTTCAGACTTTTTGTTGTTTTTGGAATGATTACAATTGCTGTAAACGAAATAAATTTATTACTTAATGAAAATCATGAAAAAATCCGTAAACGAATGCTTATTATCACAGTAACTGCAATTGTTGGATTAGTTATAGGCATAGTGTTTGCTCGAAGTCAGGGTTATTTAAATATTCTAACTGTTTTATCGTCCGATTTATTTAGAAATTCTGAAACCTCAACATTAATTCAGCATTTTGGCATTCAGTTACTATTTCAAATTAGTATACTTTCAATTTTACTATTGCTGCTTTATAAATACAAATCTATTTCAAAGTATATAGCTTACTGTCTACTAGTTTTGATTATTTTCGATTTAACGCTAGCTTCTAATATTAATGCTCCTTATACCGTTTGCTCACAAAACCTTCCTTTTAGTGAAGCAAAAAGGGCAAATGAACTCATGCAATCAGGGTTTAATAATATTCATAATTACAAACTAAATGAAACTTCAGGAGGAAAATCCATTGTTAATTTTAGTCCTTATTGGAGAAATCAATCCAATTTCACGAAGCAAGTTTCAAACGATGGATTTACTTCTTTTTATATGAAAAATTATGAATTAATGATTGATGGCTTTCCACAAATAATTGATTCAGCATTAAAAAACAAAGTTTTATTTTCGCCGAATCATCTGCAAAATGAAAATAATATGCAAAAAGCTATATATGATTCTATTGATATAGCAGATGTTGCATTTACAAAAAAACAAATTCAAATTGATTCTAATTGCAATAATCAATTTGAAAACATAATAATTAATCCTAATGCAATAACAGCAAATGCATGTATTAACGGTAAAAGTATTATTGTTATACAACAAAATTACTATAAATACTGGCATGCATACATTGACAATGTTGAAATGCCTATATTTATTGTGAATAAAACTTTAATGGGATTAGAAGCAGATAGTGGCAAGCATTTGATAGAACTCAAATATAAAAACCCTACAATAAAATGGGCATTCTACTTGTCGAGTTTAACATTAGTTCTTTTGCTTGGTGTTATTGTGTTTTTATCAATAAAACCTAATGAGCAATAAATTTATGGGTGTATTTATCATTATTGGTATACCAAGTAATATTATAAATGCCCGTAGGCAATTTGCCTTTTAAATCTATCATACAACAAACATAATTACACGTACAAATAATTTCTTCCGACATTAGATAGTTTCCTATAATATCAGTTATAATATATTGAACTTTTTGGCCTTTTTCGGTTCCAAATAAATCCATTCTATAATTCTGATTGTCAAAATATATCTTAAAACCTTTGTCTTCTTGGTTAAAATACACTGAAACAGGTGCAAAATATTCGGAACGACCATCAAAATCGTTTTGTTTAAGTCGATAATATGCCGTTCCATTTAATGGTTGTTCATCAATAAATTCATAATCGCATAATTGATTCGAAGTATTATATTTACTAGCAATATAAGCCAATGTATCGTAATTAAAGGCATCTGTGGAGCGTTCTATTGTAAAAAATTTATTGTTTGATTCTGATGCCGTACTCCACAATATTTTTATCTTGTTTTCATTAAACTCCTCCGCTTTAAATTCTATTAAATTTATAGGAAGCGAAACTACTGGCTTACACGGAACAAATGTAACATAGTCAATTGCAAAATCGTTTCCGTTTGCTGCTGTATTTTTATTTACTATACTAATATTTGCGGTAGTACTTGCCCCTGAATTCCATGTCGCATAAAACTGCTGCCAATCACATGTTGTAGATGATGCCGTGAAAATGCTCCCTAATAAACCGCCATTTACAGAAAACTGAAGCTGAGCAGGTGAAGTAGGGTGAACAGAAGCTATCCATGTTGTAAAATAATATAACGTGTTTTGCTCAACACTAATTGGTTGACGCCATACCTCAACATTTTCTGTTGGTGCTCCATTAATTATCATCATATTTCCGTCTCCAGAAATATCACTGCACGACGAAAAATTTGAGTGTAAATCATTTGGGTTAGTCCAAACAGAATAATATGCCTCTGGGTTTAGTTCGGTTTGACCTGCACCATTAGCAATGAATGAATATGCGCTGGAAAATCCTGTATTTCCTCCTGCAAAATCACCATTTACCGCTCTATCTACTCCATTAACTTCATAACCATCGGGACATTGAGAAAAAGAAAAAAACGAAATCATCAGCATTATTAATGTTGAAAATAAACATCTAATATGAAAGCTGATTTTCGACATGACATAAATTGTTGATTTATACCTAAATATACGTATTTTTTATTGTAAAAGCAAGTAATTTTCGATAAGAATTATTCTAAATTATTTTTATTTTTGATTCTCAAATCTCAATAAAAATGATTATTATTGCATAAATATATTTTTGTTGAGTATCTATAAAAGACATACCGATTCTAAAAAAGGCTTAGTAGCTTTTCTATTAATGCTATTTTTGCCATTAATTGGCACAATTGGATATATGACTTTAGAAGGCTATCGCCTGCTGGATGCACTATATATGACAATTATTACCTTGGCAACTGTTGGGTTTCGAGAAATACAACCTTTGTCGGATGCAGGAAAAGTTTTTACAATTTTGCTTATTATTTCTAGTATTGGAACCTATACTTATGCCATTTCGGTTATTACATCCCAATTTCTTGAAGGGAAAATTAATAATATTTTTAGACATTATAGAACAAAATCAAACGTTAAACGAATGAAAAACCATGTAATAGTTGTTGGCTTCGGAAGAAATGGCAAACAAGCAGTCCAAGAGCTTGTAGACCGTAAACATCCGTATATCATTATTGAAATGGATCGCGAATTGATTCTCAATAATAGTGAAAATGGAATTCTTTTTATGGAAGGCGATGCAACTGATGATTTAACTCTTATTCAGGCTGGAATTCAAAATGCTATTGCTTTAATAACAACGCTTCCAAATGACGCCGATAATTTGTTTGTTACACTTACTGCTCGAACGCTTAAAAAAGATTTAAATATTATTAGTAGAGCATCTAATGAAAGTGCCGAACGTAAAATTAGAACTGCAGGGGCAAATCAAGTTATTATTCCTGAAAAAGTAAGTGGTACTCACATGGCTACCATGGTTCTTCAGCCCGACATCGTGCAATTTTTAGAACATCTCTCTATTCAAGGTGATTCATCAACCAATCTTGTTGAAATAGTTTGCAGTAAGTTGCCCGATGAGTATATTAATAAAACTATTAATGAAATTGATATTCGCAGACTTAGTGGTGCAAATATAATTGGATTTAAAACATCAAGCGGAGAGCTCATTGTTAATCCAACTGCAAATACAGTTCTTTTACCTAATACAAAACTTTTCGTTTTAGGCAACTCCGAACAAATAAGCAAAATGAAAACCATTTTCAAATTATAACAATCAATTTGATGCGTTATTTATCAGCAATTTTGTGTTGTTATTGTTTCCTAATTATTGATACAGCTAAATGCAAGGGTACTTTTGTAATGAACGACAATTGTATTATTGCATACAAAAATATAATTGATCTTAAACTAGAAAAAGGGAGCTCTGTTCTTTCAAAAGAAAAATTAGATAATCCACAAAACCTGATTCCATTATATCTCGAAAATTTCATAGATTTTCTTAAACTTTTTCTCGGAGAAAATAAAGTTGAATGTAAAAAGACAGAAAAATATAAATCCATACGTTTAAAGCAACTTGAAGCTGGAGATAAATCGTCACCTTATTATCTATTTACACAAGCTGAAGTATATTTGCAATGGGCTTTTATTCATATAAAATTTCAAGAATACCTATCTAGTGCTAGAGAAATTAATGAAGCCTACTCTCTTTTAGAGAAAAATCAAAAATTATTTCCAAAATTTATATTAAATAAGAAGGGTTTAGGCATACTACATGCACTTATTGGAACTATACCTGACAAATATAAGTGGATTGCAAATATTGCTGGCTTTCAGGGTACTGTTAAACAAGGTATTTTCGAATTATCCGACCTGTTTTTAAATGCTTACAATCAGCCTAAATACAATTATTTATTGCCCGAAAGTTTATTTTACCTCAACTTTCTAACATCATCTTTATCGAATGATGAAGCAGAACTTAATACGCTTTATAAATGGCAATTAAAATTAGATACTATAAAAAGCCCTCTCTACTTATATTCAAAAGCCAGCTTACTGAAAAAAAAGGGCGAAAACGATAAAATAATTAGCATGCTGCAAAATCGGCAAAAATCGGTTGACCAGTTTCAATTTCACTATTTAACCTATATCTTAGGCGAATCTAAATTGTTTAAATTAGATTATTCCGCAATAACTTACTTTGAAGAGTATATTAAGAATTTTAAAGGCTTAAATTTTATAAAAGCTTCATGGCTCCGAATTTCTTGGGCTCATTTAATCAATGGAAATATTGAAAAATACAAGCTTGCAATGGCAAACTTACTTAAATATGGAAATGCATTTGTTGATGAAGATAAATATGCCGAAAATGAAGCAAAAAGAGGTAATATCCCAAATATTACCTTATTAAAAGCCCGATTATTATTTGATGGGGGCTATTACTCACGTTCTCTATCATTATTACTCGAAAAAGAACCTTCGCAATATGCATCAAATCCGAAAGACTTTGCCGAGTTTTATTATCGTTTAGCTCGGAATTATCATCAACTCAAAAAATTTGATGACGCCTTAAAATTTTACCAATTGTGCTTAAATAAATCTATTAATATAAATGAGTATTTTATTCCAAACGCCGCACTGCAAATGGGATTGATTTATGAAAAACAAGGAAATATTACTAAAGCTAAAGAATATTTAAATAAGTGCCTTAATATGGACGATTGCGACTACAAATCGGGTATCGATCAAAAAGCAAAAGCAGCTCTTTCGAGAATGAAATAGAATAAATCGTTTTTAAAAGATTAGCCGCCAACTAATTTTTTAATTTCACTTAGTTTTAATAACGCTTCAATAGGTGTTAGAGTATTTATATCCGTTTTTAAAATTTGCTCTTTAATATTAAGTAAAACTGGATCTTCTAGCTGGAAAAAACTTAATTGATAGCCTTCTTTTTTTGATGCTATTTTATTTACGTCTTTTTTCAAAAGGGCATCTTCTTGCGATTGCTCTAGCTGAACTAATATTTCATTTGCACGTTTAACAATACTTTTAGGCATTCCTGCCATTTGCGCTACATGTATTCCAAAGCTATGTTCACTTCCGCCTGGCATAAGTTTTCGTAGAAAAATAACTTTTTTATCAAGTTCTTTAACCGAAACATTATAATTTTTTATTCTCTTATAATTTTTTGCCAACTCATTTAATTCATGATAATGAGTTGCAAAAAGCACTTTAGCTTTTCCCGATTTATGGTCGTGTAAATATTCTGCTATAGCCCATGCTATTGATATTCCATCATAGGTACTTGTGCCACGCCCTATTTCATCAAGCAAAACTAAACTCCTATCTGACAAATTATTTAATATGCTTGAAGTTTCGTTCATCTCTACCATAAATGTTGATTCGCCAGTTGAAATATTATCTGATGCTCCTACACGTGTAAATATTTTGTCGATAATACCTATTTCGGCTTTATCGGCAGGAACAAATGACCCCATTTGAGCCATTAAAACAATAAGAGCAGTTTGTCTTAGTAATGCCGATTTTCCCGACATATTAGGTCCAGTAATAATAATAATTTGCTGCGTATCTTCATCCAAATAAATGTCGTTTGCAATATATTCAGTACCAATAGGCAATTGCTTTTCTATAACTGGATGTCTACCATTAAAAATAGACAATTTTTTACTTTCATTTACTTCAGGTCGTGAATAGTTGTTTTCTATAGCAATATGTGCAAAAGATAATAAACAATCGATATTTGCAATTAAAGATGCATTTAACTGAATTGGCTGAATATATTCTGTTAAGCTTAAAATCAAATCATTAAATATTCGCGTTTCAAGGCTTAGTATTTTTTCTTCAGCGCCTAAAATTTTCGATTCATATTCTTTAAGTTCTTCTGTAATATATCGCTCCGCTCCTGTAAGAGTTTGCTTTCGAATCCAGTCGGCTGGAACTTTGTCTTTGTGTGTATTTCTAACTTCTAAATAATAGCCAAAAACATTGTTATATGATATTTTTAGCGATGATATTCCCGTTTTCTCGGTTTCTTTTTGTTGAAGTTGAACTAAATAATCTTTTCCACTATAAAGCAATTTTCTTAGTTCATCTAATTCTTCATTAACGCCATCGGCAATTACGCCTCCTTTGTTGATAAGCATTGGAGGTTCGGGATTAATTTCCTTTGCTATTCTGTCTTTAATGGATTTACATGGATTTAATTGCTCATTTATTCTAATAATTACTTCGTTTTTGATTGGTGCGAATATGTTCTTTATTTCCTCAACAGCATTCAACGAAATCATCAATTGATTAACTTCTCTTGGATTTATTCTGCCAACTGCAACTTTCGAAATTAATCGTTCTAAATCACTAATTTGCTTTAAATGAATTTGTACATTATCCGAAAAATCAGTGTTTTCGATAAAGTATTGAACAACATCTAGGCGTTCATCAATAATTTTCTTTTCTTTTAAAGGAAGCACTACCCAGCGCTTCATCATACGAGCACCCATTGGGGTAATGGTTTTGTCAATGATGTCGGTTAAAGTAACTGCATTTTCGTTTGTTGAATATATTAATTCAAGGTTTCGGATGGTAAATCTATCGAGCCAAACATATTTATCTTCTTCAATACGTGAAATTTTTTGTATGTGCTGAATTTGGCTATGTTGAGTTTCGGCCAAATAGTGCATAACTGCGCCAGCAGCTAGAATTCCATTTTCTAAAGTGTCAATGCCAAATCCTTTGAGCGTAGTTGTTTGGAAATGGCGTGTTAATATATCTTTTGCAAAATCGGGTGAATAAACCCAATCTTCTAGGCAATGAAAATAATATCGTTCCGAGAATTTTTCTTGATAATGATTTCTTTTTGATTTAGGAATAATTACTTCGCTTGGTTTTAGGCTTTGCATCAGCTTATCGATATAATCGAATTTGCCTTCTGCCACATAAAACTCGGCAGTAGAAATATCAAGAAACGCAATACCAATATTATCTTTACTATCAAAAAATATACTAGCTAAATAATTGTTTGCTTTATGATCAAGTATTTTATCATTAAGAGCCAATCCTGGTGTAACAAGCTCGGTAACGCCTCTTTTTACAATTGTTTTGGTGAGCTTTGGGTCTTCGAGTTGATCGCATATAGCAACTCTTAAACCTGAGCGAACTAATTTAGGCAAATAGCTATCTAAAGAATGGTGAGGAAAACCAGCCAATTCGATGTATGCTGCTGCACCATTTGCTCGACGAGTTAAAACAATTCCAAGAATTTTAGATGCTTTAATGGCATCATCGCCAAATGTTTCATAGAAATCACCTACTCTAAAAAGCAATAAAGCATCGGGGTATTTTGCTTTAATCGCATTATATTGCTTCATTAAAGGTGTTTCTGCTATATTTTTATTGGTTTCGCTCAAAATTTATTAGTTTTGCTCAAAATTAGTTAATACTTTAAAGCTTAAAAAATCAATACGCATTTTTTTAAAGTAAGTTTTCAAAAGAAATTGAACAATGAAAAAATTATCGACCAGCGATTTAAACCGAATAAACATTGATGAATTTAAAAACACAAAAAAAATTCCATTAGTTGTAGTTCTAGAAAATGTGAGAAGTTTAAACAATATAGGCTCTGTATACAGAAGTGCAGATGCTTTTGTAATTGAAGAAGTTATATTATGTGGCATTACTGCATGTCCGCCAAATAAAGAAATACACAAAACAGCACTAGGAGCAACAGAATCGGTTGACTGGCGTTATTTCAACGAAATAGATGAGGCAATTGCAGATTTAAAAAATAAGGGTTATTTAATACTATCAGTTGAACAAGCCGAAAACAGTTGCTTACTGAATGAATTTGAAATTGAAAAGTCGAAAAAATATGCCATTATTTTAGGAAATGAAGTGGATGGCGTAGAACAAGAAACAATAGATAAATCTGATTGTTGCATAGAAATACCTCAATTGGGAACTAAGCATTCACTAAACGTTTCGGTTTGTGCTGGAATTGTTATGTGGCATTTTTTTCAAAAACTTATTTAGTTTGTTCATCAGTTTTAGAATTATTGTGTCACTATATGAAATAAGTTAGCAAAATATATTTTAGCAAAAATGCCCTTTTCGGGCATTTGTTATTATGCGGAGAGCATGGGATTCGAACCCATGAAACCCTTTTGAGGTTTACACACTTTCCAGGCGTGCGCCTTCGACCACTCGGCCAACTCTCCAAATTATATGCGAAAATAAAAAATATTTTACTCTAAATTGCTATATAATTGAATTTAAAAATTAGAAATCTCTCCTCGTAACGATTCTCTAAGCAAGTCTATTGTTTTAATATTACTTAATTTCTTCGATAATACAAACATTAATTTTGTAATAGCAGCCTCTGTTGTAATATCTTTTCCACTTACAACTCCAATATCATCTAAAAGAACACTTGTTTCATATTTCCCATGATCAACAGCTCCTTTTTCGCATTGAGTAACATTATAAATAATAATTCCCTTTTTACTCGCTTCTTTTAGTTTTTCCATAAACCATAGTGTAGTATTCGTGTTTCCACTTCCAAAACTCTCTAAAATAATGGCTTCTAATTTTGGGATATTAATGATTGCATCAACAGCTTGTGGAGTAATTCCTGGATATAACTGTATAACAGCAATATTTGTATTTAACTTTTTATATGCTGAAAAATCCTTCCCTGCTGGTCTGAATAATTCTTTTTCGTTAAACTTAATATTTATTCCAATTTCTGCTAATGCTGGGTAATTGGGGCAAATAAATGCATCAAAATTTTCAGCATTAAATTTATGGGTTCTATTTCCGCGATAAAGATAATCTTCAAACAAAATACACACTTCTGAAATAATTGGTTTTTCGTTTTTTCTAGCCGACGCTATTTCAAGTGCTGTAATTAAATTATCTCTTGCATCAGTTCTAATAAGTCCAATAGGTAATTGAGATCCAGTTAAAACAACTGGTTTTGCTAAATTGTCGAGCATAAAACTCAAGGCTGATGCGGTGTAAGCCATGGTATCTGTGCCATGTAGTACTACAAACCCATCGTATTTTTCATAATTATTTTCAATAATTGATACCAATTCAATCCAAATATCTGGCGACATGTTTGAAGAATCGATTGGATTCGAAAACGAATGCAATGAAATTTTAAAATCAAAATCCTCAATCGGAATATGCTTTACTAATTGATCTAAATTTAACGGAATTAAAGCTCCTGTTTTTGGGTCTTTTATCATTCCAATAGTTCCACCTGTATAAATAATAAGTATTGATGTATTTTTCATCCTAAATTCAATTTTGTATGTTGAATAATTTTAAAGCATTATTTGAGGTAACCTCAGCGACTTCTTCAATCGAAATACTTTTCAGTTCTGCAATTTTCTGAGCAATGATTGGAATATATGAACTTTCATTTCGTTTTCCTCTATATGGTACTGGCGCTAAATATGGCGAATCAGTTTCAAGCAACAAATAATCTAAAGGTATTTCGCGAACTACTTCTTGCAAAACGACTGAGTTTTTAAAAGTAATTACTCCGCCTATTCCTAAGTAAAATGAAGAATCAACCGCCTCTTTAGCATTTTCTAAATTTCCTGAAAAACAATGGTAAACGCCTTTTATGCCTTTTACGCCTGAAATCACTTCAAAAGCAACGTCAAATGAATCTCGTGTATGAACAACAACTGGTTTCTGACAATTTGCAGCCATTTTGAGCTGAATTTCCAAAGCTTCTTGCTGTTGTATAAGAAAAGTTTTATCCCAATACAAATCTATTCCAATTTCACCTATTCCAACTATATCCGAATTCTTAATATTTTCAAAAATTATTTTTATTTGTTCCTGATAATCAAAACCGACAGAACATGGATGAAGACCTAAAATTGGATAACATAGATCTGGAAATGCCTCACATAAATCTAGCAAAGGTCTAACGGTATCTTTGTCAACATTAGATAAAAGTATTTTTTTAACACCTTTTTCTATTGCTCTTGATACTATAAATTCCCTATCAACATTAAATTCGGGTAAATATATGTGTGAATGTGTATCGCAAAAAATCATAATACAAATGTATAATATTTTTTATGAGATTTTTTTAAAAAATTAACTAAAATCTAATGCAAATACCTTCTAAATATTTTTTATATTTGCTTTCTAACCCTAAAATAAAAAAAAATGAAAAAGTTAAGTATTATTATTTCAATGTTCATGATGACATCTGTTGTTTTAACATCATGTGGAAAATATGAAGAAGGTCCTGGTTTTAGCGTATTACCTAAAAAAAGTAGAGTGGTAAACATTTGGAAAGTTGATAAAATTGTTTCCAAAGTTGGAAGTTCCACTACTGAAACCGCTGGAGATGGTTCTTCTTATACAGAGTTTAAAAAAGATGATACTTTTGAATATACGTTAACTTCTCAAGCTGGTTCTCTCACTTCAAAAGGAAAATGGAATTTCGATAGTAAAAAAGAAAACATTGAAATGACTTTTGATGGCTCTGGAATAAAAACTACAAATAAAATTTTAATGCTAAAAAGTAACGAAATGTGGTTATCTAGTACTAGTGGAGCGATAACAAATGAAACACATTACGTTACAAAATAATATTTAAATCATAAAGGTTTCCACAAAGATTCTTTTCTAACTTAAAAACATGAAAAAACTACTTCTCTTTACCTTTATATTGCTAGTTGCAACTAGCTGTAAAAAATATCCTGACGGTCCTCTTTTCAGTTTAAGTTCCAAAAAGGCTCGACTTTGTAGAACTTGGATTTCCGATAGATATTTTATCAACGGAGTTGACAAAACAACACCTACTAACCCCTTATGGACAGGTTATAAGTTAGAATTTAGAAAAAATGGTGAAGTTCAATATTATAATCATCCTAAATACAATTCTACGGCTGGTAGTTGGAGTTTTGATAGCGATAAAGCAAATTTAAGCATAACATTGGATGTTCTTAACGAATATAGTGTTATCGAACGGCTTACCTCTTCCGAACTCTGGCTGAGTAAAAATGATGGGACAAATGTTGTCGAAACTCATTTTATAGCAGAATAAAATGAAGGTGTCTTAAAAAAAGACACCTTTTTTTATTTATCCCTGTAACTTTTAATTAAATCTATCCGTCTTATTCAAAACAAACACCAAAAAGCATGACAGTTGACCAATACAATAAGTGTGTGGATTTGCATGGAGATGCCATCTATCGCTTTGTTTTAAAGAATATAAAGGACAAGGATGAAGCGAAAGATATTGTTCAAGATTGTTTCGAAAAAGTTTGGATGAAAATTGATGATGTTAGCTTTGAAAAAGCAAAATCATATTTTTTTACAGCCGCTTATCATATAATGATAGACAAACTTAGAAGAAACAAATTTAGCGTTTCATTAGAACAAGCACCAGAAATAAGAGTCCCTTCTTCCTCAATGAAAATGGACTTAAAATCAGTTATAAACAATGCCCTTGAACGTTTGCCAGACGTTCAGCGTATTGTTGTTATGCTTCGAGATTATGAAGGCTATTCCTATGAAGAAATAGGAGAAATAGCTGGTTTAACAGAGTCGCAAGTGAAAGTATACATATACCGAGCCCGAATGACAATGAAAGAGTATATTGTGAAGTTGGAAAATGTTATTTAAGAAGTAAGAATCAAGAAGTAAGAAGGGATAACCCTAAAAATTAAGAAGCAAATGAAAATAAATAAAGATAATTACCCGTCGTATTTTTTAGATTACATGGATGGCACTATTTCCAAAAGTGATTTAAACGATTTATATTCTTTTGTCTACCAAGACCCTAAGCTAATTCAAGAATTTGAGAGTCTTGACTTGTTTACTATAGAAAACGACTTAGATGATGTATTTGAAGAAAAACAGGCATTAAAGAAAATTGATTTTTCAAACGATTTAATTAATGAAAAGAATATTGAGCTTTTTGTTATTGCTTATTTTGAAAACGATTTAAATTCTTTTAAAAAAAATGAATTAGAAAAATTTTTAAATAACAATAAAAGTTATATACCACTTTTTGAAGCATACAAAAACACCTTTCTTGCCCCTGAAATTATTGAATTTGAAAATAAGGAGCAACTAAAACATTACTCGCCAAAAAGAATAAGACCACTTTACTATTATTTATCAGCAGCAGCTTCAATTGCACTTATAATATCAATGTATTTTTTGATGCCTAATAAAAATAATCAAACAGAATTTTCTGAAATTAAATCATTATTAAGTCCTAAACATAATAAAACGAAATTAATTCATCGTGATCAAAATCAAGAAGCTCAATTAGTCAGTTCCAGTTCTGAAAAACTAAAAACTGTTGAGAAGAAAAAATTTTTAAAAAAAGAACTTAGAAATAACAAACATCTGTATGAAAAAATGACAAGTATTTCTGCAAATTTAATTTTAATAAAAAATGAGAATGCTGCTTTAACAAAAATTAAATCTCCCGATCAAGTTTTTACCCAAGAATATACTTCTAAAAATGAACCTGTTACTTTGGCATACTCAGATAATAGCTACCCCACAGTAAGTGAATACCTAGTTGGAAAAGTGAATAATTATTTGGGAACAGACATTCCTAAAAACAAAAAATCTAAAGAAAAGATTAGAATTTGGGACATTGCTGAATGGGGAAGTAAAGCTGTAAATAAAATTTTTGATAAAAAAACAGAAGTTGCACACAAATACGATGAGAATGGAAAGCTTAGCTATTTAAGCTTAAAGATGGGAAAAATAGCTTATGTAAAAAATAATTAAATTCTCTTGTAACTTTTCAAATAATCAAAGCGTCCTATTAAAAACAAACATAAATATACATAATATGAAAACAATTAAATTTATCGGTTCTTTATTTTTAGCATTAATCATTATTTCAAATACTATTATTGCTCAAGAAATAACTAAAACAGAAAATACTCTTCCTGAATTTAGTAAAATTAAATTGCTAGGAAAAATTGATGCTACTTTAACTCAAGGTGAAGCATATCAAATAAATATAGAAAAAGATAAAATCAAAGATTCTGTTTCTTATGAAGTTAAAAATGGAACCTTAATTATTCGCCCAATTGAATCAAGCCCATCATCAAATATTAAAGTTTTTATCACTGCAAAAACCATAAATTCTTTAGAACTTTTAGGCGCAAGCACTCTTAAATCTACTACTTTAATAAGTTCCGAATCTTTAGATTGCAAGTTGTCTGGTGCTACTGATTGTATATTAAACATTAATTGCAAAGTACTAAATATAACGGTTTCTGGAGCATCAGATATGACTTTAGAAGGCACAGCAGATGTTGCAAATTACTTGGTTACAGGAGCCAGTGATATAGATGCTAAAAAATTAAAATCAAAAACGGGTAGCGTTATTGCATCTGGTAGTTGTGATGTTGATGTTGATATTTCAGACAAAATCAGTTTAACGGCTTCTGGCGCAAGTGATATCTCTTATGCAGGCACTCCAGAGTTAGTAGAACAAAATATAAGCGGTGCTAGCGATATTAGCGGTGCTAGCGATACCACAAAATTCAAAATTGGCAAAAATAAAATTATGATTTTCGAGGACGAAGATGATGCAGATATTAATGATGAAGGAGAGCCTGACTCAGCAAAAATTTCTATATCTATTCAACCTAAACAAAAAATTTATTGGAGTGGGATTACTTTTGGCTCAAATGGATATTTAAATAAAAGCAATAATACATCTGTTCCAGCTGGATACGACTACTTAAATCTAAATTATGCAAAATCTTTTAATGTTCAATTTAATTTTTTCGAACAAGGATTTCGTTTAGTAAAAGGTCATGTCGCTTTAGTAACTGGTTTAGGTTTCGACTTTACAAATTACAGATTTGAGAACAACTATACATTAACCAAAGGCGGAGCTACAATTGGAGCAACAATAGATTCTTCATGTGTTTACAGTAAAAACAAACTAGCAATTACTTATTTAAATGCCCCTTTAATGTTCCAATTCGACACAAAAAAAATAAAAGGAAGAACAATTCACTGCTCTTTAGGAGTTGTAGGTGGAATGAGATTAACTTCACACGTTAAACAAGTATATATTACACAAAACAAAGAATTTAAAGCTAAAATAAAAGATGATTTTAACCTAGCTCCATTCAGATACAGTGGAATTGTAAAAATAGGCTATGGCAACTTTGATATATTTGCAATGTATACACCGAGTGAATTATTCAAAAGAAACGAAGGACCACAAGTTTATCCTATAACTGTTGGAATAACATTAATAGGAATGTAGTAGCAATCAACTTCAATTGAAGTGTTTATATATAAGTAGTTTTTGTAATATCATCAATGATTAAAGCCAGCTGTTGCCCACAGCGGGCTTTTTTAATGGTTTTAACTTTTTATTGTTTTTTTATATTATTCCTTCTGATTTCTTAATTATATTATATAACAAATCTCTTGCCCTGAATAATTGAGCTTTTACTGTGCCTAGCGGCAACTTAAGCTCAGCGGCTATTTCTTCATAAGAATATTCATTAAAATACCTTAATTCAACTAAACGCCTGTAGCGTGGTTTTAATTTGTCTACAACCTCACGCATAGCCTTTATCTTCTGCAAGCGAATAATTTTATCTTCTGGATTTAGTCCATCATCAGCTATTTCAATCCCTTTTTCTTCACCCTCCATATTTTCATAAGGACGGTCGATAGAAACAATATTCTTTCTTTTCTTTCTGATAAAATCAATACAATTGTTTGAAGCTATTTTGAAAAGCCAAGTACTAAAAGCATAATCTGGAGTATATTGATGCAAATTTTTAAACGCTTTACCGAATGCTTCAATTGTTAAATCATCAGCATCATCAGCATCATTCGTCATTTTTAAAAGCATGAAATAAATTGTATCTCGATAATTTTCCATCAACTGAGCATACGCCTTCTGATCGCCTTTATCTACAGCCAACCTTACAAGCTTAAAATCTCGCTGAGCCTTATCTGTTAATTTAACTTCTACTTCCATGAATTTGGTTTGCGTATTAAAGTGCTAAGATAAATAATTGGATTGAAAATCATGAAAAATATTTCAAATAAAATTGAAAAAAATATTAAATCACTATTATTTATCTTATCCATTACTCTTTTAAACACCAATATTTGCATAATTAATCTAAGTAAAAATGCACTTGCAATAATATAAATATTATAATTGAAATATAATAGCGCTGCAAAGCTCAAAAATAGAAGCCATTGCGATATTGATAATAAACTCAATACTAGCTTATGAGCGAATTTATAATAAGTTCCTGTTGACAAATGTCTTCTTTTTTGAAATACCCATTTTTCAAAAGTCGACTTTGCTTCTGACACAGTGAATGCCTCGGGGTTTATTTCAATTCTTGTTGTTTTTCTAGTTGCATTTTGGTTTACGAACAAATCATCGTCACCCGATTTAATAAGATAATGAGATGTAAATCCTTTACTTTTTAGAAACAAGGATTTTCTGTATGCTAAATTTCGTCCAACGCCCATATACGGCATTCCAACAATAGCAAACGAAAGATATTGAAGTGCTATATAAAATGAATCGAAACGAATTAATTTATTTAGCAATCCGCTTTGTTTTTCATAAGCCCCAAACCCTAAAACCATATTGGTTGTTTCAGTAAAATTTTGCTGCATTTGAGAAAGCCAATTTTTCGATGCTGGCGCACAATCGGCATCAGTAAGCAATAGCCATTCATTTTTTGCACATAAAATACCTATTGATAAGGGAAACTTTTTGCCTTTAAAAAAAGTTGTGGTAGAGGTAAGATTAACAAATTTTAGGTTTGCGTATTCTTTCTTTAAGTCCTGAATAAACAGTGCTGTTTCATCATCTGAATCATCGTTAACCAAAACCACTTCAAAGTTGGGATAATCTTGCTCTAAAATTAATTGCAAATTTTTTCGCAATTTAAATTCTTCATTCTTAGCACAAATAACTACAGAAACGGGTTGTTGCTGCGTTTGAGTATATGTTTGTTTGAAAAAAGCTAAACGAATAAAAATTATTGAGTAATAGCACAGCTGGAGGAGCAATGCTCCTGAAAAAATAAAAAAAATAATATCCTGAAGTGTAAATGGATATTGAATAATCATATCTTATTAAAATGATTGGCAAAATTACGGCTTATTTGCAGTTCTAATTTGCAAATGAAATTATTTTTTAAACAACTTATTAATATTAGTAAGCGAAATTGAGATCTTCAAATAACTTCTAAAAACATTAATTGCCATTTATTAAATTTGTTCCTGCTCTATTGACTTAAAACCTTTTCCTAATATTTCATTTGCATCAATTACTGTTAAAAAGGCATTAGGATCAATTTCTTTAATAAAGGATTTTAAAATTGCAGTTTCTCTTCTATTAACGTTTGTGAAAATAACCTTTTTTTCGCTCCCGTTATACATTCCAATTCCAGGAATCATTGTCCCTCCCCTTTTTAAGTCAATAATAATTTTGTCTCTTATTTCATCATATTTATCTGAAACAATAAAAAGTGTTTTATCATAACTTAATCCTTCTAAAACAACATCTATTACTTTTCCTGTAATATAAATAACAATCCATGAATATAAGGGTATTTTCCAATCCTGAAAAACGAGTAAACCAATTAATACTACGCAAGAATCAACATATATCATAAGTCTTCCAAGCGGAAGATTAGTGTATTTTGATATAATGGTAGCTAAAATATCTGTTCCACCTGATGTAGCCTTCGCTTTGAAGATTAAACCTAAACCAAATCCTATTAAAACGCCTCCAAAAATACATGATAGCAATATGTCATTTTGTAACTGCAAAGGGTCTTTTTTGCCAATTATCATCGTTAAAATATCAATAAATGCAGAGGTAAGAACAAAACCTAAAATTGTTTTTATTCCAAATTTTGGTCCTAATAATCTAATTCCTATCAAAGTGAGAGGAACGTTCAATAATAACCCAAACAAACCGATTGGAAAGCCATTTGGGGCAAAAGAAAATAAATTTTCTGTTAAATAATTTACTACTATTCCTATTCCATAAACTCCGCCTGGAACAATTTTATATGGAATAATAAAATATACAAAACCAACTGCCAATATAAAAGAACCAAAAATGATAGATAAATAACTTATAAACCATTCTTTTGAAAATATTTTTTCCTTGATTATCATATTATAAAATTTGAAAAAGAGGCTTTTCATACTGCCTCTTTGGTTCTATGAAGCTGTTCTAAAGGGTGAATTAGGAGTCCGCCAGTTGGCGGATGACTAAATTCAAAAACGAACAAAACGATGAAATTTCGACTTTTAGGACAACTTCTTAAAATTATTTTATTGAGTTTCTTTCTTTGTACTGTTTGCTAAACGACTTTTTAGTAACCAAAGGAATTTCTCTGTTTTTTCCCCATGATGTTCCAAACGATTTTTTTAAGAAAATATTCTTAAAATTACTTCCTGTTATTTCTAATAACTTTCGTTTTTTCATGGATTGTTTATACATGATTAAACGAAGCTTTTCCTTTTTACTAGTGAATCCTGCTGCGGCAATATCTCTTCTGTTAATTAAAAGCAAACGATGCAAAGGAATGTTCATTGGACACACAACCGTACATGCTCCGCAAAGAGTTGAAGCAAAACTTAAATGCCTGTAATCTTGCATTCCTTTTCTTAAAGGCAGGGCTATTGAACCAATAGGTCCACCAAAATTATTTCCATAAGCATGCCCTCCTATTGTTTTGTATACAGGACAAACATTATAACAAGCTCCACAATTGATACATAATGCCGCTTTTCTTTGTTCACTCTTTATTAAAACGGATGAACGATCGTCATCAACTAATACAATATACATTTCTGTAGGTCCTTCTGATTCATCATCTAATTTTGGTCCCGATAAGATTATATTGTATGAATTTAATTGCTGTCCGTAAGTAAATGTAGAATATAAGGGAAGAAATAAATCTAAATCAACTATTGATGATAATAATTGGTCGATACCAGCAATAATAATTTGTATTTTGGGCGATGAAGAAGCTATAACAGAATTTGCATTCAATTCGCTAATTACAACCGAACCTGTGTCGGCTATTAAGAAATCAGCTCCACAAATAGAAATATCTGCTTCGCTTAATTTAGCATAATAGTGTTCGTTAAAAAAATCGACCAAATCTTCTGTAGGCAAATCTCTTGACGTAGAAAACTTTTTTGTAAAAAGTTCTGAAATTTCTTTATCCGAAATGTTAATAGCAATATTAGATAAATGAAAAGACTCTTGATTTGATGCTGAGCAAATATATTCATTAAAATCTGATTCTATAACTTCAAAACCGATGCTTTTAACACTGTCCTTTACTTTTAAATCTTCAGCTATTCTGGATTTGTTTGTAATAATTTTCTTATTATTCTCTGTTCTGGTAATTAAATTATTTACTTCAAAAAGAGCTTCCTCTGCATTTTGAGCCCAAATAGTTTTTCCGCCTCTTTTAATAAAATTAGCTTCAAATTCTATTAAGTTTTTTTCTAAATTCTCAATTGCTTTATTTTTAAGTGCACTCGCTCTTCGTTTCGCTAAATCAAGATTTTTATATTGTTCTTTTGCTTTGTTAACTAGTACACTATAATTTTGTATTCTGCTAGAAACTAAATCTATCCTATCTAAATCCTTAGAAGATTGTTCAGAGTTTACTTTAAATAATATTTCGGGAGATATTGTTGGCATGTATTTTTATAATAAATTTTTTATTTTATTAACTCTTGTCAAATGTCTTCCTCCTTCAAATTTTGTATTTAAAAAAACATTTACTATTTCTAAAGCATCTTCAACAGATAAATATCTGGCAGGTAAAGCTAAAATATTGGCATCATTGTGTTGTCTTGCTAATTCTGCAATTTCTTTTTTCCAGCAAATTGCAGAACGAACATTTATATACTTGTTAACAACCATATTAACTCCATTTGCACTTCCACATAAAACAATACCAAGGTCAACTTTTCCATCATTTACCGCTTTTCCAACTGGATGAACAAAATCAGGATAATCAACGCTATCCTTGGTATATGTTCCAAAATTTTCAAATAAAATATTATTTTTAATTAAAAATTCTTCTACCTTTAGTTTTAATTCGTAGCCAGCATGATCACAACCTATTGCAATTTTCATTAGAAAGTTTAATTGGATGAATATTGCTACAAATTTAAGTATTCAAGCTTAGTTAATACCATTTAATTGCTTTAAATCAAATTTATTTATAAACATATTTTTGTTAATTCTGTCAGCTAAATGTTATTAATTAATCAGAAAAAATGTTGTTTTAATGATTGGCGAAATTGTATTGTAAATAAATTTTAATAAAACAAGTTTTTATTTTAGTATTTTTGAATGCTTTATTGATGACTTTTTAACAAAAAAAATGATTAATTAAAAAACTATTAACAATGATTAAAACTATTATTAACCATTGTTAATTAATACAAGGAAAAAACAAAGCATCAGTTCTTTAAAAAATATAAGATTGTTAATTACATGTTAACCCAGTTTTAACAAGATGAAAAACAAATTTATTTTAATTTATTTTATAACACAATTAACAGACTAATTATAACAACATAAAAAATTTATTAAATCTTTTTTTTATTTTTATTATTAATAACAGTTGAAAACAATGATAGAAAAAATTATTTCAGAAATTAATATTTTAAAGAAAGAATTAAATGCAATAATACTTGCTCACTATTATCAAAGAAATGAGATTCAAGAAATAGCAGATTGTTTAGGCGATAGCTTAGCTCTTGCTCAACAGGCAGCTAAAACTAATGCTGATGTTATTGTTTTCGCTGGTGTACATTTTATGGCCGAAACAGCAAAAATTCTTAATCCTAATAAAATAGTTATTTTACCTGATATGGAAGCAGGTTGTTCACTTGCTGACTCCTGTCCCGCTAATGATTTTAAAGAATTTTTAAAAAATTATCCAGAGCATATTGTTGTTTCTTATATAAATTGTAGTACTCAAGTAAAAGCTATGTCAGATATTATTTGTACATCTTCTAATGCTGTTCAGATAATTGAAGATATACCAGCTGATAAAAGAATAGTTTTTGGTCCTGATAAAAATTTAGGAAATTATATAAAAAACAAAACTGGTAGAGAAATGGTTATTTGGAATGGTGCATGTCATGTACATGAAATATTCTCTGCAGAAAAAACCATTGAATTGAAAATGAAAAATCCGGATGCAAAATTATTAGTTCATCCCGAATGTAAAGGTCCGCTTGTAGTTGCAGCCGATTTTGTTGGTTCTACTACAGCATTGTTGAATTATACCAAAAATAGTACTGCAAAAAAGTTTATTGTAGCCACCGAAAACGGTATAATTCATCAGATGAAGAAATTTTCGCCCAATAAAGAATTCATTGAAGCTGTTGGTAACGATTCTTGTAATTGTAGTGAATGTGAATACATGAAATTAATAACTTTGGAAAAAATCCTTGCTTGTTTGAAAAACTTACAACCTCAAATAAACATTGAAGAAGATATTAGATTAAAAGCTGAAAAACCTATTAGAAAAATGTTGGAAATATCTGAAAAATTAGGACTTTAGATAATTTGATGTGAATGGTGAATTTGTATAATTAATTGTAGTATGATAAAATTTAAAAAATTATTTATAATATCGTTAGCTAAATTTTTCAAAGCTAATCTTCAATCTCCTAATCTCCTAATCTTCAATCTCCTAATCTTCAATCTCCTAATTTTTCAATCTCCTAATCTTTTTGCTCAAGTTAAAGAAAATAAAAATGGTTATAATATTCTGTATTTTGAAAATGGAAAAAAATCGAGCGAAGGAACATTTGAAAACGGAAAGCCTAATGGCTATTGGAAAACATATTATGAAAATGAAGTTTTAAAATCTGAAGGAAATAGGGTAAACTTTGAATTAAGTGGTGAGTGGAAATTTTATAAAGAAGATGGTTCGCTTAAGTTGATTATTACTTATGAAAATGGAAAGAAAAATGGGTTAAGAAAAACATTTTATACTGAATATTACACAGAAGAAAACTTTGTTAATGATATAAAACAAGGATTTTCTAAAACTTTAGATTATAAAAATAAAGTTTTAAAACAAGCTTTTTTTATTGACGGAAGCGAAGATGGTATTGCTAAAGAATATGACACTACAGGTTTGGTAATTGTAATTTCCGAATACAAAAGTGGCTTTTTAATAAATGAACAGTATATAAACAGAAAAGATTTTAATAATAAAAAACAAGGAGTTTGGAAGTGGTTTAATAGTAGTGGAAATGTAATTAAAGAAGCCGTTTATAAAAATGATTTGCTAAATGGATATTATAAAGAATTTGATGATAATGGTAATTTAATTAAAATATTAAAATATAAAGATGGAATAGAACAAGTAGATGCACCAGAACTTACTAAATATGATGTTAAAAGAAGTTATTATAGTACAGGCAAAGTAAAAACAATTGCTAGTTATAAACAAGAGAAATTAGAAGGAGTAAAAAGAGAATTTTCGGAAGATGGATCCATCACTAAATCTTTTATATATAATAATGGAATTGTTATTGGCGAAGGCATTGTCGATTTACAAGGCTTGAAACAAGGCGATTGGAAAGAATATTATAACGATGGAACTCTTAAAGCGATTGGTAAATATATTAATGGCTTGAAAATGGGTGATTGGAAATATTTTCATGCAAATGGTAAATCAGAACAAGAAGGAAAATACTATCCTGCTGGTCAGCCAGATGGTATTTGGAAATGGTATTATGAAAATGGTGTGCTTGAAAGAGAGGAAGAATTTGAAAGAGGAAAAGAAAGCGGTTACTATAAAGAATATAATGATTCGGCCAAATTAATAGTTGAAGGACAATATATCGAAGGCGATAAAACAGGAGAATGGAAGTATTCTTTTGATAATTATTTTATGATTGGCAATTATAGAGATGGTTTAAAAAATGGAATATGGAAAGGTTTTTATGGTAATGGAAAATTAGCTTTTGAAGGTAATTATGTAGATGATTTTCCTGATCAAAAACATTCGTATTATAATGAAAATGGAATGCTAAGAATTCAAGGTTGGTACGATAAAGGAAAAAAACAAGGAGAATGGAAAACGTTTAATAAAGACGGAAGTTTGTTTTTAAATGTAACTTACGATAGAGGCTTAGAAAAAGCCTTTGATGGAATAAAAATTACTCCCGATTTTGATAATTCAGACGAAGATATTATTAACAATTAGTAAATTTTATGAAATTTAATTTTCTTTTAAAAAACTACCAAAACAAAGCTAATAAAAACTATAAAATAGTACTCATTTTAATGATAATAATGAGTTTTATTAATTTTTATTTGTTTTTAAACAATCCAAAAGAAACAAACGTGTTTTTTCATGTACTAAATATTTTTATTTTATTTTTTCTTATTTTTTTCTTAATTTTTTCTTATAAAAAATGGAATTTTTTAAACAGTTTTTATAATAATATTTTTTATTTGTTACCTATTATTCTTTTATATTTTAGTGCATTGAATGGGTTTAATGCATATATAAATATGGTTTTTTCCTTTTCAATTTTAGTTTTAGGATTTTTTGCAGAAAAAAACAAAAATTTTATTATTTTTTCGGTTTTATTAATATTTGTTTTGGGTATTCTGCTTTATTATTCAGATTTAAATAGTTTTCTACGTAAATTAATTTTTTTTAGAATAGTTAGCTTTGAAATCATTGTATTAATAATTTTAAATTTTAAAATTGCTTTCATAAAAAAATTAAGATATAATGAGGACTTATTTAATTCAGTTTTTAATAATTTTTCTGATGCTATATTAATTGTAAATAATGATTCAAAAAAAATAGTTATAGCAAATGAATCTGCTATTGAGATGTTTAAAGTTGATATTTCAAATAAAATTATTGGTAAAAATGTGTTTGAAATATTGAATAATGTGTCAGAAGAAGAACAAAATCAAATATTTTTTAATTCAAAATGGAATGGAGAACTTTCAATTTCAATAAATGATAAAGAAATTAAGTGGCTAGATGTTCAAGTTTCTAAAATTAGAAATAATGAAGACCAATTGATTTTTAAGTTCTTTGATATTTCATCAAAAAAACAAGCTGCATCATTTTATGAAAAAATTATTTCCCAAAAGAATATATTTTCTAGCATTATAGTAATTGCAAATGCTGATTTATATATTGAGTATGTTAACTCAAAATTTATTGAATTAACAGGTTTTTCAGAAGATGAAATAATAGGAAAATCTCTTAGAGAACAGATGGTAAAGCCTATATCAGGTTTCGATGATTTTATTAATACTTTAAAAAGCGGAAAAGTTTGGGAAGGAGAAATTGAACGGTATATAAAAAATGGAGATATTTTATATGAAAAAGCTGTTGTTACGCCTTCTTTTGATGATAAAGGAAATATTTTATATTTTATTAAAATATCCGAAGACATTACCATTTATAAAAAAGCAGAACAAGCTCTAAAATTCAGCGAACAATTTAATAAGGGATTGTTAAAAACAGCACCAGATTTAATTTTTATTTTTGACCAAGATGCTAATTTTATTGACTTTGTTTCTAATAATAACGAGTCATTATTTACAAAACCAGAATTTTTTATTGGAAAAAACATTGCTGATGTTTTACCTTATGAAATTAAAGAGCTTACATTAGAAAAAATACATTTAGTTAAAGAAAGCAACGAAGTAGAAATTTACGAATATCAGTTGGAATTACCTGAAATCGGAATTAGCTACTTTGAAGCTCGAATGATAAAAGTAAATAATAATTATTTGAGTGCAGTAAGAAATATCACAGAACAAAAAATAAAAGAAAAAGAATTAATAAATACTCAAAAGCGATATTTTACGCTTTTTTCAACAGCCAGCGATGCTATTTTATTAATTGAAAATCAAAAATTTATAGAGTGTAATGATAAAACATTAGAAATTTTTAAATGTAAAAGAGATTATATAATTAATAAATATCCTGATGAAATTTCTCCAGTATTCCAAGAAGATGGTCAATCATCCAAGGTAAAATCAAAAATTTTAATTGATGATTCTTTATCTGGAAAATCGCAACACTTCAATTGGCTGCATATTAAGCAAAATGGAGATATTTTTACTACTCAAATTAGTTTAAACTCTTTTAGTTTAGATGATAAAAACTATGTTCAAGTTATTCTTCGCGATATTTCCGAACAAAAACTTCAACAAGATGAATTAAAATACAGTCAATTAAAGCTAAAAGAAAACTTAAAATTTTTAAATACACTTCTACAAACTCTTCCTAATGCCTTTTTTTATAAAGATATAAATGGTTGTTATTTAGATTGTAGCGATGCATTTTGCCATTTATTAGGAAAAGATAAAAGCGAAATTATTGGAAAAACTACGTTTCAAGTTGTACCTGAACCAAATTCTATTTTGTCTCAAGATTTTGATAAAATATTACTTGAACAGAAAGAAAAACAAATATACGAGAACTATATTATCAATAAAGATGGAAAAAAAATAGATGTTATTATAAATAAAGATATTTATTATAAACCAAATGGAGAAATTGGCGGAATTGTTGGCTTAATTACCGACATTTCTAGTCTTAAAGAATCGCAAAAAGCATTAATTGAAAGCCAAGAAAAATATTATAAGCTATTTTCTAAAGCCAACGATGCAATTATAATATTAAAAGAAGGAACTTTTGTTGATTGCAACGAACAAACATTAAAACTGTTCAATACCACTAAAGAATTTCTAAAATCAAAACCCGGTTTTTCGCCCGAGTTTCAACCCGATGGGCAAAAATCAATTATTAAAAAAGACATAGTTTTTGGAAATTCTGATGATAATAAATTTGAAACTTTTGAATGGCGTTTTCAATTAGAAAATGGAAGATTGATTGATGGCGAAATATCTACAAGTACTTTTGATATTAACAATCAAAAATATATTCAAATACTTATTAAGGATGTAACAGAAAAAAAACGAATATCGCAAATTTTACTTGAAAACGAACGAAGACTCAGAACTTTAATGAACAATTTACCAGGAATGGCTTATCGTAGTAACAATGATAAAAATTGGACGATGGAGTTTGTTAGTTGGGGAGCTAAAGATTTGGTTGGCTATTCTCCTGAAGAAATAGTTGGCGAAACTGTTGTTTGGGGCGATTTAATTGTTGAAGAAGATCGCGAGTACGTTTGGACAGAAGTGCAAAAGTCAATTAATAAAAAAGAACCTTTTAGATTGTTTTATAAACTAAAAACAAAAGCAGGTGCCATAATTTGGGTTTGGGAACAGGGTGAAGCTGTTTATGGAGAACAAGGGCAATTAGTTGCTCTAGAAGGTTTTATTACCGATATTACTAAAGAAAAAGAAGTAGAAATTGAGTTAATAGAAAATCAGCAACGATATTATAAGCTTTTTAATGAAGCATTTGATGCAATTTTAATTATGCAAGGCGATGTTTTTATCGATTGCAATGAGAAAGTGCTCGAAATGTTTGATTGTAAAAAATATGAGGTTATTGGCTCGAATTTCAAAAGATTTTTACCTCAAACGCAATTCAATGGTAATAATTCCTTTGAAATAATGACTCAACTGATAAGCGATACTCTTTCTGGAATGCCTCAATTTTCTACTTTCCAGCTTATCAGGAATAATAATATAGTTTTTTGGGTAGAATTAAGTATTAGCAGTTTTGTAGTTGAAAACAGTAGTTATATTCAATTTATTATTCGCGATATAACAGAAAGACTTAGCTCTGAACAAAAACTAAAAGTAAGCGAAACTAATTATCGCAATTTAATTGATTCTTCCCCAATGGGAATTATGATTACTAATCTAAAAAAAGTATTTTTTGTTAACGAGAGTGCCGTAAGTATATTAGGTTTTTCTAGAGAAGAAGACCTAAAGTCTCAAAATTTATTCTCTTACGTTTTACCCGAATACAAAGAAAAAATATTTGATTACTTAAAAATGACAAATAAAGGAATTAACACTCCTTTTTTCGAAATAACATTAAATCACCCAACAAAAAATACAATCATCGAAATTGAAGTTAAAGCCGTAATGTTTCAGTTTAATAAGCGTAAAGCATATCAAATTGTTATGCGCGACTTATCAATTCAAAAGAAACTAATTCAGGCTCGATTAAGAACTCAGATGATTGAAGAATCAAATCAAAGTTTAATTGACGAAATGAACGAACGCCTTGATGCCGAAGAAAGATTAAAAAAATCCTTGGGCGAAAAAGATGTACTACTAAAAGAAGTTCATCATCGAGTTAAAAATAACATGCAAATTATTTCTAGCATTTTAAATCTTCAAGCTTCGTATATTGAAGACGATAAAACCAAGGAAATGTTTCAAGAAAGTCAGGATAGAATAAAATCCATGGCATTAATTCACGAAAATTTATATAGAAACGAAGATTTATCAAAAATAAATTTTAGCGACTATATGATTAATTTAGTAAACAATCTTTTTAGGTCGTATAATATTGATTATAATAATATTAAATTAAATTTGGAAGTTGAAGATATATTATTTAATTTAGATGTTGGAATACCTTGTGGATTAATAGTTAATGAACTAATTTCTAATTCGTTCAAATACGCATTCGCAGGGTTAGAGCGTGGAAATATTTTTATTAAATTATATACTGAGGGCGAGTTCGTTAATTTAATTATTTCAGATGACGGAAAAGGAATTGATAAAAAACTTGACATATATAATACAAATTCACTAGGTTTGCAGTTGGTAACAACATTAACTGATCAAATAGACGGAAAAATAGAACTAACCACCAATAATGGAACACAATTTAAAATAACATTTAAAAAATAATTAACATGGCTAAAGCAAAAATTCTAATAGTTGAAGATGAAAGCATAGTTGCAAAAGACATACAAAACAGTTTAAAAAAATTAGGATACAATGTTCCTACAATAGTTTCTTCTGGCGACAAAGCAATTAAAGAAGTAGAAGAATCAAAGCCCGATTTAATTTTAATGGACATCATTCTTAAAGGCGATATGGATGGAATAGAAGCAGCAAATATTATTCGCGAAAACTATAACATACCTGTTATTTTCCTAACCGCTAATGCCGACGATAAAACAGTAAGCAAAGCACGTATAGCCGAGCCTTATGGATATATAATTAAGCCTTTCCGCGAAAAAGAACTACAAACAACCATTGAAATGGCACTTTACAAACACGAGAAAGTGGCCGAAATGAAAAAAGAAAGAGATTACTACTATTCAATTGTTGAGAACAACGACGTAAAAGACAGTATTTTTGTTCGTTCAGAGTACCGTTTAAACAAAATACGTTTCGAAGATATTTATTTCATCGAAGCACTAAAAGATTATGTAATTATAAATACTACCGATAATAGCTTTACAACACACACTACAATGAAAGACATATTAGCTATTATGCCTCCAAAAGATTTTGTAAGAGTACACCGCTCATACATCGTACGTTTAGATAAAATTTTCTCTATAAAATACCCCGATTTGGTAATCGAAGACAAGAAAAAAGTATTGCCAATAGGTGGTTTGTATAAGAAAGAGCTTTATAGCCGCTTAAATTTCATTTAGGTCTTAAAATAATATAAAGGAAAAATCCCTTTGAAAATTTTCAAAGGGATTTTTTTGTTTCAAATATTTCAGAAAAACAAAACAACCTCTCAACGATTTATAAAAAATTTGTTTTATATTTGAATATCAATAATAGATAAAACTATCAATATGAATAGGCAGGAAATAGAAAAAATTATAACAGACTATTTGATAACTTATCAGGTAAAAGATATAAGCATTTTTGGATCTTATGCCAGAATGGAAGCCACTGAAAGTAGCGACATTGATATTTTGGTAAGATTTAAAAAAACGCCATCATTGCTTAAAATGATATTGATTGAAAATGAATTAAGCGAAAAACTAGGCTTAAAAGTTGACTTACTTACAGAAGCAGCAATAAAAAATAAAATAATAAGAAATAACATAGAAAAGGATTTGCAAATTATTTATCATGCATAAAGACGACTTAGCTTACTTAAGCCACATAATGCAGTGTATTAAAAAGATACACACGAGGACAAACAAAGCAAAATAGGAAAAAGAATTCACAAATACCTTGGAAAGAAATTGCAGGAATGCGCGACAAGCTAATCCATCATTATATGGGTGTTGATATAGAAATGATTTGGAACACAGTAAAACAAGATATTCCATTTTTAGATAAAGAATTAAAAGAAATAATTTAGGTATAGCTTATACAGCACACTCCAACTTGGTTTTATTTTTAATTTTCGCCATCCTCTTTAATATACTTTTCTAATAATTGCTATTTTTATCTCTTTCTAAGAGATATTTGTATGCGAAAACTGTTAAAAACACTAATACGTTGGCAACAAACCTGATTGAAAAAGAAAAAGGAAAATTTTATGTTTGATTATTTAGGTTTAATTATTTCTGGACTTAGTACATTTTTTTTCTCAACTAAAGATCCATGGCAAAGAAAATGGAAATTTCTCAAAATCCGTTTTGGTCATATAGGTATATTTTTTTTAATTCTTGGTATTATTATTTCAATTATAACAATATATCTAAATGATAAAGAAAAAGCAGATTATAAAAATCAAATCAATAATATTGATACAAATGTTAGAAATACGTTAAATACAACAAGTAAAGGCTATGAGAAACTTTTAAAAGAATATGAGGTTAAAACAAATATTTTACTAAAAAATTTCAGTTCTAATTATGATACTTTAATGAAAACAATTATCAATAAAAATGATTCTGCATTATATGCTCAATTGAAAAAAATCAAGAAAGATTACTCAGAACTAGATAATAAATTATCAATTGAAAAAAGTATTACACAAAGGTATTATTATTCTGAACAGTGGCCAGTATCTGATAACAAAATCAAAGATATTTGTTATTGCTTGTTATATTTTATTCCGAGGGACATAGCTGGTTTATTAACTGGTACAGATAGATATATACTCTGGAAAATAATTGAAAAAAATGGAGTTTTCCCGAATGAACAAATAGATATTTTAGATGATGAAATTTGGGAAAAATTAAAGCCTATGTCGCTTTCTATTGAGATTAATCTAAATAGACTCGCATTATTAAAAGTAATTAAACCTGATTTTTGGAAAAATGATATTGAATTTACTGATTATTATAAGAAAAGACTGAGTGTATATAACGAATATAAAAAAGACAAAAATGAAGTTAAGTATATAAAAGATCTATTCAAATTACAGTTGGAAAATTATTACTGGAATGATAATAAATTATAATAAAATTGATATGAAAGTAATGAATGGGCAGTTGCCAGCTCTGCACGTAACACAACTTCGCTTACAACAATATTTTACACATTCAAAGCATCATTCTATGCAATTCCAAAGTCTACAATTCCATATTACTTTTGAGAATTGCTAAGCTTCAACATTGCGGTGAAAAAATATAATAATCACCGCAAAATTGCGGTAAATAATTTGTATATTTGCCGCAAAATTGTTTTCTATAATGGCAAAATATATTTATGAGCATAAAAACTGGACCGATTTTTTATGGCAAGACAAAGCTATAAATGCCATATTTGGCGAGGTTCGTCTTATACAAGGTAAAATTATTGGGCAAATGAACTCTTTATGCTTTTCAGCTAAAGAAGAAGCCACTCTTTCTGCATTAACTCTAGACGTTGTTAAATCATCTGAGATTGAAGGAGAATTGCTCAATTACGATCAAGTACGTTCGTCCATAGCAAGGCGTTTGGGTATTAACACCGCAGGACTGGTAGCGAGTAGTCGCCACATAGAAGGCGTAGTAGAAATGATGCTTGATGCCACCCAAAATTATACTTTGCCTTTAACCGAAAAACGATTGTTTGCTTGGCATGCAGCTCTTTTTCCAACAGGGTATAGCGGATCATATAAAATAGAAGTAGCTCAATTCCGTACAAGTAAAATGCAAGTGGTTTCGGGAGCAATGGGCAAAGAAAAAGTACATTACGAAGCTGTTAAGCCAGAAGTGGTAAAGCCCGAAATGGAAAAGTTTTTAAATTGGGTTAACAATGATAATAGCCTCGACTCGGTTTTAAAAGCTGCCATTGCACATTTTTGGTTTATCATCATTCACCCCTTTGATGATGGAAATGGCAGAATAGGAAGAGCCATAACCGATATGCTTCTAGCTCGTGCAGAAGGAAGTGGAGAAAGGTTTTATAGCATGTCGAGTCAAATTTTGATCGAACGCAAACGCTATTACGAAGTATTACAAAAAGTACAGCATAGTGCAAGTGACATTACCGAATGGTTAGATTGGTTTTTACATTGCCTCAAAAATGCCTTGCTAGCCACCGAAAACACTACACAAAAAATATTGCGAAAAGCTGAATTTTGGAAACTTCACGAACATACCCCTATAAATGAACGCCAACGCATAATACTCAACAAACTCTTTGATGATTTTGATGGAAAACTACAAACCTCAAAATGGGCTAAAATCACTAAAACTTCTTCAGATACTGCCCTGCGGGATATTAAAGACTTGGTAGGAAAGGGCATTTTGAAACAAACAGAAGAAGGAGGAAGAAACGCTAACTACGAACTAGTAGACATTAAAACAGTTTAGTCTCTAAAGTAGCTGCTTGTCGTGTTGCTTGTCAGTAATGAAAGTATTTTATTAAAAAGACCGCCATTTTCTACAAAATGGCGGTCTTTTAATGTTTAAAAACAATTTGCTACTTTGTGCCACTATTAAAACCTATGTTCTTCAGTGGCTAATAAGAAAATATTAGATGCTAGGCATTATAAAATTGAAAACCAAGGAATTTACCTTAGTAAATGACTGTTTTCAATTTTAAAATAACGACGCAGATGACGTTTTCTTAAAGACACTATTTTACAAACTTTTTCATTATTTCAGGAACAGCATCCTTATGAACTAAGAATGTAGTCATTTTCAATTTTACAAAATCTTCCGAAAAGAAATAATAACCAAATTCTGGCGAAGCAGAATCATTGTTTCTTGAACCCGAGCTGCTGTCTTTTATCAAAAACCAAGTCTTACCATCTTTTTCAACCCAACCAATTACGTGCATTCCGTGGTCGTCGGTAGTTGTATTATTAGAAAATCTAAACTGACGAGCATCTTCATTAATAAATTGCGAAGGAATATCCCAAGTAGGAATTATAGCACATTGAGTAACTCTCGAAAAACCTGCTTCAGATACGTCGCCACCAATAGCTATACTATAACCATTTTTAATTGCTGTTTTAATTGCACTCATGAAATCATCAAGTGGAACATTTAGGTAATCAACACTATGCCACCAATTATCTTCAACAGTGTATTCTGCTTTTGTCCAATATGGCGATTGTTTAAACGACATAATATCTACATAATCATCAGGTTTAATTTGTAAATAGTCATTTAAGTAAGTAGTTGGCGTGTATTCTTTTCCCTCAACGGTAAATTTTGTTGGAGGCACACCAATATAATGATTCATTATGCTTTTAATGGTATTGATAGCTTCATCCTCGTTCCACGAGTTTGATGTTTTTAAGCCATTTAAATAACTATTCATTTCATTGTACATCTTTTCATGCGAATGATATTTTCTGCCGTTTAAAAGCCCCGTATATGATTCTTGTGGAACCGCTCCATACGTTTTAAAAATTCGTTGAACTGCATTTGCTTCCGATCCTTCTGAAAACACTGAATTACCGCGTTCTTTGATAAAACGTTTAGCTTTTTCAACGTATTCCCAATATGCAGTATATATTTCAGATATCTTAACTTTCTTTTTAGAAATGCGGAAAACCTCCGATTCGAAGAATGATGTAGTAGAAAAAGACCAGCAAGTTCCAGCATTTCCTTGCGATAATGTAGGTTGAGCCCAAATAGATTTGTATAGATTAATTTTGTTTGGTAAGTTTAAACCCGTTTGATCCATTTCAAACTGCAGTTCAGTTTTTTCAGGACTTAAATTTTCTTCAACTGCTTTTACATCCTTCAATACTACATTTTGATAAAAGCCAGGTTTCGTTTCTGTAAATTTGCTTTTATCGGTATTTTGAGCAAATAAAAACATATTTGCTGCGAAAAATAAGATAAGTGATAGTGATATTTTTTTCATTTTTATTGATTTAGTTATTTTTTCATAAAATTATAAAAAAAACGCCAGCTAATTTAATAACTGGCGCTTTTTAACATTTCATTAAGAAGTCAATGTTTCTGTGCTTAACATAGAGGCTGGATATAAAGTTAATAATCGAGGCACTCTAAGGGTTTATTTTTTAGGAATTTACATAGGTAAATGACTAAAAGTAAAAACAAGAGCAACGACTAGTTTGGACTTTATACGCAGACTCTAATAGCCAAAGATATCGCTTTGTGTAAGCTTAATAACTTTACCATATTTTTCAAGTTCACCAAAGTTTATATCAGCTTCTTTCGAAAGAATAATATACGTTTTAGTTTTGTTTTTGATAAATTGCTCGTTAAATAACTTCACGTCTTTCACAGTCATTGTAGGAATTTTAGCATACAAATCCTTACGAATATCATAGCTTAATCCTCTACGTTGAGCACTAATATAATTCCAAATAATGTTCATACGAGTAATACGCTCTGTATTTATATTTGAAATAATACCGTCTTTTGCTAAATTAAAAGTTCCTTCCGATTCGGGCATATTATTAAACAAATCATTGTATGCGTTAAAAGCATCAAATATTTTGTCGTTTTGCGTTGCAATAAAGGAAGAATTCATATAAGGTTTAGTCGAATATGTTGGTGTTTGATAAGTAGAACGTGCAGTATAAGCTAGTGAACGTTTTTCTCTTAACTCCTGGAAAACGATAGAGTTCATGCTTCCACCAAAATATGCATTGTATAATGAAACAGATGGAGTCATGCTTGCATTGTAAAGACCTCCTTTAGAAAGTAGTTGCAAATAAGCTTGTTTAGCATCGTATTGAGCAAAGTATACTTTATTTTCATTAGTTTCTTGCTCTGTAAATACTTTAGCAGTAGGAGGAGTTTTTAATGTTCCTTTTACGTTATGAAGTTTGTTTACAAGTTCAGTAAGTTTTTCGGGGCTTTCAGGGCCATAATATAATATTGAATGCTCAAACTCCATCATTTCTTTAATTTTTGCAATTAGCTGCTCAGGTTTTAATGCTTTTAATTCTGTTTCGCTAAGTAAATAACGTTGTGTAGAATTCGGACCAAAAGTAGCGTAATCAACAAGGGCAGTAAAATTTGCTTTTTGATTCAATTTAGCGTCGGCTCTTGACTTAAGTATATCCGAAACTAAATTATCCAATGCTTCTTTGTTAGCTTGAGGATCGGCAATAAGCTCTTCAACTATCGACATTGCTTTTTCCATTTTATCAGATAAACCACTTATTGTAACCCAAGTTTCTTCATTTCCTGCATTAACAGAAAAGTCGCAAGCCAATCTATAAAATTCTTGATTTATTTGTTCACACGTTTTTTTAGAAGTTCCTAAATATGGAAGATAACTCATCGCTATTTCTGCAATTGGATCGTTAAATTGTCCCATTTTGAAATAATAATACAAGTTAAATGTCTTATTTTCAGAGTTGTCTTTGTAAATAATTTTAATATTATTTTTTGCAGTTAACTGTTTCAAATCTTTTGTATAATCTAAGAATACAGGCTTAATTTCTGGAACTTTTGAGTTTTTGATATTTTTCAAAAAAGTAGATTCCATTTCACGATTAATAAAAATTGGAGTAATTTTAGGTTTTTCAACCTTTGTTACATCAGGAGGAGTTCCTTGGCGTTTGTATATTACAACATAATTTGAGCCAAAGTTTTTATTAGCAAAAGCAACGATATCGGCTTTTGTAATTTTTTTCATATCATTAATTGTGTTTACAGCTTTACTCCATTCAATATCATTAAGGAAAGCGTCAAGAATAGCACTTGCTCTTCCTCTATTTGTTTCGTATTCTTTTACTTTCTGAAGAACCAAATTATTGATGGTCGCTTCAAGCATCCAATCTTCAAATTGTCCTTTTTTAAGCAATTCTATTTGATCTAACAAAAGTTTTTTAGCTTCTTCCAGCGTTTGACCTTCTTTAGGAGTACCTGCTAAAATAAATGCCGAGTAATCTTTTAATCCGTAAACACCTGTACCTGCTCCTAGCATTGTTTGTTTTTGATTAATATTCACATCTATCAAACCTGCTTTATCATTGTTTAATAAATTAGATATCATTTCTAGCATTAAAGCGTCTGTAGAATTTGCACCATTAAATCTATAAGCAATAGTTAAGTTTTCTGCATCAAGTCCTAAAACGTCCTTTTCAATTGGAGCAGTTATAGGTGTTTCAATTGCAAATTTTAATTCGGGAACCGTTGATGATTTTAATTTTCCAAAATTTTCGTCAATAATTTTAATTGTTTGGTCTGGATCAAAATCTCCCGACATAATTATTGCCATATTATTAGGCACATAGTATTTTGCAAAAAATTCTCTGATATTTTTCATCGAAGGATTTTTCAAATGTTCTGTTTCGCCTAATGTTGTTTGTTTTCCATAAGGATGATTTGGGAATAAAGCTTTTAACATTGCTTCGCTTGCTTTTCTTCTGTCTTGTGTTAACGACATGTTTTTTTCTTCATAAACTGTTTCTAGCTCTGTATGGAATAGGCGTAAAACAGGGGAAGAGAATCTGTCGGCTTGAATTTTAGCCCAATTTTCAATTTGATTTGCAGGAATGTCTTCTACGTACATGGTATAATCATTAGAAGTTGCTGCATTAGTTCCATTTGAACCAATTGCCTTCATCAATTTATCATATTCATTAGGAATTGCAATTTTTGAAGCGGCATAAGATATGCTATCGATTAAATGATAAGTAGCAGCTCTTTTTGCTAAATCCTTTTGAACGCGATAAATTTCAAATAATGAATCTATTTTAGAAATTAATACTTTTTCTTTGTTCCAATCAGAAGTGCCAAAATTT
The DNA here is from genome assembly GCA_037139195.1 of Bacteroidota bacterium. GTDB lineage: Bacteria > Bacteroidota > Bacteroidia > Bacteroidales > JAHJDW01 > JBAXGW01. Next base: position 102,773 of record JBAXGW010000003.1, read on the forward strand.
GGAGTTCCTTTAAACATCATGTGTTCGAAATAATGGGCCAAGCCAGTTGTTTCTGCTGGATCGTTTTTTGAACCAACTTTTACTCCAATAAATGTTTGAATGCGTGGAGCATCTTTGTATACAGTCATAAATACTTTAAGACCATTGTCAAGAGTGTAAATTCTAGCGTTTAATGGGTCGCCAGCAACCGTTTCGTATTTATATTGCTTTTGTGCCACTGCAGATGCACTAACAAGTATAAAAGCAATCCAAATAAATAGTTGTTTAGTTTTTTTCATAGTGTATTAAAAGGTTAAATTATTTGAGTGCAAATTAATAATAATTTCTCTTTTTATTGAAATATTTATATTAAATAATTGAATTTTTGTTCTATTGATTAGAATTATTAAATAATAAAACAAAATTGTAATTTTGCTTTAAATAATATTTAAAATGAAAAAATACCTAATACTATTTTTTGTAATTATCTTTTATTCTTTTAGTATTTCTGCACAAAAAGCGGTAGATCTTTTTGAAAGTACATTTAAGCTAAAAGCAAACAGTGAAGAAATTTTTTATTATGGATTTGCTAAAGGCGATCAAATAGTATTTAACTTCACTGAAGAAGATAATAAAGATATTAAAGAAATTGAGATTGCAGAGTACCCATCTTATTCAAAGTTTATTGATTATAAATCAAGTTCAATTTTTAATAAAACCATAAGTGTAAGTAATACCGGAATATATACATTTAGATTTAACAATTCTTCTATTTCTGGGAGAATTTGCAAAGTAAAAATTCAACGTATACCTTGTTGTTCGTCAACCCAAAATTTTAATACTAACGTATTTTGGCGGAGTGGTGTTGATTCTATTTTAACTTCAAAGAAAGAAAAATATCTTGTAAAATCAGATACTGCGATAATTAGTATTGTTGACCAAGTAAGCAAAGTTTCATCAAGAAATGCAATAAATGGAAACGCTAACAATTCGCTTATTGAATTTAGTTTGCCAGATAATACGGTTTTATGGAGTTACTATATTGGAGTGGGTAAAGAAGGAAAAGAAGTATACAATAAGTCGAAAGACCGATTAATTTCTACTGCTTTTGCTGTAGTTTCAAAGTTTTCGGGTTACGGAACTCTTGCTGCATTGGCTTTGTATGGTGTAAACACTTTTACTCAAGCACAAGGTGGCGACAATGTTAAATATTATTTAATAAAAGATAAAAATAATACTCAATTGTTTAAAGAACAAAAACCATTTGATTTTCATAAACAAGCTGATGTAGTTAGCGATGCAGCACAAATGAAAACTCCTTTAAAAGGACCTGTTTATTTAGGATTAACAAATGATAATTTAATTGAACCCATTGAAGTGATTGTTAAAGTAACTGCTATTACCGTTAAACAAGAATGGGGTTCTCGATTCGTTAAAGAGATTATACCTAACGAGAAGAAAGAACCGTATTTGAAAAAGTAGATGGTTTTTTGGTGAAAATTGCATAGAATTTTCCGAAATATTTACTGATAACTGATAATTCAGCTGATTAAACTTTGTATTAAACTCGGGTATGGTTTTGTATATACTTTGAATCCGCAATAAACAGTGCAGTTGTTTGATTTTCTGGCCTATCAGGTCTTCCAAAACATGACAGGTTTAATGCCTAAAAATCAAATATTTATATCTTTCGCTGCGGATTTATGATGATACAAATATTTTTTCATAATAAAATTCAAAAACAGTATATTTGCATAAAAATAATTCCAAATATGCGTTACCTCGATCCTAAAAACGACTTAACATTTAAAAAGATTTTTGGCGAACACCCTAATCTTTGCATCAGTTTGCTTAATAGTTTGTTGCCATTGGAAGACGACGAGCTAATTGAAACAATAGAATATCTGCCAGCAGAACTCGTTCCTGAGATACCACTGCTAAAACGTACTATTGTAGATGTTAGATGTAAAGATTTTAAGGGGCGTCAGTTTATTGTGGAAATGCAAATGTATTGGAGCACAAGTTTTGCACAAAGGGTTGTTTTCAATGCATCTAAAGCTTATGTTCGCCAACTTGAAAAGGCGAAAGAATATAAGTCGTTGCAGCCAGTTTATGCGTTAAATTTAGTAGCCGAAGAGTTTGAAGTAGGCACTACCGAATTTTATCATCATTATAAAATTGTTAATATAGAAAATACGGAGAAGCAGCTTAAGGGATTAGAATTTGTTTTTGTTGAATTGCCTAAATTTAAAGCGAAAAATATACTAGAGAAGAAATTACAATTGCTATGGCTTCGGTTTTTAACAGAAATTACCGATGGAATAACAGAGATTCCAGTAGAATTATCAGAAAATGCAACCATAAAAGAAGCGATTGACTATTTACAAGAGAGCTCATTTTCTAGGGAAGAGCTGGAACATTACGACCGATATTGGGATAGTATACGAACTGAGCGTTCTGTTCAAGCCGATGCGGAAGAAAAAGGGATTGTAAAAGGCAAAATAGAAGGTAAAATAGAAGGTAAAATAGAAGGATTAATTGAAGGTGAACAAATTGGCTTATCCAAAGAAAAACAAGAAACTGCATTCAGAGGGTTTGAAGCAAATTTAGATAATGAAATGATTTCAAAATTAACCGGATTGTTTGTTTCTGAAGTAGAAGTATTTCGTAAAGAATGGGAAGCGCAAAAATAATGATTTTGAATGATATAAATATCAAAGAGAGCTCATTTTCTTCGGAAGAGCTGGAACATTACGACCGATATTGGGATAGTATACGAACTGAGCGTTCTGTTCAAGCCGATGCGGAAGAAAAAGGGATTGTAAAAGGCAAAATAGAAGGCAAAATAGAAGGCAAAATAGAAGGCAAAATAGAAGGTAAAATAGAAGGTAAAATAGAAGGATTAATTGAAGGTGAACAAATTGGCTTATCCAAAGAAAAACAAGAAACTGCATTCAGAGGGTTTGAAGCAAATTTGGATAATGAAATGATTTCTCAATTAACGGGATTAACTGTTTCTGAAGTAGAAGTATTTCGTAAAGAATGGGAAGCGCAAAAATAATGACTTTGAATGATATAAATATCAAAGAGAGCTCATTTTCTAAGGAAGAGCTGGAACATTACGACCGTTACTGGGATAGTATACGAACTGAGCGTTCGGTTCAAGCTGATGCTTAAGAAAAATGATTTTGATGGATTGAATTTTTTTATGAAAAAAAATAAACTTGATTTGTGATATATTATAACGAAATGACTTACGCAAAATTATGATAATATTATAGCACAATCTTTTCTACCTAGTGGAGAGGGGTTGGGGTGAGGCAAAGATGTTTGCTAGTGGTTGGGATAGAGACGTTTTGTTAAAACGTCTCTATCCCGTAAAAAGCTTTTTTATTTTTTTGTGATATAGTATGTATTTTCTCTTGAAATAGGTTTGAAAATATATATAGTATGGGTACTGGTATTGACCCTACCACGAGAGATCATTAAAAATAATAACTAAAAAACAAAAATAAAATCGTATGAAAAATTTAAAACTTTTTTTGAGTGTATTACTTATCAGCTTTTTGAGTTTTAACTCAATCGCAGATACCATTCCTGTACAAATGCCTGGTGGTGTAAGAAACTATTGTCAAACTCCTGGACATTTTGATACCTTTGTATTTTATAAACCTTTGGGTTTTGGATCTACTATGTGGCGTATCAATAATATACTTGTTGGTTCTGGTGATAGTTTAATTTATGTTCCCGTTTCTGCAGGAAATTTTTCAGTGCGTGCTACTTGGAATAGTAATATAGAAACGTGTAATTTAACACTATTTTCTTCAGCACCTGCTTCTACTACGTTATTTGTTAATAGTGGTGGTATTTTAAATACAGCTAAAGATACTGTTTTTTTGTGTTCTGGTGCTGCTATTTTAGCTACTCCTACAGCTAATGCTGATGAGTCTACTTATTGGAGTTGGACTGGCCCAAATGGTTTTAGTTCTGCTTCTGTTGGAGGTCCTGTAACTGTTTCTATTCCAGGTACTTATGTGCGTGAGCGAGGTAATCCTTGTGGTGTCACTCGTGATACTTTCCATGTAGTTACTTTGCCTTACGTATTGCCTGATTTAGGTAATGACCGATTGTTTTGTAATCAAACAGTTGATGTTACTTTAGATGCAGGTCCTGGCTATGTGTATAATTGGACGGGTGGAGCTACTACACAGACGCTTCATGTGACCCAGGGTGGCAGTTATACGGTAAATGTATCCAATGTTTGTATTACTGGAGATGTTACTGTTCATGTAGAACATCAATCATTTCCTTTACCTGATTTGTCTTATCTTCATACTACTCCTAGATGTAGTGGTGATGTTGTGGTGTTGGACCCTTCTTTAGTAGGATATACTTATGATTCCTATTATTGGAGCAATAACGCTACAACCCCAACTATTTCTGTTACTTCACCGAGTAATTTGTATTCCTTGGAAGTAACTAAGGGTTCGTGTATGGTAAATGCTAGTGTACAAATTGATTTTTATACAAAAGCAGCCAAACAAAATATTTGTATCGCAACTGTTGATGTTGTTAGTGGTAAAAACAAAGTTGTGTGGGAAAATGTAGTATCTTCTGGACAAGAAGGGTTTATAGAAAGTTATAATGTGTATAAATTGAATGGAACATATACGCTTATTGGTAATGTTCCTACGAGTAATGTAAGTTCATTTGTTTTTACAGATTTAGTATCTAATCCAGCATCATCTTCAGTGAGATATAAAGTCGCTGCTGTTGATACTTGTGGAAGCATATCCGATTTAAGTTTTTATCATCAAACCATAAAAATAAACTCTAATGCGGGCACAAGCGGCAGCGTAGATTTAACCATAACCGACCGCTATAAAGACGAAAGCGGGCTTTATGAACCAACAAAATACTATGTATTTATAGATTCGCTTAATAATGGCAGCTTGCATTTAATGGATTCTATCGATGCCGTGTTTAATTCATATACCATCGATTTTCCTAAAGCAGGAGCAACCTATGTAATGGGAGTTTCTTTGCCTTGGACATGTGGCGATGGCTCAAAATCACTAGCCACCAAACAAATGAGCTATTCTAACGTGAGTTCGGTGTCAAAATTATTTAATTTTGATATTTCTGCACAATGTTGG
>JBAXGW010000004.1:0-99886 GCA_037139195.1 Bacteroidota bacterium
CTCCATCCCCTAAAGATAGGCATTTTTTAAGATGAGCTAAGGGGATACCCAGTTAGATTTATTTAATAAGATATTTTCATTTTCCATAATTACTTTGTAAAAAGCATTGATATCGCTTTGAGAACCATTTAAAAATAAGTAGCAAATATTATCAGATTGAGCGAATTTAACTATAAAGTCTTTTAATTTCTTGCCATTTTTTTCTATTTGCTCCAAGTAACTAAAGACGTCAAAACCATCAAGTCTAATACTAATTTCTAACATTATAAAAAGCTCATTAGGGAGTAAGTTTCTTTCGCCTTTTTTATACTTCACATTTCGTTCAATTATGGGAAATTTATTAAGAAGTTGTTTGTTAACTAGATTGCCAAAATTTAATATTTTATCAATTGCATTAAAAATATATTGATTATCAGAATAAATGTATTTGTCTACTTTTGTATTAGATGAAGGGAATTTTCGACAGTATTCTTCGTCTGCCAAACCATTCCTATGCACGTATAAGTGCCTTCGAATATGAATCTCTTCGATTTCTCCAAAATCAATTCCTAAAGATTTTATATCTATTTGAAAAATCTTCTGATAATATTTTACAATTTGCACTAAGCCACCACTTGTGAGATTTCTAAAATCTTTTTTTACGATAGCTTCTTTTAATGTATCGATTGAACCTAAACTTAAAATATAATTTCTTTGTAGGGATATCGCTTCGTCTAGTTTAAAAGGTCTTATGTCTCGCTGAAAAATCTCTAGAATTACGTCTGTCAAATAAACTTCTAAAGAAGTAATGAGGTTTATTAATAAAAGCTGTTTTAATTTATCTGGATATCGATTTTGAAGTCTTGAATATAAAGCTCTGGTATTATGTTCTATTAAATTAGTAGAAGTTTTAAAACTGTCAGGTTTATCATTCAACTCTTCAAGTTTACTACCCAGTACTTCCATTTCAAACTTATATAAATGAAGGGTAATGTCTAGAATATGTTTAGAGTCTTTGATGCCATTTTTAAACCTTGTAAAGCTTTCGAATCCTCTCATTATTTTACCAAATTATATCTTATGGTTTCTGATAAATAATTGCTGACTAAACCTAGTCCAATATTTATTCAAATTTATTTAATTTGCAGTTCAAAGATAATAATTTACGAATACTTGCAATTAGTTATTTTTATACTACAATCCTTAACAAACGTATAAAATAATTCTGTTATTTGCTAATTTTCTATTAAGATTTTTTAATTAATAGTGTTTGTCTGGAGAAGCTCAAAAGCAAATATATAGGGTTACAAGTTTTTATTTTCTATAATCAGGGTCGCTGTTTTGCAGGATGTTAATCAAATTAATTGCCACTAAAAACGACTTCTCTTCTATCAAATCCGCAGGAATTTCGTGGTCTTTCATGGATTTATAGAACAAGAACCACTTTTGAAAACCGAAAGTTTGCTCAGCAGTAAGTTTCCTATATAAGTAACGTCCTAACAATCGAGGGTCTGAAGAAACTGGCAAGCCTTCCATACGTTTGATAGCAGAAACGAAGCCCAACATTTCTGAGTCGTCTTTCTTTTCTGTAGTAAGCACAAACGTAATAAAATCCATATATACCCTAGATATTTTGAGATTTATTAATCATTATAACTGATTATTGAAGAGACAATTAATGAATTTGCTTTCAATTCTATACTTCAATTTCAATCTCATTTTCAATTCTTAACTCTGTATAAATAGGAATATTTGCCCCTAGAATCTCAAAAGAGACAACAAATGCATAAGGAATTTCCATTTTGTTTTTATCCCATCCCTTATGTCCATATACTGCAAAACTTATCTCCTCTGGCAATTCATAAGATTTTAATATAGTCCAATCTTTTTGCAAACTGCTGTTAGTGCGACTGATATCTTGAACAGAACCTTTGTCAATCCTGTTTTTTATTATCCAATTAAAGCTTGGAAGTTTGTTTCTTTCATCTTTATCATACTTTGTTTCAGAGCTATTAATTTCTTTTAGAGCAAAATTCTTATAATTATTAAATGATTCGCCTATTCTAGAACTAGTCCAATCAAGCCAAGTAGATAAATAGGATTTTATTTTTTGTCTTGTTCTTCTCACTTGAGAGGTGTATGATAAAGTTACTTCAATTAAAATGTCGTATTCATCACCCTGTCCTCGCAGAGACTCTGGAATTTTAAGTGAATATATATGACCTTCCTCTGCCTGAATATTATTTGTATTGTAAAATGTAATTCTATGTTCGGAGTTTTTTATAACTCTATCTATGGAGGGCAAGCCATATCCAAAATATTGAATACTTGTTTTTGTCGGATTCTGAAAAAAGCCATTTGGAAGTCTTGCACCTTGAACAATTAATGCTCTCATTAAATTTGTTCCTTCTTCAGGATAAATCTGCTTTAGTATGGAGGCTATATATGCAACTTTGGGAGAGGCAAATGATGTCCCAACACTATCTTTTCCTATAGCACTACCTCCATGCAGAGTTGAACATAATAGTTCAGGGGAAGTATCTGAATTTTGCTTTATAAGAGCGTCGTTTTTCTTTGATTTTACAATACCTCCTCCGAACTCAACTAAATCCGGCTTTATTGTATCCCAAATTCCTGTCCCTATTCTGGAGAATGCAGAAATATCATTTTTTGAACCTAAGGATTTCCAATGCTCATCTTCGAAATCTGAAATATTTATAGAACCGACAGATAATCCAAATAAGCTTTGTGATGGATTAGCTAATCGACACATTTTTTCATTGAGATATTCAGGGTAATTTACTCCATCTTTAATGCAACTTCTAATAAAATCTGTACTTATATTTCCCACTGAAATAATGAACAGCACATCTTTTTCAAATGTCAGCTTATCAATTACAGACGCCCAAGTTGACATGTGTTTATTTCTATATGGAACACTTGAGTTAATTGATAAGTTTAATATTTTACAATTAGCATTTTCTTTGACAATGATATCCATCAAGTTTGCTGGATATTTATGTTTTAATAAGTTGTCTTTGTCTAATACCCTTATATTTCTGATAAAACAAGGTAATTTATAAGGAGACTCGATATGTGATATCCCTTTAGGAAAAAGAATCGCACCTGCCACTTTTGTGCCATGTCCTCCTCCTCTAACAAAATCAGCAGTAGATGTATCTCCTTCAACGTAAGATTTAGAATATTCGGTAATTGCTGGAGAAATATACTTGTGATTTTCCATTATTCCGCTGTCAATAACTCCTACCTCAGTAGCATTTGCATCTGGAGGAAGAATTTCTATATTGTTTTCGGAAAAATCACCATGCATTCCTTCAATGCCCCTGACATCATCAATTTCGGAAACTTCAAAGACATATTGGTAGTTTACAACTAAATCTTTTAATCCTTTTCCATTTATTAAAACTTGACAAGAGAAACTATCTTCAAGATTTATAAAATCACTATTCCTTTTTCCATAAAAACTAATAAATTCGTCAAAGCTATCTTGTCTCTGAAATAATAAATCATCTCGTTTAATTAATTCTTCAAAATATTTTTTATGTCTTTTTTCTCCTCCATTTTTAGTGACATCTGGCTCTTTTCCTATCGGTTTAGCAAAAGCTACAGATACTTCTACTAAATAATTTTCATCTTCTTGAATATTTTTCCAATTAGACCATAATTGGTCAGATAAAATATGTTTAGGCTTCCAGATTTCCCTATTTCCATCAATTATTTGCCAAAAATCGGCAATTTTTCCTGTGCCACGCTTTTGAAAAAAGAATCCATTTATCTTTTCTTCGAGAGATTTTAAACTATCTGATGATGCACCTATTATAAAACCATCGTCTTCTTCTGAAACAATCTCAATTCCAAATGATTCTAAATCAAATTCTGCATTAATAAGGTCTGGATTTATTTGCAGAAAGATAGGCATAGTATTTTCTTCAATATCTACCATTCCTAAAGACTTTCTGTTTTCTAACGAATTTTGCCAGTCAGATATTAATTTGCCAGTCTTTTGCTTTAATAAATTACCATGAGCAAGTCTGTCTTTTTTGTTTTGGGTAGTAATCTGATTTTCTTTGCCTCCTCCATAAAATCGAGGTTTGCCTGAAATTTTATTTGCAAAATTTAGATGAGGAAATTGTTCCATTAATTATTTATTAATTGCTCTATTCTCCTCAAATGCATTTGTAATATCTTCATTTGATATTTCCATATTTGAATGGATAATTGCTTTTTTTGCAGCATCATTTGCAATTTTAACAATTACAGCGTACGATAATCCAATCATTTTTTTTGAGAAATCAATAAGGTCAATATTTTTACTAATATTCAATGCAGAAAGAGAATTCCTAAGTAATTCTAAAATTTCATTTTCATTAGGCTTAGGCAGTTCAATAAAATCATCAAATCTTCTATACAAAGCATTGTCTAGACTGTTTTCTAAATTTGTTGTACATACTAAAATCCCTTCACCATCATATTCTTCCAATAAACCCAATAAAATATTAACTATTCTATGAATTTCGCCAACGTCATTTGACGAAAGATTTCGTTGTTTCCCAATAATATCAAATTCATCAAGCAATAAAACACATGGATAATCCTCCATGCTTGTAAATAAACTTTGTAAGTTTGATGCTGATTCTCCTAGATATGAAGATATAATTGTATCAAAACGTACTTTATAAAAGGGCAATCCTAATTCCCATGCTAAACGTTCTGCCGCCATAGATTTTCCACAACCAGAAGCCCCATATAATAAAATCTTTTTTCTAGGTTTGAGTCCATGATGAGCTAATCTTTCTCTAGCCAAATATTCTTGTTCTATTCGTATAATTTTGCTATTAATTTCTGGAGATAAGACCATCTCATGTCTTAAGAAATCATACTCAATATGTGTAGCTAATGGCAATTTAAAGCGTCTATCAACAGGAATACTGTAAGTCCCATCTTTTGCAATTTTAAAAGTCGGTTTTACGCTATCTTTATTATTTAAATTGTCAATTAATATTTTTGATAGTTTATCCGCAAGGGTTATGTGTCCCCTCCTTTTTTCATCTTCTATAATACTATAGGCTATTTTCATCAAAGGTGAATTCTCTTCTCCCTCAATGGTTTTGAATAATCTAGTCAATAATGCTTGATTCATATTATTTAGCCTTTTTGCAAAGATAAAAAATATTCTATGTCAATGCTATGTTTTTAGCTATCAATTTTCGGAATTTAACTTTTAGAATATCTTACAATTCAAATATTATTTGAGAACATGGTTTGTCTTTTGTAAGCAGCATTTTATTAAAAAAAGAAATTCTAACAAACTATAATTCATCTGGATTTAAACCCAATGGAATAATTACATTTTGCTTTAATTTGGAAAAATAAGTACAATCCCTATTAGTAGCATGTACTTTGTGAGGTATTTTATCAAACGTATTCCAAGCTTGAGACATAAAAATGTAATAAGGGTCGCTGGGTTTACTCAACATACTTGGTTTATTTAATATTTTTTCTAACTGCTCTCTTATTAATTCTGTTTTTGAATTTTGTTCAAGATTGCAATATCTTTTTATAACCCGCTCGACTAAATCGAGATTTCTTTTCTGTCCATAATATGGATTTTTTGTTGTGCAATTAATAATATTACCTATACACCGAACAATATCGTAAAATAAATCAGTCTCATATTTGTTTGAAAGTGAGAGCCAATGAAATAAATTATCCGTCATCTCAGTGATTAGATGATGGTATATTGAATCAATTTCTTCAAAGTCTTTCGGAGGGCGTGATGTGATATTGATGAGAATTTTATCAGTTATATGCCAATAATATTGAAGAGTAAAATTAGTTCCAGAATATTTTTTTGCTATTGATTCAACAATTAAAATATGAAAGAATTTAATTGAAATGTATACTTTATGATTCCAAAGAATTTCGTCATTTCTGTATTCTTGACATAATTTAGACTCAAATCCCTTGTGTTTTTCATCTTCAATTTCATTAATTGCTTGCTCGCCTAGAGAAGTCCAAATTTCATTTGTGTCTGCAACTGATAAATCTTTTATCAATGATGCTATTATTTTGTTTTCATCAAAAAACTCAACGGGTTGCCCATAATCAAATCTTTCACTTTGCTTTAATTCTTTAATTAACCAAAAATTTTTAGATTTAATTAACTCTATTAAAAAACGATTTGTTAAATCATCAGGAAATGAATTCCTTTTTTCTTTTGAAAATGTTTTTATAATATTTGCAAAAAAGTAAGGTCTATAATTAGATGAGAGTTCAATGAATGCAGGGTCGTTTACAATGTCGAAGAGTATAAAAGAAGCGTAACTGTGTCTGTTAACTTTTGAATACGGATTAATATTTCGCCAAATATCGTTTAATACATTAATAATTTTTTCTTTCTTAGTAATTTCTCTAAACTCATCATAAATGTATTTATTTGAATCAGTATTGTTTGCTTCAGTGGATTCAATATGACTACATATATCTTTTAAATGGTACTTTTCAATTATATCTAATAATGTAGGGATTTCATTATTCTCGATTAGATTTCTGTAGTATTTAAGAACTTGTTCCCTCTTTCTATTTGGATAAAATGAATACCACGTTTTAAAAAGAATTGAAATTAACACTAACAATGAGATTAGATAAGAATAAATCGATGGATTTTCAAACCCAAAGTTTGAAAAAAACAGAAAACTAAAATAATATCCATTTTCATAGAACTGATTATAAAAAACGAAATAATTAATTAGGATAAAAGCAAACCCATATAGTATAAAGTCAAATTTGCTGAATTTTAAAAGTAGATGCTTCCTGTTTTTTTCACTTATTATTGCTAAGATTGCAATAATCAAACTAATTATTGTAATTAAATCACTAATTGTCATATCTGGTGCTTTTATAATTCAATGTTGTTTCAATTTTCAAAGTATTATTGCATACAAATAAAATTTGTGTTTTGTAATTTAAGATAGAATAATTGCAAAGATATTAAAGTTATATTAAAACCATTGATAATTAGTCAAATTAGGATTAGTATAATTTTTATAGTATAAAATTACTCCTGCTTTCTCAATTAATATGACTTATTTATTGACCCAATCCATTACCAATTTCACCCCCTCCCCAAATAATTGACCGAAAAATCTGCCGAATCATTGACCGATTTTAGCTCCAAAACAGAAATTGACTGATTTATTGACCGATTTATTGACCGAATTGACCAATAAATGAAAAAATCGGTCAAAAAAATAAAATAAAAAAACAGCAAATAGCGTTTTACAATATAAACTTACTAGTTATGGGTGAAGTAGTGACATATGACTTTAGTTCATACGAGAGCTTTTCCGAAAAGCATCAGAAGAAGTTCATGGCGGAATATACCGATATGCTAAATCACTACACAATAGAACAGCAAATAGAGCTAACCCAACATCTAATTAAACAGTTTTCATCAATAAACACTGGAAAAGGAGATGGTGCTCAACTACTTGAAAATGAAGAAGTGTTAAAGAAGCGATATGGAAGATTGCTTTTGCCTTATGTACAAAAGATGTATCTTGTAAAATATGTCTATTTGCCATTATTTATCCTTGCATTCCCACCATCACAAGAAATACTTGATGAATTTCCATATATAAATGAGTTTTCCACATTAGAAACAGGAATATATATCAGCACATTAATAAACAGTCTTACAGTAAGTTTAGATGAGCTTTATCTAAAATCTGAACCCGACCCAAGTATAGCACCAAAACCTGCTCCCGAAGAAAAAGAAAATGCAGAACAGTTAGAACACGCCCCCGAAATGACCCAAGCTCGACAAGTATTAGCTATTTATTATATGCTAAAAGCAGAATGCGAAACTGAACTAAGACTAAATTACAACCTAAGTGATGTAGCAAAATTTGCTCATCTGCTGATGGGAGCTAAAATCACTACCATACAAAAATCGGAGATATATAAAAAACTCCGTTGTATGCCTAATTACAACAAAGACCAACAATTGCTCAAAGATTTGCAATACATACGCCCATTTTTTGAAGCACTACATCTCGAAAAAGCCCTTAATTTAATCGATGCAGAAATAAAAACAACGAAGAAAAATTTGCCCTATAATAAAGGATGAACAGAAATTGTATAAGAATTTTCAAAAAGAAAATGCCAAATAGCAACCACTCCAAAAAAGAGTGGTTTTTTTGTGAAATATAGTTCCCCCAATAGGGTCTCCCTACGCAAAAATCCCATATTAACTTTACAATAAGCCAAGTCCATAGACCGATTTGTTGATTGATTTATAGACCCAATTGACCAAAAATAACCTCAAAAAAATCATCAAAATGGAAACAACAAATAACCCACAAGCATCAAAAGAAGCAGGTAATAAAACCCAAGTTGAAAACTCCACAGAAAAAGAAAAGTTTGAGATTTGGTCATTCATCAACAAAAATATAGCAGGACTTGCTATTGGAGGAGCTATAGGCGGACTACTTGGCTATTATCTGGGAAGTAAAAGAGCTGATAAAAAAGAAGAAGAACTCGAAAAACTACGAAAGCAAAATGAAGAACTTAAAGAAGAAAAAGATTATAAGAAAACCAAACTTCGGGAGCACAATCAAACTCAAATAAACGGAACAAACCAAAATACAAAATACCCACCCAGCATATTAGAATAACTAAAAAAAAACTAGCACTATGAAAACACTAATGAAAATATTGATAGCTATTCCAATAGAAGTAATGCTTTCTGCATCAAAAATAATAGCAAATCATAAGCTTAATATCACTATTAAATCAGCAAATGAAGAAAAAACAATGCTTGAAATAGAATTGGAATACGACAAAACAAGCCCAATACAGCAAAAAGCCATTGAAAATATCCAGTGGATGGTAAATGAATACCGAACCTATATGCCCGAAAAAACCTAACAATCAAGCAAATCACTAAATAATCAAGCAGAAAAATCAAAACAAAGACCCATGAAACCGACCAAAAAGATATGCAGATATTGTGAGAAAGAGTTTGTTTCCACCAGAAAGAATGAAATCTATTGCTCAAAAACCTGCAAACAATACAGCTATTTGGAACGAAAAAGTACAGATAATTCCAATTCGGTCAATACATCGGTCAATACATTAGTCAATAATCTAGTCAACGAATCAGCCAATAAAACAGCAAACCCAATAAAAACAGAAACATATACATTCCAAATACCGCAATTATTCAAAAATTTGGACGAAATGATATTAAGCAGAGTAAAAGAAGGTAAGGACTTCAACTATTTCTTCAAACACCCATTTAGATTGAACTGGACATATACAGAACAATACCACATCAGAATTATAAATCAAACTTTAAAACCCATATTAACAAAGCTTTTATCATTATCCTATACTTTTTTGCCCAGCTATCAATTATTTGAAAATATCTCCAAAAAATTAAACGCAATAATAGAATCCGAAAACTATCAAAATTTACCACAAAACTACCCATATATCAAGTTTGTCAAAGAAACCGCAGAAAAATTGACTCAATTATGTGATATAAATCAAAGTCAAACCAAAATAAAATTCAAAATGAGCAACGAAATGAAATTGAAAATCCATTGCATCCTCTACGAATTATCGTGAAAAGATAAAAAAAGAATAAAAAACATAGAAAGAAAATAGAAAAACAAAGAAAATGAGCATTATAAGCCTTCCATATAGCCCCGTACAAATCGAAAAGATTCATCAAGAATTGCAATCTCGCATTAAATCAAACGAGGCAATAGAATTTGAAATTCAAGCTGATGATAAAACGCTGGTCAAAAGAACCGCTGATATTAGAAAATTCAAAAGTTTCTTCAAAAGTCAAATATCTAAACCGCAAGTATTAGCAATCATAATCTATGAAATCGAACGAAATACAAGCTCACGATATCAATTTTACACAGAAACAAATCAATTGCAATACAGTCAGGAACAAGAATCAATAACAAATATCGATAAAATGATAGAAGACCGCCTTCAAAAAGAGCGAATGCATTGGGAAATGACACAACTAATCAATGAAAACAATATCCTAAAAGACCAACTAAAAACCAAAAATCAAGAAATCACAGTACTTAAAACAAACATAAATTCCAATAAAGAACAAAGTCCGAAAGCGAAAAAGCTAGATTTTGAAGCACTTGCAACGGATACTTTTGAAAACATCATATTAAGCAATGTTCAAGAAATAAGTAAAATCAAAGGATTTGAATCCTTTGGGAATATCATTGCAAATGATATAAGTGAAGCAAATCAAGCTCAAGAATCAGAAGTAACATTTAAAAAAGCAGAAAAGCCCGACACTTATGAAATAAAAATCAATGAACAGCGGATTGCTTATGTGAAATATTTAGAAAGCAATTTTAACAAGGAACAATTAATTCAAATAGCAGAAATAACCCAATTAATGACAGCACGAAAGGATGCTATCACTCCAACAATTGATTTTATCAAGAATTACAAATGAAAAAAGAACAGTGAAAACGGTTGGTTCACTATAAACAGCCCAACTTAAACAATAACAACTTAAATTTTATTTTTATGAAAAAGCGAAAATTTGAAGTTCCTAAACCAGCGATAGGAACATTTTTCAGCAACATTGAAGAAATGGACTTAGACTATGAATTATTGTCTGTATTAGAAGACGATGCCATAGAAGTAGAAGTTAGCTACAAGGACAAAAACAGAGACGAGGTGATGACCTTGATTGAAATCATTGATGATTACGAAGACAGCGATGAATAATCGTGAGAAGGGTTTCGTGAAACGTGAGAAGAGACTGACGGAAGTATAACACTGCGTAGCTTCTTTTCACGATTCACGAAATATCTTAACTAATTGACCCACTGCGAAATAAATATGAAAACTAACTTGCATTTGCCCAAAATAGTGTCGTTGTTTGCACTAGTACTAATCCAAAGCCTCTCTGGAGTAGCATTAGCGGTTGAAGTTGACCACTTGCACCAAGAAAAGGCGATAAAAACAACGATTATGGAAGAATCGCAGATTGAAATCTTATCCGAATTATATAAGAAGATAAGTTTCGGAATTCGCACCAAACGAGCAACATTGCCTAGTGCATGGTTGGCTGAACATAAACTAAGTTACGAAAGAACTTATGCTTGTTATAATGCTGGGAATTTTCAAAGCAACAAACAGCAAAGTCATATTGAAAAACTCGTTTCTGTTGGATTTTTAAAAGAACTAAATTACAAAAGAAAAGATGGAAACACGTTGTATGGTTCTTTTGGAGTTCATTCTGTAATTTTTCCTTTGAAAGATTGTAATCACAATATTGTTAATTTTTATGCTATCGGAATAAGTGTAAAACGGAAAGACTTCTTAAACCAAGAAGGGATTTACCCATGTTTTCCAAAAGAACAAACAACCAAACTGTTTATTGTCCCCACAATACTAGATGCAGCTACTATGTTAGAATCGAAAGTTCTAAAACCAACAGAATTTGTAATAGCACTCTTTGATGGCAAACTTATGCCCCAACACGAAGAAGCCATCGGAACGCTAAAGCACCTCAAAGAAATAATATGGTTAGAAACAACTAAAATCTAAAGCCATGCAAGACAATCCTGATAAACTTAGAAAAATTATAGGCGACATGCCCATTCGTAGAGTGTATCTGCCTAACGATAAAGACCTTAACGAAATCTATCTTGAAAATGGAGCAGAAGGTCTCGAATCCTTGATTGCAAGTGGAGAGCTGACAGAGGTGGAACTTGAAGAACGAGTGTCACTTGCGATAGAAGGTGCTGAAGCGGTACAAGGTGAAAGGTTCACGGTAAATGGTGGCTACGCAGAGTCAGAATTGACAGAGCAAATAAACAACGTAAATTCGGAACAATCAGATTCAACTCCAGACTCTTCTTCTCACGTTTCACATTTCACTTCTCACTTGCTCGAAGAGATACACGAAGGCAAGCTTCGAATGAAAGGACAGTTCAACAACTACTACGTACTTGGAATGTTGCCACAAGATTTGAGTTCTTTACAAATAACCATAATGGTAGAAGAAAGAGCTACAACAAGAAAAGAGCGAAGTAAACTAGATTTATACGAGCGAGCCTATATTCAGAATTTCGCAGAACAAATAGCCCAATATTATTATCAAGATGCAGAAACCATAGAAAACGAACTTCTGCAACTAACCGACCTTTTGGAAAAATACAGAGAACTCCAAATAAGTCAAACCCGACCCAACTATCGAGAAAAACGAGCTATGCCGATGCAAACGCCCCAACAACAAGAAGCAAGCATCAATTTCTTGAAAGAACCCAATCTACTTGAAAGAATCGATGCCCTGATTGAACAAGCAGGAGTTGTAGGAGAAGAAAACACCCGAAAACTAATCTTTGTAATTTCAAGCACCTACAAAATGGGCTATCCACTTCATGCCTTAGTACAAGGAAGTAGCGGAAGCGGTAAAAGTCATTTGATAAATACCATCGGACAATGCTTTCCACCCGAAGACGTATTAACTATGACCCGTGTAACAAGCAAATCCTTCTATCACTACACCAAAGAAGAACTCGTCAATAAACTGATTCTGATACAAGACTTCGATGGATTAGACGAAGAAGCCCAATATGCCTTTCGGGAATTACAAAGTGCTGGAACAATAAGCAGTTCTACCACCTATAAAGATAGAACGGGCAATATTACTTCCACCGTTAAAACCGTAAAAAGCCATTTTGCTTCATTACTTGCAACAACAAAAGCAGAAATCTACTATGACAATATGAGTCGAAGCATAATTATTGGAGTAGATGAAAGCGAAGAACAAACCCAACACATTATTGAACATCAAAATCACAGACTCGCTGGAGTAACAGATAATAAGCAAGAATTAAAAGCTAAAATTCAGCTTCAAAATATTATCCGTAACATAAAATCCTACGAGGTGATAAATCCCTATGCCGATAAAGTAAAACTTCCCTTAGAAGCAAAGATGCTCCGAAGACTCAATAATCACTATCAAGCCTTTGTTCGACAAATTACGCTTTTACACCAATACCAAAGAGAAAAAGACCACTTAGGCAGATTAATCGCTCAACCCGAAGACTTAAAAATTGCTTGTGAAATTTTGTTTGAAGCTATTATGCTCAAAGTGGATGAATTGGATTCCAGTATGAGGCAATTCTACAATCAAATGAAAGCTTTTGTAAAAGAGCAAGCTCCGACTAAGTTTCAGGATTATCAATTTACCCAAAGAGATATCCGCTTAAACTTAAACGCAAGCAAAAGCACGAGTTTTCGTCATTTTGAAGACCTTGAATTATTGGAATACATCCAACGCACGGGTGGTTATGCAAATAGAGGCTTCAAATACAAAATTGTTTATTGGGACGATATGGATAAAATTCGCTCTAAAGTGAAGCAAGAACTCAACCGACAATTAGAAACGCTATTGGTTCTTGGTGGTTCTTCCCCGATGGAACACCACGATGAGCCACAGTGTAGCGATACAGCCCTGTCGGTTCATCAGTCCAGAAGTACGCATTTAAGCGTGAATAGTGAGTAGTGAATCGTGAACGGCGAAGCCCTCAACGGAGTTAATAGAAGCTACGCACAATAATTCTTGCTTCTTACTCCTTTCTTCTTAATTCCTTTTCACATTTCACGAAAAACTATTCACTACTCACTAAAATGAAACACCTACCCATATATAGCCCTGAATTCATAAAGTACCATGCAGACTTTGAGCAATTTGTAATAACAAAAGGCTATGCACGAGGAGGAAAAAGCATGTACCCAAGTTGTGTTAGAGAATTTATGTTTTTTGTTGAAACAAGAGGATTGACAGAATTAAAGGAGATAACTGCTTCAGAAATTATTGCTTATCACGATTACTTAAGTCAACGCCCCAACCAAAGACGTGTAGGAGGATTAAGTGATGGCATGATACGACACCACCTTTGTTCCTTACGAGTATTTTTCGATTATTTGTTAGACATTGATGTTTTGCAAACTTCTCCAGCAAGACTCCCAAAGTTTAATTTAAGCAAACACAAAGAACGCAACGTGCTAACCTTAGACGAAATCAAGCAACTCTACTCGGTTTGTGAAACCAAAAGAGACCGACTTATTCTTTCATTAGCTTATGGCTGTGGAATGCGAAGAAGCGAACTAGAAAACTTAGATGTAGGTGATGTTTATTTGCAGAAAGGAATAATAGTAATTAGAGATAGCAAGAACCACCGAAGTCGAACCATTCCAGTATCGGATTCTGTACTGAAAGACCTCAAAGAATATATTATCTATGAGAGAAGCAAATTGTATCAAAACAGAAATCAAAACAATCAAACCATTGAAAGGGCTTTGATTCTGAATGAATACGGAAATAGAAGAACGGGAGTTTCAATAGCAAATAGACTGAAAGAATTGATAAAGAAAACTCAAAACGCAGAAATTCTCAGAAAAGAAATCACGCTTCACTGCCTAAGACATAGCTTAGCAACACACCTACTAGACAAAGGAGCAACAATAGAATTTGTTAGAGATTATTTGGGGCATCAAAATATTGACACAACACATATTTATGCAAAACGCAGAAAACAAATATTGAAAATAATCAGTCAAATTAAGTAAAAGAGCAAATAGATAATTCGTGAAACGTGAGAAGAAAAGCTACACAATATTATTAAACCGTCAGGTTCTCTTCGCTTTTCACGCTTCACTTTTCACTAAAAACAAAGAAAATGGAAACGCATCAAATCAGTAATTACTTTTATCAAATGGGTCATACACCTACTACGGTAAAAAGCTACTTGTACAATATAAATATATTTCTGACTAATAATCCGCAAGCCCCAATTTATGGATACAAGCAAGTGTTAGAATATATTAGTGAATACAGAAAAATGCAAAAGACCAATACCGTTCAAATGCTTGCTTCAATTAAAAAGTACTATGATTTTCTAATAGAAATAGGCGTTAATAATAGTCATCCTTGCCGAAACTTATTTATTAAAAGTGGAAGAAGTAGGGATGTAATCCATCAAGATTTTTTCACTTCTGAAGAATTGGAACTATTGATGGAACGAGAAGAACGCTACGAAGTTTTGAAAATTAGAAATCAAGTGTTGATGTCATTGCTTATTTATCAAGGACTGGTTTCAAGTGAAATTGAAAACATTAAAGTCCACCATGTAAATCTTGACAATGGAACAATCTACATCAAAGAAAGTCCATCTTTATCAAGACGGCATTTGGAACTTCAACCCAAACAATATCGATTACTTGATAAATACATCAATGAAATTCGACCTCAGATTTTAAGAGAAGAAACTCCAACTGAAGTTTTGATTCTCGGCAAGTTGGGAACAGAAATGAGAGGAGACGATATGCATTATTTGGTTTCAACATTTAAAGGATTATTCCCCGACAGAAATTTAACAACAGTCACCATCCGACAAAGCGTAATCTCCAACTGGCTCAACGAAAAGAAGCTACCGCTGGAGCAAGTTCAACTCCTCGCTGGACATAAATGGATTTCTTCCACCGAACGTTACAGATGCACTGATGTTCAACAACAACGGGAGTTAATTAATAAGTTTTATCCTTTGTAAAAAAAATAAATGAAAGTTTCGTTTTAATGAAACATTTGTTGTATATTTGTAAATGAAATAACAAGTTTAAATGGAAAAACTTTTTGAAATAATATTTTTAGATGATGCTTTTGAGTTCTTGAATAGTTTGGATAGAAAACATTACGAAAAAATTCTTTTTAATATTCGTAAATCTCAGACAGAATTGAACCCTGAACTTTTCAAGAAAATTGATGAAGAAATATGGGAATTTAGAACTCTTTATCAAGGACTTCAATATCGTCTTCTTTCATTTTGGGACAAGACAGACAAAGTTGGGACATTAGTAGTATCAACTCATGGATTTATAAAAAAGCGAAGTAAAGTCCCTGAAAATGAAATTCAAAAAGCAAAACAATTAAGATTAAAATATTTCGATTATAAAACAAAAAATAAAAAGAAATGAAAACGTACACATTAGACCAAGTTCAAGATAAGTTAATAGGAGAAAAAGGAACACCTGATAGAGATAGGTTTGAATATGAATTGCAATTAGAAATAATTGGTCAAGCCATAAAACAAACTAGAAAGGAAAGAAATCTGACTCAAGAAGAGCTTGGAAAACTAATAGGTGTTCAAAAATCACAAATTTCACGTCTTGAAAGCAATGCAAGCAATGCAACAATGGATACTTTGATAAAAGTATTTACAGCTCTTAAAGCAAAGGTGAAATTTCAAATAGAATTACCAAACTTAAGCGTAGGATTAGGTTAAAAATTAAATCAATAGCGAATTAAAAAATCTCGAATTTGCAATAAATTCGAGATTTTTTTTACTTTTGGCACAACACTTGAACGGATAATAAATGTTTAAAAACAGCGTTATTAGTAGTGAAATTAGTTCTTTGACAGAATGCGTTGTATCGTATCGCTTTGGGTTTAATGGTAAAGAAAATGACGATGAAACTGGTACGCAAGATTATGGCATGAGAATCTATAGCCCCACAATCGCAAGATTTATATCAGCAGACCCCTTAATTGTTAAGGAGCAAAAATATGCGTGGTATTCTCCATATCAGTTTGCTGGAAATAAAGCTATAAATAGCATAGATTTGGATGGATTGGAAGAATGTGATAGTTATGTTTTACAAACCAGCATGGGAACAGATGCATATCTCAAATTGCAAACTCAGCAGACTACGGAGGTTAATAAAGCTGTGGTAAGTCTAACATCTAGTGTTGCAAAACCTATCGTAATTGTTGGTTCAAGCGTTTTAATGCCCATTGCTGGACAAATTTATGGAGCATTTGATAATAGTTTTTATTATCCTTCTTGGGCTACAGCTTATACTGTAGATAATTGGAAATTTACGCCTATTGCAGAAGGAGAAGACAATTCTGTTCCATGGAATAATGGGGGAAAAGATATTCTTTTTTCTGTTCCACAAGTAATTTTAACTTTTACTCCTTTCAGTGTATCTGAAAATTTTGTAGAGAAAACAGTAACTAATACTGTAATTAGGACTCCTATAAAAGAAGGGTTGAAGGCTGCTCAAAAAACAAATACTTCCACGACCAATACACCGAGCTCCAACTCAAATACCACGCAAAGTAGTAATAATAGTAATACCAAACAAAACAAATCAGCTTCATCAAACGTGAAAGTAAAACCAGTTGAAAATACAACAGGATTTGATAACAGTATAAAAGGAAAAACGTCTGGACCTCAGAAATCGGCTCCCACTTTATGATTAAATCCCACTAAATGAAAGAAATATATTTTTATATTAGTGGATAGCTTCGCAATAATATTGAAAAAAATATACTATGGAAAATCTTTTTACGCCAAAAAAATCTGAAAACAAAAAAATGCCATCACCAAGATAAGAAACCGAATTTTTAAAATTTGTTATTATGTTAGAAGCTATCTTTACTTTTATATTTGAATTATTTACTCGCATATTGTTAAATTATCCAGTTGCATTTATTAGATGGAAAATATTTAATAGAAAAAAAACTTTTGAAGAGGTTTTATTAGAAACAGATTGGAATTATGGAATAGCAATTATTTCTATGATAATAATAGCGTTATTATGCTACGCTCTGCTGCGGACAAGTCATTAATATCAATCTAGCGTGTGAGGAAGTTTATACGCAAATCTTCCGAATATTCGTAATTTGCAAGGAATGAATTTAAAGTGTAATATGATTAAAGAATAACTCCAACCCCATCCACATTTAAAAGGATTATAAAGCTTTGAATATTATTTAAGACAGGAACCATGAGCTTCTATGGGATTATGCAATAAAAACATACGAATATTCGCAATTTACAATAAATGAATATTATAGAAAAATATAGTTCGAAAAACACAAACTTGATTTGAAAAAACACTAAAAAAAGGGTTGCAAAAATTTGCAATCCTTTTTATATGAATATTTTTGGTTTATTTTGTTTTTCATTTACACATTTTGCAGAATTGAGAGTCGAAGTTTTGGTTTTCAATCAATCTGTTCTTTTTCGCTTGAATTAATTGTTCTGAAAAGCGATGTTTGTCGGGAATTTCGCCTCTTAGCACTTCTAAAGGATTTAGACCATAAAACTCTAAAGGAAACCACTCTAAATTGTGCGATGGAACGTAGTTATCTATATGATTTGAAAGTTCCGCTTTTGTTCTTGCTACTTTATCAATCATAAAACCATTTTTGAAAAAGTTATTACAACTCTCTACCATATTATTTGAAAAAATATTATCTTTTTTTGCTACAATCTTTTCAACTTTACTTCCCTGCTGTTCAATCCATTTATCGGTTTCGCCAGCATTCTCGCTACCACCATCGCTAATAATATGAACAGAATAATTTAATGAATCAATATTGTGCTTCTTAAAAGTTTGAATTAACACATCTCGAATATATCTAGAATCACTATTGTCCGATTAAAACGATATGAAACAAAATCTTCAAAGATTTCTCACTTCGTTCGAAATGACTATCAAAAGGTTACGGATAAGAGGGCGGGCTTGATTGTGACGAAGTCGCAATCAAGCCCGCCCTCTTAGTTTCGTTGCAAAACCACCGTCATTTCGACCGCAGGGAGAAATCTAATATATTTTATCGGACAACAATGATCTAGAATCTCCAGCAGGAGCAATTGCATGATGAAGAATTGCTTTGGAATAATTGTCTTTAACAAAAACTACTCTGAATCTCCCTTCGAGTTCTGTTCGAACAAAAGTGGTATCAATATGAATATACTCATAAGGCATTGATGCTCTGAAAAAATTGTTTTTGAGAATAGCTTTATATCGTATTCTATTCCCAAAATGCATACTTGAATATTTATAGAAGGTTGAAGAAGCACAATAAAGCAGTCCTTTCCGTTGCAAATCATAGAAAATTGAAAGACGCCTTTTGATAAAATTTTCGGGAGCATTTACAGCATCTTCAATATGCATATTTTCAATTGCTGTGAGCTGATGTGGATGAGTTTTGAAACAAAGATTAAGTACGGATGCTGAACAATTTATCTTGTTTTTCCACCGATAATATTGATTTGTAGTGATTTTAAACACCCTACAAGCCGATTTTAGTTTAGTAATAGGTGAAATTCTGTCAATGGCATTAATGATGGTAGTGGCATTTTTGCGAAATAAATTTTTATATCCTTTAACTGATGCGAAGACAGTCGCAAATGAAAACAGAACTCTAGAACAAACGTGAATTGACTTTTTGATAAAATCTTCTTTTATTGTAGTTTCAATGTTTTGAAAATTATTAAAATCGTCTTTAACCCACTCAAACCCATAAAGATTTTCATGTGCTATACTTTTCCAATATTGAATGGTAGATGCTGGAATTTGTTTTATGATTTCATGTTCTAAACACCCTGCGTAAAATTTCAATTGTATTAATGGGTGATAGCTTCTCTTAGCATTATAATTTCCATTCATAAATTGATGATTACTAAATTGGAAATAAAAGTAATCAAAAAATAGAGTAATATGTTCTTAAAAAAACTTGCCTTTTATTATTAAAGATTTAAGTCGATTATTATTGCAGAATTTTGTGGCAAAAACACATCTAGAATATATCTACATTTTGATATGAGAAATAAAAAAGCCCTTGATAAACAAGGGCTTAAGTGTATAATTTGTTGTCCCACAAGGATTCGAACCTTGGCTATGGGCTCCAAAAACCCGTGTGCTACCGTTACACCATGGGACAAAATAATTCTGAAACAAAAAAATATATTAGTATCGTTTCAGGGGTGCAAATATACAAAAAATAATTATTGAACAAAATATTTAATAATTTTTTTCATACAGATTGAAATTATTTATAATTTCACACAATATTTCACGTTAAGTATTTTTAATTGACATTAAAAACGTAGATAAATTTATGACTTACAAAAAATGGAACAACATCATTGGCTGGCTAGTTTTTGCTATTGCCACGGCTGTATACCTTCTAACAATTGAACCAACTGCAAGTTGGTGGGATTGTGGAGAATTTATAGCAACATCCTTTAAATTGCAAATAGGACATCCACCAGGGGCGCCACTTTTTATGATGATGGGTCGATTATTTACTCTTTTTGCAGGCAACGATTTAACTAAAGTTGCAATGATGGTAAATGTTATGTCAGCTCTTGCAAGTTCATTTTCCATATTATTTTTGTTTTGGTCAATAACCATGCTTGCAAAGAAAATGTATTCAAAAGAAAATGTTTTATCGGCAACTCAACAAATAATTATCTTTGGTAGCGCAGCAGTTGGAGCTTTAGCATATACTTTTTCCGATTCATTTTGGTTTTCAGCGGTAGAAGGTGAAGTTTATGCATCTTCTGCGTTATTTACTGCTTTTGTGTTTTGGGCTATTTTAAAATGGGAAATGGTTGCCGACCAAAAGTATGCTGATAAATGGATTGTATTAATAGCATATATGATGGGCCTTTCAATTGGAGTGCATTTACTTAATTTGCTTGTTATTCCTGCAATCGCTTTTATCTATTATTTTAAACGATATAAACCTACTACCAAAGGAATTGTCATTACTTCTATTTTGTCCGTTGTTATTTTAGGAACCATTCAATATGGTATAGTTGCTGGAATGGTTAAAATTGCATCAAAATTTGAGTTGCTTTTTGTTAATTCTTTTGGAATGCCTTTTCATTCAGGATTAATGTTCTTTATTCTTTTTATAATTGCTATAATTGCTTTTGGCTTGTATTGGACAAGAAAAAACAACAAGTACTTTGCAAATTTAATTTTTCTTTGCTTTACCTTCATCTTTCTTGGATATGCTTCTTTTGCTATGATTCTTATTCGTTCAAACGAAAATACTCCTCTTGACGAAAACAATCCAGATGATGTATTTGCTCTTTTATCTTATATCAATCGTGAACAATATGGCGACCGACCTTTAATATATGGACAATGCTATAATGCCGAATTGAAAGAAATTGTAGAAGGTGATCCTATTTACAAAAGAATTGATGGAAAATACAAACAAGTTGACTACAAACGTTCGTATAAATTCGATGACGCAAACTGTATGCTTTTCCCTCGTATGCATAGCTCAGAACCTCAACATATAACAGCATATAAAAATTGGACCGATTGTAAAGATGGAGTTAAACCAACTTTTGGACAAAACTTGCAATTTTTATTTAGTTATCAAATAAATTGGATGTATTTCCGCTATTTTATGTGGAATTTTGCCGGAAAACAAAATGATGTTCAAGGACATGGAAATATTTATGAAGGGAACTGGATAAGCGGAATAAAATTTATTGACGAAATGAGGCTTGGCTCTCAGGATAATTTGCCAAATAGCCTGAAAGACAATAAAGGAAGAAATGTGTTTTATATGCTTCCGCTGATATTAGGAATATTAGGAATGATTTTTCACTATAAGAAAAATAAAAATGATGCTTGGGTTGTGATGATATTATTTTTTATGACTGGCTTAGCAATTATTATTTATTTAAATCAAACACCGTATCAACCCCGTGAACGAGATTATGCTTATGCAGGTTCATTCTATGCTTTTGCTATTTGGATTGGATTGGGTGTTGCCGCAATTGTTGAATATATTAGCAAATTATTAAAGAAAAATCCATCTGCCGTAACAGCAGTTGCAGTTACTGCTGCATGCTTAGTTCTTGTTCCTGGAATTATGGCAAAAGAAGGATGGGACGACCATGATCGTTCTGGGAAAACATCAGCTCGTGATTTTGCATACAATTATCTTATGTCGTGTGCCCCAAATGCAGTACTTTTCACTAATGGCGATAACGACACGTTCCCACTTTGGTATTTACAAGAAGTTGAAAACGTTAGAACCGATGTTAGAGTTGCAAATTATACCTTATTAGGTGGCGATTGGCATATACACCAAATGTTTTTAAAAGCTTACAATTCAAATCCGCTTCCTCTTACTCTTAAAAAAGAAGACTACAATCAAGGTTCGAATGATTACCTAAGATTTTATGATAGAGGAATTAAAGAAAACATAGAATTGAAAAATGTTATTGACTTTGTGGCAAATCCAAGTGATAAAGCTAAGCTTCCTACACAAGATGGAACAATGGTTCATTATTTGCCAACTAGTTTCTTTAAAATCACATTAGATAGTGCAAGATTGGTTAATAATAAAACCGTTGACTTAAAACGATACCGACCTTTAAAAGAACTTACATGGGAATTAAAAAAAGGAGCTCTTTACAAACATGAGTTCATGCTTTACGATTTTATTGGCACTAATAATTTCAAAAGACCAGTATATTTTGCTTCTTCTCAAAGTGTAGAAGATATTCTTCCTCTTGGAGGCTCGTTTAAATTAGAAGGTTTTGCTAGTCGTTTAATTCCTGCTGTGCCAATTAAACAAAAAATTGCTGACAACGTTAATACAGATGTTATGTATGAAAATATGGTTAATGTTTTCAGATGGGGTAATTTAAATAAAGTTGGAGTTTATGTTGACCCAGAAAGCTTCCGCATGGCAATGATGACGCGTAGTGTATTTGCCCGTTTGGCTAATGCTCTTATTTATGAAGGGAAATATAAAAAAGCGATAAAAGCCATTGATAAATGCATGGAAGTTTTTCCACCTAAATTGATACCTTTAGATATGTATTCATTGCCATTAGCAGAGGCATATTATCGTTGTGGAGAATCGAAAAAAGCTAACGACATGGTGAATGAACTTGCTAATATTGCTAAAACTGAATTAGAATTCTGCTTGCCATCGCTAAAAACAAAATACAGAAACGATGCTTATAGTAGAGTTGAAGAAAACATGGCAATACTGCAAAATATAACTGAAATTACTAAAAATAACAATCAACCAGAACTCAACAAACGTTATACTCAAATGTTTAACGAATTTGCTGGAATGATTCAACAATAGTAATTAAAACTAATTTGGGAGAAAGCTCCTGTTAATGTTTGAGGCTGTCATAAAAAGGCAGTCTCTTTTTTTAATATAATAACTTTTAATATGCAATATAACTGCCACTTACATACATTTCGTGATGTAGATATTCCTGAAAATTTCTTGCCTTTGCATATCGTTCGATTATTAGCTAATAATAAAGCATTTGCATTTTTAGGAAAAGTTTTAAATTTCATAAATCCTTTTTCTCAAAATGATGTTTTCGATCGATATGTTCATTTTGTGAAAACCGGCAAATTGGGTTCGCAACAAAAAATTTTTGATGAGTGCAAAGCTTTTTACCCTCCAAATTTTCAGTTTGTTGTTTTATCAATGGATATGAAATTTATGGGTGCAGGAAAGGTTCCCCGAGATTTCAAAGAACAAATTGAAGAATTAGCCAATTTATCAAAGAACAATACTGAAGTTATCCCTTTTATACATGTAGATCCAAGAAGAGAAGGTATTTTTGAGCTCACAAAAAACTGTGTTGAAAATAAAGGATTTAAAGGAGTGAAAATTTATCCAACTATTGGCTATTTCCCCTACGATGATAGATTATACCCCGTTTATGAATTTTGTCAACAAAAGAATATTCCAATTATAACACATTGCAGCCCTAATAATCCAACTTATTTCAAAGGCAGCGACAAAGAGTTGAAAGAGTTGCTATCTAAGTCAAAAACACCCATCGATTTTAAGTGCAAAACAAGAAAGGAGCTATGTTCAAATTTCACGAATCCTGAAAATTGGAAATATGTAATGCAAGATTTTCCTAATCTAAGAATTTGTGCTGCCCATTTTGGCTCTGATTACTATTGGGATAAATACATCAAAAATCCCGAAAAAGAAGGCAATTGGTTGGTTATTATTAAGCAAATGATTGCTAATTACGAAAATTTTTATACCGATATTTCGTTTACACTTAATGATAAAACCTATTTTCCGCTACTTAAAACTATCTTAAATGATGATACTGTTAACAAGAAGATACTTTTTGGAACCGATTTCTACATGCTTGAAACAAAAGCCGATGAAAATAGATTTTTAAATGACTTGAAAAACTATATAGGAGAAAATTCATTTTTTTTTATATCAGAAACAAACCCTAAGAAGTTTCTTGGCATTATTAATTAAACAACACTGTTGTCCGATAAAAACAATTAAAGACGTTGTTAATTATTGATAATATTGCTTTTGAGGATGTTTAATATAAACGGAGGTGTTTTTTTTCGGAGGACTGGCCTTATAAATATTTCGATAGTTTTCAAGTCGGAAAACAATGCGAATGGCAAGTGCGAAAGCAAACCATTCCAAGCGAATGAAAGTGCGATAGCTGGAATATAAGGTTGTGCGGCTGTTTTTCGAAGTAGAAAACAAGATATATTTATACAGCCTTGATTTTTTGTTACTTTTGTATCAAGACAAAAGTAAGTGAAAAAAATAAAATAAATTTAATCGGACATTACTTATTAAACAAGCTAATATAAAAATGAGAGCAGCTATAATTTATATATCAAATCATGGGACTACCGAAAAAATAGCTCATATTTTACAATCTGAAATAGGAAAAGATAATTCACAGCTTTTTAATTTAAAAGAAAATATTCATTTTGATTTGAGCGAGTTTGATGTCGTTTTTATTGGTGGTTCTATTCATGCTGGCTTAATACAGAAAAAAATAACTGCCTTTTGTCAAAATAGAATAAAATCGCTACTTCAAAAGAAAGTAGGATTATTTCTTTGTGGAATGTATGAAGGAAAAGAAGCTGAAAAACAAATATCAAATGCATTTCCACAAAACCTTCAAAATCATGCAAAAAGCTATCAGTATGTTGGAGGCGAATTGTTATTTGAGAAAATGAATTTTTTCGAAAAGATGATAGTAAAAAAAGTAGTCGGTGTTACCGTTTCTGAATCGAAAATTAAGCACGAGAGCATTAAAAAATTACTGCTGGAAATGCAATAAATTTTTATTTTGTTTTTTCCAATCATTTAAAAAATCGTTTTGCAAAATTTGTAATCGTACAGAATTCACTGATTTTTATTACCTTTGCTTAGATTTAATGCCATGCTTGTATTTTAGCTAAAAAATATGGAAAACAATTTATCTATAATAGTTCCAGCATACAATGAAGAAGAATCACTTCCTTTTTTTCTTCAAAAATGTATTGACTTCTGCAAAGCAAATTTTTTTAAGCTTATAATAGTTAATGACGGCTCAACCGATGATTCTAAAATTATTATACAAGAATTTTGTAATGAAAATAGTTTTATAACCGTTATAAACCATAAAGTTAACAAAGGCTATGGCGGAGCTATAAAATCTGGGATACAAGCTGCACAAACAAAATATATAATAACAGTTGATGCCGATGGCCAGCATTCGCTAGATGATGTGAAAAAATTATTCAATTTAATTATTGAAAAAGATGCCGACATGATTGTTGGAAGTCGCAAAGGGCTTAAAGACTCCACTTTGTTTAGAAAAATTGGAAAATTTAGCATACGGTTTTTTGCAAAAAAACTAATGCCGCTTAAAATTCACGATATAAATTCTGGCATGAAGATTTATAATACAGAACTAGCTAAGAAATACATTTCTCTTTGCCCCAATACAATGGCTTTTAGCGACACTATACTTCTTTCATTTGTATATCAAAGGCATTTGGTTATTGAAGAACCTATTTCTATTAATCAACGGTATGCTGGGAAAAGTACAATTTCAATTTCTACTGCTATTGAAACCATAAAAGAAATATTAAATATTGTTGTTTTATTTAATCCAACTAAGATTTTTTTCCCAATTGCTTTTTTAAGCATTACTTTTGGAGTATTATGGGGAATACCGTTTTTATTGCTAGGACGAGGAGTAAGTAATGGCGCATTGATCTCAATAATTTCAGGATTGTTATTTTTCTTTTTAGGACTTATAGCCGAACAGCTTTCAATGTTGAGAAGGAAAGATTTAAATAAATAGAAATTTTATTATTTCATCGGCCTTAACAAAGTAAAAATTAATTTATCTCCAATGAATCAGGCACAACATACATTTGTAATACCTGCTTATAAAGATTCACCTTATATTGAAGATTGTATAAATAGTTTATTGTCGCAAACAGTTCGAAGCAATATTTTAATTACAAGTTCCACTTCAACCTTTTTTATTGAAGAAATATCAAAAAAATATAATATCGAATATTTTATTAATCCAATATCTGCTGGTTTGGCAAATGATTGGAATTTTGCACTTACAAAAGCGAAATCTAAATATGTAACTATTGCTCATCAGGACGATATTTACGAAAAAGATTATACAAAAATTGTGTTAGAGAAAATTGAACGATATTATAATCAAACGATATTAATAGCCTTCACTGATTATTTTGATTTATATAATGGTGAAAAAAAAACAATAACAAGAAACTCAATAATAAAGAAAATACTGCTTTTCCCATTTTTGATTAAATCAAATGTTAGCAATGTATTTTTAAAAAAAGCAGCACTTGCTTTTGGTAATCCAATTTGTTGCCCTTCTGTTACTATTAATTTAGCTTATTTACCACAGTTTTCGTTTTCAACTGAATTTAAAGGAAATACGGATTGGTTTGCTTGGATTACCACTGCAAAAAAAGAAGGTTCATTTTTATATATTAGGAAAAAGCTTATAAGTCATCGTGTTCATGCAGAATCCGAAACCTCAGCACAACTTAGGTCTGGGCTAAGAGAAAAGGAAGAATACAAAATATTTGAATTAACCTGGGGAAAAAGAATTGCAAAATTATTAATGGTTTTATATACTTTAAGCCATAAAGATAATATTATATAGCTTTATTGATTCTTTTTGCAATAAATAATTACATCGTTTTATAAAACTCGACAACCAATTTAAATAAACCATTATAGGCTTTCAAAGGAATTTTGGCGTTAATATCGTTTATGCTATGATACGGTAATGGTTCTCCCTTAGTATAAATAAAAAAAGAAGGGATATTTTCTTCCGAAAAGAAATAATGGTCGCTATTTGCAGCTTTGCCTCTTGTTGAAATACTACTTACATATTTTGTTTTAGAATTTATATCTTCTAAGAGTCTAAATTCTTTAGCAAAAACACTTCCGTTAACCACCATTATTCCATCTTTACCAGTACCTATAATGTCAAGATTTAGCAAAAAACGAGTTTTCTTTAATTTGAAAAGTGGATGTTCAACAAAATACCTTGATCCTATTAAGCCCGCTTCTTCACCTGTAAAAGCAATAAATACTATTGAAACGTTGGGTTTGTTTTCGGGTTTTGAGTAATATTTTGCTAAATCAAGCATCAAAGCTACTCCACTTCCATTGTCGTGAGCTCCAGGATAATAAACATCATTACCTATGCCTCCCAAATGATCGTAATGAGCCGAAAAAACTAAAAAAGAGTCAGGATAAACAGTGCCTTCAATATAACCAATTACATTTTTAGTTTTAAAATTTTGAATAAAACTATTTTTAACATGTATATCAATTTCTTTGCATTTTTTGCCTATTAAAGCACGCTTAGCATTAATACTAACAAATTGTGCCGTATCAGTTGAGGCGCCCCACATAAATTCATTATTATCTAAATAAACCACTGCTGCTGCATGAAATGGATTGAATTGCATTTCCTTAAATGTTTTTCGAGTAGCATCATCTTTTATTCCATCATCATCAATAATGACTATTTTTTTTCTTAAATCGGATTGAAGAAATTGATTAAATCGGTCGGGGGAAGCAACTGTTTTTTTATTAAAATAAATGGTATTAAAAGTGCCATTCAACGAGGAAGAAAAGGGAGCAATAATATAGTCGGAACCAAATTTAAGTTGTTTTTTATTGCAACTTAACATGATAGCTTCGGGAAAAGTATTTATTGGATAGCTTAGTTCTTGGTAATAACTATTATTAAAAGGCTTTAACCCAATACTTTTAAATTCACCAGAAATATAGTTGGCGGCTTTTTCAAGTCCATCGTTGGTATAGCCTCTTCCAAACATAAATTTGCCAGATAATGTATCAATAACATATCTGGCATAATTTGTATCTTGAGAGAATAAGTTATTATTTAATATAATGAAAACCAATAAAATATAAAACTTACTCTTTTTCATTTTTAGTTATTTGGGAATCTTCTTTCAATCAAATTGCTAAATAAGGATACCGACATACGCGAGTCGTCCCAATTATAGTTTTTCTTTAAAAATACAATGTAGGCTTCAGCTTCTTCTTTTGTATTGCAATTGGCATTAATATGGTCAACTGCTTGGTTATAATCAGCCATATTACCATCAAAAAGTTCATTTATAAATAAAAATTTCTCATTTATTCCAATTGCTTTTTTAATATCGGTAATAGCTTGATTTTGCATTTTTGCCATTATGCTATTGTCTTCTTTTTTCTCCGAAATTTTATCGTTAACAGTAGTTTTTTCGTCTTTGAATTTGTCTGCTATGCTTGGTGTATTATCAGAAAATAGATCTAGTGGGCTTTTTGGACGTTTGCGTTTAATAATTTCTGTTTTTTCTTCTACCGGATTTTCTCCAAATAAATCAGGAAATAGAGCCAAAGTTTCACTTGAATCTTTTGTAGGTTTAGTATTTTCAGGCTCTTCTTCAATAGGTTTTGCCTCTTCGATAGCTTCTTCAACAGTATTAGTTGCTATTTCAGTAGTTTCTTCCTCAATTATTGGATCTTCTATTTTGGGCTCTTCCAAAAGTGGCGATTGTTCTTCAACATCGGGTTCTTCTTCTTCAATAAGTTCTGTATTTGTGGGCTCAATAACAGGCTCTTTTTCTATAACTTTCTCAGCAATGGGCTCAACAACAACTGGTATCTCAGCAACTGTTTCTGGAACTACCACTACATCCTCAGATTCGTTGATCATTTCAAATTTCAAAAAAGAGCGTTTTGCAACAGTTTTATCTTCAACTGCTTCCGAACTTTCTTTGATATCTTTTGTTTTACTTATTTCCTCAATTTTTACAGTTGGAATTTCCTTCTTAATAACTAATTCTGGAGTTACTGGTTCCTCTTCTACTTTTTCAACAGCTTTCTCTATGTGCTTTTCAGCTGGTTTTGAGTTATTAGTTTTACTGGTAGGAACAGAAATTGGATCTGAAAGGATGATGGTATGGTTATTTAAATTAGCATATTGCTCATATAATTTTCTGACATTAGCTTTTATAATATCCAACTCAATTAGCGGAATTTTACCATCATTTTCAAAAATAGCATTGGTTTGTTCAAGTATATCTTCTAGAGAGCGAATGATTTGTTCTTTAATAATTTCTTTATTCATAGTAGTTTCCGTTCCTTGTTATTATTTGGATGAAATAATTAAATTTGCAGTGTAAAAATACATATAAAGATATAAAAATAAAATTTTACTGAATGTTTTTAGAAACTAAATATAAAACAGGTGTTAATAAGAAAGGTTGGATAGAGGTAATTTGTGGTTCTATGTTTTCGGGAAAGACTGAGGAATTGATACGTAGATTGAAAAGAGCAACTTTTGCAAAACAAAAAGTTGAAATTTATAAGCCTCAAATTGACAATAGATATCACGAAGAAAATGTTGTTTCGCACGATTCAAATCAAATACTTTCAACTCCAGTTCCTGCGTCTGAAAATATTTTATTACTTGCAAATGATGTTGATGTAGTTGGAATTGATGAAGCTCAATTTTTTGATGATGAACTTGTAAATGTATGTAATATATTGGCAAATAGGGGGATAAGAGTTATTGTTGCTGGTTTAGATATGGATTTTAAGGGAAATCCGTTTGGTCCTATTCCTGCTTTAATGGCTAATGCAGAGTATGTTACTAAGGTGCATGCTATTTGCGTTAAATGTGGTGACTTAGCTCAATTCTCTCACCGAACAAATACCACCGAGAAATTGGTGATGCTTGGCGAAACAGAGTCTTATGAACCGCTCTGTAGAAATTGCTATAATTTGGTTAAAATACCAACCAAATAATAAACACACAAACTCCTATTAAAATGGAGTAGATAAAAATGCTGCTATTTTCTTTTATGACTTGCATAATATTGATATTTAATATAAATACTATATTGTAAATATATTAGATAAATTATGAAAAAGCAAATATATAAATATTGCCTACAAAAGAAGAAATAAACTGAAATTAATCTATTATCATTAAAATTTATATACGTATTTTATTAATTCTTTAAATGTTTCAGCAAAATTTATTGGTGTGGGAGTGCACGCAATTTCAGATTTTAAAACAAATATTTGATTATTTTTAACCGCACTTAGCTGCTTATAAGTCCTCCAAATATTAATTTCTTCGCTACCAATTATGCCCATTGTTACTACAAAAATAATATCTGGATTTCTCTTTAAAACTGCTTCACGCGTTATAGTTCCAGAAGTCATATCGAAAGCAATGTTTGTGCAATTTGCTAAATCAATATAATCGTTCATATATGTATTTGGAATGACTGAGAATAAAGGTTTTGCTCCAATTTGAAAAAAGACTTTTTGTTTTTTTTCAAATTTTGGTAATTTGTTTTTTATACTATCAATCGTTGTCTTACTTTTTAGAATAATTTCTTTTGCCTTGTCTTCTTTCCCAAGAGCCTTTCCTAGGTTTAAAAATTCATTACAAATTTCTTCAAATGATGCTGCTTTTCCCATGCAATATACATTAATACCACTTTTAGTTAACGACTCCAGTATATTTGGCTGTGTGAGCGTAGAAGCAACAACAATATCGGGCTTTAACAATATAATTTTTTCAATGTTTATCTCGGTACTAGAGCCAATAATTAAATCTTTATTTTTCTTTGTTATATGGCAATATGACGTTGCTCCAACAATATTATTGCCTAATCCAAGGTCTTCAATTTCTTGAGATAAAGACTGTGCAAGAGAAACAATTCGAAGTGATTTATTAATACTTTGAGATTGGATCGTTTTTTTTTGCTGTTTGATGCATGCAGTAAAAGCGGTAATTAGAAATAAAATTAATACCAGTTTTTTCATTTATTGTTTTTTGAAAATTAAATTACAGTGCAAAATTAAAAATTAAAGCCAATACTGACCACTAAAAGCGTTTATAATTAATTATTTTTCATTTAAACTAAATATTTATAAATGAGTTTATTCCAACTGAATTCTTAAGGACGCAGCAATTTATGTTAATAAATTAATAAGTATATTAAATCTTTATTAATTAAATTTGTAATGTTCGATACAATTTTAATAAGGAATATGGATATTAGATGGAAATTAAAAGAAGTTGGAGACCTTGAAACTATAAAAAAGTTGTCGAGCGAATTAAACATAAGCAATATCCTTTCGAACATGCTGGTTCATAGAGGAATTGACTCTTATGAAAAAGCGCGTTTATTTTTTCGACCTAAATTAGATGATTTACACGATCCATTTCTACTTAAAGATATGGATATTGCTATCAATAGAATTATTAAAGCGATAGATAATAATGAAAAGATACTTATTTATGGCGATTATGATGTAGATGGTACAACCTCGGTGGCTTTATTCTATTCTTTTTTAAAAAAACAGTATAACAATATTGATTTCTATATTCCTAATAGATACACTGAAGGATATGGAATTTCGTATAAAGGAATTGATTTTGCAAAAGAAAATGGCTTTAGTCTGGTAATATCGTTCGATTGTGGCATAAAAGCTATTGAACAAGTAAAATACGCTAATACTTTAAATATTGATTTTATTATTACGGACCATCATATTGCTGATGATCAGTTGCCCGATGCAATAGCAGTTATTGACCCAAAGCGACCAGACTGTGGTTATCCAGAAAAAAACCTTTCGGGCTGTGGCGTTTCTTATAAGCTAGCCTCAGGATTAGCCAAAGCAATGAATATTGCTGACGATGTACTTCACAGTTATTTAGATTTAGTTGCTATAAGCATAGCAGCAGATATTGTGCCTCTGATAGGCGAAAATAGGACTCTTGCTTACTGGGGATTGAAAAGGCTGAATGAAGTTCCTCGATTTGGAATACAAGCAATAATGCAAGAATCTAAATTGAGCCGAGAAATAACAATATCTGATATTGTGTTTTTAATTGCTCCACGCATAAATGCTGCAGGCAGAATACATACAGGAAATACAGCAGTTGAACTTTTAATAGCCAATGATTACTCAAAAGCTTCAGAATTTGCTAAAATTATTAATGAAGACAATATTACACGTAAAGATTTAGATGCTCAAATAACAGAAGATGCCCTTAATATGCTGGATGGGGATTCGATTGCTGCAAATAAAAAAGCTACAATTGTTTTTAATAAAGATTGGCATAAAGGAGTGGTTGGAATTGTAGCGTCAAGACTTATTGACACCTATTATCGCCCAACTATTGTTTTGACTGAATCCGAAGGTTTAGCAACTGGTTCGGCTCGATCGGTTAAAGGATTTGATATTTATGCTGCCCTAGAAAAATGCAGCGATTTGCTCGTACACTTCGGAGGACACATGTATGCTGCTGGATTAGCAGTTAAACTTGAGAATTTAGATATTTTCAAGAAGCGTTTCTTTGAAATTGTAGAAAATTCAATTACTGAAGATATGCTCACTCCTGAGATTGAAATTGATGCAGAAATAGACCTAAAGGATATTACGCCTAAGTTTTATAAAATATTAAACCAATTTGCACCTTTTGGTCCCGACAATATGAAACCAGTTTTTGTAACCTCTAGTGTTTACGACAAAGGATATGCTAAAGTGGTAGGGAAAAATCATTTGAAATTAACTATTCATAAACCAGATGATGGAAATGGCGTAACATTTGATGCAATTGCATTTAAACAATCTGAGGCTTATAACAATGATATGAGCAAAATTCCATTTGATATTTGCTATACGATAGAAGAAAATGAATGGAATGGCAATATTAATTTGCAGTTGAATATTAGAGATATTAAGAAATAAAAAGAAGATGTCCTAAAAGTCTAAATTTATTCGTTTTGCTCGTTCTGAATATAGTCATTTACTTCAGTAAACTCCTAAATATCAAAAACTTTACAACCTCGAACTTTTAACTTTTAGAGCACCTTCAAAGAACATAAGGGGCTTTTCGGACAGCCTCTTTTTTTACTTTGTAACCAGTTTAAATCCTTTTCCGTGAATATTAAGGATTTCAATATCGGGGTCTTCTTTTAAAAACTTTCTAAGTTTTGTTACATAAACATCCATACTTCTGGCATTAAAGTAACTATCATCTCCCCAAATTCTATTTAACGCAAAACCTCTATCAACAACATTATTAATATTTTCGCATAAAAGTTTTAGTAAATCGGCTTCTTTTGAAGTGAGTTTGTGAATTTCTCCCTCTAAATAACTTAATTCTTGTAATTTATAGTTAAATAAAAATCCACCAAAGTTAATAATTGTATCGGTAACTTGAGTTTCATCTGAACCATAAATACGTTTAATAAGTGCTTTAACACGAAGCAAAAGAATTTCCATGCTAAACGGTTTTGTAATGTAATCGTCAACACCAGATTCAAATCCTTCTATTTGATCTTCTTTCATTGATTTTGCTGTAAGAAGAATTATTGGAGTTTTTTTGTCAATTTTTCTAATTTCCTTTGCAAGAGTAATTCCATCTTTTATGGGCATCATAATATCAAAAATGCAAATATCAAAGCTTTCTTTTTCGAATGCAATATATGCATCTTTTCCATTCACACACAAAACGGTATAATAGCCTTTTGCTTTAAGGTATGATGATAATAATCCACCAAGATTTTCGTCATCTTCTGCTAATAGTATTTTAATTTTTTTCTCACTCATAAATATAGTGTTTTTCAAATCATGGGTATAAAGATAATAAATTTACTGCCTTTTCCCAACTCGCTAACAACAGATATTTGACCATGGTGTTTTTCTATAATAGACTTAACATAGCTAAGTCCTAAACCATAGCCTTTTACATCATGTAAATTGCCAGTTGGAACTCTATAAAATTTTTCAAATATTTTCTTTTGCGACGATTTACTCATTCCAATTCCATTATCTTCAACAATCACATAAAGTCCATCAAAATCGCTTTTAGTGGTTAATTTCACATAAGGATGATCGGCAGAATATTTTACGGCATTGTCTAGTAAATTAGAAACTACATTAGTGAAATGAACTCTATCCGCTTTAATAATAGGATTTGTAGCGTCTTTGTGAACCTCTAAAACTCCATTTCTTTTTTCGATTTGTAGCTTTATCTTTTGTATTGTATAGTCAATAACTTCATTAACATCAACCTCTACTGGTTTTAAGAACAACTCTCCTTTATCAATAATTGCAGTTTGAAGAACATTGTCAGTTAAAAGAACCAATCTTTTATTTTCGCCTTCAATAATCTTAATATAGCTCATTAATAAATCATCCGATTTTTCAATATCAGGATCGTTTAAAGCCTCACAAGCAAGTGATATTGTAGACAAAGGTGTTTTTATTTCATGAGTCATATTATTAATAAAGTCGTTTTTCATATTGGTAAGTTTTTTTTGCTTTATAAGCGTATGAACTGTAAAATAAAAAATGGCGACCACTATTGCTATTACCATTATTGATAGGATAAGAATTCCCCACATTTTATAAATTAAATAGCCATTTTTGTCAGGAAAATAAATTTTTAAATAATATGGACTCGACAATATATCGTGAGGGAACAGCTTGTATTGATAGTTTGATTTTAATATTTCTTCGGAATATAGAGTATCGTCAGACATTACAATATGCTCATCTGCATAGTCTGTAATAGCAAATTTAAATGGAGTATTTAGTTCATTTTTGCTCATTTCATCATTGATAAGAGAATCGAGCTGTTTCACATTAATACGGTCTTTTATGCTTGTCTTTTTAACTTTTTTGGTCATTTCATTAAAGACATCTTTAACCATTCGAACTTTTTCAAGGTAGCTTTTTACATCTTTAATGCTTTTAAAGTCTTGTTTAATTAAATTTCCTTTAAGTTTATTTTTCTTTGAATTGATGTTAACTGTAGTAGAATTATTTGCTGAATCCTTATAAATATTATGTTCATTAGCTGAGTTTTTTTCGGTCTTTGTAGTATTGCTGGGTATCGATTTCTCATTATTATTATTCTCAACATCCTTTTGAGACATAACTGTTCCCATTATATCGTTTGTTTTACTAAGCATTTTTTGTGCTTCTGCAGAGTCTACGTCAATAACAACAGCTCCCATAAACCCAAATGGAGAACCTCCCATTTGAGTCGCTAATTCAGCTTTTTCTAATTTATTTACTACTCCTGTAATTAAATCATTAACCTTATTTTCAAAACGTTCTTTTCTTAGTTCAATTGCATTTAAAACCCAAAACAGCTGAATTCCAACCAGAATAGTCAGAACCAGAGCCATTAACGATACAATTATATTTAACGTGTGTTTATTCATAGCAAATATATTTACCCAATGACATAGACTAACATATAATCATTGATTTTTAAATAGTTCATAGTAAAATCATGGATTTTTTCATCAAATCGAATACTCGCTTGAAACTCTCCACTGTGTTGACAAATAAATGGCTTGATTTTAATATCATCAATAAAATTAATCCCTTTTCTTCCATTTAGCTTGTATAGAGCTTCTTTCGCACACCAACAGATATGATAATATAAAATATTATTGTTTTCTGATGCTGAATTAATTTCATCCAAACTCAAAAATTTATGAATTACTTTCTCAATTTTAGGATTGATGAATTCTATGTCAATCCCTATTAATTTACTCTTACTTAAAAGAACAGCAGCTTTATCTTTAGAATGTGAAATAGATACATGATAATTGCTTTTTACCAAGCTAGGCTTAGTATTTTCATCATATTTAATTTCTAAAGGGATAGTTGGATTTTGTAATAAAGCACGTATCAAGGTGCGCACACTAAGCCATTGAATTTTTCGAGTGTCATTCTGAAACGAATTAAGCATTTGTAACTCAATAGGTTTCATCATCAATTGTTCCAAAAGTTCTTCCTTCCTTTCATCAATTTTCCAAATCCCTAATATGCTGGAATCATTATCAAATGAACTTTCGAAAACTAAAGGCATAAATAAAATACAATTAACAAATAATACTAAATCATCTATTTATTTTAACAAAGATAATTAGTTTTAACATTTATTAGCAAAATAATAGAAAAAAAACATTACAGTTGTTTTGAAAGAATTTATAAATAATTAATATCCTTTGTAATTTATTCTAAAATTAAGTATTTTTGCATGCTTATAGAAAAAAATCTAAAACAAAACTTATAAAATGGAAAATTTATCTTTAGAAGTATTAGCTGATTATAAAGTAAGAGACATCTCACTTGCAGAATTTGGCAGAAAAGAAATTGATATTGCAGAAAAAGAAATGCCAGGATTAATGGCTATTCGCAAAAAATATGCTACTTCAAAACCACTACAAGGCGTTAGAGTTTCTGGCTCTCTACACATGACAATTCAAACTGCAGTTCTTATTGAAACTTTAGCTGAACTTGGAGCTAATGTTAGATGGGCAAGTTGTAATATCTTCTCAACTCAAGACCATGCTGCTGCTGCTATTGCTGCTGCAGGAATTCCTGTATTTGCTTGGAAAGGCGAAACTTTAGAAGAATATTGGTGGTGTACATATCAAGCATTATCTTTCCCTGGCGGATTTGGGCCACAACTTATTGTTGACGATGGTTGCGATGCTTCTTTAGTTATACACAAAGGATTTGCTATAGAAAATGACAAATCATTATTAAACGTTGAAGCTACAAGCCACGAAGAAGCTGTAATCTATCAACTTTTAAAAGACGTTCTTGCTTATGACAATCAAAAATGGCATAATATTGTTAAAGAATGGAAAGGCGTTTCGGAAGAAACTACAACTGGAGTTCACCGTTTATACCAAATGTTAGAGCGTGGCGAATTATTAGTTCCTGCTATCAATGTTAACGACTCTGTTACAAAATCAAAATTCGATAACCTTTACGGTTGCCGCGAATCATTGGCTGACGGTATTAAACGTGCTACTGACGTTATGATTGCTGGTAAAGTTGTGGTTGTTTGTGGTTATGGTGATGTTGGTAAAGGCTGTGCACACTCTATGAAATCTTATGGTGCTAGAGTAATAGTTACTGAAATTGACCCAATTTGTGCTTTACAAGCAGCAATGGAAGGTTTCGAAGTAACAACGGTAGAAGATGCTTTAGCTGAAGCAAATATCTTTGTTACAACTACTGGAAATAAAAATGTTATTACAATTGAGCACATGGCAAATATGAAAGACCAAGCTATCATTTGTAATATTGGACATTTTGATAATGAAATTCAAGTTGATAAATTAGAAAACTATACTGGTGTTAAAAAATTAAATATCAAACCTCAAGTTGATAAATATACATTCCCAACAGGAAACTCTATTTTCTTATTAGCTGAAGGTCGTTTGGTTAACTTAGGCTGTGCAACTGGTCATCCATCATTTGTAATGAGTAATTCATTCTCAAATCAAACTTTAGCTCAAATTGACCTTTGGAAAAACAAAGATAAATACGCAATTGGAGTTTACATGCTTCCTAAAGAATTAGACGAAGAAGTTGCTCGTTTGCACCTTGAGCAAATTGGTGTTAAATTGACTATTCTTTCTAAAGAACAAGCTGATTATATTGGTGTTAAGGTTGAAGGCCCTTATAAAGCTAATCATTACAGATACTAAGTTACTACTCTTCAACAACGCTCAGATTGACTGTCAGACAGAGCGTTGTTGAAGTATTATTTCGTTTTTAATAAATAAAAATTATTTAATATGAATTTTGAAATACAAGGAACCGTAGTACATCTTTTGCCTGAACAAACTGGAACAGGAAAAAATGGTGCTTGGATAAAGAAAGATTTCGTTATTGAAACGGTAGAACAACAATTCAATAAAAAGATAAGCTTTAGTGCCTGGGGCGACAAAGCTGAGCAAGTTAAGACTTTAAATGTTGGCGAAAACGTAAAAGTTTTTTTCAATATTGAATCAAGAGAATTCAATAACAAATGGTATACTGACCTTAGAATTTGGAAATTAGAAAAACTATCGGGAGCAGTAGCTTTTGAAGCTCCAGTTAATAATTTAACGGAAGCTGATTTTAATACTCCAGCTAGCGAAGCAGACGATTTGCCATTTTAAAGAATAAAAATTATACGGTTGCCAAAACCTTATTATTAAATACAAAAACCTTCGATCATTTCGAAGGTTTTTTGTGTTTAACAACTTATAAATTAAATAATTTTTCCTAAAAAGAAGTAATTTCTAAAAAAGTTATTCTAACTGATTTCCCAACTAGTTCCTTCTTTCGAATCTTTCAACTGAATACCCAATTCTGTTAAAGCATTTCTAATTTTATCAGATGTTGCAAAATCTTTGTTTTGTTTTGCATTAGTTCTTACATCAACTACCATTTGCATTAATCCGTCAATCAAGGCTTGATTATCGCCTGATAATTCAGGTTTTATACCTAAAATATCGAGCAAAAACAATTGGAATGTATCTTTTAGAATTACAATTTCTTCTTCCGATAGATTTTCCTTTTTATCATTAACCAAATTAATTATTCTTGAAGCTTCAAAAAGGTTTGCTATTACCATCGGACTGTTGAAGTCATCATTCATGGCATTGTAACATTCTTCTTTTATTTTTGAGACGTCCAAAGTACATTTTCCACTTGCCTTCAATTTATTTAACGTATCTAGCGAAGTCAATAGTTTCTTCAATCCTTTCTCTGCAGCTTGTAAGGCTTCATTAGAAAAATCGAGCGTGCTTCTGTATTGTGCTTGAAGTATAAAGAAACGAATAACCATTGGGCTGTATGCTCTTTCTAGTGAAGCATGTTTGCCTGTGAAAAATTCATTTAAAGTAATGAAGTTTCCTAGTGATTTACCCATCTTCTGGCCGTTGATGGTAATCATATTATTATGTAACCAATAGCGAACCGCATCTTTTTTATGGGCAGCAACCGATTGAGCTATCTCGCATTCGTGATGTGGAAATAATAAATCCATTCCACCGCCGTGTATATCAAATGTTTCGCCCAAATATTTAGTGCTCATTGCCGTACATTCTAAATGCCAACCTGGGAAACCATCGCTCCATGGCGAAGGCCAACGCATGATGTGTTCGGGTGAAGCTTTTTTCCATATAGCAAAATCTAAACCACTTTTTTTCTCTTCCTGACCGTCAAGTGTGCGAGTATTTGAAAGCAAATCATCAATAT
Source organism: Bacteroidota bacterium (assembly GCA_037139195.1). Classification (GTDB taxonomy): domain Bacteria; phylum Bacteroidota; class Bacteroidia; order Bacteroidales; family JAHJDW01; genus JBAXGW01. The sequence continues at coordinate 39,296 of JBAXGW010000004.1, forward strand.
TTCTGCCTGAAAGTTTTCCGTAGTTATGTTCTTTGTTATATTTTTCTACATCAAAATAAACCGAACCATTAGCTTCATAGGCAAAACCAGAATCTAAAATTTGCTTAACCAATTCTATTTGCTCAATTATATGACCCGATGCTTTTGGCTCAATACTTGGACGAAGTACATTAAGCGAATCCATGTTTGAATGATAGCGGTCGGTATAATATTGAGCAATTTCCATTGGCTCAAGTTGTTCTAATTTAGCTTTTTTAGCAATTTTATCTTCACCAGCATCAGCGTCATTCTCCAAATGACCAACGTCTGTAATGTTTCTAACGTATCTCACTTTATATCCAAGATGTTTCAGGTACCTGAAAACCAAATCAAAAGTAATTGCAGGGCGTGCATGACCAAGATGACCATCGCCATAAACTGTTGGGCCGCAAACATACATTCCAACAAAAGGAGAATTGGGGGCTACGAAAAGTTCTTTCTTTCGAGAAAGTGTATTATAAACCGTTAATTTTTGTTCTGACATGATATTTTATATTGTATGATAATACAAAATTAAGATTTTTGTTTGTATTTTGTTCTTTATTCTCCAATAAATTCTTGTTACTTTCAATACTTCGATTCACACTCAGCACATTTCTTTATGTACTTTGCAAACTGTTTCACATCAAGAAAAGCTAAGAAAATGTAATGTGAGCAAAAAAATCTTCCGAATAACTTCTGAATTACCTTCGGTGAGGGCTTCGCCGTTCTGAATTCTGGCTTCAGATTTCTTTTCTTAACTAAATTGATTTATCAAAAAAAAACGAAAAAACTTAATCGAAAATTCCACTTTTAAATGAAATTTTATACATTTACACTCTTATTGATACAGAAAATTTAATTAGCAATAAAATTATGGAAAAAATACTTGTAATAGGATGCGCTGGTCAGATTGGATCAGAATTAACAATGAAGCTTCGCGAGATTTATGGTAATAATAATGTAGTTGCAACCGATATTAAAAATGCACCACAAGATATTATGGAAAGTGGTCCGTTCGAAATATTAGATGTAATGAGTGTTCATGCATTATATGGCGTTGTTTCTCGTCATGGCATTACTCAAATTTATCATTTAGCAGCTATCCTTTCAGGAAATGCTGAAAAACGCCCTTTGCCATCATGGGATATCAATATGTTGAGTTTATTCAATGTATTAGAACTATGCCGTGAGATGAAAATTAAACGTTTGTTCTGGCCTAGCTCAATTGCTGTTTTCGGACCAACTACTCCAAGAACAAATACACCACAGCTTTGCACTATGGAACCTAATACCGTTTACGGAATTAGCAAACAAGCTGGCGAAAGATGGATTGAATATTATTTCAACAAATATGGCGTTGACACAAGAAGCGTACGTTACCCTGGTTTAATCAGTTATAAAACTGAAGCTGGTGGCGGAACAACAGATTACGCAGTAGAAATATATTACGAAGCAATTCGTCAAAAGAAATACGAATGTTTCTTATCAGAAAACACAGGTTTACCAATGATGTTCATGGATGATGCAATCAACGGCACCATAAAATTAATGGAAACCGACGTTAACAAGCTTTCTTTACACAATAGTTACAATATGGCTGGTATTAGCTTCGACCCAAAAACCATTGCTGCATCTATTAAAAAATTCATTCCTGAGTTTACTATTTCTTACAAACCAGATTTCCGTCAGGCAATTGCTGACTCATGGCCAATGAGCATTGATGAAACAGTAGCAAGAAATGATTGGGGCTTAACTTGCGAATATGATTTAGATAAAATGACAGAACTTATGCTTAGAGAAGTAGGTAAGAAGTTAAAATAAAAATTTTCAAAATATTTACAGATAACCCACGAAATAATTTTTAGTGGGTTATTTTATTTAAAAGCCTTTCAAATTAAAATCCTTACTAGAAATTAATTCAACTTGTTTTTTCATTTTTTTCTGTATCACTTCAAAATGGTGTTGCTCATCTGGGCATACCAAAGAAATAGCTTCACCCGGTGATTCGGCTCTGCCTGTTCTGCCAATTCTATGGATATAATCTTTTGGTGAACGCGGCAATTCATAATTAATAACAAACGGTAAAAAAGGAATATCAATGCCTCTCGACATAATATCGGTTGCCACTAAAACTCTTAATTTGCCTGATTTAAATTCTTTCAAGGCTTTGGCTCTCGAACCTTGCGTTTTTTTTCCATGTAAACCTTTTGCAATAATACCGTTTGACTTCAACTTACTTACAACATTGTCTACTCTTTGAGCCGAAGATACAAACACCAATACTTGTTGCATATTTTGCTGCTTAATTAAATAACGCAAAAGCGGTCCTTTTCTTTCTTCGTCAACAGAGTATGCTATTTGAGTAATTAAATCAATATCTAAAGCTTCTTCTTTTATCTCAATTACTAAAGGATTATGGAGGATAATTTCTGAAATTTCGCTTATTTCTTTTGCAAGAGTCGCAGAAAATAGAAGATTCTGTCTTTTTGTTGGTAATAATCTGAATATCTCTGAAATTTCATCATGAAATCCCATATTAAGCATTTTATCCGCCTCATCTAATACTAAAACTCCTACATCCGAAAGGTGAACAGCATTTGACGAAATTAAATCTAATAAACGACCTGGTGTAGCTACTAAAATATCAACACCTCGCATGTGTATCATTTGAGGATTGATAGATACACCACCATACACCGCCATTGTTTTAATTCGCTCTGGTAATTTTTCTCCAAATAATTTAAATTCATCGCCTACCTGTATGGCAAGTTCTCTGGTAGGAACCAAAACAAGTACCTGAACATGTCGATTTGCATTTACAGGTCGTTGCTGAAGCAACTGTAAAATAGGCAAAACAAAAGCAGCCGTTTTTCCAGTGCCAGTTTGTGAAATGCCAAGAATATCTTTTCCTTCTAAAATTGCAGGAATTGCCTGTTGTTGGATTAGATATGAATGTATGTATTGTTGTTCGGCCAGTGCCTTCACTAAAAGTGCCGACAAACCTAGTGATGAAAAAGGCATAATTTTTTTATGATAAAAATAAGAATTGTTTTGTTGTTCGTTATGTATTGCAAATATACGGTATAAATTAAATCCAGCGAAAAATATAATTAAAGGCGCTCTATTGAGTTGGTTTTGATTAAATCCAGAGCATAGAACAAATTGAGGCAGTAGATAAATTTGCCTTACTAGCTTATTTTATTGTTATTAGCAGAGTATTATAAAAAAACAGGGAACAGGCAATCTAAATTCTTTATTCTAAAATCTTTACAATTTCTCCAAAATCTTTTTCATTCCCAACAAAGTCAATTGTATTTATATCAAGAATTATTATTTTAGGGCTTTTTTGTGCTTTCAGAAATTGAATATATTGATTTTGCAATGATTCTAGGTAGCTATCTTTTATATTCTGTTCGTATTCTCTGCCTCTTGTTTTTATGTTTTTTTGCAATCTATTAACATCTAAATACAAATAAATAATTAAATCAGGAGCAGCAATTTGAGAATCAAGTATTTTAAATGTTTTTTCAAACAATTGATATTCATCTGTGTCTAAATTGTTTTTTGCAAATATGAGTGTTTTCGAGAAAAAATAATCGGAAATAGTTATCTGATTGGTCTTTTGCTTCATTTTTAACTGATCGTATCGTTCAATTAAAAACGATATTTCTAGAGGGAAAGCGTATTGCTTGGGATTTATGTAAAATTTTGGCAAAAATGGATTATCAGAAAACTCTTCTAAAATCAAATTTGCATTTAATGTTTTTGCTAATTTTGTGGCAAGAGTGGTTTTTCCAGCTCCTATATTGCCTTCTATTGCTATGTTTTTATAAAATGTCATATTTATATATCTACTTTGCAAAGCTCTCCATTGTCAGAAGTATCTAAAAGCATCTGTTTTACTGTTTTATTTAATAAGGGATGAACAAAATCACTTGCTATTTCATTTAAAGGAACAAGTACAAATTTTCTGTCTTGAATCAGCGGGTGTGGTATCACCAAATGTTCCGATTCATAAACCAAATCATTATAAAACAAAATATCAATATCAATTGTTCTAGCGTCCCATTTGTTAATTCGATTTCTTCCTAGTGATTCTTCAATTTTAAGAATTTCGGCAATTAATAATAATTGATTTAGTTTTGTTTCTACAATTATACATTGATTAAAATAATTTTCTTGGTTTTCTACTCCCCAAGGTTCGGTTTCGTATATATTAGAAAGGCTTATAACTATGCCAATATTCGATTCAATAGATTTAATAGCACTTTGAAGATATTTAATACGGTCTTCGATATTGCTTCCAAGAGATAAAATTACTTTTGCCACCTTTTTTTTTAGTAAAATTAAGAAATAATTGTCAAAAAAAGTTAAGATTTATTGAAGTGAGAATATTTTTTAATAACTTCGGCATTCCAATTTTCATTTAACTAAAAAGTGGCAACGCCAATTTTAAATTATACAGAAGTTTATAAAGAAACTGTATAATCTATTGTTTTCGAAAATTCACTAATTTGCCAAAATTGCAAAATTCTTTTTTATAAATACAAAAAAACTAAACTATGAAACAGTTCTTTAAATTTACGTTCGCATCCATGCTGGGATTTATTTTGTCGTCGGTATTGGTATTTTTAATTTTTCTTGGAATTATAGTAGGAATTGCATCATCGTCCAAGGATGAAGTTGTTGTTGTTAAAGACAAATCAATACTGCATCTTACACTCGACAAGCAAATTACCGACAAAGCACCATCAAATCCTTTAGCAAACTTCGATTTTATCAATATGACCAGCAAACAAGGATCTGGATTATATGATATTTTAAAAGCATTAAACAATGCAAAAACCGACAAGCAAATTGCAGGCGTTTATCTTGATATATCTTCTATTCCAGCTGGTATTGCTACGGTAGAAGAAATAAGAAATGCATTGCTTGATTTTAAAACAAGTGGAAAATTCTTAGTTTCATATTCTGAAATGTACGACCAAAAAACCTATTATCTAGCCACTGCTTGCGATAAAATATATTTAAATCCACAAGGAGCTTTAGACTTTAGAGGATTAAGTGCCGATATTATGTTTTTCAAAGGAGCGCTTGATAAACTAGGCATTGAACCACAAATTCTTCGTCATGGAAAATTTAAAAGTGCTGTTGAGCCTTTTATTCTTGATAAAATGAGTGATGCAAACCGCGAACAAACTAAAACGTATTTAACATCTATTTGGAATCACATAGTTAAAGGTATTTCTACAACTAGAAAAATTTCGGAAGCCGAATTAATGGCTATTGCCGACAGTATGCTTATCAGAAACCCTAGTGCAGCTTTAAAATATAAAATGGTTGACGAGCTTTTATACAAAGATCAACTAGTAGAAAAGCTAATGGCAAAAGTAGCTGCAAAATCAGCCGACGATATTAATTATATTACGCTTGCTAAATATCTTAAGACGCCCGCAATGGACAAAGCCTCTAAATCAAAAGACCATATTGCAGTAATATTTGCAACAGGCGATATAGTTAGCGGAAAAACCGACGAATCGAAAATTGGATCTGAATCTTTATCTGAATCTATTAGAAAAGCAGCAAACGATGATAAAGTAAAAGCTATTGTTTTGCGTGTAAATTCGCCAGGAGGTAGTGCATTAGCATCGGATGTAATTTGGAGAGAAATTATACTTGCAAAAGCAAAAAAACCAGTAGTAGCATCAATGGGCGATGTAGCAGCATCGGGAGGTTATTATATTTCGTGTGCAGCCAATAAAATTATTGCAAGCCCTAATACTATTACCGGATCTATTGGAGTATTTGGTTTGATGTTTAATGCACAGAAGTTGATTACCGAAAAAATAGGGGTAACTTATGATAATGTGAAAACGAATGAATATGCTGATTTAGGAGGAATACACCGCCCATTCCGCCCACAAGAAAGAGCCATAATGCAACAAGGAGTTGAAGATGTATATGATACTTTTATTTCACGCGTTGCCGAAGGCAGAAAAATTACCAAAGCACAAGTTGACAGTATTGGACAAGGCAGAGTATGGACAGGAATTGATGCAAAAAGAATTGGTTTGGTTGATGATTTTGGTGGTTTAGAAAAAGCAATTACTGTAGCAGCAGAATTGGCAAAACTAAAAGAATACAAAATTGAACAATATCCAAAAGACGAAGAAGCATTTGAAAGAATATTTAAAATGATAAGTGGCGATGTAGAATCGAGCATTATTACAAAATATTTTGGCGATGAGGTAAAATATTATGAAGGAATAATGTGGATGAAAGAAGCTGATGGTATACAAGCTAGAATGCCATTTGTTGTGGACATATATTAAAGAATATGGTATTTATAGTATTTAGCAGATTACAAAAAGCCTCATTTGAGGCTTTTTGTAATTTAAAATGCAGTTATTCTATTAATAGCTATAGCTGAAAAGCATATTTATACAAAAATATTTTCTTTAGAATTCTCATTAAAAACTCTTCAAATCTTCTAGTAATTGAGCAAGCTTTTCTTAAAAAAAATAAATAAGTAATCATAATTAATTTCCAATATCACTAAACTTAGTATCTTCGCAAAAAAAAAGTATGCATAAAATAACGATTAAAAATAAGCATTTAAAATTCAAACTTCATCCTTGGCATGGCGTTTTTGTTGGCGATAATGCACCAGAAATTGTTACTTGTTATATTGAGGTGGTTCCTACAGATACTGTAAAATTTGAAGTTGATAAACAAACAGGCTTTTTAAAAATTGATCGACCACAAAAGTATTCAAATGTTGTACCTGCACTTTATGGCTTTGTCCCACAAACTTTATGTGCCGATAAAGTAGGTGCATTTTGTTCTGCAAAGACTGGTCGTGCCGATATAAAAGGTGATGGAGACCCAATTGATGTTTTAGTACTTACCGAAAAAAATATTTCGCATGGCGATATATTATGCGAAGCAAGGCCAATAGGTGGTTTTAGAATGATTGATGGTAATGAAGCGGATGATAAAATTATTTGTGTTTTAAAAGGCGATGCTGTATATGGCGACTATAAAGATTTGTCGGATTGCTCATTAATGCTAATAGACCGATTGAAGCATTATTTTTTAACATACAAAGATATGCCAGATAGAGAAAAAAATTGCGAAATTACGCATATCTATGGCAAAGAAGAAGCTCAGCAAATTATTCAATGCTCATTGGATGATTATTTTAAATATTATGGCGAACATTTAGACGCTGAATAGTATTAGATTAATTGACGATAATATTGAGTTATGTGAAACCTAATGACGAAAATAAAACATTAAATGACAGCATTAAAGACATTAGGAATTTTATGTGTAGTCTTGGTTTGTTTAGGACCAGTAACAGCCATTATTATTGGCATTTGTAAAAAACCTAAACCAACATCAATCGAGAAGGATGGCAAAGGAGAACTGAAAATAAATCGAATTATTTTCTGGGATTATTTGATTTTAATTTTACCTGCAATCCTTCTTTTAATTGGACTTCTCTCAAAAAATCAGCAGGAAAGAACTCCCAGTTTTACTATACTGGGTGTAGGTTACATGTTTTTAGTTTTATCCCCATACAATAGACGCATTGAAATTCCTAAAATTAATTGGTTATTGTTTTCAACTTGCTTGACACTTGCACTTGTTGGTTATTTATTAGGACAAAATCTCAATGACTTTATTTTACAATCTGAAAGCCGAAGTTATACGACATTATATTTTCCAGCTCTTGCTTATATTTTTTTACAAGCCAGCAGACAAGTAATTAAATTATTTACAGGCACATATCCAGTGACACTTGACAAATATTACAGAGTTGGAACTTTTCATTCAAGGTATAACAGAAAGACAAATTTTTGGGATATGATATGGTCATTGATTAGTGCATTAGGCTTTCCGACATTAATGTTGTGTATGAACTTATGATAAGAAAGGCAACACATACACGTGTTTGGCAAAAGTGTCGTTTCAGCTCACCGTAGACACATTTGTGGTTAATCAAAGGTTGGTTCACTGGATCAACATTTGTGGTAAAATCGCCACCTTCGCCAAGCCCGAAAACCTTATTGGCAAGCTTTTAAAAATAACAATATGAAGAAATTAGCATCTGGATTTATTTTTGTGACACTAATGTTGCTAACATCATTTACAACCCCTGACTGTAAATCTATGTTCACTGGGAAATGGAAGTATGAGCAAATTTCAGCAAAGGATATGTATGTTGTCAGGACACTCGAAAAACAATATGAATATGTTGAAAATGGAAAGTACTACTACGAATTTGATATTAACTGGCACAGTGAATGTAAATATGAATTGACTTATGTTGGTACAAATAGTCCAAAACCTGCTTTAGCAAAAGTTGGAGAAAGTTTTACAGTTGAGATAATTGAAATAAATCGTAAGACAATGAAATACAAGACGATTTTTCGAGAATTGACAGATATAGGAGAAATGCAAAAAATAAAATGAATTTAAGACCTTGACCGTAGTAAACAGAAAAACGCTTTATTTAAATATATATGGATCACGTTGTTTACCTAGATTATAAAGCAAAAGAGCTAGAAAATCTTATTAAAGGTAGAAAATCAATGATTATTAGAGGCGCAATGGGAAGAAAGCTGCCTTATGGTAAAGTTAAAATAGGAGACATTCTTTATTTCATAGAAAATAAGGGCGATGGTTTTATAAAAGCAAAAGCTAGTGTAGATTCGGTTTTTAATTCTGAACAGCTTTCAAAAGAAGAATCGATGCTTTTAATTAATGAAAACAACGAAAAGCTTTTACTTGATAGCGGACTTATTAAACGATTTGGAGGAAAGCGATATATAGTGCTTATTACATTAGCTAATTTTGGGGAGTTGCAGCCGTTTAAAATCGATAGAACACAGTTTGCCAATATGGACGATTGGTTGCCAGTAGGAAATATTGATGATTTCAAGATATTGTAACAGTAAAAGCACTTTAATCATCTAATATTTAATTATAATTTTAAAAATTACTTTCTTCAACCTCAATATATTCGTAATATTCCAAATGCATCGTTGAGGTACTTCTTTTATACTACTTCAAAATGAAATAACATTTAGTTTTAATTAATTGTATTATAGACAGATAATAAATTTTTAAGACCAATACTCCCTAATTTTAATAATTTTTAACATCGATTTCGTTCGAACAATCGACATTATCTGTCGAAGGAATGGGTATTTATCATATATTAGCCACATAAATTCCTTTATAAACAAAAAAACGAAAAACATGAAAAAACTTCTTCTTTTTACATTTCTGGTTTTCTTTTTTGGGCTAGGTAAATCTATTCAAGCCCAAACAGGAAGTACTTGTGCTAGCTCCCATATTATAAATACGCTGCCATTCGTTTCAACAGGCATGACAACTGCTAACACTGGAAATGCTTACACATCTACTTCAACATGTGCAAGCACTTACATGAATGGAAATGACTATGTATTTAGTTATACCCCAACTGAAAACATGTCGGTAAGTATTAAATTGGCAAATACCACTCAAGCGGTAGGTGTATTTGTAACTAAAGGTTGTCCAGACCTTCCAACTTCAGTTTGTGTGGAAAATGCAACCTCTATAACTGGAAACCCTACAATTCCTCAAGCTAATTTATTAAAAGACTCAACCTATTACATTATTGTTTCAAAAATGAGCCTTTTTGGTCAAGCAATGACTACTGCATTTGATATTGAAATATTAAAACTTAATCAATTTGATGCAAGTGTTATATCAATTATTAACCCTAATAGCTCTTGTGGTCTTACAAATAGCGAATCTGTTTCAATCAGAATTAATAATCTTGGCGTTGATACGCTTAATAATTTCACTGTAGCTTATAAAATTAATAATAACGCTCCAGTAATTGAAACAGTAGTTGATACTATTCTACCAGGAAATAACAGAGATTATACTTTTACTCAACTTGCAGATTTATCAAGCGGTTCGTCTTTTGTAATAAAAGCATGGTCTTCTGTAGCAAATGATGCAGTGTTATCTAATGATACAACTTCAAAAACTATAACTCTTATTCCTACTGTTACAACTTTTCCATACAATCAAGGCTTTGAATCGGGTAATGCTGGCTGGACAACTGGTGGAACTAGCTCAACTTGGGCTCTTGGCGATCCAGAAAAAACAGTAATAGACACAGCTGCAACTGGTGTAAACTGTTGGGTAACTAATCTAACTGGAAACGCAAATACTGGCGAAAATTCATGGGTAATGAGTCCTTGTTTCGATTTTTCAAATATATTGATTCCTGTAATTGAATTTAATATTTTTTATCAAAACGGTCAATTAAGTTTTGGGCTGTTACAAGCATCTATAAACGGTGGCTCATGGTTTTCAATAGGCAAAAATGGCGATCCTAACAACTGGTATAACAATGGAAGCGGTTGGAATGGCAACATTAATGGATGGGTTAAAGCAATTAATAACTCTGATACGCTTGGTGGAAAGTCTAATGTAAGATTTAGAGTATCGTTTGCAGGCTCTTTCCAAGGAGTTGAAGGTTTTGCGTTTGATGATTTTTCAATTCATGAAATGGCTCAAAATGATTTATCAGTTACTCAAATAACTTCACCTACTTCTTCTTGTGGATTAACTAACGAAAACATAACTGTTAGAATTAAAAACTTAGGTTCGGCTGATAAATATGCATTTAATGTTACTTATAAAGTTGACAATACTACTGCAATAACTGAAATAATAACTGACACTTTATCATTTAACGAAGAATTAGTTTACAGTTTTACACAAACTCATAATTTTAGCACTTTTGGAAATCATTCAATTATAGCATATACTTCATTCTCAGGTGATGTAAACTTAAATAACGACACAGCTCACTATAATGTATATACAATTCCTACAATTACAAGTTACCCATATTCTGAATCATTTGACAATGGAGCAAACGGTTGGATGGTTGGAGGAACAAATCCATCATGGCAACTAGGAACTCCTGCTGATTCAATTATTAATGCTCCTGCAAGTGCTCCAAATTCATGGGTAACCAATTTAACAGGTAACTTTAATTCAAATGAAAACTCGTATGTATTATCTCCATGTTTCGATTTTTCAAACCTTGTTAAACCAATAATCGAAATAAGTGTTTGGTATGAAAACCAACAATTTCTGGATTATGGAAAACTTGAAGCTTCTACTGATGGCGGTACATCTTGGTTTAATATTGGTGCAAATGGCGATGGCAATAACTGGTACAATAGTGCAAACGGTTGGGCTGGAAAATCAACTGGTTGGTTAAAAGCTAAACATCTATTAAACAACCTTGCAGGCAATGCAAATGTAAAACTAAGAGTATCTTTTAAAGGCAACCAGTTTACAACAAACGAAGGTTTTGCATTTGATGATATTAAAATATATGACACTCCTCAAAAAGACTTAGGTGTAATTGCAATGACTAGTCCAACTAGCAAATGCGGTTTAACTAACGCTGAAACAGTAACAGTTAAAGTAATTAACCAAGGATTAAATGCTCAGGCTAATTTCCCAATAGTATATAAAATAAACTCAAGTGCAGCGGTTACTGAAACTTTTACAGATTCAATTCACCCTGGCGACACATTGAACTATACTTTTACTGCAACTGCTGATTTATCGGCAACTAATACCTACATTATTAAATCATATACTAATATTACTGGCGAAGGCTACCGTTTTAATGATACAACAACTTCAACTGTTGTTTCTGCTCCTGTTATTAGCACATTCCCTTACAACCAAGATTTCGAAAATTCAAATGGTTACTGGACTGCTGGTGGAACAAGTTCTTCTTGGGAAAGAGGCGTGTTAAATGATACTATCATGGTTGATCCTGGAAATATTGCTTGGGCTACAAAATTAGTTGGTGACCATAATGGTGGTGAAAATTCGTATGTTGAAAGTCCTTGTTTCGATTTCTCAAATCTTCAAACACCTTATATTAAACTTGATGTTTGGTATCAAACTACTCAAATGGGCGCTGCAAGCTTACAAAGCTCAATTGACGGTGGTGCAACATGGGTAACTATCGGTGCAAACGGTGATTCTACGAACTGGTATAATGGATTATTAAGTGCAGGCTGGAATGGTGCAAGTGGTGCTTGGGTAACAGCTTCGCATAGCTTAGATAGTTTAGCTGGAAAAAGCTCTGTTAAATTCAGAATTACTTTTAACGGTGGCATTGCATTATTAGGAACCGACGAAGGTTTTGCATTTGATAATATCTTTATTGGAGAATGTGTTAATACAAATGCTAATTATACTGCTGTTGTAAATGGTTCAACTGTAACTTTTACTAATACATCAACTAATGCAACAAGCTATTTATGGGATTTTGGCGATGGATCTAATTCTACAGTAGCAAGTCCTACGCACACATACACTAACGCAGGCACATATTCTGTTGTGTTGAAGGCATACAATGATTGCTCGATGGACACTATTTCTCAAGCATATACGGTTACAGTTGGTATGGATGAAAACAATATTAGTCATTTTACTTGTTTCCCAAATCCTACTTCTGATAATATTACTATTAAACTAGATAATAACTACAGCAATATCAAAGTAAGCATTGAAAATTTATTCGGTCAAGTTATTCTTAATGAAAACATTAAAAACACATCAGTTTTCAACTTGAATTTAAATAATCTTTCAAAAGGAGTTTACAATATCAAAGTAACATCCGATTCTTACAATGAAGTACAAAGAATAATTGTTAAATAATTAATTTTATTTATTAGGGAGGCTTTTTGCCTCCCTTTTTTTATTTATTATGAAAAAAATAGCAATCAGTTTATTTATTATTATTTCCCTAAATAATATATCATTCTCTCAAGTTGGCTCAAACTGCCCTCAAGCATTAAATATAACAAACCTTCCATTCCAACAGAATGGTTTTAACACGGCAAATTCAGCAAATAATTATAACCAAAACAAATTATGCAATAGCAGTTTTGCAGCGGGAAATGATTATTTATTTAAATATAAACCCACTTATAACAAGGTAATAAGTATAAAAATATCAGGAACAGTTCCAAACGTAGGATTATTTGTAATTCAAAATTGTCCCGATGACCCTAATTCTTTTTGTGTAGATAAGGATGAGGCTGTATTGGGAAATCCACAATTAAATAATATTTCGCTGCTTAAAGATAGTACTTATTATTTTGTAGTTTCATCCAGAATTGTTTTCGGACAAAATCAAACCGTTACTTTCAATATTTTAGTAAATGAAATTTTTGATAATGATTTAGAAATTCAAGAAATAACTTCTCCATTATCAAGGTGTTATATGAGCAATCAAGACTCTATCTCTTTTATCGCAAAAAATGTTGGAATGAATGATATATCGAACTTTTCAGCTTCCTTAAAAATCAATAATGGAACTGCAATTACAGAAACATTCTCAAGTTTAATGAACCCTGGAGAATCAAGGTCTTTTACTTTTCAAGCTAATCATAACTTTTCTCCAATAGGCATTTATAATATTTCAATAATAGGCGATTTGGCTAATGACAATAATCTTTTAAACGATACTGCAAAAAAAGTGGTAGAGCATTATAATCCAATTACTACATTTCCATACTATGAAACTTTTGAAAATACAGATGGCAATTGGAATGTTGGAGGTGCTAATGCATCGTGGGAACATGGAATTGCTAATAAGCCAATAATTAATGATGCTTCCACTCAAAATCATTCTTGGATTACTAAAACAGCTAATCCAACAAATACCAATGAAAATTCTTATATTGAAAGTCCTTGTTTCGATTTAAGCGGAATTAATGAGCCAATGATTCGTTTCAATATGTGGTATCAAACAAACTGGATGTCGGAAACAGTTAAAGTACAGGTATCAAGCGACGGTGGCAACAATTGGGTTACATTAGGAGCTTTGAATGATGCTGGAAACTGGTATAATACAATTGATGGTTGGAGTGGCAGTTCGAACCAATGGATTGAAGTTTTTCATCCCTTAGATAATTTAGGAAATAGTCCTGATGTTAAAATTCGCATAGCTTTCCGCTCCAGTCCTGGATTGAGCAACGATGGTGTTGCAATTGACAATCTTCAAATTTTTGAGAAACCTCAAAACGATTTAGGCGTAATTTCAATATCAAACCCTGTATCTATTTGTGCTTTAGGCAATAATGAGACAGTGAAAATTAATATATTTAATTTTGGTAAGAATATGCAATTTAATTTTCCTGTTACTTATATTTTTAATGATACTTTAGTTGTTACAGAAACCAATATGGTTCCAGTATTACCTGGAGATACTGTTGAATATACATTCTCACATAAAATAAATTGTTCTTTAGTAGGAAATCATAAAATTAAGGCATTTACTAAGTTAAATAACGATGATTTCATTTATAATGACACAACATTGGTTCATTTAATAAACTACCCAACTCAGCAAGCAGCAGAATATTTATATAATTTTGAGTCGAACGGACAAGACTGGAAAACAAATGGAACAAACTCATCATGGAACTGGGGAATTGTTGGCAAAAATGGCTTAAACGACAGCATAACTGGAAATCATTGCTGGGCAACTAACCTGACAGGAAATCATAAATCAAATGAAAATTCAATGATAGAAAGTCCTTGCCTTGATATCAGCAATTTCGATCATCCAGCAATTTCGTTTGATAATTGGTATAAAACAACCATGATTTCGGGAGCAACAATTGAAGTTTCTTCCGACAGAGGTTTAACATGGCAAAAGCTAGGTGTTCAAGGCGACTCTGTAAATTGGTACAATAATGCACTTGGTTGGTCGGGAACAATAAACCAATGGACTCGAAACAAAAGATTGATTGATAATTACACAGGAAATTATCCATTAAAAGTAAGAATTCATTTTAACGGTGGTGCTAATATAACCGATCAAGGTGTTGCTTTTGATAATATAAAAGTGTACGATTGTATTTTCCCAAAATCAGATTTTGGTTATATTATTTATGACTCAACGGTCCATTTTATGAATGTTTCAGAAAATGCAGATTCTTATTATTGGGATTTTGGTGATAGTATATATTCAACTGAATTCAATCCATCACACACCTATACAGAACCAGGAATTTATCACCCAAAATTGATTACTTTTAATGAATGTTATATTGACACAATAATAAGTACTATTGTATATACAGGAATTGAAAATATCAATAGCAACTCTAAATTTGTAATTTCTCCAAATCCAAATACAGGTATTTTCAGTTTGTCTATACCTACAAACTCCGAAGGAACAATTAGAATATTAAATACTTTAGGAATTGTAGTTGCCGAAAAAACCAAAATTGACAGTTCGCAAAACTTTGATTTTTCTAATTTAGCAAATGGGGCATACAGTATAGAGTATAAAACTCATAATTACTGCCTAACTACTAAATTTATTATAAATAGATAACTTTTGTCGATTAACAAAATGTTAACAATTATTTATGTTTGATTAACACCTTAATATTAAAACATAACGTAAATTTGAAGCATAAAATAATTTAAAAAAACTTTATCATGAAAAAAATCGTTGCATCTATCGCATTATTCGCTTTTGTAGCTCTATTATCTAACGCTACTTTTGCATCTCCAATTGTTGAAAAAGCAAATGCTACATTTACAAAAAGCATAAATCCAACAGATCCTCCAGTAAAAGAAGCTGAAGCAAACAAACAAGAAACAACTCCTGAAAAAAAAGCTTGCTGCAATAAAACAGAAGCTGAGAAAAAAGGATGTTGTGGAGGAACTGGAGCTCAAACTAAAGGTTGTTCTGGGCATTCAGGCGCAACTACAGACCATAAATGTTCTACTCAAGGAACAGGTTGTGCTGGTCATTCTGGAGCTCAGTCTACTGAACACAAATGTGGTGGAGCAGGAAAAGAAAAAGGATGTGCTGGAAGTACAGGTGCTCAAACTAAAAGCTGTTGCCCTAAACCAGCTGCAACTCAACAAAAGTAATATAATACCTTTATTTTTAAAAGAGACAAGTTCAAAAAACTTGTCTCTTTTTTTTGTATAACTCCATAAAAAAACTTAGGTTTGTGGTTCTTTCAAAACATTTTTTATGCATACTATTGAAACAATTTATAATGGCGAGTTAAGAACATCTGCCACACACATAAAATCAGGCACAGAAATTATTACAGATGCACCAATCGATAATCATGGCAAAGGGGAAGCCTTTTCACCAACCGATTTGGTTGCTGCAGCATTCGGCAGCTGCCTACTAACAATAATGGGCGTAGCAGAAGATAATTTCAATTTGAATTTGAAAGGCACAAAGTTGAAAATTACCAAGATCATGGCTGAAAACCCAAGAAGAATTGGAGAAATAATAGTTGAACTGAATTTTCCAGCTAATAACTATAACGAAAAGCAAAAACATATAATTGAGCATATAACTCGTAACTGCCCGGTTGGTCTGAGTTTGCATCCAGATATAAAACAAACAATTATTTTGAACTATTAAACTAAATACAAATGGAATTCAATATTAAAGCAGGTCTTTGTTTTGAGGTAAAACAAACTGTTACAAAAGATGATACAGCAGCCAAATATGGCTCAGGCTTAGTTGAGGTATTTGCAACCCCTGCAATGATTGCATTAATGGAAAACACTTCATTAAAAGTGGTTCTTTCTCATTTGCCTGAAGGATTTAACACTGTGGGAACTGAAGTAAATATAAAGCATATAAAAGCCACTCCAGTTGGAATGGAAGTTACATGCAAAGCTACCTTAGTTGAAATTGAAGGCAAAAAGCTAGTTTTTAACGTTATTGCTCACGATGAAGAAGGAGAAATTGGAAATGGAACACATACACGTTTCATAATTAATACCGCTAAGTTTATGGAAAAACTAACTTCAAAAAAATAATATCGCATTACTTGATATTTTAATATTTCTGCCATTTGAAAAACACTAACAACTTTTTAATGATTGCCCAAACCTTTGCTGGCATGGAGGATGTGCTTGCTCGAGAATTACTTAAATTAGGAGCTTCTAATATAAAAACTGAACGAAGAGCGGTTTCATTCTTTGGCGATAAAGGCTTTTTATATAAAGCAAATTTTTGTTGTAGAACAGCCATGCGAATATTAAAACCAATTGCCAACTTTAAATGCCCTAATGAAGACGCACTTTACGAGGGAATAAAAGCCATTAATTGGCTCGATTTAATGGAAGTTGACGATACATTTGTTATAGATGCTATCTGTTTTAATTCAACAATTAATCACTCGCATTTTGCATCGCTCAAAGCCAAAGATGCAATTGCTGATAAATTTAGAGAAGCTAAAAACGCACGACCAAGTATTGATAAAGCAAATCCAAATTTGAAAGTGTTTATTCATATTTCAAATAATTATTGCAATGTATCACTTGATAGTTCGGGCGAACAACTTTTTAAAAGAGCTTATAGAATTAAAACCAATGCCGCCCCAATAAATGAAATATTAGCTGCAGGAATGGTGCTCATGAGTGGGTGGGATTTGCGTTCAAACTTTATCGACCCAATGTGTGGCTCGGGTACAATTCCTATTGAAGCTGCATTATATGCTGGAAATATTCCTGCTGGTTATTATCGAAATGGGTTTGGGTTTCAGAAATGGAAAGATTTTGATGAAAATTTATGGGATAAAATTGTTGAAAGTAGCTTAAATAAGATTGTTGAATTTGAACATGAAATTATTGCTTCAGATATTAGTTCTGCGGCTATTGATATTACCAATATCAATTTGAAAAATGCAAAACTACATAAAGACGTACTTGTTATGAAAAAGGCGTTTGAAGAGTTAGAGCCTTCTAACGGAAGAGCAACTATAATAATGAATCCACCTTATGACGAACGGCTTAAACTGCAAGATTCAATAAGTTTTTATAAAATGATTGGCGATACCTTGAAAAATAAATATCGCGAACAAAATGTTTGGGTTTTAACGGCAGATAACGAAGCTGCTAAATATATTGGACTGAGAGCAGAAAAGAAAATTAAACTTTTCAATGGATCAATTGATTGCAACTTTGTAAAATACGATATGTCTTTTTAATAATGAGGGAGAAAGAATTACAAATTATAGTACTTCTCTAATTTATTAAATAATTCGCTTGAATTGAATGGTTTTGTAATGAAATCGTTCATCCCTGCAATTAAAGCTTGTTCTCTAACTTCGCTTATAGCAGATGCAGTTAAGGCAAGTATAGGAATATTTTGGAAATAAGATTCAGCTTTGCATCTAATTAGTGAAGTAGCTTCATATCCATCCATCATTGGCATTAGCAAATCCATTAATATTAAATGATATTTTTTATTTTCTATCATTTCCAAGCATTCAATTCCGTTGTTTGCAATATCAACTATAACGCCCCATCTTTCAAGAAACTTTTTTGCAACATATTGATTAAGTTCATTATCTTCAACCAAAAGAATTATCATTCCATTTAAGCTAGTATTAGCGTTTAAGGCTTGCTTAATAGGGGTTTTAAAGTCATCAACTCTTTCAATAGGTAAAAATAACTCAAATGTAGTACCAATTGCTAATTTACTTTCAACTTTAATCCAACCACCAAGTAATTCAACCAGTTTTTTTGTAATAGTCAAACCCAGTCCAGTGCCACCATATCGTTGAAAAATTGAACTATCTGCCTGAACAAAAAGGTCGAAAACGGTATTTATTTTATCTTCTGAAATTCCAATACCAGTATCTGAAATTTTTAAAACCAAACCCTCTTTCCCTTCAAAAAAACTCGTTTCAGCAAGTAATGAAACCGAACCTTTTTCGGTAAATTTAATCGAATTTCCAAGCAGATTGATTAGAATTTGACTTATTCTTAAATGATCAGTGTTTACATTTTTAAATGTCGACTTTTCAATATTAAAATTAAGTAGTAGTTGTTTTTCGTTCGCTATTATTAAAAAAGAACGATATAAGTTATTAAAAAAGTCTATTATATTAAAATCTGTTTTTTCTATTTCTATTTTTCCTGATTCAATTTTTGAAAAATCTAAAACATCAGAAATTAGAGCAAAAAGGTTATTGCTGCTAAATTGTAGCATTTCAATTTTTTCTTTCAGATCATGCGAGATATGTTCGGTTGAAATTAAATTTGAAATTCCTATTATTGCATTTAATGGGGTTCTAATTTCGTGGGTAATAGTAGAAAGAAATAATTGTTTGGCCTCAGATGCTTTTTCTGCAGTATTTTTAGCTTCTATCAATTCGTTCTCTTTCAATTTAATGTTTGTAATGTCGCTAGTAAATGCAGTAAAACCTATTACTTGTTGATTATTAAAAATTGGATTTACTGATATGCTGTATACTTTACGAATTCCATCGGTATGGATGTATGGTTTTTCGTATTGTACTTTTTGTCCTTGTAGTGCTAAATCAAACATCTGCTTCCATCCATTTAGCCTTTGAGCTCCTGTATATTCAGTAAAGTTCATTCCTTTTTTTATTCTAATCCCATTCATTATATAGGCATTTTCTGCATATCTTTTGTTGAATGAAATCAAATTGCAATCTTTATCAAAAGAAGCTATGGAATTATTTGAGCTTTCAATAATTGCATTTAAATTTGCTTCGGACACTTTAATAGCTAATTCAGAGTTTTTTCTTTCAGTAATATCTTTTGCAATGCCAGTTGCACCAATAATTTTACCACTACTGTATATTGGATTTATATTTATTTCGAACCATAATTTTATTCCTTTAAATAAGAACTCACGCTCCTGCATCAGTGGTATTCCAGAATCCATTACTTTTCGTTCGAGATCAACTTCAATAGAGTCATTATTTTTATACCATAAGTCAATGTCTTTTTTTCCAATAACTTCTTCATACGAAAGATGAACAGCATCAGCAAAAGGTTTATTTACTGCGATGTATTTTCCTTCAAAATCTTTCATCCAAGCAATAAATGGTAAATTATCGAGCAGAGCAAATAACTTCGAATTTGAGTCTTCTAACGATTGTTGGTATTCCTGTACAGTACTCATATCTCTAATTACACCATAATACACAGTTTCATTGTTCCAAACTCCCTCTTGAATATAGGATTCAGCGTGGAATTCGGCTCCACTTTTTGTTTTAATAGGGATCTCGCAAAATGCAACTTCCTTATTTGCCATTTTCTGAAATACTTGCTCAGCTTGTTTTTTGTTTTTTTCGTCATGAAGACTACTTACATGCATTTTTTTCAATTCTTCAATTGAATAACCTGTTCTGTCGGATGTGGTATTATTTGCATCTATTATAAAGCCTTCTAAATTCATAACTAACATTAATTCCTTAGTTGTATTTAGAAAATTTTTAAAGTTTATTTCATTACTTAAAATCTTCTTTTCAAATAGGTGTTTTTCAATTATTCTTGCAAATTCCCTTGCAATAAGTCCAATTAAATGTATCTCATTGGGTGAAAAAATATTTGTTGTAAATTTAGCGAGTTGCAAAACTCCAAATACATTATTATCAATAATAAGTGGAATATAGCAATATGAGCATTTTGATAACTCAGTTTCATTCTGCAAAACATCTATGTTATTATCCGAATAGAATGCTTCTTGATTTTCAGCAAATTTATTGACCGTATTTTTATCTAAATATTTTTCTAGAAAAAAACCAGCATTAATCTTCCCTTTAGTAATAAAACCTATATCATTTTCAAGTTCTGTAGTGAAATGCAATGAACACCCATCAAAACCAATATCATTACATAAAGAGTCAAGTGCTTTATTGGCAGCATCTTTAAAATTCGTTGCTTTGTCAAAAACCACTAGGATGGAGTTTAACATTTCAATTCCTTCACACTTTTTATTGCTAACAGAACACATGCTTCTGAATAAGTATTATTTTGTATTATATTACAAATATATAAGTAATAAATCAAATAAACAATTTTGATTGATTTTTCAATAATTAACACTCATTTTTCGATAGGAAACCGACTACTTATTTGTAATTCATGCAATAATTAGTATATTTGCTTTATGTTTATAAATGAAGAAATAAAAGAGACAGAAAAACGCCTGGATGCGTTATGGAGGTTCCTTTGACATTGAAGGAAAGCTTCAAGCTATAGAAGAAGAAGAAAAAATTACAACCGAGCCTGATTTTTGGAACGATCCAAAAAAAGCTCAAATTCTACTTAAACAAATTCAAGTTAAAAAAAGTTGGACAAATAGCTATCAACAAGCAAAAACTGCTTTTGACGATGCTGTTGTTTATGCTGATTTTTTAAAACTTGGCGAAATAGAAGAAAGCGAAGTAGAAGAGCAAATAGAGAAAACAAAAAAATGCATAGATGAATTAGAATTTAAAAAAATGCTTGGAGCCGAGGAAGATATGCTTGGAGCTATATTAAATATTAATTCAGGCGCTGGTGGTACCGAAAGTCAAGATTGGGCAGAAATGCTTATGCGAATGTATATTCGTTGGGCCGAGCGTCATAATTGCAAAGTACGTGAACTCGACTTGCAAGAAGGCGAAGGTGCAGGGATTAAATCGGTATCGCTCGAAATTGAAGGTGAATATGCGTATGGGTTTTTGAAAAGTGAAAGTGGTGTTCATCGCCTGGTTCGTTTGTCGCCATTTGATTCAGCTAATAAGCGTCACACTTCTTTTGCATCTGTATATGCATATCCAATTATTGACGATAATATTGATATTATTATTAATCCTGCTGATATTAGTTGGGATACATTTCGCTCGAGTGGACCAGGCGGACAAAATGTGAATAAAGTGGAAACTGCGGTTAGGTTGAAGCATGCTCCAACTGGTATTGTTATCGAGTGTCAGGTTACGCGTTCGCAGCTCGAAAACAGGGAAAAAGCAATGCAAATGCTTAAATCGCAATTGTATGAAATGGAATTACGTAAGAAAAAGGAGGCTCTTGCTCAAATAGAAAGTACTAAAAAGAAAATTGAGTGGGGTTCGCAAATTAGAAATTATGTAATGCATCCGTATAAATTAGTTAAAGATGTTAGAACTGGAGTAGAAACATCAAATGTTCAAGCTGTAATGGATGGTGATTTAGATGATTTTATTAAAGCATTTTTGATAGAATACGGCAATACTATATAAATTTGTCATGAAGCAATTATTTTTTGTTATATTAAATTTCGTTGGTATTATTTGTTTTGCTCAAAATATCAATTCTGATGATTACGCCAATCCTAATTCTTTTACTCCACCCCGTTTTGGAGGTTCCGATTCTGCTGTTTATGCTTATATTGAAAATAATATATATCGGATTAATTTTAACGATAATTCAAATTTTGGCAAAGAATTTAGAGGCAATGCTTATCTTACAATTTCTAAAAATGGTGAAGTTATACGTTCGAGATTCGAAAGTGGAAACAACAACCAAGATTTTAAAATGGAAATGGAAAACAAGTTAATTAGAATGGGAACTTGGGCTCCAGCCATAAGAAATGGTGATAGCATTGCTTGCAATGTTCAGCTTAGCTTTAATTATTCAATGATGGGGAATAAGATTAAAATTTCTAATTTTTATCCTGTGGAAGCTGCAGTAAATATGAAAAAGAACAAGCTGCTAAAGGTTTCAATAATAACTATTTGCATTGCAATTATAATACTTAAATTCCTACTATAATATGAAATTCTTTCACAACCCAAAATGCAAAAAAAGCAGAGCTGGTCTCGAATATATTAAAACCAAAAATGTAGATTTTGAATTAGTTGATTACCAAAAAATAGGATTAACAGAGCTTGATTTAAAGGAAATATTATCAAAATTAAATATTCAACCTATTGAATTAGTTAGAACTCAAGAAGAATTATTTAAGAAAGAATTAAAAAACAAAAACTTCAATTACGATGAATGGATTAAGATTATTATCGAAAATCCTAAATTAATGAAACGACCCATAGTAGTTGGCGATAGAAAAGCTGCAATTGCCGACCCTGTTGATGAAATGGATAAAATGTTTTAAAAGTTTCTTGATATTTATTGAATAAAAAGTTTCTTTGTGAACGATTTTTCGGTGCAAGAAATTTCAATTAAATAGATGCCCGATGCAAGTGTTGAACTCTCAATTTTAAATGAATTTGCCCCCTCATTTGCGAATACTTTTTTTGAAATTATTATTTGCCCGAGTTTATTGTAAAGATTAATGGTGTAATCTTTAGAACTTGAAACTAAAATATCAGTTTGAATCACATTATCAGCATTAACAAATGAATTAACGCTTTCAACAACAGAATTTGAGCCAATTCCACAAATTGAGGTTATTGGTTTGAAATATTCGAACCCTCCATCAAAATCTACCTGTTTAATTCTATAATATTTAATTTGATTAATAATATCGAAGTCAGTATAGGAGTAATTAAGGATGCCATTATAATTGCCAGCACCATTTATTTTGCTTAATTCAGTATAGTTAAGCATATCTAGAGAGCGTTCAACCGCAAAATAATTATTATTAGTTTCAGAAGCAGTAGACCAATTTAATACCGTAAAATCATTTGAACATTCTGATTCAAAAGAAACTAGTTCTACTGGTAAAGAAGCATCTGTAATACCTATTCCTTTTTCGGAAAAGCTACTCAAATTTTTTCTATACGCATATCCAGATGCTACAGTAGTATTTGAAAGCTGTCCAACTAAAGTCCAGTTGTCGCCTGAAGTAGGACGACTGACAATACTAAATTTACTATCGGTAAGACTAGAAAAGCCACCATTAAAATATAATTTTAAATCGTAAGTTCCATCAATGTTTCCAGTTTTGTTTAAAGTCCATACACCACTGGCGTGAACACTTGCATAAGTTGTTCCTCCTTCTGTTAAGCTTGTAATGCCCGCTTGTGAGTTACTAGCTGAAGGATTAAACCAGCAATCAACTGTTAATGCACCATTTGGCAAGTTATTATTAATAAGCTCAGCTTTATTGGCTCTGGTAGCTATTCCAACAGGGAATGTGTAAGTATCTGTATTATCGGTTAAAGCTCTGCGCAAACAGCTTGTGTTGCTTGTGCCATAAACCCAACTTGAAGTATATCCGCTATTATCAGCACCAGATGCTATTGCAGCAGCAGCAGTATTTGTAACATTTAATAAATACCCATTACATATTGCAATTCCATCATTTAATGTAAGTGTTGAAGCCGATTTTAGGCTCATTGCATCTCCCAATAATACGCCATCAGTAGCACCAGGAGCTACGGTATTATTTATAGTTACATTTCCAAATTGATCTGCATCTGAAATAACTGTTTGAGCAGCAGTTCCATTAAATTCTACTGTAGAAGTTGGGTCGGCGCTCATAGTGCCAGTGCTTGTAAAATTTCCACTATTTTTAAATACACTACTTGCGCTAAGCGTTAAAGTGCCTAAATTAGTTAATGTACCATTGATTAATGTTTTACTTCCATTAACAGTAAAATCTTTTGCCGCAGTGATGTATGTTTTACTAAAAGCACCACTCATTGTTCCACTAAAAGTAACAGAAGTAGCTTTTACATGCAACTTAACATCGGTATAAGTTCCGGTAGTTCCACTTATTCCAGTGCTATTGCCCGTCATCGTTAAGTAATTTTCATCGTCGGTTTGAATAATAGTTCCATTATTCACAATGTTTCCTGATATATAATACCCTTCGGCACTTGGAGCCCCTGCTATAATGGTAGTAAATGATTCTTCTGAGCCATAAGCGGTGCCAACAGAATTAGTTGCAAAAGCTCTGACATAATAAGTAATTCCGCCAGTTAATCCAGTTAATGAACTTGAAAAAGAGCCAGTTCCGGAGCCATCAGATGTTTTAGAAGATAAAGCAATAGTAGGCGATGTACTAGTGCTCCAACATATTCCTTTTTCTGTAACCGTTGCTCCTCCTGTGCTGGTTACATTACCACCGCCAGTTGCAGTAGTTGATGCAATCGCAGAAATAGCAGTAGTTGTAACGGTAGGCAAGGCAAGAGTAGTAAAAGATGTTTCAGAACCATAAGAAGTGCCTGCAGTACTCGTAGCATAAGCTTTAACATAATAAGTAACACCAGTGCTTAATCCAGTTAAAGAGCTAGTAAATGAGCCAGTTCCAGTCCCGTCTGATGTTTTTGAATCTGACACAGTAGGGGATCCTCCTGTATTCCAACAAACACCTTTAGCAGTAACTGATGCACTTCCTGCGCTTGTGACATTTCCACCGCCAGTAGCTGTTGTAGTAGCAATGGAAGAAATTGCTGTGGTTGTAACAGTGGGGGGCGTGGCTGAAGCAGTCGTTGATGGACCTGCAGCATCATCAATTTCTAAATAAAACATATTTTCAGCTGAAACACATTGTATCGCTATATATACTGCTTGACCATTATATGCACTTAAATCATAAGAATATTGAGAATAAGTAGTTGACGAAACTGTAACGTTACTAACTAAAGTTGTAGTAAACGATCCTGTTGAAGTATTTGTAGTGGATAGTTTGATATTAAATTTTTCTGGAAATGATGCCCCACCAACAGCACTAGCGTAAAAACTAAATGTGCAATTTCCTCCAACAGGATATAAGCAAGGAGTAATAAGCCAGTCATTGCCTGTGCTAGATGCATTATATGGATACTTTGCAGCTCCAGCAGAGGAGCCTCTTGTATAAGAATTAGAAGTTTCTTTAATCCAGGTATATGAATCGGAATTGGCGTCAGTAACAGTCCATCCAGTTGGAGGAAATGTTCCATTAAAATTCTCTGATAGTGATTGTGCATTAATATTTAATGCAAACACCAAACCAAAAATAATATTTATTAGATGTTTCATAAATACAAATTCTTAAATACCTAAAAATTTAACAGTTTTGCCATTATTTACCGTGATATTTCTCATATTGAAATATTTTTTTACAGCTGCTTTTTTATAGTAAAACCGGACATCTGTATTATCAATTACAATATCATAGAATGTTATGTCTTCATCTACAGGAGTTGTGCCACTAACAGTTGTAACATTAATATATTGAGTAGAAGATCCATCAAAAGTAACTGTACTAGAATTTGCATTAAACGATGTTATAGCCGCATTATCTATTACAAAATCGCCTCCTATATTCATGCTGTAATTTGAAGCACCAGTACTCCAGTTACCCATAGACAATATAAAATGTCTATCAATATCAATGTTTCCAGCTAATGTAGCCCAAGAACCATTTAGTGTTACATCATAGAATTTTTTGCCTACTCCTGTTCCACCAGTTGTAATAGTGCCAGCAAGCCCAAAAACTGCACTTGTATTATTGTGAGTGAAAGTGCCATTTGTATTTAGCCATGCGCCAGAAACAGTAAATTCCGCGTTAGCATCTGGCTTTAAAATCCCATTAGTTTGAATTTCTACAGGACCAAAAAATGAGCCAGTTGCTGGCTGAAATTGGCCGTCAGTAACCACTAAGTTATTATAAATATAAATAACATCAGCATCCACATCTGTGGCATCACCTGGAGAAGCTGCGGAATTATTAACGGTAAAATTATAGAACTCTTTTCCTGCAGCAGTTCCTCCAGTAGTAATACTTTGTGCACCTGAACCATCAAAAGTTACTGTTCCAGCTTGAGGAACAAACGTGGCACCATTAGTCCAATTGCTTGCACATGTAATTGCATAATTTGATGCTGAAACATCTAGCGTCCCAGCTGTAATATTGATAGAACCATCTACATCTATTGTTCCACCCAAAGTTTTGGTTCCAGAACCATCAATGGTTAAATTAAAGTAATTATCAGAAAGAACAGTCTGCGCACCAGCTCTATTATACTTAACGGTACCTGCTGTTGCACTTAATGTTCCAAGGCTTGTAACAGTTGCACCCCCCAATGCAAGATTTCCTGCTCCAGAGAATGTTATTGTTCCACCGGTAGCATTAAAAGTTCCATCTACATCCAACGTGCCTGTAGAAAT
The DNA here is from genome assembly GCA_037139195.1 of Bacteroidota bacterium. Taxonomy (GTDB): domain Bacteria; phylum Bacteroidota; class Bacteroidia; order Bacteroidales; family JAHJDW01; genus JBAXGW01. The sequence continues at coordinate 66,254 of JBAXGW010000004.1, forward strand.
AGTTACTGTACCAGCTATGGTTGCATTTCCAGAAAAATTAGCAGTTGTAACTCCCATTGCATAGGTGCCAGAAGTAACCGAAAGCGTAGTAGCACTTAAAGCACTAGCACCTGCAAAAGATCCAGAAAAATTTGTAAAAGTAACCGTTGAGGCACTCGCAGCAACATTTAAAGTAATTGTTCCACCTCCAGAGCTAGCATTAAAATAAACATTATCAGTTGCTGTTGGTGCAGAACTACGAAATGAAGCTCCTCCTGAAGTAGTAGCCCAATGTGTAGCATACGCATCCCAATTACCTGAACCGCCAACCCAATAAAAATCATAAGCAGGTACTGATGCACTTTCATAAGCCCCAATCCATGGAGTAGCATCTCGAGCTACACCTAAAAGGTCGTCAGTAACAGTTGCAGAAATATTATACCCAGCATTTTGTCCTGTCCAACTTGAAGTTGTTACATAGCCATTAGCATCAACAGTCAATGCTTGGGTAATATCATTATCTCCAATATTTGCTCCTAATGCATCCCATGTGGCTAAAGTATAATAACTTCCATTACACCAAATCAATTCTGTCTCATTTGGGCTGTTCATAGAATTATTTGTGAAAGTTTTTGTTATAGCTGCGTCAATATATATTGCACAGCTTAAGGAGCCTGTAGTTCTGCTCATTTCAAAAACATTATTTCTAGCTGTTATTGAAATCCCATTTCCAGTTGTCCTCAAACAGTAAATTATGTCTGATGCAGATGTTGAACCTCCAATTTTTATTGTATTATGATAAACGGTACTAGTATTGGTAGAAGATGTTCCTGCGTCAATATATATGCCCGCGGCATAAAAGTCGTTGCTTGTATATCCTGTATTTTCTAATATTATAACATTATTCCAAGCATTTAGGTTGACTTTTCCCGAACTTGCACTATTTGCCCATACGTGAATTCCATAAGCATAATTATTAGCACTTGCGCCAGACATTATTATGTTTGTAACCTTGCATTTCTTTACATTCAATGTTGCTGTATTACTTGTTTGGTTGTACATGTAAAAAGGATACATATAGGCGGTTCCTGATGATGCCGTACATGTAATCTGATCAACAACAGCTCTGGTTATTGTTTGAGTGACAGATCCCGAAACATACGAAAAATAAAATCCATAAAACCCAGGAGTACCTGCTACATCAATTTTTATTAAACTATCATTTGTTGAATTTAGCACCCCAGATGTTGCATTATAAGCTTCATATCCAAAGAAATTACTTGCTGTTCCAGTGTTTGAATGGTAAATTTCCTGAAACTTATTGCTAGAGGAAGTGCAAGTACTTGCGCCCCCATGGTATAAACCCCATAAACTACTATTGTCGGCGTAGGTTATATTATTATTGGTCGATGACCCAATTTTGTTGTTAGAAAAGGACCAAGCATTGTCAACAGTGATATCGAAAATTTTAGTATCTGTTCCAGTTGAAGTCCATGTTAAAGTTGAAAGTTGATTTCCACTAATTGTTAAACCTGTTGCTGAAGTTTCTTCAAATAGAACAGCTTCCATAGTCCCAGTAGCATTATTAAAAGTACAATTGCTAAATGTATTGTTACTAATATCAACAGTAGTATTATTTGTGCAATTAGAAGCAAAACTTATCATGTATAGTTTGAGCCCTTTAAATGAAAAGGCAGAGCCTCCACATGTTGCCAAACTCCCCCCAAAATAATTATTTGTTATGGATAAAGAGCCTCCATCAACATTCGTAAAATATATAAAATTGGCAATATAACTAGATGAATATTCTGCCGTTCTATAAAAACTATTATGATCTATTGTCCAATTGTTATGATCCCCAGTAAGATAAATATACGATGTATTATCAACAGATGACCATCCATCATAAAATTCATTGTAAGAAATAGTAACGTTATTTGATGCAATTGATGTACTAGATCCGTAAGTTGAAATTAGATTTCTTGACATTCTTGTTGAACCTCCAGTTGTTAGGTCTCCAATTTTACAATAGGTAATTGTATTATAATCATTTCCTGCACTGGAAGAAGCTCCAAAATTTATTATTCCATACTCATAAACAGATTCTCCTTCAACCAGACAATTCCTAACAGTATTGTATGTAGCATCATTTTTAAAAGATATTGTAGGTCCACCAGTATTACTACTATTTGAATTTCTTAATTCCAAATACTTATTTGTACCCGAACCACCTGGGCGACCATCAATTGATAAATAATCAGTTCCATTAAAAATAAATATAGCCCCCTCATTACTTGTGCTAGATGCAGCCAAAGAAAAGGAACTTACTACCCCAGATGCCGGACGAAAGGTTATAGTATTTGTAGCACTTGCTCCTGAAATAGCATTAAATGTGATTGGATAAGTTTCAGCCGATGAGGAATAATCTGTTTGGAGTTCAAAAATTGTTGCTCCGCTAACACTTCCTGAGTTTAATGCAGTGGCAGCATTTTTAATAGAAGTATAATTGCCACTGGGCCCAATTGTGTAAGTTCCATTAAATACTACTGCATTTGCTTTTTTTACATTCAACCCGAATGAAATCAGTAATAAAAAAAATACTATTTTTATAACAATCTTCATAAACATTAACCTCAAATTTTTGAATATTTAATATAAAGTATTACAATGCGTAAATCAATAGGTATTTTCATCCGATTTTTAACCTTAATTTCGTAAATTTATGAATATTTAACATATCCTATATAAATTACAAGTTCGAAAAAGTGGAATTTTAATCAATGTTAGCTGCAATTCTTCAAATAAAACTCTAAGCAAATTGGTATTCAGTTGCTTAATACCTATTTTTGGAAATAATAACAGTAAGTACGATCGCTTTATTGGAGAAAAGCAACTAGTTTATTAGGGTAAAAAGCTACGTTAATATGCTATTTTGGGGCGAAAAGATAGGAAACAATACTTATTTAAAGATTTTGTTTAAAGCCCTATTTAATGCTAAAAATTCATTTTAGAACAAACAAGATTAATTGTTAAACAAGAAAATTTTTAATTTTGAAAATACGGATATAAAATTTGAGGTCTTTATAAACATATTTTTTTCAAAATAACTATGTTATCAATCCTTATGGACAAAGTCTATTTAATAGCAAACAGCTATCACCATAGCTTAAAAACCTATAATCATTATCCATGGCATATTGGTATATTTCGCGCCAATTCTGATTTGTAAATGCACTAACAAGTAACAATAATGTACTCTTGGGTTGATGAAAATTGGTAATTATGATATTTGTCAGCTTAAATTCATAACCAGGAATTATCATTAATTGAGTTAACCCGCATATTTCTGCCATTTTGTTTAAAGTCATGTAATTGCGTATTGCAATTAAAGAGTCCAATGCCGAAATGCCGATATTGTACTTTTCATTGTAAGGATCCCATTGATTTATTGAAATAGATTCTTGATTATCGTTTTTGTCTACAATCAATTTAACCCCATGCCAATATAAGCTTTCAAGTGTTCTAACAGTTGTTGTTCCTACATTAATAATGTTTTTATCAATATTGGCAATAAAACAATTAATGGTTTTAAGCGAAATAATAATTGTTTCGGCATGCATGGTGTGCTCATTAATTGAAGCATCTTTAAGCGGTTTAAAAGTTCCAGCTCCAACATGCAAAACAACTTTTTCTTGAAGGATATTTTTATCAGAAATTGATTTCAGAACTTTTTCTGTAAAATGTAAACCTGCAGTTGGGGCTGCTACACTTCCATCCAATTGTGCATATATTGTTTGATAACGACTGGTGTCAGTTTCAGTACTTTCTCGTTTTATGTAGGGTGGAAGTGGAGTATGTCCTATTGCCTCAATTATTTGACTAAAAGAAATATTTTCATCTTCCCACTCAAAGCCAACAATAAAACCATCATCGGTATTTTCAATATTAGAAGCCAGAAGTTCAATTTCTAAATTATTTATAGATACTATTTGCTTAAGCTTACCCGATTTCCATTTTTTTGCATTTCCTACAAAGCACTTCCATTCACAATATTTTCTAATATCAAGAGCAATACTTAGTTCTTTGCTAGGATTATTGGGTTCGAGACAAAACACTTCAATTACTGCTCCTGTTTCTTTCACAAACTCCATTCTTGCTCGTATCACACGAGTTTCATTAAATACTAGCAACGAATTTTCAGGTAAATAGTCAGAAATACGATAAAAATAATCGTCGTTAATTTGTCCTTTTTGCTTGTAAACTAGCAATTTTGAATCATCGCGTTGGCTTAAAGGCTCTTGTGCAATGCGAGGATTTGGCAAAAAGTAATCGAAATCACCGCTATTTAAATCGAAATTAGGCATTTTGTTTTTTGAATTGCTAAAAAAAGGGGTTTAAATCTCTCTATTTTGAATGTCCTTATAATATTTGTCCATTAGCTTGTTGGCCGCAACATAAGAGCTAATTTTATTTTCCAACAACTCCTTTGTTACCTCAGGAATTAATTTTTCAATTTCTTTATCAGAATAAAAACTAACTTTTAACATTTCGTTTATTGTTTCAAACATTCTGTACTCTGATTGGTGTTTTCGATTTTGTTCAAAATATCCATTCTCAACAACTAGTTTCTCGTAATTGCAAATCATTTTCCATACATCATCAATTCCATCTTTAGTGTATGCCGAACATGTTTCTACTAAAGGAATCCAGCCTGATGATATAGGCGAAAACAAATGCAAGGCATTGGCATATTGCGACCTTGCCATTTGAGCCCTTTGAATATTATCGCCATCGGCTTTATTAACAACTATAGCATCTGCCATTTCCATAATACCGCGCTTTATTCCTTGAAGCTCGTCGCCAGCGCCAGCAATCATAAGCAATAAGAAAAAATCGACCATAGAATGAACCAGTGTTTCCGATTGTCCTACTCCTACAGTTTCAATAAATATTACATCAAAACCCGCTGCTTCGCAAAGTATAATCGATTCTCTAGTTTTTCGTGCAACCCCGCCTAATGTTCCTGCCGAAGGCGAAGGACGAATAAAAGCATTTGCGTCTACTGCCAGTTCTTCCATTCGTGTTTTATCTCCCAATATGCTGCCTTTACTGCGCTCGCTACTTGGGTCGATTGCTAAAACGGCAATTTTCTTACCTAATGATGTAAGATGTTTGCCAATCGATTCTATAAATGTGCTTTTACCAGCTCCAGGAACACCAGTAATACCAATACGTATAGATTTTCCTGAATGAGGCAAACATTGTTCAATTACTTCTTGTGCTAAAATTTGATGCTGAGGTAAAGAGCTTTCTATTAGCGTAATTGCCCTGCTAAGCATGGTTCTATCTCCTTTCAGTATTCCCTTTGAGAGTTCGGCTACTGAAGGCAAATATTTTTGTTTGTTTTTATACTTCGATACGGCATCTTCGTTAACCGATGGCGGTTGCTCAATTCCTTCGTTTACTTTTAAAGCCGATTCGTGATTTGTATTATCTTGCATTTTCTGGTTAAAATATTTTTAACAAAATTAACTTTATTTTTAAAATAAGATGTCTATCGGATTAAAAATAATAATGTACTTTTGAAACAAATTTTTATTTATGATTCGATTTATTCTTATTATAAGTGCATTTCTATATTCGTTAACTGCATATAACCAAATAGTTGATGATTTTACAGATGGCGATTTTACAAACAATCCCTCTTGGAACGGCGATATTACTCATTTTGAAGTAAATACAACCGAGCAATTGCATTTAAAATCAACTGGAACAGATACTTCATGTCTTTCTATCTCGTCCAATTATGCCACAAATTGTGAATGGAAATTTTGGGTAAAACTTTCGTTTCAAACTTCTGCAAACAATAATGCACGTGTATATTTATGTTCTGACCAAGATAATTTAGCTAGTTCATTAAATGGGTATTTTGTGCAAGTTGGCGAATCGAATGATAGCATAGCTTTGTATAAACAAACAGGCGCTATCATCGAAAAACTAATAGCTGGAACAATTGCTTATACTAACAATTCTGTAAATACCATTAGAATAAAAGTGGTTCGTAAACAGAATGGCGATTGGCAGCTATTTTCGGATCCAACTGGAGGAATTAATTTCTTACTTGAAGGAACTGCTAGCGATTTAACTTATACTACATCTTCATATTTTGGTATTTATTGTAAGTACACTTCAAGCAATGCTACAAAATTCTATTTCGATGATTTTTCCATTGGCGAAATAATAGTTGACACCATTGCTCCAAAAATTAATTGCATAAAAGTTCTTTCTCCAACTGAACTTTCAATAATTTTTTCTGAAAGTATTGATAAAACTGCTGCTGAAACAAATAGCAATTATTCTATAAGCCCAATAATAGGAAATCCGATACTTTCTATTTTAGATACGTTGAATACAAATATGGTTAAGCTCAAATTGCCATCGGAATTAAAAGATAGCAATATATATCAATTAAGCATTAATGGAATGAAAGATATATCAGGCAATATGTCAACTTTATTAATAGATACATTTGCATATTATATTCCAAAATCGTTTGATATAGTTATTAACGAAATTATGGCAGACCCATCGCCGACAAATGGTTTGCCCGAATACGAATATATTGAGCTATATAACAGAAGCAATTTTGATATTTCGCTTGAAAATTGGGTATTAACGATTGGTGCCTCAAACAAAACATTTACTAATCTAGTTATACCATCGCATAAATATCTAATTGTATGTTCTACTACTGCCTCTCCTGAATTTGTAGGATTTGGAACTGTTTATGACTTTTCGAGTTTTACAATAACAAATGCGGGGCAACTTATTATGCTCAGAGATGATAGTCAACGCATTATATCAAACGTTTTATTTAATGAAAGTTGGTATCAAAGTAGCGAAAAAGCCGAAGGAGGCTGGTCTTTAGAACAAATAGATCCCTTTTCTCCTTGCTTAGAAGAAAAAAATTGGAATGCCTCTAATGCCACAATAGGTGGAACTCCAGGCGCAATAAATTCAGTTAATTCATCAAATGCCGACCATGTAGCACCTGAAATTTTAAGAGCCTCAATTGACGACTATTTTTCGATATTCTTGTTTTTTAATGAGCGTATTGATTCTGCGAAAATGAAAAATGCAAATATGTATTTTGTTGATAATGGAATTGGGAAACCTACTTCGGTTGAGTTAATTTCACCTGATTATAAAAAAGTGCGACTTTTATTTTCTACAATCATTCAAAACAATATAATTTATACCCTTAGCGTATCCGACTCTATTCAAGATTGTTCGGGGAATTACATTTCGGGAGTTAAATCAGCCCGTTTTGCTATACCACAGCCCGTTCTGCCGAAAGATATTGTTATTAATGAAATTATGTTTAATCCCAAAGACGAAAGCGTTGATTTTGTCGAGTTATATAATAATTCTAATAAAGTAATTGACTTAGCAGAGCTTGATTTATGCAATTTAGCAGACGACAGTTTAACATCCACAAAAGTTTCGGTGAGCGATGGATTTTTACTTTTCCCAAACGAATTTGTTGTATTGTCAGCTAACTCCGAAAGTATTCAGATGTTATATACAACAGGTTTAAAGCAAACGTTTGTTGAAATGACAACTTTACCAACATACAATGTTGACAATGGAACTGTGGTTTTGAAAAACAAAACTGATGAAACTATTGATATTGTTAGATACAATGAAAGTATGCATTATCCATTGTTATTGTCAACAAAAGGAGTATCATTAGAGCGTATCAATTACAATTTATCATCATCCGATTCTTCAAACTGGCATTCAGCTTCGGAGTTGGTGGGTTATTCTACTCCGGGCTACAAAAATTCTCAATATTCCGAAATTAAAGCATCAACAAATGGAAGCATTGAGCTATATCCAGAACTTTTTTCGCCCGATAATGATGGAATTAACGATGTTTTAATGATAAATTATAATTTCAATAGTCCAGATTATAATACCACCATAACTATTTATGATGCAAACGGCAGATTGGTAAGGCTTTTAGTAAAAAATCAGTTGTCGGGAATAAAAGGCACCTATACTTGGGACGGTTTAGATGAATTTAAACAAGTTCCGCCGCAAGGGATTTACATAGTTTTATTTGAATCGTTCAATACCAAAGGAGAAACTGTAAAAATAAAAAAGACCACTGTGATAGCTTTGAAGAAGTAAAAGCACATATTTTGAAAATAATTTAATTCTCACGCAACCTTTTTCATAGTTTTTCTATCTTGTATATAAGTTGATGGAAATTAGCTCCTATAAAAACTAAGATTTAATCAATATAACTTAAATAAACTCACTATGAAAAAATTATTCTTTACTCTTCTGATTGCTTTAACCGCAACAATTGGGATGGCACAAAGCCAGTGTCATGCAAAGTTTTATCAAAACAATAATACGTTTGGAACTGTTTCTTTTGCAGATGCTTCCTGGATATGGACTTCCGATAGCACATTTGTTATTGATAGCACTAATGTACTAGATACCACAAATACCGACTATATAGTTTCGTGGAACTGGAATTTTGGAGATGGAACAAGTAGCAATCTTCAAAATCCACAACATACATATCAGCCGGGTCTTTACACAATTTGCTTGCAAATTACAACCCATGCAGGATGCACTAGTTTGTTTTGCGATACAACTAATATTCTTTCGTCGAATATAGACACTTGCTATTTCCCTCTTTTAATAAGTTCGAATAATCCTACGAATGCAAATGCTGATGATGGTTATGCTTATGTTTTAACAAACGATTCAGCGGTGTATACCTATTTGTGGAGCAATGGTGATACAGGTTATATTGCAAACAACTTATCGCAGGGCTTATATTGTGTAACAGTTACAAATGCAAATGGTTGTGCTAATGCAGCATGTGTCAATATTACATTTAATCAAGATACTACCGTCTACAGTGACTCTTCAATGTATGTATACATTGAAACTCAACCATCTTATTCAGACTCATCAAGTAATTGCAATGGTTCGGCTACTGCAATAGTATCTAATAACAATCCAAGCAATCAAAATTATTATCAATATTTATGGGAAAATGGTGATACATCACAGACTATATACAATCTTTGCCCTGGTTATTATTGCGTAACTGTAACAAACGCATACACTAGTGAAGTTGCCAGTGCCTGTGCTTTGGTTGAAAATTACACAAATTACGATTCAACAAATATTGTCGTTCCAACAGATACAACAACAAATTATTTAGACTCGTGCTTTATTACAGGCACAATTGATTCGGCTTGGGTAAACAATGTTTATACTGATTCAATGGGCGTGAATATTCAATGGGTTATTGTTCAAAATGGGACTACCACAACATTTACTTTAGTTGCGGATATCAATTCAACAGGCACTTATGTTGTAATTCTAAACATTACTTGTAATGGATTTAAATCAATTGTTAGTCTAAAAGATATAATAACAGTTACTGAAGAAGATTTGCAAATGTCAGTAATTGAAAACAAAGCGATAAATAATATTAAAATATATCCAAATCCAGCTTTAGAAAGCATTAATTTAACAAACTGCAAAAATGGAAATTATGAATTGTATAATATTCAAGGGATGATGATTCAATCAGGAATAGTAAATGATTCAGAAAAAATTGATGTTTCAGCGATTGCAAGTGGTAGTTATATAATTAAGATTGCAAAGGGAGACAAAATAAATATAGGTAGATTTATTAAGTAATTTCTCAAAATAGATTTCATTAGGCATGTAATTTATGAGAATTATACAATAGGGAGGAAGGGGCGAAATGCCCCTTTTTTAATTAATTTTTTTGGATTTTGCAATATATCTTTATAAAAAAATAAAAATATATTTGATGCTAACTGCCCTATCAATATTCATTAAAATATGTTATTAAGCAATTTTTTTAAAAATATTTAATACGATTTTCCCTGACATTTAGGTCTTTGCAGAACAATAATATTTTTTTCTTTTAAAATATTGTATGTATTTTAAATTAACTTTTATATATTTGTAACAATTTTGCGAAAGTAATCGTAGAAAACAGAAACAAATTACGAAAATCCAATTACTAATTAACGTTAGACATAATTATGAAAAAAGTAAACCTAAAATTTTTATTAACATTGCTAGCAATATCTACCATTGTGTGGGGATGTGGCCTGAAAAAAATGATTAAAAAGTATCCTGAAGTGAAGTATGAAGTTCAACCTCAGGTTCTTGAATCGCATGGTGGTAAAATCAATGTAACAGTTACTGGAACAATTCCAGCGAAGTATTTCCACAAAAAAGCAATTGTTGATTTTACTCCAGTTTTAAAATATAATGGCGGAGAATATGCTTTGAAATCGCTTACTTTACAAGGCGAAAAAGCAAAAGGTACCGGAACTGTTATTAGCAAAAAAACAGGTGGTTCTTTCACATACACAGACGTTATTACGTACAAACCAGAAATGAATAAATCTGAACTTATCGTTAACTGTAAAGTTAATGCTGGTAAAAAAGAATTATTCTTAGGCGACAGAAAATTAGCTGACGGTGTAATTTATACATCAGAAAGAGTTGTTAGCGACGAAAATATTGTTTTGTCGGTTAAAGAAAATACCCCTGATATGCCTTACTTCGAAAAAGAAGTTCTTACAACTAAAAAAGCAAATATTTATTTTGCATATCAATTATATGCTATTAACATGAACCTTCCTAATAACAAAAAAGAAGAAAATGTTAAAGCTTTAACTGAACTTAAAGATTTCGTATTAAACAATTGGGTAAAAAGAAATTTTGATTTAACTGCTTGGGCTTCTCCAGAAGGTGAAGAAAGATATAACCAAGGTTTATCTGACAATCGTGCAAAAGCTGCTGAGAAATACTTCAGAGCTGAATTAGCTGCTCAATACAAAAAAATGATGAAAGCTAAATACAACGATACTTTGAAAATAAATTCAGCTGCCAAAGGTGAAGACTGGGAAGGTTTCGTAAAATCTGTTCAAGGTTCTACTTTAGCTGATAAGAGCGTTATCTTAAACGTTGTTAACTCACAACCTGATGTTCAAAAAAGAGAACAAGAAATTAAAAATATGACTATCGTTTACAAAGAAATTGAAAACGACATCCTTCCTTCTTTAAGAAGAGCTGAAATTACTGTTGTTGGTTTAAAACCAGCTAGAACTGATGCTGAAATTGCTAAATTATCTGCTTCTAATCCTGATTCATTAAGCTTAGTTGAATTACTTTACGCTGCTGAATTAACTGAAGATAACAATGCAAGAGTAAATATTTACAAATCAGTTGTTGAAAAATTCCCTAAAGACTGGAGAGCATATAATAACTTAGGATATTGCTACTTGAAATTAAACAATATTGAAGAAGCTCAAAAAGTATTAGAACAAGGAAACTCTATAGTTGCTAACAAAGGAATGATTTTAAATAACCTTGGTGTTGCTGCTTCTTGGAAAAAAGATTTTGAAGCTGCTAAATCATACTTCGAATCAGCTCAAGCTAACGGTCAAGATGCAAGTTACAACTTAGCTCTTATTTCAATTAGAAAAGGCGATTACGCTGGTGCAATTGGCTTATTAGGTGAACTTAAATGCAACTATAATAAAGGTTTAGCTCAATTATTATCAAAAGATAATGCTGGTGCTCAAGAATCTTTAGATTGTGCTAAAAAAACTGCTGAAGTTTATTACTTAACAGCTGTATTAGGTGCACGTACAAATAATGTTGGTATGATAGCTGAAAACTTAAGAAATGCTATTGCTGCTGATGCAAAATACAGAGAACAAGCTAAAGACGATAGAGAATTCTTGAAATTCTTCAACAACTCTCAATTTACTGATGCTATTAAATAAAAAATTATAGTCTAACAGAAAAAGGCTGTTTCGAAAGAAACAGCCTTTTTTTTTCTTATAAATTCTCTATCCATATTAGGTTAACTCAAAAAACTTGCTACTAGAAACTTTCAACTTTATAACTTTAGAAACTTAATTACTATCTTTGCAAAAAATATTTTACCATGAACTTTGTAGAAGAACTACGTTGGAGAGGCATGATTCACGATATGATGCCTGGAACAGAAGAACAATTAAGTAAAGAACATACAGCAGCTTATGTAGGAATTGACCCAACTGCAGACTCATTGCATATTGGCCATTTGGTATCAATAATGATGCTTAAGCATTTTCAAATAGCTGGGCACAAACCTATTGCGCTTATTGGAGGTGCAACAGGGATGATTGGCGACCCATCTGGCAAATCGGAAGAACGAAATTTATTAGATGAGCCTACGCTTCGCCATAATCAGGAATGTATAAAAGTTCAGTTGCAAAAGTTTTTAGATTTTAATTTAGAATCGAATTCGGCTGAAATTGTAAACAATTACGATTGGATGAAAGAGTTTAGCTTTTTAAGCTTTTTACGCGACGTAGGAAAACATCTGACCGTAAATTATATGATGGCAAAAGATTCAGTAAAAAAACGTTTAGATGGAGGGAATGGGCTATCTTTTACTGAATTTACATATCAACTAGTGCAAGGATATGATTTTCTTCATTTAAATCAAGCAAAAAACTGCAAGCTGCAAATGGGCGGCTCTGATCAATGGGGAAATATTACTACTGGCACCGAACTTATTCGCAGAAAGACCGGTGGTGAAGCTTTTGCATTAACCTGCCCGCTTATTACTAAAGCTGATGGCGGGAAGTTTGGGAAAACAGAAAGTGGAAATATTTGGCTCGACCCAGAAAAAACATCTCCTTACCAATTCTATCAATTTTGGTTAAATTGCTCGGATGTTGATGCCGAAAAATATATTAAAATATTTACACTGCTTGATAAAGAAACAGTTGAAAAATTAGTTGCAGAGCAGGCAGAAGCCGCTCATTTACGCCCTTTGCAAAAAGCTTTGGCAAAAGATATTACTATCAGAGTTCATGGCGAAAATGAATACAATCAGTCGCTTGAGGCTTCTGAAATATTATTCGGCAAAGGAACAACTGAAACCTTACACAAATTAAATGAAGCAACGCTTTTATCTGTTTTTGAAGGCGTTCCTCAGTTTGAAGTTTCTATTGCAGAAGTTGAAGCAGGAATTTCAATGCCTGATTTTTTAGCAGAAAAAACAACTATTTTCTCTTCAAAAGGCGAGGCTAGAAGAATGCTTAAAGAAAATGGTGTAGCAATAAACAAAGAGAAAGTTGGAGAAGATGCAACAATTAATAAATCAAATTTATTAAATAATAAATATATCTTGGTTCAAAAAGGGAAGAAAAACTATTATTTAGTTATTGTAAAATAACAGTTTATAGCTATAATGATCATATGCAGTTTTATTAAGAGCGGGGAAACTCGCTCTTTTTTTATTGGGTAAAAGGGGTTTGACTTAAGAAAAAAGAAAATTCTCTACACTAACAGTTATATCAAAAAAGAACGTAAAAACGGTTAAGAATTTTAGGAATAAAAATAATCATTCCAATTATTGCAGTGTTTAATGCTGTTATTAATACTGCACCAGCCGCTATATCTTTTATTTTTCCTGCTTTCTCATTATAGTCAGGTGAAACTAAATCAACTAATTTTTCTATTGCACTATTAAAAGCTTCTGCCGTTAGTACAGAGGCAAAACAAATGATTATTAAAATCCATTCTGATTTTGAAATATTAAAGTAAAAGCCTAGTATTAAAGTTGTTAAAGCTAATAGTAATTGTATTTTGAAATTTTTTTCAGTTTCAATTAGATTTTTAATGCCATTTAACGCATATTTAAAGCTAAGTAATAGTTTAAGCATCAAATTATTATTTGTAAAAATTTTCAATTATTTCTTTGTAGCGTTCAACAACAATTCGGCGTTTAATTTTTAGCGTATTAGTTAGTTCGTTGTTTTCAATTGAAAAAGGTTCCGCCAATAATTCAAATTTAATTACTTTCTCGTATGGAGCTAAATCTTTTTGAAGCGGAATTATTCTATTATTGAAAAACTCAATAACTTTCTCATTTTTAACTAATTCATCGTAGGATAAAAGACCAATGCCTATTTCTTCGTGTTTAAGAGCTATATTGTCGAAAGAGGGAACTATCAGAGCTGTAACAAATTTTTTATTATCTCCAATTGCTATCACTTGTTGTATATAAGCATCTTGAGATAAAAGTAGCTCGATTTTTTGAGGTGAAACGTATTTCCCAAGCGAAGTTTTAAATAAATCTTTTATTCTGTCTGTCATAACAAGAAAATCGGGATCTTTTGTAAAGCCTTTATCTCCTGTATGATACCAGCCATCAATTAGCACTTTTTTTGTTTCTTCTTCTTTTTTGTAATATCCAGAAAAAACGGTAGTTCCTTTTACACAAATTTCGCCTTCATCTGTTATTTTAACATCAATTTCTGGCATTATGCTTCCGCAGCTATCAAAGTCGTAAATATCGTTTTTAAAACAAGAAACAGTAGCTGTAGTCTCGGTAGTTCCATATCCGTAGTTTATAAATAAACCCGTAGCATGGAAAAATCTAAGAAGCTCGTTATTTATAGCAGCACCAGCACAAGGAATAAAGCGGATATTCCCGCCAAAAATATTTCTTAATTTTTTAAGAACAATTGCCTCTGCAACAGCATGTTTTAATTGTAAAAGTAATGGAGGTGTTTTTGATATACAGTTGTATTTAATTTTTTTATGTCCAATTTTCAAAGCCCAATTGAAAATAGTTCTTTTAGATTTAGACCATTTCGAAACTTCAGCAATTATACCTTCATGTGTTTTTTCAAAAAATCTAGGAACCACGCACATTACCGTTGGTCGAGCCTCGGTCATGGCATTAATTACTTCTTTTGGATTTTCTAAATACACATTTATTGCTCTTCGATGCAACATATAGAAAGTCCAAGTACGTTCAAAAATATGAGTTAATGGTAAAAAGCAAAGTGAAACATCTTTGTTGTCAACAATTAGTCGTTTGTCGTGGATATTTAAACAATTTAAAAAATTACTGTGTTTTAACATCGCTCCTTTGGGTTCTCCTGTTGTTCCAGATGTATAAACAATGGTTGCTAAATCATCGGCAGAGCCTAATTGCAAGTTGCTTTCCCATTTTTCTGATAGTTCCTTTTTATTTTCAATAGAAATAAAATCATTCCAGCGAATAATACGAGAATCTTCAATAGAAGAATGCAATTCATCGAAGACAACAATTTTTTTTACACTGGTATTTGTATTAAAAAGGCTTTTAGCTTTTTCAGCTTGCTCGTTGTTCCCAACAAAAAGCAATTCCATTTGTGTTTCATCTACAATGTACTTTAATTGCTGAAAAGAAGAAGTTGCATATATGGGAACCGTAACTGCTCTGACACTTAAAATTGCAATATCTGCCAATGTCCATTCTACTTTGTTATCGCTAAAAATCCCAACATTACTATTATGTGAAATGTTATGAGATAATAATGATATTCCCGCATCCTTTATTTTGTCTGCAAAAACTTTCCAAGTAAGTGATTGGTATTTGTTTGTATTCTTTTCTTTATATTTTAAAACTATATCGCTTTCATGTTGCGAAGCAATTTCAAGTATGTGCTGGGCTAAATGATTCTTCATCAAAAAAAAGAAAATTTAAATTATAAGTTGGTCATTTCATGATTCAATACTTTGCAGTCGCCCTCTTCCATTCCAACAATAAAAGTATGTGTGAGTGTTAAGTTTTCGCAAATAACTTTGTATCTGAGAACTAAAACATTTCTTTCATCCATGTTTTTTGGAGTAGAATCTAAAAACTCAAAGCTTTTAATTTTGCCTGATGTTTCTTCAATCTTTTTATATTTAGCTGTTCTAGCTTCTATACTTTCGGTTTCATTAAATAAATCGGCATAATATGCTTCTGTTTTATCATATTGTTGATTTTGAAGCAATGTAAGTAGTTCTGAAGTTTTTGTTTTTGCAATATTCAAATCTACATCTGAAGAGCAAGCAGTGAAAACAATAGCGATGAGAATAACGAATAATTTTTTCATGTGTTTTATATTTAGTTATTGAACATTTGACAAATATAATGAATATTGTTTGAATATCTTTTACGGTTTTTCTTTATATCAGCAATCTATTTTGTTTATAAACAAGGTGCATTATTAAAAGAAAAAAGCCTATTAAGTTGTTATGCTTAATAGGCTTTAAATTTTTTTTTGAGGTTGTTATTTCTTTTGTTTTAATATTTCAATTACTGCATTGTTTGTATTGATAAAACCGCCAGATATGCATAAATCCGACATTAACTTTTTCTCTTTTGTTCCGGGAACAATAACTGCTTTTTTATAAGGAACAACTGTTTTCATTAATATTTCTCTAACTTCACTAGCTTTTAATTCGGGGAAATACGACCTAATTATAGCAGCTACGCCTGCAACAGCTGGTGAGGCCATGCTTGTGCCCGACTCAGAAATATATTTGCTGTCGCAAACCGTTGAATAAACATCTACACCAGGAGCAAATAAATCAACTTTGGCTTTTCCGTAGTTTGAGAATGAACCCAAAATATTTTTACTCTTTTTATAAGAACTTGCGCCTACTTGAATCCAGTTGTTAGCTTCGCCACCTGAAGTGAAATCACGTGTTGGATATGATAATTCAACATCACAGTTTTTCGACTCGTTTCCAGCTGCATGAACTAAAAGTACATCTTTCGACATTGCGTATTTTATGGCATCGTCAATAATTGATTTGTTAGGGGAATAGTATTTCCCAAAACTCATGTTTATTATTGTAGCTCCGTTATCAACTGCATATCTAATTGCATTTGCAATGTCTTTATCGCGTTCGTCACCACTAGGAACCGCACGAACAGGCATGATTTTTACGTTTTCAGCTATTCCTCTGATTCCTAAATTATTGTTTCGCATAGCGGCAATAATTCCCGAAACATGAGTTCCATGAAGCGCATCAGGACCTTCAACTCTGTTGCAACCATAATAACGTTCGTTCATATTATTTGGGTCGTCGCCTACAACTGCTTGACGGATTGAATCTACGTTTAATTGATTATATTTAAAAGTTTTACTCATTGATTCGTAGCCCATTGTTAGTTGTGCATCAAGTTCTTCAGGTTTAATTATAAGGAAGAACTTTTTCATTTTTTTCTGTATTTTAGCTTCAACCTCATTTTTAGGAACATAACTGCTAAAGGTAGATTTTGAAAGAACGCCATTATTTTCTTTTTTCACATTAGCAAATAAATCAACTAAAGCTCCAATTCCTTGTAATTGTTGAGCTTGTTCTGCCTGTTCTGTGCGAAAAGTAGTTCTAATTGTTTTATATTCTTCAAAAGCTTTTGCATCTTCAGACGATAGGTTGTTTGTGTCTGTTTTAGCAAACTTTTTAGTCATTCTTTGATAAATGCGAGCTAGTTCTGTTGCTTCAAATTCTATGTCGCCATTTTTCCCGCCTAAAAAACTCCATCCATTTACATCGTCGATATAGCCATTGTTATCGTCATCTATACCATTATTAGGAATTTCGTCTTCGTTAACCCAAATGTTATCTTTTAAATCTTCGTGGTCAATTTCGGTTCCGCTATCTATAACTGCAACAATAACGGTTTTTGGTTTTTTATTTGCCAGTGTTTTATATGCTTCTTCAGAGCCAACGCCATAAACGTTATCTGTTTTAGGATTTAGTAAGAACCAATTTTCTGGTGCTTTTTTTTGTGCGTATAATGTTGTTATGGCAAAAGAGCCAATGATTAAAAATATCTTTTTCATAAATTGTGGTGTTAATTTTCGTTTAAAAAAATGCAAAGTTAATTAAGTAAAGTATAATACTAAGATTAAAGTTTCTTAAAATTAAATTTTGCATAAAATTTCTTTTCACTTCCAACGGAAGACATTAGATATAAACTTTCTATTTGCGTTTTAACACTCTCTGCTAAAATTTGATTGCTTGAA
The DNA here is from genome assembly GCA_037139195.1 of Bacteroidota bacterium. Lineage (GTDB taxonomy): Bacteria > Bacteroidota > Bacteroidia > Bacteroidales > JAHJDW01 > JBAXGW01. Next base: position 84,163 of record JBAXGW010000004.1, read on the forward strand.
TTTATTTGATCAACCACAACATTGCCATTATCTTCAATATGGTATTCTACAATAACAACACCTTCTTGATTATTGTTTTCAATTTTTGGCAATGATACTATTGAGCCAACTATTTCAATTACTCTTTCTGAGTTAACTTTTGTTGATTCAAATGTTTTATAAGTAATTTCGGTAGAATTATTTCTAGTTGCTTTACTAGATTTTCCAGTTGGGTTAGAGAATGCAGATAAAGTTAAAAACATTGCTGCACATACGGTTAAAATTTTTGTAGTTTTCATGGCTTAGTATATTTAGGTTATTTTAATTTAGTTTATTTCTATGACTACAAGATTGATAATTATCGTGCCAAAGTTTTTAAAACACAGTAAACGAGCCTTATAGTATATTTTTAAAGTATTTGAAGTAAAAGATTCCGAACACATTTTGTACGCAATTGTACATTTTCTTTTGAATATTTGATTCAATTGACGAAGTTTTTATAAGCTGTGCTTAAAAAATATCTTTTTGCGAATAAAAAATTAGTGTTAACTTCGCAGTATAACGAATAAATAATAATCACATGGCTATAGAGATAAAAGAGGTAGTATCATCATCAGATATAAAAACCTTTGCTAAATTTCCATTCGAAATATATAAAAACGCTTCATTCTGGGTTCCTCCAATTATTAAGGACGAAATGAAGATGTTAATGCCAGAAAAAAACCCTGCTTTTGATTTTTGCAAAGCTAAGTTTTGGTTAGCTTTTAAGGATGGTAAATGTGTTGGTAGAATAGGTGCAATTATCAATGAATTGTATAATGAAAAAATGAACGAAAAACTGGGCAGGTTTTCAAGAGCTGAATTTATTGACGATTTTGAAGTTTCTTCTAAATTATTTATTACTGCAGAAGAATGGGTTAAAAAACAAGGCATGACTGGTATTCATGGACCATTAGGATTTACAAATTTAGATTTGCAAGGCTTGTTAATAGAAGGATTCGATTATATGCCTTCGATAGGTTCTGTTTATCATCACCCATATTATCTATCACATTTTGAAAAAGCTGGATATATTAAAGAAATTGATTGGATAGAGTTTAGATTAGAGCAAGAGGATAATATTCCTCCGAAAGCCTTGAAATTAAGAGATATTATAAAAAAGCGAGCTGGTGTAGAGGTTTTAAATTTTACCAAGTCTTCGGAATTAGTGCCGTTTAAAAAAGATATTTTCAAGTTATTAAATAAAGCATTTGCCGAATTGCATTATGTTACAAGTTTCAATGATAAATTGATAGAGTATTATTCTGATAAATATTTTACTTTGTTAAACCCTAAATTCGTTAAAATAATCATTAATCAAGAAAAAGAAGTAGTGGCATTTATTATTGCTTTACCTTCTTTATCAGAAGCTATGATAAAAGCGAATGGAAAAGTATTCCCATTTGGAATTTTTCATATTTTAAAAGCGATGAAACACCCAAAAGTAGTTGATTTGCTTCTTACAGGTGTTGAGCCTCAATTACAGAGTCAAGGAATTTCGGCTCTTCTCATCACTGAATTACAGCAGACAATGATTGATCACGGCGTTAGATATGTTGAAACAACCGGTATTTTCGAGGACAATCATAAGGCCATTCAATATTGGAAGGAGTATAATCATATTCAGCATAAACGCAGACGTTGTTTTAGAAAAGAGTTTTAACAAAGAAACCCCCGCTCAATCTCAAACGGGGGTTTCTTAATTAATAGGATTGCTAATAAATATTGAGGGGTTCTAAAAATTAGATTATTTTTAGGCGGACTAGATTTTAAAAGTTGAGGCATACATGGGTATGTAAAGGTTTTTAAAATCGACGTTTAACGACAACCGAGCTTACGAGCTCAGCGAAGCTAAAAAAGCAATTTTTAGAAGTCCCGTTTTATAATCTTTCTAATTCCACTGTAAAGTGGCGCATTATTGGAGCTTCTTTAACAATTTTTACTCCACCTTTTATTTCCATTCTACGATCGTACACATTTTTCAATGCAGCAGCAATTACATCCATGTGATTATTTGTGTACGTGCGGCGAGGTATTGCCAAACGCAATAATTCTAAATCAGGAAAGCGATCTTCACGTGTGATAGGGTCTCTATCGGCAAGAATTGCACCTATTTCAACGCCACGAACTCCTGCTTCAATGTATAACTCAATACCCAAAGTTTGAGCTAAGAATTGTTCTTTAGGTAAATGACCAAGAATTTTTTTTGCATCAACAAATACAGCATGTCCGCCAATTGGTCTTTGAATTGGAACTCCATATTCAATCAATTTATTTCCTAGATATTCTACTTGTTTAATACGTGTTTCAAGCGTTTCAAATTCAGTGCCTTCGTCTAATCCCTGAGCCAAAGCATTCATATCACGACCTGACATTCCACCATAAGTGATGAAGCCTTCATACATGATGTTAAATACACTTGCTTGTTGGAAAAGCTCTTGACTTCTCATGGCAATAAATCCACCCATATTTACAATTGCATCTTTTTTGCTACTCATGGTCATTCCATCTGCATACGAATACATTTCAGTAACAATTTGTTTTATAGTTTTGTTCTCGTAACCTTTTTCTCTTAGTTTGATAAAATATGCATTTTCAGCAAAACGAGCAGAATCTACAAATACAGGAGTTGAATGTTTTTTACACAATTCGCTAACTGCTTTAATGTTTTCCATTGAAACAGGTTGTCCGCCTGATGTATTATTAGTAATGGTAATTAAAACAAACGGAATTTTTTCTTTAGGATAGGTTTTAAAAGCATTTTCTAGCTTATTTATATCTAAGTTGCCTTTAAATGGATGTTCAATTTGAGTATCTTTAGCTTCATCAATAGTAACATCAAGTGCTTTAGCTTTTCTAAATTCGATATGACCTTTAGTTGTATCGAAATGTGAGTTTCCAGGAACTACATCGCCTTCTTTAACAAGAACAGAAAATAACACATTTTCGGCTGCACGTCCTTGGTGTGTTGGCAAAAAATAATCGAATCCTAAAATGGTTTTAATTGCATTTTTCATTTTGTAATAAGAAGAAGCTCCAGCATAACTTTCGTCGCCAAGCATCATTTCCGACCACTGTTTGTCGCTCATTGCACCTGTTCCAGAGTCGGTTAGCAAGTCGATAAAAACTTGCTCAGAACGAAGATTAAACAAATTATATTTTGCATCTTTTATCCATTGGATACGTTGCTCGCGAGTGCTTTTTTTAATGGGTTCAACCATTTTAATACGGTATGATTCTGCAAATGGAATTTCCATAACAATAAATATTTTAAATAAATAATACGTTTAATAGAATTGAAATAAAGGCGCTTTGAAAATGATTTTAATAAATATATGAATCCCTATTCTTGATATTCAAGAATAAATGTTTTGGAAGAGATTGGTAATTTTCATTCATTTATTAGTCCTTTGGTTTGGACACTTCAAAATTAGGAAATGTTTAGATTATTAACAAATTTTATGATGACTAAAATATTATTAAATTTTCGTTTGAAATTAGTTCCAATATTAAATTAATGTTAAATATAAAATCAATTAATTAATAAATAATTAAAGGATAAAGAGTTAATACTTCACAAAAAATTAATAATTTTACAAAATATCAAATTAATAAAATGGAAAAAATATTATTGGTTGACGACGAGCCCGATATTCTTGAGTTTTTAAAATATAACTTAACCAAAGAAGGTTATAAAGTATATACTGCATTGAATGGACGTGATGCAATAGACATGGCACAAGCGTTTAAACCTCATCTTATTATTTTAGATGTTATGATGCCTGAGATGGATGGTATTGAGACTTGCCGAGAACTTAGAGCTAATGATTCTTTAAAAGGCACAATTATTATTTTCCTTACTGCAAGGAGCGAGGATTATTCTCAAATTGCTGGATTTGAAGCAGGCGCTGATGATTATGTTACAAAACCAATAAAGCCAAGAGTTTTGAGCAGTAAAATAAAAGCGTTGTTAAGAAGATACAATGTTACTAGTGAAGTAGAGTCTGTATTTACCGTAGGGGAGCTAACTATTGACCGTGAAAAATATATAGTACTTAAGCACGGGAAAGAAATAATTTTACCAAAAAAAGAATTTGAACTATTAATGCTTCTTGCTTCAAAGCCCAACAAAGTTTTTACACGCGATGAAATATTTTCGAATATTTGGGGGAACAGTGTTATTGTTGGCGACCGAACTATAGATGTTCACATTCGCAAATTACGCGAAAAAGTTGGAGATGAAATTATTTCTACAATTAAAGGCGTAGGCTATAAATTTGAATTATAATGAGTTTTAAACCATCTGATTTATCTTTACAAGTAAATGTTATATTAGCGGCACTTATTGCTATAATATACATTGCTGCATCTTTTATAGTTGGGCATACCATAGATTGGCTTGTGATTTCATTTACAGTGCTCGGATATTTCATTTTTTCATATATTATTTACCGATATACATTTGAAAAATATATCATTAAACAGATAAACTTGATTTATAAAACTATTTTTCAAGTTAAAAAGAATGGCAATTTACCTGCTTTTAATGATAAAAATGTGGATTTAATTTCAGAAGTTAAAAAACAAGTTCAAGAATGGACTACAAACAAAAGCAAAGAAATTGAAGATTTAAAGCAACTAGAAAACTACCGAAAAGAGTTTTTAGGTAACGTATCACATGAATTAAAAACTCCAATTTTCAATATTCAAGGATATGTACTTACTCTTTTAGATGGTGGACTTGAAGATCCAAGTATAAATAAAAAGTATCTGCAAAGAACCGAAAAAAGTATAGAACGCTTGATAAATATTGTTAAAGACTTAGAGTCAATTTCAAAATTAGAAACAGGCGAATTAGAATTAGAATATTCGAAATTTAATATTATTTCATTGGTTAAGGAAATTTTCGAGTCGCTAGAAATTCGAGCTAATAAGAAGAATATAAAACTAGTTTTTGATAATTCGCAGGAGAAAGGTATAATGGTATTTGCCGATAAGCTTAGAATTACTCAGGTTTTATCGAATTTAATTTCCAATTCCATTAATTATGGGAATGAGAATGGAACTACATCCTTAAATTTTCATACTATTGATGATAAAATTTTAGTTGAAGTTTCGGATAATGGAATTGGTATCGACCAAAATGAACTCCCTCGTATTTTTGAGCGCTTTTATAGAGTAGATAAAAGTCGTTCGCGCGATTCCGGCGGAACGGGCTTAGGCTTAGCAATTGTTAAGCATATTATTGATGGTCACAATCAAACTCTCAATGTTGCAAGCGAAGCTGGAAAGGGAACAACTTTTAGTTTTACTTTAAATGCTGTGAAATAATAAGGTGTTTTTTTGCTAAAATAGAGAGTTGAACATTAATGGCAAAAAGCGATTTACTAAACTAAGCTATTTTCTGCTAAATATTCAGCAATTTGAACCGCATTTGTGGCTGCTCCTTTTCTTAAATTATCGGCTACTATCCATATATTAAGCGATTTTGGGTTAGAAAAATCCCTGCGTATTCTGCCTACAAACACTTCATTTTTATTATGGGAATAAGATGGCATAGGATATAGAAATTCAGCAGGATTATCTTGAACAGTTATTCCCGGAGCATTAGCTAGAATATTTTTTAATTCTTGTAAATCAAATTCATTTTCAAATTCAATATTTACTGCTTCGGAATGACCACCAACTACAGGAATTCTAACTACTGTTGCCGTTATTTGAATTGAATAATCATTAAGAATTTTGCGTGTTTCATCAACCAACTTTTGCTCTTCTGTTGTATAACCATCTTCTAAGAAATCGCCACCATGTGGGAAGCAATTCATATCAATGCGATGAGGATAAGCCATATCCCCTTTTATACCATTACGTTCGTTTTCCATTTGCTTAACAGCTTTAACGCCTGTTCCAGTAACAGATTGGTATGTAGAAATAACTAAGCGTTTTATTTTGTAAGCTTTATGCAAAGGAGCAAGCGCTACTACCATTTGAATTGTAGAGCAATTTGGATTAGCTATAATTTTATCTTCTGAGCAAAGAATTTCAGCATTAATTTCTGGAACTATTAATCGCTTAGTTTCATCCATTCTCCAAGCCGACGAATTGTCAATTACAGTGCAACCTAATTCTGCAAACTTTGGAGCCCATTCTTTGGAAACGCTTCCACCAGCCGAAAATATTGCAATATCAGGTTTCATAAATACTGCATCCTGCATTCTAACTATAGAATAAGATTTCCCTTTAATATTTAGCAGCTTTCCTACTGAGTTAGATGAAGCTACTGGTATAAATTCTGTAATACTAATAGAACTTTCTTCAAGCACTTTAATTATTTGCGAACCAACTAAACCAGTTGCTCCTACAATTGCTAATTTCATAATAAAAATACGTTTGTGCAAAATTACAAAAAACGACTGATAAAAAAATATTTATGCCCCTTCTTTAATAATTGAACGATATAATAACTAAAATTCTTTTTATTTAAATAAGAATTAATCTAAATAAAGATTGCGTTTTGTTATAAAATAAATTATATTGCATACAAAGATAGATTTTGTAAATTTGAAAAACTTAAGCCTTATGAAAACATATATACTACTACTAATAATAATATTCCTATTTCCGATAGCATCTATGTCGCAAGGACCTGTGTATGCTTTAAATTTAGATGGAAATTCACGATATATTCATGTTAATGATAATAATTCCCTAGATCTTTCAACTTCTGGAACCTTAATGGCATGGGTAAAAATAACTGCACAGAAAAATTTTGCAGGAATTTTTCATAAAGGTGATTTAACAAGCAAAACTGATGAAGCGTATTCTTTAATAATTGATAATAACAGAAATTTCTTTTTTACCTTGAAAAATGCAGCTTCTTCTAAAACGCTGGCTTCAACAACAACTTTAACTGTAGGATCTTGGGTTCATGTTGCTGCTGTGTGGGATGCTAACAATGTAAGGATTGTTGTGAATGGAATACAAGAAGCTACCGAAAATTTTTCAGCTAATTTGAAGAACAGTTCTGGAGGTTTAAATATTGGTGCTCAATTTACTAGCAATGTAAATTCAACGGTTAAAAATTATCCTCTAAGTGGAAATATTGACGAAGTTAAAGTTTTTAATACAGCTTTAACTCTGGATGAAATACGTCAGCAAATGTCGAGAACTATGACAAGTTACCCTTCTTCTTTAGTTTTATATTATAATTTTGATGAGTTGCCTACTTTAGCTATTACAAATAAAACAACAAATAAAGCTGCTTTAAATGATGGAACACTTACTGCTTATACTTTAGCCGATAGCTCAACTTTTAAAGTAATTTCTGGCGCACCAATAGGTGATAATAGCGTTTATACTTTTGGCGAAAACAAAACTACTTTAAGCATTTCATTACTAAACAGAGGAACTTTAACCGTAAATTCAACAAGCGGCATTTTAGGTGGTTTAATTTTGTACGAAGTTTTTCAACCAACTTTAGATGCAGCTTTGCCTGCAAGTATTGTAAAACATGATGACACTTACTGGGGAATGTTTTTTACGGGTAATGCAGGAGTAAAATTTGATGTAGTTTATGATTTTAGCACTAATACCAATGTTATTACACCTGCTGATATGGCACTAATATCAAGACAAACACCAGCTTCAGCATGGATAAATCCAATGGCAACGCTAGATTTAGGTTTAAATACTTTAACATCTTCTAGAAATACTACTGTAAATGAGTTTGCTCTTGGATCAACTACAAATGGAGCACTTCCTGTAGAATTGATAGGGTTTAAATTAAAATGTACAAGTACTGGTTCATTAATCAATTGGGCAACAGCAAGCGAAATGAATAACGATTATTTCACAGTTGAAAAATCAACCGACATGAAAGATTGGAGAGTTGTAACTACCATTGCTGGTGCTTTTAATAGTAATAACGAGAAATTCTATACTGCTGAAGATTCAACAATGAGCCCTGATCAAATAACTTATTATCGTTTAAAACAAACAGATTTTGATGGACAATTTAAATATTTTGATGTGCTATCGATTTTATGCAGTTTTAAAAACGACCAGTTAGAAATTATTGGGTTGAACGTTAGCGATAACAAGATAAATACAATTATTAAAACAAATGGATTATCTGAAACAAATATTTCTTTGCTTGATATGAACGGACAGATAATTGCTTCAGAGAAAATTATGCCTGTGAAAGGGGCAAATATTAATAGTATTGATGTTCCACAAATTCAAACTGGAGTGTACTTTTTAATGGTTACTCAAAATGGAGAAAGAGCAATTAAAAAGATATATTTAAATTAAAAGGTTCTGTTCCAGATTATTTTGTATTGATAAATAAGAGCTTGCTAGTGCAAGCTCCTTAATTTACACCGTGTCACACAGAGTTAAAGCACAGTGTTGCACATTAAGAAAAGAAAACAGTGATACTCTGTGAAAAACACAGTGTAACTCTGTGAAATAAATCAAGTTGCCTAAAGCAACTTTTATTTCCCTTTTCAAAACAAGAAATTAATTCTTACATTTGAATAGAATTTCTATTGAAAAAATATGGACAAATTTAATTACCTCAGCAATACCGACCTGCAAAGTACGGAACAACTCTACAACTTATACAAATCAGATCCGAAGAATGTGGATGAAAGCTGGCAAAAATTTTTTGAAGGTTTTGAATTTGCTAGAACTCAATTTAACGAAAACGAAATAAACGAAAATTTTGATGCTGAGTCGAAAGTACTGAATTTAATTAATGCTTATCGCGAAAGGGGTCATTTATTTACATTAACAAATCCTGTTCGCTCTAGAAGAATGTATTCTCCAACTTTAGATTTTGAAAACTTTGGTTTATTACAAACAGATTTAACAAAGCCATTCAATGCAGGAAAAAATATAGGTATTGGCAAAGCTACGTTAACAGAAATTATCGATTTTTTGAAACAAACCTATTGCAAATCGATAGGCGTTGAGTTCAGGTATATTAGAAATACAGAAATGCACGATTGGCTTCGCAATAAAATGGAAGCCGATAAAAACACACCTAATTATAGCGAAACAGAAAAACTTCGTATTTTGCAAAAACTGTCAGAAGCTGTGCTTTTCGAACGTTTTCTGCATTTGAAATTTGTTGGTCAAAAAAGATTTTCGCTCGAAGGAGCAGAAGCTCTTATACCTGCTATTGCCGAGGTAATTGAAAAAGGCGTTGAATCTGATGTTAGCGAATTTATAATTGGCATGGCACACCGAGGCAGATTAAATGTATTGGCTAATATTTTACAAAAACCATATAAAAATATTTTTACTGAGTTTCAAGGGAAAGAATACGATGATTACGCTTTAATGGGCGATGTAAAATATCATCTAGGTTTTAATTCAACTATAAAAAACAGATTTAATAAAGATATTTCTCTTACCCTTTCACCCAATCCGTCGCATCTCGAAGCGGTTGACCCAGTGGTAGAAGGCTTATCTCGAGCAAAAGCAGAAATGTATTATAATAGCAACTTCACAAAAGTAATTCCAATACTTATTCATGGCGATGCTTCAATTGCTGGTCAGGGAATTGTTTATGAAGTAATACAAATGTCGCAACTTGATGGCTATAAAACAGGAGGAACAATACATATAGTTATAAATAATCAAATTGGCTTTACCACAAATTATCTCGACGCTCGTTCAAGTACTTATTGCACAGATGTAGCAAAAACAATACAGTCGCCCATTTTTCATGTTAATGGCGACGATGTAGAAGCTTTAACTCATGTGATGTCGCTTGCAGTTGAATTCCGTCAAAAATTTAGTAAAGATGTTTTTATCGATATTCTTTGCTATAGAAAACACGGACATAACGAATCAGACGAACCTCGTTTTACCCAGCCAATACTATATAAAGTAATAGAGAAACATCCAAATTGCCTTGAAATCTACAAACAAAAACTGCTATCAGAAAATAGCATTTCTGCTTCTGAAATTAAATCTTTAGAACAAGAAATTACCAATGTTTTAGAATCTAATTTTAATGAATCTAAGGCGATACAAAGTTTGCATATCAATTCATTTCTTGAAAAAGAATGGAAAGACTACAAAAAAGCCGACGATACCGCTATTTTTAATAACACAAAAACTTCAATTGATGAAAAACAATTGCGTTTTCTAGCAGCTCAAATAACAAAATTGCCTGAAAATAAGTTATTCTACAAAAAACTCGTAAAGCTTCAGGACGATAGAAAAGCAATGGTAGAAAAATCGGGCATGTTAGATTGGGCTATGGGCGAATTGTTAGCTTATGCTAGTTTGTTATCAGAAAATACTCCGGTTCGCCTTTCTGGACAAGATGTTGAACGTGGCACATTTTCGCATAGGCATTCTGTTCTTACAGTTGAAGATTCGGAAGAAAAATATATTCCGCTAAATAATATTTCCGACACACAGAAAAAATTTCAAGTATTTAATTCTTTGCTTAGCGAATATGGTGTTTTAGGCTTTGAATATGGCTATGCTTCAGCAATGCCAAACACTTTAACCATTTGGGAAGCTCAATTTGGCGATTTCTTTAATGGAGCTCAAATTATCGTAGATCAATTTATAGCAAGCGCTGAAGAAAAGTGGAATTTGATGAACGGACTTGTAATGCTACTTCCTCATGGCTATGAAGGACAGGGCTCAGAGCATTCTAGCGCAAGGATGGAACGCTTTTTAATTCTTTGTGCCGATAATAATATACAGGTTGCAAACTGTACAACACCTGCGAATTTTTTCCATTTACTAAGACGACAAATAAAAAGAGATTTTAGAAAGCCTTTGGTTGTATTTACTCCAAAAAGTTTGCTTCGCCATCCTGATTGCGTTTCGCCAATTGCCGCCTTTACTCAAGAAACATTTCATGAAGTGATTGACGAAGCAATTGAACAAAAAGATTTAATTGACACTGTAATTCTGTGTACAGGCAAAATTTTTTACGACTTAGTAAGTGAACGAGCAAAAAGAAGTGCCAACAACATTGCTATTATACGCATAGAACAGGTTTATCCATTGCCAACTGAAAAAATAGATGCTATAATATCTAGTTATAAAAAAGCAAAAGAATATTTATGGGTTCAGGAAGAACCAGCAAATATGGGTGCTTGGGGATTTATAAGCAGAAATTATAAAACCAACAATTTAAAAGTTGTTGCCCGCCCTGCAAGTGGAACGCCCGCCACAGGTTCAAGTTCCATGCATAAAATTAGATATGAAAAATTAATGGGAAAAGTATTTGGCGAATGCAAATGCACCGAAAGAAAAGATGAATGCAGAATGACTTGTATAGGAGAGGAATGGGCTTAATTATGTTAATTTGATGATTTGATAATGAGTTAGTTCAATTGCTGACACCATCTCAGGACAAAACAATATTATCTCCGAAAAACGAGACCTCCTTTGCGAACTCCTACTTCACTTTTGAAAATGGTGTAAGCCCACACTAATGGTGGCAGAGTATTTTGCGGATAAGAGCAAAGCTAAACCTACTGAAGCAGAAATTATTGAAAAAGCCGATGCTCAAAGTCCTGATAAGAAGTATTTGTAAACTTATAAAAGCAAAAGCCTTGTGGAGATGGACACAAGGCTTTTTTGGTATTATGAGAAAGAATATAGAACGCTTGCACAAAAGAGGTTATGAATCGATGCTCTCAATTCTATGAAAATTGCCCCACATCTTAATGAAACGCTATCGGTTTGTTATTATTTATTATTAGCAAAGTATTTATCACAGTAATCAGAATATTTTTTTTCCATTAATGAATATTTTTCTCCTGTTATTTTTTCAAATTCACTTTTAATTTCATCTTTTGTCATTACAAACAGTTTATTTGCTTTTTCAATAGAATACTCATTAAATAGCCACTTAATAAAAAATCCCGATTGAGGATAAAAGTCTCCTTCAAACATATCTTCACTATCTAACAATTCTGATGGAGTCTTCATTTTATTCTGATTCAAACGTTGTTCTATTTCTTTTCCACCATAAGAACCATCAATTGCAGTTGCATATCCTTCTGTAAACAATCGTGTTTTTGAAATTCCTAGTTCATTAAATGACACAATATGAACATACTCATGAACTCCAATATATCTTGTTCGATTCCTTTTCTTATCATAATTATGTTCTTCAGTATAGGTATATAAAACTATTCTTTTTGTTGGGATAGCTCCTCCACCAGCGTTAGTGCCGATTTGTTCTTTAGCCTCATCATAATTGTATAAATAAACCTTTATGTCAGAATCAAAATTGACTCCTAATTTTTCATTTATTTCTTTTACACAAGCAATTCCTTCATTTAAACATTCGTTAATTGTTTCAGAATTTGGTGATGTATAATTAGTGTAATTATCAGGTCGTGTAAATAAAACAATATTTTCTTTTTTCGTTTTAATCCACTTTTTTTTTAATGGAATAAAACTTGTCATCGTAATAAACAGAATAACTATAATTAAATACTTTTTCATATTCGCAGATTTATTTAATAACCGCAAACTTGTAGCTTGCTACACCTTGTTGCTAAATCAATTATTGATTCTAATTCACAAACCTATTAAAAATTTCTTTTAATTGCTAATTTTCTATTACGAATTATGAATTTTAAAATGGATAATTTTTAATGGCGATAATAGAGGAAAAGCATACACTCACTAAACAAGTAATAATCAAAACATATAAAATAAAAGCCTTGTATGGATTCACAAGGCTTTTACTTTTTATATGAAGGTCTACTTTGAAGCAATCGTGGTTAAGACTCAAACTCCTTTTAAAATAAATGTCATTTTAAACTTATTAAAGCCTTTCAACCGTAATTATTGTTTAACTATTAATTCATATTTAAAATCACCTGACCAATAGTCATCCAATATTGCAATTAAAAATCTATCACCCACTCTTAATTGATTATAATTAGCAATTGCATCCTTAAAATAATTGCAAAATTCATCAAACTGATGTTGTTTTGCTTGGCAAATAAATAATCTATTTTGTGAATTAGCAACTAATAATTTTTCAAAATCATATTTGATTTGATATAAATTTCTTCCCCACTCAGACTCAACTACTAAGCCTATTGTTTCAAGCCTCTTGAGGTCATTGTATCTAGACCATACAATATCATACAACCATTCATTATTGAATTTATCTGTAAACCCAGAGCAACGAACTTCAAAACCAGAATCTGTTCCAAGTTCACAAATGAGTTCTTTTATTCTATATGTCCATTGTCTATCACCATTTATTTTTTTTTCATCTCCTTCTAAAGCAACTCTATCTAGAACTTTCATAATATCCAGTTCAATTTTATCATATTTTTCCATAAAGTCTTTTTAAAACTATTCGCTAATTATTTTCAAAATATTATTTTCAAAACAAAGATTAACGCCATAAGAATACCACCAAATATCTATTTCAGATTCAGATGTAGTAGTTTTATTAGTCCATAAAGGTTTACCCCATGATTCTATGCACATTTCGGATGTCATTCCTATCTTAACTTTTTTAAGAGCGATAAGTTCTCCGTTTACTTTCCCAAATTTGCTAATACAATCAGATTTTCTTTTAGCTAAAGCATTAGCTTCTTTTGTTTTTCTATTTAATTCTTCCTGTTTTATCTGATTGATATTTTTTAGAAGAATGCTTTCAAGTGTAAAGCGACCTAAAGCTGCTTCAGAACCCCACTGTCTTATTGTACTTCCTAAATCGTACAAATAAATCTGCTCTCCTTTTTCATTTCTTAGAATATAAACAATACAAAATTCATTAAAAAACTCTCCTGAAGATGTATTTCGTTTTTCAATTTTCATGATTGTAACATCAACACAAGTCCATTTCGACTTGTCTTTTAATCCGACAGATTTATATCTCTTCTTTTTTTCACCATAAATATCATCATATATCTCAATATATCTTAAGTCAATCGTTTCATGAAGGTATACAGTATTAAATATCGTATTATAAATCAGCTTTTGATTTTTATATAATTTTTGTTGTTTAATAAAATAGGGTACTAAAATAAATTTAGGACGCATTTTAAGATTTGTTTCGTAATAATATATGTTATTGTTTATCTTACTTTTTAATTTAAAAATAAAATATCCATAACTCTCCCCGTAAATAATAATTTTTTTATCATTATATATTCTAGCACTTCTATCTTCACCAAAAATAATATCTATTATGGTATAATAGGAATCCATTTTTAATTTGTTAGTGTCTGAATCATTCCAATAAAAATTTTTTATGTTATCATTTGTAAGAGAATCACAAATCGGTGGAAAGTAAATATCTAAACCAATAAATTGTTTAATTCCTGCATGTCCTTCAACTTGGAAATTGTTTAAGCTATCATAAACAAGTGGTTTTGAAGCAATATATTCTTCTTTTGCATCAATCTTAGAAATTGTTATTTGTGCATATGAGGGGTATATACATAAAAATATAATTACGGATAAAATTTTTTTCATTGTTATAATTTTGTATTGTTCTGAATAATAATCTGATTGTAATGTTACAAATATATTAAATATGTTTATTAATTGCTAAGTCAAGTTATTTGATATATTGCTTGCCTAAATTTTTTTTTTAATTATTTTCTATAATCAGGGTCGCTGTTTTGCAATATGTTAATCAAGTTAATTGCTACTAAAAACGACTTCTCTTCAATCAAATCCGCAGGAATTTCGTGGTCTTTCATTGATTTATAGAACAAGAACCATTTTTGAAAACCGTAAGTTTGCTCGGCAGTAAGTTTCCTATATAAGTAACGTCCTAACAATCGAGGGTCGGAAGAAACTGGCACGCCTTCCATACGTTTGATAGCAGAAACGAAGCCCAACATTTCGGAGTCGTCTTTCTTTTCTGTAGTAAGCACAAACGTAATAAAATCCATAAGGTTCAATTATCAATCAAAAGTAAAGAAAAAAGCGGAGAAAAACTCCGCTTTAACCCATAAAAATAGTATGAAAACACAAACAACTCAAAATCAAACCTTATGAATTTCTTTAGCTTTTGGGAATCCGACCCATTTGCCATCCCTATCCAAGCCTCTATTTGCTAGTTCTTTGCGAAGATGCGAGAATAAATCAATAAATTCTATGCTTTGTAAAAACAGTTTTTATTATTATATTTTCTCTGATATTAGATAATTTGCTAAAGGTCAGAGAGAACCATACATGAATTTTCTATAAAGGACTTGCTTTTTAAAGAAAATTCATGTAGGTTTGCACCAAATAAAATCAGCATGTTTGAATTAACCGAAAAATATCTAAATCCTTTTACAGACTTTGGCTTCAAGAAGTTATTTGGAGAAGAAGTTAATAAGGATTTATTGATTGACTTTTTGAATAGCCTTTTAGAAGGCGAACAACTTGTTAAGGACTTGACATACTTGAAAAATGAGCATTTAGGAACTTCGGATATTGCACGAAAAGGCATATTTGACCTTTACTGTGAAAATGAAAAAGGCGAGAAATTTATTGTAGAAATACAAAAAGCAAAGCAAGATTTTTTTAAAGACCGAAGCGTTTACTATTCTACATTCCCAATTCAAGAACAAGCAAAACAAGGAGTTTGGAACTATGAGTTAAAAGCGGTTTATACAATTGGAATTTTAAATTTCATATTTGAAGATTAGTAGTGATGCGTTAATATTTTCAGAATAATTGTATATAATTGATATTTAAA
>JBAXGW010000005.1:0-97567 GCA_037139195.1 Bacteroidota bacterium
AATATAGTGATAATTATTTGAATGACAAAGTGTTAAATTTTAGAACTCCCCTTTAATCTGTTTAGAAGTAGTTTATACGAAAATATAATATTTAAAAAGTCTTGTAGAAAAATGCTAGTTGAATTTTTATTAAGGTCTAATTTTAATGTAAATTCTGATAAAGCATGAACGCCTCTTTTATTCTCAAATTCTAATTTGTTAAAATCGTTTTTAATTTGAGTTAAAATTTGATAGGCAATATCATAATTTCTTCTGTTTAAATCAAAAGCAGCTTTTTGAAGTCTTATTTGTTCTTCTTTCTGAAAATTTTTAACTGATTCTGCTTTATCTTTTATACTTTGTGTTTCTTGTTTATCCATTCTTATGTTTAGCTCTCTATTTGCCTTTACTTGTTCATTGAAAGTTATGTAAATCAATATTGCACTAATCAAACCAATAATTGGCGAAGTAATTCCACCAATAGTGTCCCCTATAACTCCTGTAGTTGCATTCATTTCAAAATCATTAATAAATGCTTGTTTCATAAAAATGAAAACAGCTAAAAAAGATGTTGCAATAATAATAAAGGAAATTATTATGGAGTTTATGGTTGTTTTAGATAATAAACAACTTTTGAATAGTCTTAAAAATATTTTTAATTTTAGTCTTGATTTTTGCATTCAATCGTTAATTATATATGCATGTGTGTATGTATATTCGCCTGGTTTGTCAATCCTTTGCTTTTCAATATGTTTTGGATATTGCAATGATTCGCAGCTAGCAGCATTTGGTGGGAGGAGTTAGAACTGTAATTTGCATAATGAGTAATTTGTCTAAATCAATGGTTTTCTATCTAACAAGCAGAAGCCTTTGCTCTCAAAAATGACATCTAATTGCTGTTCAATCTGTATTATTTTCTATACATATCAATTGTATGTAGTTTTGATTGTAGCATTTCAAGTAAATCGTCAAAAGTCACAATGTTTATTTTTTTTGTTATTAATTCCAAATTTTTAGAACGCCAATCTAGTCTATGTCTAAGTGATGATTCTAAATAGCAATTTCTTCCAATTATTAGTATTCCATAATAGTCAATTTCGTTGACACCAAATCTATCATTTATTTCTCTGGTACTTTGAGCTTCAATTTTACAGAACCAATCAATTATTTGACTATATCCATGCTCAAGCCTTTGACCAAATGATGATTTGTACTTAACTTCTTCTTTAAATAGACTGTTCTTCCTAGCATCCTCGAATTCGATAAAGCAATATGTGTTGTTTTCTGTGTTACCTATTGCTAAGTCACATCCAAAGTCTCCAAATATATTATATTCGAATGCAATTTTATTTGGTAAACTTATGCTTGCTATTGCTGTGGCTATTTGTGAAGATAAAAGAGGTCTAGCTTTAAAAAATGGTTGTATGTCTTTTTGTTCACTCAATTCTTTTTTTAAGTTCAAAAAAGTTTCAAATTCTGTTAGTTCTGTTTTAAATTGATTATAATCGAATAAAATATCTTTAAATAACTTAGGCATGGTTACCACCCTTTCCAAAAAACTTCCTTAAGTCGTTATGGTTAACAATGTCTAGCACTGTTACTTTGTTTTCATTGATTTTTATAAATGCACGAAACTTGACACTAAACCTTAAAGTGTAAATATTCTCTCCTAAAGGATTTCTGAATTTTGATAATTTACCACTGAGTCTTGGAGATGATAAGTCTGTGTGAATTATGTCAAGGTATCTTTTTAATGAATTTAGTGCTGATTCAGGAAGTGATTCCATAGCAATAACAGCAAGTTTGCTAAATTCAATTTCAGCTGATTGTCTTACAGTCTTGTTTCGTTTTTCCATTACTACTAAATTTATTTATGTATAGAAAAGTCATTCTTATACACCTAAAATAGATGTATTGCTATGGTTTGTTCCGTTTTTTTTTATTCTATAATCAATCTAATCTTCATTAATTCCACTCATAGTTTTATGACTCCCTTTTCAATGCGTTATATGTGCATACGCTTGAGCTCATGTGTTGCATTTAAGCGTTTTAGTATAAGTCACGAAAAGCAGCGTAGTTTGACTCTGTGCGATTCGCAAAAACTTTTACTTATTTATTATTAGGAATCAATGAATTCTTTATGGGTGAGTTTTGTTGTCATATCTCGCTAATTTTAGAAAACCAAATGTAATATTTTTCTCTTACAAAACAAAGAAAAAATAGCGTCAAAAAAACATGCTGTAAACAAATAGAAGTGAAGCTATTATTGAACTACAATTAATAAACAAATCATTTTTGGCAATTGCAAAACAATAAACTCAAAGAAAGCTTGTTAATTTATGCCATAAGGCAATTTTATGATTTTTTGTGTGCTTATTATATTGTTTTCGTTAGTCAATATGGTAATAATATAATGTCCTGAGGAAATATCTAACAGTGAAATTATTTGCTCGTCAGTTGTAAATGATTTTATTGTTTTCCCATTAAGGTCTGTTACAATAACAGTTTTTCTGCCATCTAAAGGAATTGTTATTTGGTCGTTAGTAGGATTAGGGTAAATAAGTATTTTTTCAAACGATCTGTTTTGAGCAATGCTAGATGCCGAGCTAGTTTTAACAGCTTTTTTAGCTATAAATTTGGTCGTTCCAATGTCAAGTCGAATAATATACATGCCTAATTCCAAGCTGTCGCCAAGCAAGTTTATATTGTATGAACCACTTGGTAAAATTGTCGATTGAAAAAAAGTCGATACAATTTGTTCAACTGCATTAAAAACACGAAGTGTAATTGTGTCTGATTTCACAATGTCGAAATGAATTACAGTTGAATTTGCAAATGGGTTAGGGGAAACAGATAAACTATCTGTTGTTTGAGAAAAAGTTGTTCCAATCTGTAAAGTCAGAAATATTATTAAAAGAAGTTTTTTTATGTTCTTCATTGGTGTGGTTTTTTTATTGATTACTTCTCGCATTATTAGAATACACGCTTACTGTTCTATTACACAGCATTCTCGTATGATTATATTCAGCATTTTGCCAAAACATTTACCTTTAATTTTAATTTCAGTCCCTTTTTTTAATTTAGATAATTCGGATATGTCTTTGTTGTTGAACAAGCATTGAACATTGATATTATTATTTGCTTCAATGAGTACATAATAATTATTCATTATGTCTTTTCCGATTTTTTCAACTTTGCCATTTACAACTATAAGTTTGTCTTTGTAATTTAAATCGGCAGCAGCTTCGTTTTGTTCGTATTCGTTACAAAGATCTAAAGCATTTTTCTGTATCTCTGAAATTATCTCAGCAGTCTTTTCTTTTTCAATTTGATTAACAGAATTGTTACTGTTTGTACAAGAAAAAATAATCATTATCAGCAAACAGATAACTAATATTTGTGTTTTCATAATTTATTTGTTGAGTTTTATCTTTTGAAGATCAGTGATTTTTTCTTTAGTTAATACTAAATATACAATAAAAGAAGCGTCAGAAGGGTCGGCTCTGTCAAAAGCAGTGGTTAAATATTGAATAGCATTTTCAATTTTCAACGCATCATCATTGTTGATAATATCAGATTTAATTTGCATATATTCTTCTACTGCCTTATTTAAAAGATAGATGCCATAATCATATTCATTGTTTTTTAATGACTGTAGTGTTTTGTATAGGTGATTATAAAAAGGAGTATCTCTTAATAAATATATTTCCTTTATTGCTCCTATTATCTTGTTTAAACTGTCAATTTTATGTGTAAGATTTGTTTTAGGATATTTAACAACAAAGTTTGATATAATTTTTTTTGCTTCTTTATATTTTTTATTCTTTAAAAGTTGAATAGCAGTGTCGTATTCTCTAACACCATTTATATATAAATCCTGAAGGCTGTGGATGCTATCTGTTAATTTTTTATTTTCAGATTTCAACTTGTTTAATTCAACAAGTTTATCCGAAGGTTGATTGCAAGCGATTAATGCGAATGTTGAAAATATAACAAATATTAATTTTTTTTTCATGTTCTTAGTTTAATGTGATTAATTGTTAAGATTTTTCAGTTCATTATATTAATGATGTTAAATTTTACTCAGCTTCCTATTGATAATCCGATTTTTCAGACAAACCTCGCTAATTAATCCTCAAATTTAACATTTTTTACCCACAAAACAAATAAAAATTAGCGTCAAAAAACAAACGGCAAACAAATAGAAGAGGAGCGGAGTTGCCATTTCTTTGCTACTTTCTTTGGGGCGAACAAAGAAAGTAGGCGAAACACGAAAAACCACCCTTTTGAGCAAAAGGATGAATTAATCGTTTTGTTGGGGGTTTAAATAATCTCTAAGCCAAGCCCATCAACAAAGTTATTTAAATTCTTGTTTTTTCTACATAAAAACTCTAATAAATCTTTATTTTGAGCCTTTTTAATCGTGATAATATTATCTTCTACTTTTATAATAACATTATCATCAATTTTAAAATTAAATTTAGAAAGATAATCGCCGGCAATTCTCACGCTAGGAACATATTTTTTTCCTTGCGGAGTATTACAAACTTTCAATACTTTTTCGATAGTTCCCATAATTACATAACTTGAAGATTAGAAAATAAAAAACAAATAGGAAATAAACTGCGGTCTTCGCTGTTTGGGTCAAAATCTTCGCCTTTTCTTTCGGCTTCTTTTTGTTTCTGTATTGCCGATGGTTGCCCCCAAACCATAATTGCTTTTTCTCCTTTTTTAACGGTTTTATTTTCCGCTTTCCAGTCGTTGAACTTCTTAAATACCAGGTCTTTATTTTTGTTATACAAAAACATCATTAAAAGCTGATTTGTTGTACGTGAACCCCAAAATATGGCTTCGTTGTCGCTCTGGGCGTTTCTAATTTTAGCATCTTTAATCTGCTTAACTTTTCGGCTTATAGATGATAAAACCAAACGTTTTTTATAAATTTTGCTATCTTCTTTAATTTTCATAAATTTGTCTCCTTGTAAAAACAATTAATTTTGTTTAGCCCCTGTAAAATATTCCCATACTAACAGGGGCTTTTTTTTTGTTTATAAATATCCTTACGCTGCTTTAATAATAGTATTTTCAATCTCTGAAATTTTAGCTTCTATTTTTGAAATAACAAAAAGGGCAATTTCTTTGATTAGCAAAGGATTTGAAATTTTAAGTGCATCGTTGTTATACTTGCCCATATTGAAGCTAAAGCCATACGAAGCCGTTTCAAAATTATCTGCCTCAATATCTGTTTTTAGTTCTTCCACGCCTTGCAATAAAACATCTTTTTTCTGTTGGAAAACAGCCCTATTTTTTATTAAGGTATTAAGGGTTTGCAGTTTTTCAATTTGAGCAGAAAGATTTTTTTCGATATTTAAAACCGTAGTTTTTTCAATCTCGTTAATTTTTTTTGTGTCGTTGTTTTTCTCGTCTTTCATAATAATAAATTTTAGCATTTGTTAATAATTGTTTGATTATCAGAGTATAAAGATACGCCCTAAAAAGTTGTAATCATAATATAATATTAGGTGTATAGCTATAAATAACTATTGTATATCTATATAAAAAGCCTATTCGTCTAATAAAAACGACAATTATAAAGCTATATTCTAAAATAAATATATAGCAATTTGCAAAAAGTTGAAAATCAGAAAACAAAAAGAAATACAAAGGATATAATCCTTTGTTTCTGTCGAAAGACCCCCCACCGCCCTGAGTTGTAATGGTCGGGACAAAATGAAAATAAATGTGTTATATGCTGAAAATGATTAAAAAAGTAGAAAATCCAAAACGCCCCCTTGCCTACATCATGTTTATGAATGTTGGCAAGGCTAAATAATAACAAAAGTCTGATTATTAAAGCTAAACTTTTTAATTAACGCAGTGGTTTAATGTGTTTAGCTTTATTATAAATACTGTCCTTTCATAAGCAATGCAATACCATCAGCTTTGTAGAAAAGAAACTACAATGCTCAATCTTTCTGCCATACCCACTCTAATAGAAAAACAAGATACAATATTTAGCATTCAATTTATTGATAAGCAAGGCAAAACAATAACAATGAATAATACGGTGTGTCTGTCATCGCATTATAAGCCACGAACCTACAATATACGGCAGTTAGATAGTGGAGAAATAAGAACGATAAGGCATATAAGCATTGTAGCATTTAACGGCGAAGAAACATACTATTAAAATGAAAAAGAATAAAGACATACTATTTGATGGCATAGGCAATGCGTACTTAACAATACAGCAAGCGGCAGTAATAGTAAGTGATAGCAGAAATATGTTTGCAAAGCCCGATGCAGAGCCTACCATAATAAAAGACACTAAAGAAAAAGATTATAAGATGGTGCCTTGGGGCGAGGCAAACGATTTGCCTAATCAAATAATTTCTAAAGTAGGGAAGTCGCATGATATGAGTCGCAATCTATTGTTTAATATAGAATGTGCTTATGGCGATGGAGTTATGGCAGTGGTAAAAACATGGGATGAAACAACAAAAGATTTTCAATACAAACCAATAACTGATAATGCAGCAATAAACGAATTCTTCGAGAATAACGATATATCACTCTATCTATTAGAGCAGTTGAATGATATGTTTTATTTCTATAATACATTTCCAGAAATAATATTGTCGAGAGATGAAAATGCAGAAACAAGAAAAGTTGTTACATTAACAAGCAAAGAAGCTACGTTTAGCCGCTGGTCGGTAATGAACAAAGAAGGACAAATAGAAAAGCATTTGTATAGTTCGAGATGGGTAGACCCTCAGCCCGATCAACTTGATATAATAGCCACCGATGTTCTGAATCCACGAAATTCTATATTAGATTTAAAGCGGAGAATGGGCAGAGAGCCACGCACTGAAAATGGAAAAACCAAAGATGATAAAGTGTTCAGCTATATTGTGCCTGTTACATTTCCTGTGCCAGGGCGGTTTTACTATCAAAAGCCACAATGGTATTCGCTTATAGAATCGGGTTGGTACGACTTCGCTCTGTTAATTCCAGAATTTAAGCGCGCATTACTTAATAATCAAATGACTATTAAGTATATGATATACATCAACGAAAAATATTTTCCAGCCATATTTGCTGAAGAAGGAATAACAACACTCGTTGAAAAGAAAAAGCGAATAGCCAAAGAATACGATGAAATAAAAAAGTTTTTGAGTGGTGCGAAAAATTCAGGTAAAGCCAGTTTTTCGAAAATACGCTATACGCCCGATGGAAAAGAAGAGCCAATGGTAAAGATAGTTCCGCTAGAAAACCACTTTAAAGGAGGCGAATATATAGAAGACAGCGAAGAAGTGAGCAATATATTAGCCTACGGAATGGGCGTACATGCTTCGTTGATAGGTTCGCATGGAAAAGCAGGAACCATAAGTGGCAGCGAAGCACGTGAATTATTTCTAATCAAGCAATCGATGATGAAACCAATCAGAGATAGAATATTAAAGCCGTTCTATCTGATAAAAGCCATAAATAAATGGCCGGCAAATGTTGAATTTATTATTAGAAATACCAAACTCACAACATTAGACCAAGGCACAGGAGCAACAAAACAAGTGGGTTCGCCCGTAAATTAAACCAATATGCAACTATTTAATACAGTAGAAGAGATTCAGAAATACTTCAAAATAAACGGAACACAAAAGCTGAGTTCTTTAGAAGGCTTTGAACGTGATGCCCTCGAAAAATATGTGCACAGGTACACTGGTGAAGCATTGTTGCTAGAACTTATAGAATGGTATAATGCCGAAACAGCAGTGGTAAACGAAGCATTTTCAAGTCTACTTCCATTTGTACAAGCAGCAACTATAAAGTTTGCTTATTATTTAGGTTCGCCCACATTAGATTTGCAAATATCCGAATCGGGCTTTGGAGTGTTATCAACTGCCAATTTAGCACCAGCATCAAAAGAGCGAGTTGCCACATTCAGAGCATCTATTCAAACTTCGGCTTGGGATTCGATAGAAGCACTTTTAAAGTTTCTTGAAAAAAATAAAAGCGAATACGAAAACTGGACTAATAGCAGCGCATACACCATTCAAACAGGCTTGTTTATTAATACAGCCGAAGAGTTTAATAAGCATGTAAACATAAATGATTCGGTATTGAAATATTTAGAATTGAAGCAAAGCATTGAAGATGTTGAATTGCTGGAAATATATCCAATAATAACAAAGGAATTAGCAGTGCGAATAAAAGAAGAAATTAAAAAAGAAGAAATATCGGAATCAACCCAAAATATAGTGACATATATCCGCAAAGCCACCGCAAATTTAACCGCATTTAATTACGGAATGGGTGATAAATACGAAACTACAGGCTTACATTATATTATGGAAGTGAAACGAATAATGGATGCAATGCCAAGCGATTATCCTGAATATTCGGTGCAAATAGCAAAACAAATAAGTTATCAGAAAATAGAAAATACGCAAGAATCAGGAATTTACATATTTGGAGGATAGAAAAATGAATAAAGCAATAAATATAATGTCGAAAATATTTTTCATTGGCACGTCGTACATGGCAAATATCAAGCATTTATTTCATGTAATGGCAGCGTTGGTTTTGATAGATTTAATTACAGGAATATGGAAATCGGTTAAATTGAGTGGTTGGAAATCAATAAAAAGCCGAACCATGAAGCGTTCAGTAATAAAGCTAACAGCCTACACGCTTGCAATAATATCAACCTATATCATAGAAAAGGAAATAATACTATCAGGAATTTACATATCAAGGTTTGTAGTAGGATTGATATGTATGGTAGAAGCAGCTTCGATATTCGAGAATCTTTCGGAAATAACAGGCAATAATGTTTTCTTAAAAATATTTGATGCACTAAAAACCGCATTGAACACCAATAAAAATATAATAAACCAAATAGACACCAAAAAGAACGATGAAGAAATTAACCCTTAAACGCATAGCATTGCGTGAAACCTACACGATAGGAAAACTATTTATTGATAATATTTACTTCTGCGATGTGTTAGAAGATAAAGTTCGCGATAATAACAAAGATGGAGACTTAGACGAGGCTGACGAAACCAAAATATGGGGCGAAACGGCTATACCTTACGGATCATACAAAATAATAATGATGATGTCGCCAAAGTTTAAAAAGATATTACCTCGATTGCTTAATGTAAAAGGATTTGAAGGCATTCTCATACATCCAGGCAATACAGCCGAAAATACACACGGCTGTTTGTTGGTAGGAAAAAATAACATAATAGGAAAAGTAACAGAAAGCACTGCCACATTTGATAAGCTAATGAAGATAATTGAAAAAGAAACAAATTTAACAATTGAAATAATATGAAAAAGCTACTATTAATAATCATTGGAATAAGTCTGATAGCAGGCTGTGTAACAAAAAAGCGATGCGGCGATAAATTTCCGCCAGAAGTTAGAATAATAAAAACAATAATTCACGATACCATTGAGAAAGTGAAAGATACCACTGTGTTTGTTCCAGCCGATAGTTCATGGTTTAGGGCGTTGCTAAAATGCGATAGCGCTGGCAATGTTTATATTGCCGAAATAATAGATTTGCAAACAGGCAAAAATATGAACATAAACGCTGGAATAAAAGAAAACATAATAACAGTAAAAACAAAAATAGACAGTTCGGCAGTTTATATACATTGGAAAGAAACGCATACAAAAACCACTGTAAAAAGTGATACCTTGAAAATTCAATCTGCATTTAAAGTACGCGAACTCAGTAAATTTGATAATTTCATATTTATATTGCGTTGGATATGGGATATTTGGTGGATGGTTTATTTGGTGGGGTGGTTGTTGTGGAAGTGGTTGAAAATTAAATTTAGTTTGTGATATTAAGCTCCGATTTGGGGCTTTTTTTATTATTATAAATAGAACTTTTAGTTTATATTTGCACATAGATTAAGAAATATCTTTTAAAACTTAACAGTTCTTTAAATAAAATGAGTCTAAATACGCAATCGCTTCAGCCACTTATAAACTTTATCTATTCGGTAGCCGACCAGATATTGATTAACACCTATGAACCAAGTAAATACAAAGAGGTTATTTTGCCGATGACTGTTATCAGACGTTTAGATGCTGTTTTGGAACCAACTAAAGATAAGGTTTTAGAGACAACAGAAAAATACAAAGATAAGTTAAATGATTTAACAGCTTTGCTTACTAGCAAGCAAAATGGAAGTGGACAAGCATTTTTTAATACTTCGCCCTATACGCTTAAAAAATTATTGGACGACCCTAAAAATCTTCGTAGTAATTTTGAAAATTATCTGAACGGGTTTTCTGATAATGTACAAGATATTATTAGCAAATTTAAATTTCGCAATGAAATTGAAACATTAGATGAAGCACACAAACTATTTTCTGTAATTGAAAAGTTTGTTTCACCTAAAATTGATTTGCGACCAGAGAATTTGCCGCCTTTGGCAATGGGGTATATTTTCGAGGATTTACTTCGTAGGTTTAATGAAGCAACTAATGCAGAAGCTGGGCGACATTTTACCCCAAGAGAAATTATAGACCTGATGACGCATGTTTTGTTTTTACCAGTGAAAGACCAAATTAAAAATGGAACATTTTTAATTTATGATCCATGTGCTGGTTCAGGTGCAATGCTCACAGAATCGAAAAAATACATTACCGATGAAGAAGGCGAAATAAAATCTAAAGCTACTATTCACATATACGGACAAGAAAATACACCAACCATATATGCCATTGCAAAATCAGATATGTTGCTTAAAGGCGAAGACCCAAATAAAATTGTTTTTGGTAGCACATTGAGTCAATATGGAGGCGATAAAGCTAATGATTTTAGAGATTTGAGATTCGATTTTATGCTCACTAATCCGCCATACGGAACAAGTTGGGCTGATGATAAAAAAGCATTGAGTATTGGCGATAAAGGCAAAATTATCGACCCTCGTTTTCAAATTAAGAAACTTTACATTGCTGAGCCTGCTATAACCAGAGTAAATGATGGGCAATTGATGTTCATGTTGCACATGCTTAGTAAAATGAAAGATACCGAGCAAGGAAGCCGAATCGCTTCTGTTCATAATGGTTCGGCATTGTTTACAGGTGATGCTGGACAAGGTGAAAGCGAAATTAGAAAACACATTCTTGAAAGCGACTTTTTAGAAGCAATTATTGCATTGCCAAACGATATTTTTTACAATACGGGCATTCCAACTTATATTTTTATTATTACAAATAGAAAGCCCGAAAATAGAAAAGGTAAGGTGCAGTTAATTAATGCCAATGGCGATCAGTTTTACAGCAAAATGAAAAAATCGTTGGGTAGCAAACGAAATGAGCTGATTCAAAAAAATATTAACGATATCACTAAGCTATATCAAGAATTTAATGAAACAGAGTTTAGTAAATTGTTCGACAATAATGAGTTTGGTTATTCGCAAATAATTGTACACCGTCCATTACGATTGATGGTTCAATTTACAGCAAAGAAAATTGCAGCACTTCGCTTTGTTTCTAATAATTCAGTATTACGTGAAAAACTGTACAAAGAATTTTCAGACGAAGTTTATAATAAAAATTTTTCCGACAAATTGGAACAATGGCTTGTTAACTATTTTATGCAAGACCGCGATGATGATGAAACTGAAGATGGCGAAACAGAAATTACCATTGCATCATTGCCAATGAAAAAGCAAAAAATTGTTAAGCAATTGCTTGATGCCGCTGTTTGGCAAAGAGACCTTTGTATAATGAATCATGCCAAAACATTAGCAATAACCTTTG
This sequence comes from Bacteroidota bacterium, assembly GCA_037139195.1. GTDB lineage: Bacteria > Bacteroidota > Bacteroidia > Bacteroidales > JAHJDW01 > JBAXGW01. The sequence continues at coordinate 11,770 of JBAXGW010000005.1, forward strand.
GAGAAAAACTATTTGACGACTTTAATCTATTCGATGAAAAATTTGATAAAGAAATAAAAAAACAATCCATAAAAATTTCGAGCAAAGACAAGAAAGATATTATAGGAGCCGTAAGTTGGACTGACTCGAAGGCAGAAGCCGTAGTTAAGAAAAAACACAAAGATGGCACTATTGACTATGTAAGCGATCCTGCATTGAAAGATTATGAAAACATACCTTTGAAAGAAGATATACAACAATTTTTTGATCGTGAAGTTATTCCTTATGCATACGATGCTTGGTGGAATACAGAAGAAACAAAAATAGGTTATGAAATAAACTTCAATAAATATTTTTATCAATATACTCCGCCACGCAATAAAGCGGATATCGCAGCCGATCTGTTTGCAATTGAACACGAAACTGAAAACCTTTTAAAAGAAATTGTGGGATGATAGCAGCAACGGAAAAAGCAGAAAATGGAATCAAGTGGATGCCAAAAGTGCCAGATCATTGGCAAAAGATTCGGGTAAAAAATCTTTTCCATGAAATTGAAAAGAGAAGTGCAAGTGGAAAAGAAGATTTATTATCAGTTTCTCAATATACGGGAGTAACTCTGAGAAAAGACAGTTTTGAAGAAGGTAAAGAAATAACCAATGCAAAAACATTAAAGGGTTATAAAATTGTTGAGAAGGGCGATTTGGTAGTAAATATAATGTTGGCTTGGAATGGCTGTTTAGGTATTTCAAAATATAATGGTATTACAAGTCCGGCATATTGTGTTTATAGAGTAAATGAAAATTACAACCCTGATTATTTTGGTTTTTTATTTTCAACCTCTTTTTACAAAGGCGAGTTTAGAAAACGATCAACTGGTATTATCGATAGTCGTTTGAGGTTGTATTCAGATGCCTTTTTTAGAATATTCTGTTTTGTTCCACCAAAAGATGAACAAGATGGAATAGTAAATTTAATTATGTCAGAATTCAATCAAATAAACCATTTCATACAAACCAAGCAACGCTTTATTGAATTGCTGAAAGAGCAAAGGCAAAGCATTATTACACACGCCGTAACCAAAGGGATTGATGAAAAGGCTAAAATGAAAGAAACAGTGTTGGGCGAAATTCCTGAGCATTGGGAATTGAGAAGATTGAAATTTTGTTTGAATGAAAAATTGAAATATGGGGCTAATGCATCAGGCGATTATTATAATCCTTCTTGGTATAGATATATTAGAATAACAGACTTTACTTCTGCTGGAACGCTTGATGAAAATAACAAACTTTCATTATCGCCCGAAAACGGAAAAGATTATGAATTGAAAGATGGAGATATTTTACTTGCAAGAAGTGGTGCAACTGTAGGAAAGTCATTTCAATTTAGATTAGTTGATAGAGATGAAAGATGTTGCTATGCTGGTTATTTGATAAAAGCATCACCAAACGATGAAATAATTTTATCGGATTTTCTTTATTATTTTACACTTTCAAGCAATTATGAAAATTGGAAGAATTCAATTTTTATAAAAGCAACCATAGAAAATATTTCAGCAGATAAATACGCTAACTTGCTTGTTACGTTGCCGCCAATTGAAGAGCAAAAAAGAATTTTAGAACATATAAAAACAGAAACAAAAAACCTCGACATAGCTATAAGTAAAGCAGAAAGAGAAATTGAGTTGATGAAAGAATATAGTGAATCAATGATAGCCGAAGCGGTGATGGGAAAAATGTTGTAAATTTGCAAAGTAAATTAAAATAAAATGGAGCACAATAAAGATATAGAACAAATGCAAGTAGATTTTTTCGATGATCCAAATACGGATGAAAGTATAGAAAAGGAGGAAATAGATGATTCGTTGAAGTTGATGGAAAAGCCATTTGATCCAACAAAAATTAATATCGAAACTAAAACGCCATCTTTAGATACTCTTATTAAACGTATTGAGCGTAAGCATATACAAATGGATACTTCTACTTACTTCCAGCGAAAAGATGATTTGTGGGATGTGGAAAAACAAAGCCGTTTAATAGAATCAATTCTTATTCGTTTTCCATTGCCTGCGTTCTTTTTCGATGCGTCAGATGATGATAGTTGGTTAGTAGTTGATGGTTTGCAGCGTTTGAGTAGTATTCGCAAGTTTTGCGTAGAGAAAGACTCAAAGAAGAGACTAAAGCTTACAAATCTAGAATTTTTAACTCATTTAAATGGGAAAACTTGGGACGAACTTAGTGGAGATTTACAACGCATTATTGAAGAATCGCAGGTTGTTATATATAAAATCATGCCTGGCACACCATACGATGTGAAGTTCAATATTTTCAAACGCATAAATACAGGGGGCTTGGTATTGCAGCCGCAAGAAATTAGGCATGCTTTGTTTCAAGGAAAACCCGCAAAATTTATAGAAGAATTAGCAAGGGAGAAAGAATTTTTAAAAGCTACAGATAATAAAATTGCAACTCATAGAATGTTGGATAGAGACTTTGCAAACAGGTTTCTGTGTTTTTATTTGTTGGGGTTTCAAAATTATCAACCTGACCTAGATACTTTTATGAGTCGTGCAATGGCGCTTATAAAAGAAAAAACAGTAGCCGAACAAGATAAAATAAAATCAGATTTTTCAAAAGCAATGGAGCTTTCTCGTGTTATTTTTGGCAAGGAAGCATTTAGGAAAATGCGTAGTTCTAATGAGCGTTTGCGACCAATAAACAAAGCATTGTTTGATGCAATAGCTACGCAATTTGGATTGCTGAACGATGAGCAAAGAGGTAAATTAAAAACAAATAAAACAGCATTGAAAAAAGCATTGTACGAAAAGTTAAATAACGACCCTCTTTTCTTTACATCAATATCTAGTTCTACTGGAGATAAAAATCGTATTATAAAACGTCATAGTGTTATAGCTGAAATAATTAATAAGTTAATTAATAATTAATAAAATGATACAATCAATAGAATTAAAAAACTTCAAGTCCATAAAAAAGAAATATTTTCCATTACGCAAACTAAATATATTAATGGGGTTGAATGGTATGGGGAAATCCTCTTTTGTTCAATCATTATTATTACTTCGTCAGTCGGATAAAATTGAACATGGGGAATTAAAATTGCAGGGTGGCTACGTTAACATTGGCACAACAAAAGATGCTTTGTATCAATACAGTAAAAAAAATGAAAATCTTTCGATAACATTCCAATTTTCAGGTAAAGAACCCTATACAATGGAATTTGATTACGAAATAGATTCAAACTTTTTTATTCAAAATAATTTACAAAAAGATATTTATGGCGAAAATAAAATCGGAATAAACAAGTCAGAATCATTGTTTGGGGCTAATTTTCAATATCTTAATGCGAACAGAGTACCGCCTCAATCTAATCATCCTAAAAATTATCATGCTGTTGTTATAAATAAAAATTTGGGAATTTATGGGGAATATACAGCTCATTTCATAGAAACGTATCACAATGATGATGTTGCTTTTAATAGTATTATACACCCAGATTCTGTTATTAAAGATGAAGTATTAGGGGCTGAAATCATAAATAAAACACTCATTAATCAAATAAATCTTTGGATGGATGCTATCTCGCCAGGTGTTAACATTAGAACTACATCTATTTCATCAGAGGAGGTATTATTACAATATACTTTTAAGCAGCCTAATTTTGGTAATACTAATCGTTTTAAGCCTGAGAATGTTGGTTTTGGAATTTCATACGCTTTACATGTTGTTACAGCCTTATTGTCAGCAAGAGCTGGCGAATTAATTATTATTGAAAATCCTGAAAGTCATATACATCCAAAAGGACAAGCAGAGTTGGGCAAACTTATTGCTTTGGTAGCGCAAAATGATGTGCAGTTAATTATTGAAACACACAGCGATCATATTATTAACGGCATCCGAGTAGCAGTGAAAGAAATACCTGCATTATCAGACGAGACCATTTTGTTTTTCTTCGATAAAGAGATTACAGATAGGGAGCAATATTCGAAAATTGAAAATATTGAAATTGATATGCATGGAGAATTGAGTAAGTATCCAGAAAACATGATGGATGAATGGAGTAATCAACTTTTAAAACTATTGTAATTGATGAATTTAGTATTTAATGAACTTTCATTTCAGCCATATATAGATAACGAACATACGCTTAAAATTCAGTTTATAGACTTCCTCAAAATATTTGAAGTAGCTAAAAAACAATATGGTTTTAAGCATATTGTTTTTCCTGCAAATATTCGTGAGCTTAAGGTGACAGCCAATAATAAAACATTTTATGAGTGGGTTTGTGCTATTGCACATCAAGGAGACAAAAATAAAATATTAAGTGTAGTTAAAAAACCATTTACAAGTGAAATTTTGGCAGAGAAGGTAGATGATTTAAGCAAATTTTATTATGTAAACAAAGATGTTGGGATACCGGAAACCTATTGTAGTGGCTTAGCAACTTCTTTTGTGCTAGAATTTCTTTGTTCTAGCCTGTCATCCAATATATTATGGGATGAAAATAAAATTGAGTTTCATAAAATCATTAATGAGGAATTTGAAACAGAAAGTGTTTCAGTTGTAAATATTTCAAAGGAGATTCATTTTGCCGCTGATGATGTAAAGCATTTTGTAGAATATTTAGGAGATGTTGTGCTTGATATTACAAACACCGAGCCTGAAAAAAAGTCCATCTCTCTTAGAAATGACCACGGTAAAGACAAGTTATTGACTTTCTCTAAAAAAGTAGTTAATTCTAAATATGTTGTTTCGGTGATTAATTCTTTGCCATTCAACCCAAGAGCAATCAATTTAATAAAGGAGGTATACTCTGATGGGAAAATTGAAATGGTGTTGTATTGGGAAGATAATGGGATAGGTGTTATTATTCAAACAACTGGAAAAAACTATAGAGAAACTAAAGCCATAGCCGACATATTAAAAAAAGAATTTGATTAGTAATGAATACAGACACAACAGAAAAAGGATTAGAAGCCCTCATTACACAGTATTTGTGCTTAATAAATGGCTTTGAAGAACGTCATTACGGACAATATAATCGTGCCGAATGTGCCGATGAAGAATTGCTTTTTAGGTTTTTAGAAAATACACAGCCAAAAGAAGTGGCAAAACTTCAATTGGCTCATGGTGCTAACTTTAGGCAACGTATTTTATTTCTTGTAAATCGAAAAATAAAAGACGAAACAGTTATAAATGATAAATGTCTTGGTGGTATTGTAAGTTTGTTGCGAACCGAAATAACGGATGGCAATACGGGCGTTAAACTGAAATTGTTTTTCGATAAACCAGTTTCTAACTTAAACTCGAAAGACGTTGAGCTTTATGGAGAAAATATATTTTCAATAACTCGTCAGGTGCGTTACAGTATTCAAAACGAAAAATCGCTTGATTTGGTTGTTTTCATTAATGGAATGCCTATTATAACATTCGAGCTTAAAAATGAACTTACAAAGCAAAATGTAAAAGATGCTATTAAGCAATATAAAGCTACTCGTGAGCCGAAAGAAGAAATGTTTCGTCTTGCTCGTTGTTTAGTTCATTTTGCGGTTGATACAGAGCAAGTATGGATGTGTACGCATTTGAAAGGTGAAAACTCATTTTTTCTTCCATTCAACAAAGGTCACAATAATGGAGCTGGAAACCCTCCAAATTCATCGGGTATTAAAACAGATTATCTATGGAAAGATATATTGACTAAAGATAATATTACAAATATAATACAAAACTACGTTCAGCTTACTGAAGATGAATCGGAAAAGATATTGCCTGATGGGAAAATCAAGAAAGAAAAAATTAAAAAAATGATTTTTCCTCGTTATCATCAGTTGGATTCAGTGTGCAATTTATTGAAAGATGCAAAAGAAAATGGTGTTGGAAAACGCTATTTAATACAACATTCGGCAGGTTCAGGGAAAAGTAATTCGATTAGTTGGCTGGCTCATCAGTTGGTTGGATTGTTTGATAAAACTAATGCTACCTCTGTTTTTGATTCAGTAATTGTAGTAACTGATAGAATTGTATTGGATTCTCAAATACAACGCAATATTAAGCAGTTTGAACAAGTGCAAGGCGTGGTAGAGCATATTGATAAAGGGGCAAAGCATTTGAAAGAAGCTTTGGAAGAAGGTAAGAAAATTATTATCACTACAATTCAAAAATTTCCATATATTGTTAATGAAATAGGCGATTTGCAAGGAAATAAGTTTGCAATAATAATTGACGAAGCACACAGTAGTCAAAGTGGAAACACTGCTGGTAAAATGAATGTGGCTTTGTCAAATAACGAAGACATAGAAAATGCGGAAGAATGGACGGGAGAAGATGAAATCGTAGAAATTATCAAAGGTCGTAAAATGTTGACCAATGCAAGCTACTTTGCGTTTACTGCGACTCCAAAACCTAAAACACTTGAACTTTTTGGCTCAAAATACAAAGAAGGGAAAAAAGAAAAATTTCGTGCTTTTCATTTGTATTCGATGAAACAGGCCATCGATGAGGGTTTTATTTTGGATGTATTGCAAAATTACACAACTTATCATAGCAGTTATGCTTTATTAAAGAAGATCGTTGATGACCCTAAATATGACAAGAAAAAAGCACAAAAGAAACTGAAAATATATGTTGAGAGCAACGAGCACCCTATAGCAAAGAAAACGGCAGTAATGGCAAATCATTTTATGGATTCTGTTATCGGGAAACAGAAAATAAATGGATTGGCGAAAGCTATGATTATTACAAGCAGTCGCAAAAATGCCGTAAAATACAAAAAAGCATTTGATAAATACTTGAATGATAATAGTATTCCTTTTAAAGCGATTGTCGCATATTCGGGGGAAATTGAAGGGCAAACAGAACAAGCATTGAACCATTTTTCGAGTGCATCAATTCCAGAAGAATTTAAAAAATCAGAATATCGTTTTTTAATTGTTGCAAACAAATATCAAACAGGTTTTGACCAGCCACTGCTACATACTATGTATGTTGATAAAAAATTAGGAGGGGTAAGTGCAGTGCAAACCTTATCACGCCTAAATAGAACAGCATCAGGCAAGAATGATACTTTTGTAATGGATTTTGCAAACTCAACCGAAGAAATTAAAAAATCATTTGAGCCATATTATGAAACAAGTATACTTGGCGAAGCTACAGACCCACAGAAATTATTTGATTTGCAAAACAACTTAGATAATTATCATGTTTATATTCACGACCAAATAATTGAGTTCTCAGATAAAATAATTTCCAATGTTCCTGTTGACCAATTGCACATAATACTAGATGTTGCGGCTAATGTTTTTCGCACTTCTCTTGATGGTAAGTCGCAAGACGATTTTAGAGCAAAATGCAAAACGTATGTTCGACTTTATGTTTTCTTAGCACAGATAGTTCCTTTTACTAATCCTTATTTAGAAAGACTTTACATTTTCTTGAACCATTTGCAAAACAAAATTCAGAAGAAAGAAGAGGATCTTGCACAAGGAATATTGGATAATATTGATATGGATAGCTACCGTTTGCAGCGAGAAGGAGAGTCAAATATCGCATTGCAACAAGGGAAAGAATTAATGCCTTCACAAGAAATTTCTAGTGTAGCAGCTGACCCAGAATTAGAGTATTTGTCAAACATAGTAAAAGCATTTAATGAACGCTTTGGAACCACATTTACCAATGAAGATAAAGTGCGAAAAATGACTGCTGAATTAATGCAAGATGTTAAAGATGATAAAGAAGCAATGGAAAATATAAATGCTTCACTAAAAAACAAAGATATTCAAAATGCTCAAATATCTTTTACTGATGTTCTTGGGAATAAGATTCAAGGACATGTAGAGAGTAATTTTGAATTTTATAAAGAATGGACAGAAAAACCAGATTTCAAGGCATTTATTGCAGAGCAAATGTTTAAAGTAATGATAACTGAATATTCAAGAGCAGTTTAGTGTAATTTAAACTGTTTTGGTTTTAATTGGGCAGACATCGTCTGCCTAATTTCATTTGGTGTTAAAAATGACATTAAGTCAATTGATACATTAAATGTCGATATAGAAGTACCAAGTTACCTTTGTTAATTATTCTGTCCTTTCAACTCCATCATAAAACATAGAAATTCGCATAAACATAATTGTTTATGCGAATTTTCATTATAAATAACACCCAGTTTTCAATACCTCAAGAATGGAATGAAATTCCAGATGCTACGCTTTTATTTATTGCCGAACTTATACAGCAAGAAATAACAAAACAGGAATTTTTAATAAAGATATTTCTGTTTAATGCAAAACTGAAAATAGCACAAATAAAATCGAAACACATCGTTTTATCAAAAGGCAAAGAAAAATATTATCTAACGGCTTGTTTGCTCAATGCCTTGTCAAAAGCGTATTTGTTTCTTTTGAGAGAACAAAACGCCGATGATGAATGTATTTGCGAATTATCTAATAATCGAACAACGCCAATATCAGTCCTTGATATTAAAGGCATTAAATATTATTCACCTTCCGATTCTCTGACAAACATAACCTTACACGAATATATATTTGCAGAAACCTACTATCATAAATACGCAATAACAGGCAAAGTTGAATATTTAGATATGCTTATTGCTACATTATACCGCCCTAAATCTAGAGAATGTAAAACCTTTCTATGTGATATTAGAGAGCCATTCAACGATTTTATTATTTCCAAAAGAGCAAAAGAAATTAACCGATTAAATTTCAATATTAAAATTGCTATTAAATGGTTTTATGAAGGTTCATGTTCTTATATACAAACAAAATTTCCCGAAGTTTTTAAGCCAGCGCCATTAGGAAAAAAACAAGATGTTTTTGAAGGATTTATGAAATTGGTAAATGTATTAGCAAATAATGATCTAACGAAAAATGAGCTAGTGCGAAATGCAAATCTATATGAAGCCTTGATAACATTGAATGAACTTATGATTAAACCGAAAGTCAAATAAATGGAATTTGAATTTATAGAATATATGCGAAATATCGCCATTGAATTAAAGACGATATCGCACAAAGAAAATAGCGAAATGCAAAAGCGTTTTTACCGAGTTTCAGGGCTTAATGGAATTGAAGAAGTGCTAAATAGTTTAAGTGATTCTAAGATGTACCCAGCTTTATTAGCCAACGATTTGGAAGTAGGAAAAGTTGGTGATTCAGGACCTTCGGAAAATTATCTGAATTTGCAATCTCATATTTTCTATATCGTAGGATATGTGAGCAGCAATGATTTTAATGGCAAAGAACAGAGTTTGAGAGAACTAAAATTGATGATGTATAAGATAATAGGCAAAATGAGAAAAGATAAGCGAGAAGATTTTCAAGGAATAATCCCTCGAACAGGATTGAGAAACTTAGATACTCGAAGTTTTTATTATCAAGTAATATCGGGATTTGGTGAAAATTGCCATGGAATAATGGTGAGTTTTGATATTTCGCCAGTAGTAGAAAATGAAATAAAATTTAATGTTTCAGACTGGAACTAATGGATTCGGAAAAATCGCAAGTTAAAACGGCAGTTGAATGGGCTGATTTTGTTATTACTATATGGATTGAACAAATGGCGAAATTGAGGGTGAGCAATGCATATTTGCAAGCAGAGAGTTTTAAGCATGCAGTGATATCAAATGCAAATGGCGATGTGAATAGAATTATTTTCACATTCGACTACTTTCTGAGATTTACAGACATGGGCGTGGGAAATGGAGTAAGCTTGTCGGAATCGATGAAAGGCACGAGTAACAGAAAACGTAAAATGTGGTATAGTAAAACATTTTTGAGGGAAGTAAGAATTTTGGTAGACATAATAGCGCAGCAATATGGAAAGCAATCGCAAATGATAATAGTAACAAATTTAGAAAATGCAATATAAATGGCGAATAGAAACGAAACTGCTACAAGTACTGTTATTCTTGATGGCAAACAAGCCGAAGACGAATTGAAAAAGCTCAAAGAACGATCCAAAGAATTGCGTCAGGAATTGGTGATGCTTGGTCAAGCCAATGATAAAGCAGGGTTTGACAAAAAAGAAAAGGAATTGAAATTGGTAAATACGCAAATGCGACAACTGAAAGGCGAAGTGTTGAGTGTAGAGAACGTATTGAAAAATCTAAATGGCACTAATTTTAATGATTTGCAAAAAGTTCAGCGACAAATAAGCTCTGAAATGAAAAAAATGGAGCGTGGAACGGAAGAATATATTGATAGGTCGAAACAATTGCAACAAGTTGAAAAAGAATTGAAGAATGTGAGAAATGAGATGCAGGGCGTAGTCGTTCAACAAAAAAGTTGGATGTCGGGTTTGGCACAGAAATTCAACGATTATCAAGGCTTAATAATGGGAGTTGGAGCTGTATTAGCTGGTTTGGTATTAGGAATGAAAAAAGCCTCCGATTCATTTAACGAGTTTGAAAGTAGAGTCGCAAATTTGTCAGCATTAACAGGATTGACAGGCGATGATTTAGGCTATTTAAGTGCAAAGGCAAAAGAGCTGTCGATAAGCACTACAGAATCGGGCGTTAATATCACACAAAGCGCGGTAGATATTGTTGATGCCTTTACCAAAATGGGCAGTGCTCAGCCTCAATTATTGAAAGATAAAGATGCATTAGCAGCTGTTACTGAAGAAGCATTGATATTAGCAGAAGCAGGGAAGATGGAAGCTGTTCCAGCTATTGAAGCCGTTGCATCAGCAATGAATCAATTTGGATTAGATTCAGATGAAGCATCACGAATAATAAATGTTTTTGCAGCAGGTTCGCTTGCTGGATCTGCCGAAGTAAATGACCTGACTGCTTCAATGAAAAATGTGGGAGCCGTAGCTAATGATTCTAATTTGTCGTTAGAACAAACAGTTGCAGTACTCGAAGTAATGGGCGAAAAGCAATTGAAAGGCGAAGAGGCAGGTACAAAATTGCGTGGAGCATTATTGAAATTGAAAGCCGCAGGAATGGGTTATCAAAGCGGTCAATTTAGTTTGCGTGATGCTTTAGTAGAAGTAAATGCAAAACTTGCTGAGCATGGAACAGCTTTAGAGCAAGATGCGATAAAGAAAAAGATTTTTGGATTAGAGAATGTTACAGCAGGAACAATATTATTGGGAAATATTGAAAAATTTGATGGATTAACAAAAGCAGTTACGGGAACTTCGGTTGCTTATGAGCAAGCAAGCATAAATACAGCCACAAATAGTGCAAAGTTAGAACAAGCAAAAAATAGGGCAGCATTAACGGCAATAGAATTAGGCGAAAGATTAGCTCCAGCAATGACCTATGTAACCATGTCGTTTTCTAAGATAGTTCCGTATCTAACAAAATTCATTGATTTAATAGCCAATAATATCGGTGTAATTAAGGTATTGGTAGTTACTATTGGAACTTATGTTGTGGCTAGTATGCTTGCTGCTAAATGGGAGAATATTAAAACTCTAGCTACTTCCGAAGGGATAATAGCAACGAAAGCAAAGATAATTTGGGAGCGAATAAGTGCTGCATCAACAGAATTAGTTGCAGCAGCTACCATGTTATTGTCGGGGAATTTAAGAGGAGCAGTTCAGGCAATGCGAGTTTTTTTTGCAGCAATGAATTTAAACCCATTTGTTGCAATAGCCACTTTGGTTGTAGGTGTTGGAATTGCAATTTATCAATATTCGCAGCGTTTAACGGATGCTGTAAAAGCAGCACAAGCATTAAATGAAGTATTTGCCGAAGTGGGAAAAAGAATGATTGATGAAAAAGCAAGCCTAGATGGATTGGTTTTAATTGCAAAAGATGTGACTAAAAGTTACATGGAAAGGCAAAAAGCATTAAAGGCAATTAATGATTTGTCGCCAACATATTTGGGTAATTTGTCGTTGGAAGAACTTGGCACTAATAAAGGCAGAATTGCAATTGATAATTATTTAAAATCGCTTGAGCGCAAAATAAAAATGGAAGTGCTTTCTGAAAAAATTAGAGAGGAAAGCAAAAAACAAGTTGATATTCAATTTTCAAAAGATGAAGACAATATCACATATTGGGAAAAATTTACAAATACATTTGGTATTGGATTGGTTCATCAAGAAGCATTGCAAAAGCGATTTAATGAAGTCATATTAGCCAATAAAAAAGCGGCTATTGACGAGTCAATTAAAATGCAAAAGGTTTATGAAAAGGAGCTTGAAGTTATTAATAAATCCATAGCCGATTCTTCAATAGAAAATCCAGTTGAGCCAGTGGTGTTGAAGTCCGAAGAAATTGCAGCCAATGAATCGGCTGCAAAAGAGTTGAAAAATAAAAAAGAAGCAATAAGGGCTTATGAATTATTAGGTAAGAAAATAGAAGAATACACAAAGTTACTTCAAGACCAAGTTGCAACAAATGATTTGGCAGCTGAGCAAACCTCGGTAAAACTTGTAAATGCAATTACAGAAAAGAAAGTTGTTGATGACCAAATTCAAGCATTGAAAGATAAATTGTTTTGGGAAAAGGAATTGGCAAATTTGCCACCATTAACCAAAATGAAAAGTAAGGAAGTAACTTTCATTGAGTCAAAGCCAAAAGAAGAAAAATTAGTAGGCGTTGATTATGTAGAAAACAAGAAAAAGCAAGATGCTCTTGAATTTGAAGCCCATCAAAAAAATCAACTTGCAATAAAAAAGTTTTCTGTAGATACAGCACAAACTATTTCAGATACTATTTTCACTATTCATAATAATAGAAGAGCAGCAGATTTTGAAAATGAAATGTCAATATTGGAGCGACAAAAGCAAAAAGAACTGTCGCAAAAGAATTTGACGGAATCGCAAAAGAACGCTATAAATAATAAATACGCTGCAAAAGAAGCTGCTTTAAAGAAAAAACAATGGAAGTCGCAACAAGAAGCGGCTGCCTTGCAAACCTTGATAAATGGAGCTTTGGCAATTACTAATATTTTGGCAACCATGCCGAAAGCAGATTATGGCGTTGCTTCGGCATTAGCAATTGCTGCTGCTGCTGTAACCACGGCAGCACAGGAAGCCGTGATTTTGTCAACGCCAATGCCTCAGTTTTCTGAAGGTAAATACCCAGCCATTGGTAAAGATGATGGAAAAACGTATAAATCAAATTTAATAAACAATGCCAAAACGGGTATGGTTGAAAATCCAGCAATTCTTGTTGGCGAAAAGCCCGAGTTGATTATCGATAATCCTACTTTGCAACGATTAATGATAAATTTTCCAGAAGCAATTCAGGCAATTTATGCAGCCAGAGAAAACGGTATTCCGCAGTATGCAAAAGGGAAATTCAAAGAATTTAGTGGAGGAGAAAAACGAATGGCGATATTAGCGCCAGGATATAATGATTTGAAAAATCAAGCATCCGATCAAAAACTATTATTGAGTATTGATAATAGATTGGCTGAAATATCGGTTTCGCTGAGTTCACCAGTGAGAGCAAAAGTTGTGATGTCGGATTTAGAAAAAGTAGAACGGGATAAATTAGCGATACAGAATGATTATGCAGGTTAAACGCTGTCCTTTAAAAATAAAACAAATTCAATTTATTTCGTAATATGATATCCGTTGATAAAGCTCCAGCTTGTGTATGTTTGATAGGTAATTCAGTGATGTGGCAATTGTTGACCAATAATTACTATGTTACTGTTGGTGTAAATCACCAATTGAATATAAAAGTTGTGGGTGGAGTGGTAGAGAATCAATTGTTGAAATTAACATTTGCAGGTGTTTCGAAAATATTCATTTGTAAAAACATACCAGATAATTCAGGGCTTCAATTCCGACCAAAAGGAGTGAGCGAAACAATTGCAGAATATCGAAATTATATCGTTTTGTTTTTCAAGTCAAACTATTATTTGTCGAAATATTATTTGATTCTTGAATATTATCTATACCCTAATTATTATTTGACGTTCGTTGCAAAATCGAGAGGAGTAGAGTTTGTAATTGGAATTACTACAAATACAACTGATTTTGTTTTAACCACTGCAACAAGTGGCACAGATTCCGTTATTAACGATTATTTCTCGATAATGATGCAAGTAAATGTAGAAAAACAATTAGGAGAGGAAGAATTGTTTTCAGAAGAATATTTTCCTGTAAATAAAGAGCTTAAAGCCGTTATTAATATTCAAGAAAAATTCAAAAAGACATTTGAAGATTTAACAGAAATTTTTGATAAAACATTTTCATTTTCGCCATTGGCTTCTGAAATTGCTATTAAGCGGAATTTGTTGAGGAAATACACTGTTAATTATGCGGAATTTTATGGGGATATTCCAAGTGTAAAAGCATTAACACGAAGTTCTGATTTTTATATTGTGAACGGCTCACTTCCAATTTGGAAAGAATTAGAATTGCAAAACGAAAATTCTTCGTGGTGGGATAAATTAGCATATACAAAGCAATTTCTTAATTACTGTCCAAACAATAAATTGACGGACTTGTACACACAGGAATTTTTGTATTTTCTTGTTACGGAACCCACACAGAATTTTGTTACATACAAAGTGATGTGCAGAGCGAAGTTTGATGATAATTCTTATGAGTCAGAAACGCTGAAAACTGTTTCGGTAGTTCAATATAATGGCATAGAATTGAATATTGGATTGAATTTGATTCAATCATCATATCCAAACAAAGTGATTCTATCTTATGATATATGGATTGAACGAATGAGCAATCAGCTTATTATGTCGGAAGTGCGAGCATTTGTTGTAGATTCAAAAGAATATGAGCAAGAACGGATTTATTTTTTTAGAAACTCGCTTGGCGTTATGGAAACAGCTCGGTTTACAGGGTTGGCAGAGGTGAACAATAAATACGAAAGAACAAGTTATGAATTGCTTATGCCCATTGAATTTCAGAAAAGGTATAGAAACAAAAAGCAATTTTCGAATAAGAATTCAGAATTAACAAAAGCAAATTCGGGATTTAAAAATAAATCGACAATAAATTATCTTCAAGAACTCTTGTTGAGTGATGAAGTTTACGAATTGCAAGATGCTAACTTGATGCCGATTGTAATAATATCCAATGAATTTTATCGACATAAAGATGATGCTTTATTGTACAGTGCAACAATTGAGTATGAAACAATTAATGTTGGTTCATCTTACAGTCCACAGAATTCAGTCGGCGATTTTAATAATGATTACAACTTAGATTTTAGTATATGAAAGTAGCTTTCACACTTGTTTTGGCAAAAATAAATGCCAAAATAAAAGCAAATGGAAATAGGCAAATTACCGCTTCGGATTTAAATGAAATATTGGTCGATATAATTGGCAGCACAGAGCTTTTTCAGCTTAAAAATGGCGTTCCAGTTGATACAATATACAATAGTGGAGCATTTGCAGGCGATAAATCAAAAACGCTGCTTACTTGGCAGGCAGTTTCAAGTTTGTTGGGTGGCAAAATTATTCCTATTATTGGTCCAGGCACTTGGATTGCTCTTGAAGATCATAATTATACTTCATATTGCAACGGAACAGTTATTGGCGAAACCATATTGCAAACAGGGAATCAAATTGTTTTGTCGAATCAAACACTTAAATATGAAAATGGATTATACATAGTAGGTGAAAATCAGGGTGATACCGTTCGACATGAATTATATCCAACAGCAGAAAGTTTGAAAGGCACAATTTTAACTTTCGATAATGGCACTATGCTGATAGGGGCTGTTGATTCGGATGGGGATTTTGTAACTTCTGTTCCAATGCCCGAATATGATGAAAGAATAGTGTCATCGGAAGAAAAGATAAATACTTTGACAAATGCAAACAGCGAAATAACAAATGAATTAAATCAATGCGTTGAGAGTGTGAACTATGTTCAGGAATCATTGGCATTTCAGGGTTTTAATATTTCAAATTTGCAAAATGCAATTTTGGTAGATAAAGGTTTTTTTGCTACACCAATAGCATTGCAATCGGCATTTTTAACTGGCGATGATGGATGGAGGGCAATTGTTGGAAGTACAGATACTGTTTGGATATGGGATTCAAATACAAATGCATGGGTGAATTCAGGTGCAACAGGACTGGTTTCTAGTGTAAATGGACAAACAGGAGCAGCGCTAATTAACGCACAATCTATCTATGATAATTCAAGCGATGTTCAAATATTAACAAATGCTATTACTGGAGCTTTTGGCTTGAGAAATGGTAATGCAAATAATTTGGCAACAATATTTCAGATTAAAAATTATGCAGGGTCTATTCAGTTTTCGGTAAAAGGTTCGGGTGAAGTTGAAGCCACTGCATTGATTTTGTATTCAGGATTACAAGTTTATGGGCAATATAAATTTCCTGATTTGGATGGAATAGCTGGTCAGATTATAGAAACAAATGGGAGTGGTCAAGTTTCATGGGTGACGCCTTCGGTTGTTTCCAGTGCATCTATTTGGACTATTAATCCTGTGGTTTGGATTTCATTATCAACATTTTCTGTTGTAGACAATTCAGTTAATCAAGCTGTTTATGCTGCTGGCAGACCGCTAAAATACAAAGTAAATGGCATAGCAACTTATCGTTATGGAATTGTTAAAAGTTATATTTCGGGTATTATAACAATTTTAGGTTATCCTTTAACGGCATCAATTCAAGAAATGAATTATGGCTTGTTTTCGCAAATTAGACAAGAAACAATATTTATAAATGGGGCTTATGCTGATAATATAACGAGTTCTCTTAATAAAGACGATAATGGAGCATATTTTAAGTGGAATTTGCCAAAAGCTCATATTGTTCAGCTCGATGCAGTAAATATTACAGCAGAAACAGGTATAACAAAACCTATTGTAAATGCTTTTATTGGAGCTAATCCAGTGCTGACTGTTGGCGTTGCAATAAGCAATGCTGCAATGTGGTATAATAGCGGTGTGGATATAGCTGGAAATTACGATGTGAATTTTAATGATATTATTGAAATTGGCGTTAGTACAGCAGGAACTAATGGAGTTGCATTAGATTTAACGGCATGTTTAACCTTTGTTTTAGAATAAATTATGATAGGGTCAAAAGGATTGATTAAAAACAATTCGCATTGTATTTATTTGTTTGAAGTTCAAACAGGCGATGTCGTTATTAAAGGTAATAGAGCAAGGGGTTTTGTTGATGGGATGTTTAAGCCAACACCTCCAGTACTCGATTCGGCAAATAAATTATGGGGTTCGCAATCTGCATTGTATAGCAGTTCAAATAATTATTGCAAGTTTTATAGAGATATAAATGCAACAATTGTTTCAATATTGGCAAATAACCAATTTAGGGTAAATACAGATTTGACAACCTATTTTGTACCAGGTAAAAAGATTACAATAAAAGGTGCTAGCAATAATAATGGAAATTATATTGTTGTTTCAAGTTCTTATGGATCTTATACAACTGTTACAATAGCAGAAACAACGCTTTCTGTAGTTGGTACATTTGGAACTGTTGGACACATTAACCCTTTAACTTTAATTGGCACAAAAGACTTTACGGCAGAGGCTGTTTTCAGAACTCCATACAGTTATAATTATAGTTATCAAGATGTATTTGGATTCGACTTCACAAGTGGAATAACGCTAGAAGTTGTAACAGCAACGCCTTATTTATGGCTTTATGTGAAAAGCGAAGTATATACAATTGCTTCGCCTTTGGCATTTGAAACATGGTTTCACTTTTTGTGTGTAAGGAAATCAGGAAAATTGAAAGTATGGCTAAATGGAGTTTTGGTAATTAGCGACCTGTCTAATACTGAAAATATATCGGTAAATAATGATTTTTATGTGGGTTCAGATGGCTCAACCTCTCCAAACTATTATTGGGGTGGAAATATACAGCGAGTTGGCTTTTGGAATTCAGCTATGTATTGGCACGAAGGAGCCACAATTGGTAAACGGCATTTTACAGATAGAACATTGAAAAATATTGGAGATATTTCACAGTAATATTAAAACAAAAAAAACATGACATTAGATCAATTTTTATCATTAGACAATTCGACAAGAAGAAAACATTTGGCAAAATTATTAATAATTATGGCTAATATTGGCGAAGAAGATTCTACGTTTCACATTTATTTGGAAGAATATAATTTATTGCAATTGCATTTAACCGACTGATATTATGCTACAAATTGCTGTAAATGATAATTATATTGATATTACAGAGGATATATCAATTACAATTATAAAGAAATCGCCCATATTTTTTCAATATGATGGCAGTTTTGCATATAATTTCAAATTGCCTAGAACAAACAGAAATAATCGAATTTTTGAAAGTCCTAAATTGCTATGTAGCATACAATTTAGTGGCGAATCTATTTTAAATGGAATAATGCTTGTTAAATTCATTTATGAAGAATATTTTGAGGTGTCCTGTGGATTTGACAAGGGTTTTGTGAATAATAAAGCTCAAAATACAAGTCTGTCATCTGATATTTATACTTATACCGAGCAAATTCCATTTGGAGAAACACCTTTTGCCTTTTACAAAAGCAAATTCTTGTCGGGGATATATGCAAATGCAATTTATCCAGCAATACCGTATCAGGTGTTTCCATTTATCAACGATAATTATTTTGAGGGAGATGCTTTTCAAGAGCAAAGTATTTGTATAAGTACCGATTCCGACCCGTCTGATTTTGAGACATATATAGGAAATATAGTCAATTACATGAAAAAAGATGGAGCAACTGATTATCAGTATAATAAACATCATAATTCTAATCGCAGATTGCCATTTAATCCATCTTTTTTTGTAACCTATATTATTGAAGAAATTGCAAATCACTTTGGATTTGTAATGAAACGGAATTTCATCAGCGAAGATGATGAGTTGAGGCGTTTAGTTGTTTTGCATAATGCCGATTATACCGCAAATAATAATGGAGCGCTTTTTAGTTATGAGTTAAAGCCTGGGCGATATCTTCCAGATATAACAGTGATGGAGTTTCTTAATAATATAGCAGCTTATTTTTGTGGATGGGTATTTGTAAAAGGCAATGAAATTTCAATATTGAAATTTGATGATATCTTCAGCGATGATTCTTATGTTGAATTTAGCGAGAATATAATTTCGTTTTACGAAATAATTGAGCCAATTCAGAATTATACAATAGATGTGAATCAAGATGATAAAGATGCTTTTAAGTCGGAGCAAATTGAGCAAATAAAAAACATGCGAGTTAAGGGAATTGTAGCCACTGAATCTGATTTAAATTTAATTAACGCTGCCGATGAACTTGGTGTTTATTATGTTGAGGACTTGTCGGGCTATATTTATCGAACATTTGCAAATGGCGTTTATTTAAATACTTTTTTGCGATTGCCGATATTTGATTATAATATAGGCATAGGGGTTGCTGAGAATACGAAAATATCAAATACTGTCGTAACGCCCTCGACTACTTCTTTGGGCAACGGAGGGGCAGAGGATTTGATTTTAAGCAAGGTTTATGGAAAGGCTGCGTTTTGGTATATTCCAATAATGAAAGTTCAAGCTGATTATGTAAATTCAACTGGAAATTATATAAAAAGCGATGATACAAATATTCGTTTGCTCTTTTATAGAGGAATTCAAACAGATATTGGCGGTTTTAGTTACCCATTTGCATCTTACGATGTATTCAAAGCAAAATTTTCGGTGGTAGCTGGGGCAAATTATTCATTAGATTTATATGGAAATAGAGGTAGATATAATAATTTTTTCAAGAAATATTTGTACTGGTTAATGAATATATGCCGCAGTTTTAAAATGCAGAAATACCTATCGCCAGTGGAGTACAATAGTATTGACTTCGCGCTAAAGTATAGAATAAATGGTGCGAAGTATGTGCTTAAATCTATTGAAACAACACTGACTTATAATAAAATAGGAATTTCCGAAATTGAGTTAGCTAAAATTTAAATATCATTAAATTTATCCATTGCCGTTGACTTGCTACTCATTAAAACTTTTGCATATATCTGCGTGGTTTTCAGGTCGGTATGACCAAGAAGTGAACTGATTGTTTTTATATCGATGCCAATTGATAGCGCCACTGTTGCAAAAGTATGGCGAGCACAATGAAAACTTATTTCTTTATTTATCACCGCTAGATTTATTATCTCCTTTAAAAATCGATTTGTAACTTGGTTGGTATTTACCTTAAAAATCTTTCCAGTATTTCCTTTCATTTCTCCGATTAATTGCAATGCTCTGTTTTTCATTGGAATATAAACGCGGTCTTTTGTTTTGTGTTGTTCAATAGCAAGAAAGTATTCTCCCTGGTTCAACTGGATGTCTTCGTATTTTAATTGTAAAATATCTGTATATCTAAGTCCACAGTAACAAGAAAAAAGAAAATATTGCAAAACATTTTGAAGGTAATTGGGTAAATGTTTTTTGTTGAATAACTTATTAAGAGTGTTGAGTTCGTCAATAGTTAGGAAATTTCTATTAGTTGGTTCCGATTTTATTTTGTAATCAGCGAAAGGTGAGCGGTCCATTTTTTCTTTGCGAACAGCAATTCCAATAAGTGTTTTGATTTTTTTCATGGTTTTGCCTACTGTATTAAGGTTATTCTTTAAGTCAGTAACCATGTATTTCTCATATTGTCTTAGGAAATCAAAAGAGATTTCACTGAAAAGTAATTCTTTTTTATATTTCAGGAGTTTAGAAATCTCAGATTTAAGCTGTCTATGATATCCTTCAGTAATTTGACCACGCATAAATTCAATTTCAGCATTTGCAAACGTAACAAAGGAATCCTTGTTAATTCCATTTTCTTTAAAAAGCGATTCAAATTTTAATGCAGTGATTTTTTCGCCAGATAAATCTGATTCATGCAAAATAGTATTTGCTTTATTTAGCATTTGCTGAATAAGGATATTGGTTTTCAGTACTTCAGCGCCGCCCTTTATTAGATTTTTCTGTGAATCAAATTTAGTTGGGTCTGGAATTTTGATGCCAAGACTGTAATCTTTTTTTACTGAATCAAAAACAACTCGAAGATAAACGATGTAGCTGATATCTTTCTTCTTTAATGTCCTGATAAATATGTATGCTCTGCTGTTTAGTAACATAGGTTTAAATTTTGGTGCGAAGCGGTGTGAAGTGAGGTGCGAAGTGAGTGCGAAGTTTTTGAAGATAAAGTGGGAATAAAAGCGTTTTTCTTCAATCTCAGGAAATGGCGTAAACTCTTTAAAATCAAAAGGAGAGAACCGAAATTATTTTTCAGTTCTCTCCATTTTGTGATCCCGCTGGGATTCGAACCCAGGACCCCTACATTAAAAGTGTAATGCTCTACCAGCTGAGCTACGGAATCATCCTTGATTAACGAGGTGCAAAATTAGTAGTTATTTTTTAAATTCCAAAATAAATATAAAAATTTTATGTAATTATTTTGCTATGGTCTTATAATCAGTGTTCTATAAGTGAATATTTTTTTCTGCAAAATTAACAAATACTTTCTTAAAATTTGTTGGATTTATGTTTTTATTTGAATTTCAGATGTTTGTAATTAAACTTGAAAATTATATGTCTATTTGTGAAAAAATAGTAATATTGCATAGTCGTAAAAAGTTACTTATATGAATTCAAAAGTTGTTGTCATTACAGGGGCTTCCTCAGGAATAGGCTTAGCTCTTACGAAGCAGTTTGCTCTAGAAAATGCTAAAATTGTCATTGCTGCTCGCTCAATTGAAAAGTTAGAAGAAATAAAAAAAGAGTTAGAGGGAAAAAACATAGAAGTGTTGGCAGTAAAAGCTGATGTTAGTATAGAGGATGATTGTAAAAGCATGATAAAACAGGCAGTAGAACGTTTTGGAGGAATTGATATTCTTATAAATAACGCAGGTATTTCTATGCGAGCCATATTCGAAGATGTTGATTTAAGCGTAATTCACAAATTAATGGATACAAATTTTTGGGGCACTGTTTATTCCACAAAGTACGCTTTGCCTTATATTTTAAAATCAAAAGGAAGTGTTGTCGGTGTTTCTTCTATTGCTGGTTATGTTGGTTTGCCTGCTAGAACTGGCTATTCTGCATCTAAGTTTGCTATGCAAGGTTTTCTAGAAGTACTAAGAACTGAAAATTTAAAGAAAGGACTTCATGTTCTTATAGCATGTCCAGGATTTACAGCTTCAAATATCCGAAATACTGCTTTAGTAAAAGACGGTTCGCAGCAAGGTGATTCTCCTCGTGATGAAGGTAAAATGATGAGTTCCGAAGAAGTTGCAAAGTCAATTGTAAAAGCAATTAAAAAACGGAAACCAACTCTGATACTTACGCTTGAAGGAAAATTAGTTGTTTTGTTTAAAAAGTTTGTTCCAACATTGCTAACAAAAATGGTATATAATAGCATGGCTAAAGAAGCTGATTCTCCTCTAAAATAAAATCGCTTATGAGAACTATTCAAAATGGTTTTGTAATTACTTTCATGCTATTGTTTTTTGCATTAAATGTTCCTGCTCAAAAAGTAGGATTAGTTTTAAGTGGAGGAGGTGCAAGGGGTTTGGCTCATATTGGTGTTATTAAAGCACTTGAAGAAAACAATATTCCTATCGATTATATTACAGGTACATCAATGGGTGCAATTGTTGGAGCATTATATGCTTCAGGCTATTCGCCTGAAATGATGGAGCAAATTGTAACATCTGAGGATTTTAAATATTGGTCGAATGGGAAAATTCCCGAAAAATACTATTATTTTTTTAAACAGCCTTCTGTAGATCCTTCTTGGGTTTCGATGAAATTTAGATGGGATTCTATTTTTCAAGCTTCATTGCCAACCAACTTAATATCGCCGGTGCAAATGGATTTGGCATTTATTGAAATTTTTTCTCGTTCAAATGCTTTAGCCAAAAGCAATTTTGATAGTTTATTTATTCCTTTTCGTTGTGTAGCATCTGATATTGAAGCTGGAAAGGTTTATGTGCCTCAAAAAGCCTCCTTGGCACAAATGGTTAGAGCATCTATGACAATCCCTTTGGTTTTTAAACCCATTTTAATAGACAATAAATTAATGTTTGATGGCGGTATTTATAATAACTTTCCTGCCGACGTGATGTTAGAACAGTTTAAGCCCGATGTTATAATTGGTAGTCAGGTTGTTACAAATTTCGACCCTCCCGACCCTAACGATATAATGACGCAAATTGAAAATATGATTGTTTCAAGAACAAATTTTGATATTATTATTGATAGCGGTGTTTTGTTGAAACCAAAAGTTCAAGATGTTTCAATATTAAATTTTGAGCGTTCTAAAGAAATGATTGATATTGGCTATAATACTACAATTGAAAATATTGAACTTATTAAACAAAAAATTAATAGAAGAGTTGATAGGATTGAATTAGCAAAGAAAAGATTTGATTATAACAATAAATTGCCTCGATTATTAATTGATAATATTTATATCAAAGGATTAACTCCGCGTCAATCAAAATATGTGTATAAGTTATTAACTAAAAAAGCCGACGTTGTATCATTTGATGATTTAAAAATTGAATACTTGAAAATTATTGCCGATGATAAAATAGCAAGTATATATCCACGAGTAGAGTATAATTCTGATACTCATTATTTCGATTTATATCTTGACGTAGAACGTGATAAAAAATTTATGGCTGAAATAGGTGGTAATATGTCGTCAAGTGCAAGCAGTCAGGCTTATGTTGGAATGCAGTATAAGGCCTTTAACGATAGGTCGTTAAGTTTGTTTGGGAACGTATACTTTAGCAAGTTTTATATGTCGTCGCAGTTGAAAACACGTATAGATTTTCCATATAAATTGCCATTCTATCTTGAAGCCGATTTTACCTTAAACCGATGGGATTATTTTAAAAGTAGTGGGGCATTTTTTCAAAATGTTCGTCCTTCCTATTTAGTTCAAAACGAACAGCACACAGCTATAAATTTAGGATTTCCAGCTAAAAATAAAGGAAAATTTGTTGGTGGTTTTGCACAAGGTTATAATTTGGATGAATACTATCATAACAATAATTTTGCAAAAGAAGATACAACCGATAAAACGAAGTTTACATTTGCTACTGCATATTTTTTCTTCGAACGTAATACGTTAAATAGAAAACAATATGCAAATTCAGGAACCTATCTAAAGGCATCTCTTAAGTACTTGGTAGGAAAAGAGTTGAATCAGCCTGGTTCGACTTCATTGCTGAATGCTGAAGAACGATATAATCACACTCGATATGTTTTTAAATTCGTATATGATAATTATTTTAAGCAAATGCGAAAAGTGAAATTTGGCTTTTTTACAGAAGAAGTTTTTTCACTTCAAAATAAATTCAATAATTATACTGCAACTCTATTGCAAGCGCCATCTTTTATTCCAACTCCTGATAGTAAAACAATGTTTCTCGAGAAATTCAGATCATTTAATTATGCATCAGTTGGCTTTAAAGCAATTTGGTTATTAAATCAAAAATTTAATTTGCGTCTCGAAGGTTATTGCTTTCAGCCATATAAAGAAATATTACGCGATAATTTAAATAATGCATATTTTGGCAAGGCATTTAATACTCGTCATTGGATTGCAAGTATGGCTGCTGTTTATCATACGCCGCTTGGTCCAGTGAGTATTAGCTTTAATTTGTATGATAACAACTACAAATCGCACTCGCTATTATTTAACTTTGGTTATATAATGTTTAATGAAAAAGTAACAGATTGATTTTTTTAAGTCTATATAATTGATATTTAAAACATTGTGTTATTGTTGATTTGTGTTAAATAATTATTTAGTTTTTGCTTTTTACAAATAGCAATGTTTTTAATAATTTCAGGGCTTAATTTATCTAGTTTTAGAGCGTTTTATTAAAAAATATTGTTATTTTTGCGAACATTTTTTTTTGAATCAAATAAATTCAAGTAATGGAAAACATGGAAAACAATTCTATTAAACTGATTTCTGACGAATTAGATTCTGTTCAGGAACAAAGTTCTACTGTTATTGAAGATACTGCTGAAACTACTCAATCAATTGTTGATTACACTACAGAAGAAATCGAATTAACAGACCAATTAGCTCAAATTGAAGAGCCAACTGACATTGCCAATGAAGAATTGGTTGATACCAAACAAGTAATAGCTGAAATCGACGATAACGATGCTGCGATGCTAGAACTTGAAGAGAAAATGTCGAAAATGTCGAAGGTTGAATTGACTGAAGAATTAGGTAAATTGCTTGAATCTGATGATGTTAATGCTATCAAGAAAAGAGTTAGCATGGTTCGTTTGGCATATACCAGAATTAAAAGTGATGAAAACAAGCTAGCATTAGCAGATTTTATTTCGGGTGGTGGCGAAGAAATTGCATTTGAACCACTTTTTGATGAGATAGATGCTGATTTTAATGCTACTTTCAATAAATATAAGCAACTTAAAAAGGATAAAGACGCTCTATTAGAAAATGACCGTCAAGCTAATTTGAAAATCAAGATGGAAATTCTTGACGAAATTAAAAAACTAATTAGCAGCGAGGAAACTCTTAAAAAAACGTATGACGAATTTCGCCTATTACAAGATAAATGGAGTTCAACAGGTCCGGTTCCTCCAAAAGATTTAAATAACCTATTGCAAAACTATCATCATCATGTTGAATTGTTTTTTGATTTCGTTAAACTTAATAACGAAATGAAAGACCTTGATATGAGAAAAAATCTTGAACTTAAAATTGAGTTGTGCGAAAAAGCAGAAGAGCTGTTGATTGAAACTTCTGTAAATAAATCGTTCCAGAAACTTCAAGATTATCATTTAAGATGGAAAGAAATAGGACCAGTGCCTTCTGATAAAAAAGATGATATATGGGAACGCTTTAAAACCGTTTCGGATCAGCTAAATGAAAGAAGAAAAGATTTTTACGACAAACAGCAAGTTGAAAGAGAAGAAAATTTAGTTAAAAAAACAGCTTTATGCGAAAAGGTAGAGCAAATAATTGAATTAGCTTTTGAGTCGACAAAGGATTTTGAAGATAAAGCGAAAGAAATTTCTGAAATTCAAAAAGAGTGGAAAACTATTGGTTTTGCACCAAAAAAAGATAATGATGAAATTTGGAGAAGATTCAAAGTTGCTAATGATAAGTTTTTTGATTTAAGAACTGATTTTTATAAAGATATTAAATCTGAACGCACCGATAATTTAAATAAGAAACTAGAGCTTTGTATTAATGCAGAATCGATGCAAAATACAACAGATTGGAAACAAGGGACAACTGATTTCCTCCGTCTGCAAGATGAATGGAAGAAGATTGGTGCTGTTCCACCAAAATATTCTGATAAAATATGGAAGCGTTTTAGAGCTGCTTGTGATGCTTTTTTCAATGCAAAATCTACTCATTTTTCTTCTGTAGGCGATCAGCAAACAATTAACCTTAATTTAAAGAAAGAATTGGTTGATAAGGTTGAGAATTTTGTTTTTAACGACAACAGTGGCGACAATCTTAATATACTTAAAGATTTCCAACGTCAATGGATGGAAATTGGTCATGTGCCATTAAAAGATAAAGATAGATTGTATAAACAATTCAAAGCTGCAATTGATAAGCATTTTGAAAACTTGAAAATTAGTAATTCCGAAAAACAAAGCTATAATTACAAATCAAAAATCGAATCTTATAAAGATAATTCAGATGGTTCAAAACAAATGAGCCAAGAAAAGCGCTTTATAACCAATAAAATGGCAACTTTGAAAAGTGATATAGCAATTTGGGAAAATAATATTGGATTCCTTTCTAAATCAAAAAGCTCTGAGACATTAAGAAATCAATATCTTGAAAAAATTGAACAGGCTAAAAAACAGATTGAAGAATTGAATTCAAAAATGAAGTTGATAAATAGCATTTAAAATATTTTTTTATTTTTTTTATTTTTTTAACACCCCGTTGATGGGGTGTTTTTTTTAACAAGAACGATATGCAGCTGTTATCCCCTGAAAACTGGAAAGATTACGAATTGATTGATTCGGGTAATTTTGAAAAATTAGAGCGTTTTGGTTCTCAGATATTAACCCGCCCAGAACCTCAGGCAATATGGAAAAAATCTTTAGCAGAAGGTGAGTGGAGCAATCTGAGCAACGCAAAATATACTAGAAAAAAAGGAAAAGACAGCCAAAATATAGAATTTGGCGATAAAGGGCAGTGGCAATTAGGTAAAGGAACTAAGGAGCAATGGTTTGTTAACTATAAATTAGGCGAAAACTTAATTAAGTTTAGGTTAGGTTTAACTTCATTTGGTCATATCGGCGTTTTCCCTGAACAAGCTTCAAACTGGGAATTTATCTATTCTTCAATTAAATCATTGAAATCAAATGATGCAAAAGTGCTGAATTTGTTCGCATATACAGGCGGAGCATCTTTGGCTGCTAAAGTAGCAGGCGCTGATGTGTCGCATGTAGATTCAGTGAAGCAGGTTATCACATGGTCAAAAGAAAATATGGAGGCTTCATCACTAAAAGATATTCGTTGGATTATTGAAGACGCCTTGAAATATGTAAAAAGAGAAGTAAAGCGCGAGAAAAAATACAATGGTATAATTCTCGATCCTCCTGCTTATGGACGAGGACCAGATGGTGAAAAATGGATATTAGAAGAAAATTTGCCCGAATTATTAAGTTGTTGTAATGATCTTTTATCCGACAACAATTCTTTTTTAATATTGAATTTGTATTCAATGGGCTTTTCATCAACTGTTGCAAAAAACTTAGTGTCAACTTTCTTTAATCAGAAAGAAAATATTGAATATGGTGAATTGCAGCTAAATGATAAATTTAATAAAGCATTGCCTTTAGGAGTTTTTGCTAGGTTTAGAAAATAAAAAAAAGCTTCGTTTTCGAAGCTTTTTTGTGTCATAATATATTTTCATTAAGGTTTAACATTTTCTTGAACAATTGTTTTTAAGTCTTTTGTTCTTTTAGTTAATACAAATCTGCATTTTGAAAAATTTGTTACTGGCCAACCATTCCAAAGTACTAAATTGCCATATTGATCCTTTTTATTGTATACTGCCTTAGTTGTATTGTCAATTTCCCAAGTCATAATTTCAGGTGCGCCTTCAGCTACTGTTTCGTCAAAAGATACTTTTACATCCATAAATTTATGATATACAACAAACTCCAAGAAGCTTTGATCAATCCCAATAATTGAAAGCAATTCTTTTATTGTCTTTTGTCCAGGTAAACCTTCAAGCTTCATTTCCAATGTAAATCTTGGGGCAACTCCACCAGCAACAAAAAATTCACCACCATTAAAGTCTAAATTAGCATAATTGAAAACTGCATCAATTTTCGAAGCTATTTGTGTGTATTTATTTCCACCATATACAACATACATCATCATAGGACCGGCAGTAGAAATAATTGTGCCATCGCTGCTTAAATGAAATGCTGCTATTGGAAATTTAATACTATCAAGAATTGATGCTCCATTTTCGTTATATGCTTGAGTAACTTCCCAGACGCCTTCCATTCTAGTTTTTGTTGGTGTTTCTTCTTTATCTTTTACACAAGAAGAAAGAATTAGTAATGATGAAATTATCATCAATACGCTAAGTTTCTTGATCAGTTTTTTCATAGCTAACAATTTTTGAGTTAACAAATATAGTAATTCTATATTCATGATAAAAGCAAATTTTAAGATTTTGTTGTTTATCAATTTATCTGCCAAACTTGTTGAAAAATCAAAAAAATGATGAGAAAACTAAAAAAATGTTAAATTTTAGTTTCTATATTTGCAGAATAATATAATATTTAGAACGTAATGGGAGATAAGAAGCTGGTAAAAGTATATCTGTATGCAATATTTGCTATGATTTTTTGGAGCTTAACATTTGTGTGTTACGATTTACTTTTTGAACTAAATTTCAAACCAATTACAATTGTACTAATTCGCTTGTTTTTATCTTCGATTGTTCTTTTTAGTGTTTTGTTAATAATTAATAAATATGAAAGAATAAAAAGGGAAGATTATACTTCATTTTTGCTTTTAGCATCATTTGAACCTTTTTTTTATTTCATTGGGGAAAGTTATGGTATTCAAATGACCTCGCCTGCAATGGCCTCAATTATTATATCTACTATCCCACTTTTTGCTCCAATTTTCGGATTTTATGTTTTTAAAGAGAGGATAACCTCTAAAAATATTTTAGGCATTGCTATCTCAACAGTTGGATTGATTATTCTAACAGTGAAATCAGATTTTACGCTTGTTGCTCCTTTAAAGGGCTTGGCGTTTCTTTTTTTAGCGGTTGCTTCAACTATGTTTTATGGAATATATTTAAAAAAGTTATCTGTAAAATATACTCCTATGACTATTGTTGCTTTTCAGAATACAATTGGAATATTTTATTTTTTGCCACTCTTTTTTCTTTTTGATTTTACTTCAATAAAAGAATTAGTTTTTACTCAAAATGCAATTGTTAGTTTATTTTATCTGGCTTTGTTCGGCTCATCACTTGCATTTATTCTTTATACTATTGTTATTCGTGAAATTGGAATGGCTAAAGCCAACGTTTTTACTAATATTATTCCAATTTTTACCGCAATTTTTTCCTATTTTATAGTAAACGAACAGTTTACTGTTAAAAAAGTGCTTGGTATCACTGTGATTCTTATCGGATTATTTTTAGCACAGATGAAATCAAAGAAAAACTAAAAGGATTTAGTACGTTTTTCAACAACTTTTAACTAATAAATTATTACACTAGTTTTTTTTTTTAATAGATTTGTGGTATAAAGAATTATCATTTGATACTAACAAATAAAATATAGAGATGCAGAAATTATTATTACTAGGAGATGAAGCAATTGCACAAGGTGCATTAGATGCTGGAATGTCAGGGGTATATGCATATCCTGGAACACCGTCTACAGAAATTACTGAGTATATTCAACATTCGAAAGAAGCAAAAGCTAAAAATATTCATTGTACTTGGTCTACAAATGAAAAAACGGCTTATGAAGGTGCTTTAGGAATGTCGTATGCTGGAAAAAGAACTATGACATGTATGAAACATGTTGGATTGAATGTTGCAGCAGATCCTTTTGTTAATTCAGGAATAACTGGAGCAAATGGTGGTTTATTAGTAGTAGCAGCAGATGATCCATCTATGCATTCATCACAAGATGAACAAGATTCGAGGTTTTATGGTAAATTTGCTTTAATTCCTGTATTAGAGCCATCTAATCAGCAAGAATCGTATGATATGGTTCATTATGGGTTTAATTTATCAGAAAAGTACAAAATTCCTGTAATGTTAAGATTGACAACTCGTTTGGCTCATTCAAGATCGGGAGTTGTTCGTTCTGAAGTTAGAAAAGAAAACGATTTGAACTTACCTGAAGATTCTTCTCAGTTTATTTTATTGCCTTCAAATGCAAGAAGAAACTATAAGAAATTATTAGCAAATCAAGATAAGTTTGAAATGGAATCTAATGATTCTCCATTCAATAAATACATCGATGCTCCTGATAAAAAATTAGGAATCATTGCTTGTGGTTTAGCATTTAATTATTTAATGGAAAATTATCCAGATAGAAATGTGCCACATCCTGTTTTGAAAATTAGCCAATATCCGATGCCACGTAAAATGGTAGAAAAAATGTTTAACGAATGTGATGTAGTTCTTGTTCTTGAAGAAGGTCAGCCATTGGTTGAAGAAATGTTAAAAGGTTATTTGTCGAAAAATTTGAAAATTAAAGGCAGATTAAATGGTGTTTTACCTCGCGATGGTGAATTAAATCCTAGTTTAGTTGCTAAAGCTTTAGGAATGGACGCTCCAATTGGTCTTCCTGTTCCTTCAATCGTAGCTCCAAGACCTCCTGCATTATGCAAGGGTTGTCCTCATATCGATTCATACTTAGCTTTAAATGAAGCGATGTTGCCTTATGGAAAAGGTAGAGTATTTGCTGATATAGGTTGTTATACTTTAGGAGCTTTCCCTCCATTTAATGCTATTTATACTACAGTTGATATGGGTGCTTCTATTACCATGGCTAAAGGTGCTGCCGATGCTGGTCTTGTTCCATCTGTTGGTGTAATTGGAGATTCAACATTTACGCACTCTGGTATGACTTCTTTACTTGACGCAATTGTTGATAAGTCGCCAATAACTGTTTTTATTCTTGATAATGCTACAACTGGTATGACCGGTGGTCAGACTTCAAACGCTGAGGGTAGAGTTGAAGCAATTTGTGAAGGTTTAGGTGTTGAAAAAGAACATATTCGTGTTATCAAACCACTTAGAAATCAACATGAAGAGAATTTGAGAATTGTTAAAGAAGAACTTGAATATAACGGTGTTTCTGTTATTATTCCACGTAGAGAATGTATTCAAACTCTTAACAAGAAAATGAGAGCAAAATTCAAAGCTAAAAATTAATTTAAAGCCTCGATTGCTCTCAAATAAAATAATAATTTAAGAAAAAAATAATATGAAAATAGATGTAATATTAGCTGGTGTTGGCGGACAAGGGATTTTGTCAATAGCCGCAATTATTGGTTCTGCAGCATTAAGTTCAGATCTTTATCTTAAGCAAGCAGAGGTTCATGGTATGAGCCAAAGAGGTGGTGATGTTCAATCAAATCTTCGTATCTCTGATAAAGAGATAGCTTCTGATCTTATTCCTCACGGAAAAGCAGATATGATTATTTCGGTTGAACCAATGGAAGCTTTGCGTTATTTACCTTACTTATCACAAAATGGTTGGTTGGTAACAAATGCTGCTCCTTTTATTAATATTCCTAATTACCCAACTACAGAATCGGTAATGACCGAAATTAAAAAATTAAAAAACAATATTATTATTGATGCCGATCAAATTGCTAAAGATTTGGGTTCTCCTAGATCAGCAAATATGGTTATTTTAGGTGCTGCTTCTCCATTTATTGAAATGCCTTTTGAAAAATTAGAAGATGCTATTCACACTCTTTTTGGTCGTAAGGGTGATGAAGTTGTTGAAGTAAATTTAAAAGCATTAAGAGCAGGAAGAGAATTTGCTCAAAAAAACAAATAATTTTTTATTTCTTTTAATAAATTAATGATGAGTTGGTGTTAATTGCGCCAACTCATTATTTTTGAATATGGCAAAAATAAAAGTTTTTAAACGAAATAAACAACTGGGAAAGACATTGTTGATTTTAGCCTTTATTATTGGGCTAACACTGGTTTTTCATTCTTTTTATATTGATAATATTAAAATAAGGTTAGCTCAGTATTTTGTTTTTTCTTGTCTGCTTTTTTTTGCATTTCTTGAATTCACAATTCCTTTTGCAATAATAACGTCAAATCATATCATAATAAGAGAATCCCCTTTTTTATTAAAGAAAATACTTAAGGTTCATATTAGAGAGGTTAATAGCTTTAAAGGTCGATTTGTTATTGTTTATTGCAAAACATGGAGAAAAAAAATTATTTACCTTAAATCTATTGATATCAATCAAAAAGCAGCTTTTATTAAAGAATTAACTGAAATTTCAAATAGAAGAAATAATTCAAAGTAAGTTATGAAAAAGTTTAAATGCAATAATTGTGATATGATTTTCGATTCTGAAGGCGAAAAACAAGAGTATAATAATGCTATTTATGGTCCATGTGCTCGTTATGTAGCAAAATGCCCTGAATGTAATAATGAAGTGGGTGAGTATATAGAACCTAAACTCGGAAAAACCAATTCCACTGCTTCTAATCCATGTAATGGTTGTTGTGCTTGTCACTAAAAAAAATAAAAAGGACTTTAAATGCTTAAATAAAAAAATATTTTTTGAAATTGATTCATCATCCTTTCTATTTGATGATATTTTACATATATTTGTTAATTAAATAACAATAGTATTTAAGTCTTTAATGTCTTAATTTGTAAAACATGAATTCTAAAGGAAAAGAATCAAAACCTCATATTGGTATTTATGGTAGAAGAAATAATGGCAAAAGTTCGCTCATAAATAATATTACTGGTCAGGAAATAGCAATTGTTTCTGATTATGCTGGCACAACTACTGATCCAGTAAAAAAATCGATAGAAATTCATGGTATTGGCCCTGTGGTTTTAATTGATACTGCTGGCATTGATGATATTGGTGAATTAGGAGAGAAAAGAATTCAAAAAACCTTTCAAACCATTGCTCAAATTGATTTAGCATTACTAATTTTAGCTGAAAACAAATTCGATTCTTTTGAACAATCACTGATAGACCAATTTAATAATTTTAATATTCCTTTTGTTGTAATCTATAATAAGATTGACGTTAGTTCGCTTTCTACTGAGTTCTTAAAGCAACTTTCTGATAATGGAATTAATAATATTATTAGTTTCTCAAATATTAATCCTGTGAATATTCAGGAACTTATAGATGTAATTAAAAGTAATATTCCAGAATCAGCATACAAGGCAGATACTTTGGTTGGCGATTTGATTTCTTATGGTGATACTGTTTTGTTAATTACTCCAATTGACATTGAAGCTCCAGAAGGACGATTGATACTGCCACAAGTACAAGTAATACGTGATGTGTTGGATAACGACGGAGTGGTAGTTGTAGTTAAGGAACGTGAAGTGGATGAATACATTGCCAAAATGAATCCAAAGCCTGTTTTAGTTGTAACAGATAGTCAGATTTTTCTTAAAGCAGATGCATCTATACCTAAAGATATTCCATTAACAGGTTTTAGTGTTGTTTTAGCCCGCTATAAAGGCGATTTTGATAATTATTTAAAGGGAACTCCCAAAATTGCAGATCTGAAAGATGGTGATAGAGTTCTAATTTTAGAATCGTGTACTCATCATGTGTCTTGCGATGATATAGGCAGAGTTAAAATACCTCGTTGGCTTTCGAAGTATACTGGAAAAAAACTTGAATATGATATGGTATCGGGATTGAATAAATTGCCACGAGATATTAAGGAGTATGCAATTGTGATTCAATGCGGTGGTTGTGTACTTACAAAAAAGCAAGTAGTTAGTCGCTTAAAACCAGCAATCGACGCAGGAATTCCGGTAACAAATTATGGAATGGCTATAGCTTATGTACAAGGGATTTATGAGCGTGCAATTCAACCATTTACTAAGCAAGAAAATAAAAGTTACGATTACTTGTAAATAATGGAATAAAATCTTCGAGGTTTCAAAAACATCGAAAGTCTGAAATAATACAAGAGTAAGTAACAATGTATTAGCAACTTAAAGAATAAAATAAATATAGCGATGAATATAGATGAAATTTTAAACAAAGAGGAGTTTTCTCGTGCAGATATTATATATCTGCTTTCGCTCTCTAATCAAGAGGAAAAAGATAAACTTGCGGCAAAGGCTTACGAAGTAAAAAAACAATACATTGGGAATATTGTATATTTTCGTGGTTTGATAGAATACTCAAATATATGCGATAAAGATTGTTTGTATTGCGGTATTCGCAAAGAAAATGATAAGGTTGATAGATATGTAGTTTCTGATGAAGAAGTTCTTGAAGCCGCAAAATTTGCTTACGAAAACAAATATGGTTCTATTGTAATTCAGTCGGGAGAGCTCGAAACCGAGAATTTTATCAATAAAATTGATAATCTAATTAAAAAAATAAAAGAACTTTCGAATGGTGAGCTAGGTATTACTTTGTCATGTGGCGAACAAACAGAAGAAGTATATAAACGTTGGTTTGAAAGTGGAGCACATCGCTATTTGCTTCGCATAGAATCATCAAATAAACGATTGTACGAGATAATACATCCTATTGATCCTCTACATAATTTCGAAAGACGTTTAGATTGTTTAAAATCTCTTAGAAGAGTTGGCTTTCAGGTTGGAACAGGAGTGATGATTGGTTTGCCATTTCAATCGGTTGGCGACTTAGCTGATGATTTATTGTTCTTAAAAGCTATGGATGTGGACATGGTAGGAATGGGACCTTATATCGAACATGAAGATACTCCATTGTATCAATTCAAAGATAAATTGATGCCTAAAACTGAGCGTTTGAATTTGGCATTAAGAATGATTGCCGTGTTGCGTATTATGATGAAAGATATAAATATTGCTTCGGCTACAGCATTGCAGGCAATTGATGGAGTAGGACGCGAAAAAGGGATAAAACTAGGGGCAAATATTATTATGCCTAATTTAACGCCTACAAAATATCGCGAAGGCTACCAGTTGTACGAAGATAAACCTTGTATGGATGAAGAAGCTGCAGATTGCATGAATTGTTTAGAAGCACGTATTCATTTGGCAGGCGATAAAATTGGATATGGTGAATGGGGTGACTCTAAGCATTTTGACGGAAGAAAATAATAATCAATTATTTTATTTAGCCTAATAAGTCTGCCGATTTATTAGGCTTTTTTTTGATATGTTTTTATTGACAAAAATTACAATATTTTATTTATTAGTTAAAATTATTAGGTAATAATAAAATTATTAATTATGTTTACAAAGTTTAATTCTACTATTAGTGTTGTTCTTGGATAAACATACAATAATTAATAGATTAGTTTTTGTGGAGCGAGGATAATTGAGTTTAGTAGTAACATTAGGTTTTTTTTATTTGTAAAAAAAACCTATATTAGAAACTAATGCAATAAAAAAATCAAAGCCATGAGAAAGTATTTAATCATTTTAACAACGTTAATTATTATTTCTAAAGTCAGTATTGGACAAACCAATGTTTATCATCCATTCCCCGATTCGAGTGGAATTTGGAATGAGCACTATGTTTCAACCTCTGGTAATGGGTATTATTCTTACGCTATTTTTGGGGATACTGTAATTAATTCTTTAAATTATCATAAGCTTTATCGTCATAATTTAAACCTGTCATTTTCTGATACGGTAATGATTCAAAATAATTCGGAATTTATAGGAGCAATTAGAGAAGATAACAGCAAGAAAATATTTTATTATAATAAATACATGAATTCGTGTTGCGCAATAGCCGATTCTGTATACTTGTTATATGATTTTTCTATGTTAGCTGGCGACACAATTCATGGTTTTAATTATCCAGATTTGGTTC
This sequence comes from Bacteroidota bacterium, assembly GCA_037139195.1. GTDB lineage: Bacteria > Bacteroidota > Bacteroidia > Bacteroidales > JAHJDW01 > JBAXGW01. Next base: position 47,745 of record JBAXGW010000005.1, read on the forward strand.
TTGACAGCATTGATTCTGTTTTAGTAAACAATCAATATAGAAAGCGGTTTAACCTAAGAGGAGATACGTGGATTGAAGGAATTGGTAGCACTAGAGATTTGCTATCAACTATTTTAGCTATGCCCACGTGCTATTGTGTAAATGAAATAGTTTGTTACAAATATGGTGATACTACGTGTTATTTAAACACTAAATTCCACGATTGTTTTCCATTCTTAGGTGTTAATAGCGATAACTTATTTAGTCAGAAAATCATTTCTATTTCACCAAATCCAGTTGCTTCACAAGCGTTGTTGCAGTCAGATATAATGTTAAAAGAAGCAACACTGGTGTTTTATAATTCATTAGGGCAAGCGGTTAAACAAATTGAAAATATTTCAGCTCAGTCAATTGTTTTTTCTCGCGACAATTTAACTAATGGACTATATTTTATTCGCATAACTCAAGATAATAAGTTGTTTACTACTGAAAAAATAGTAATTACAGATAATTAATGGGTTAAAAATAACTAGTCAATAGATATATTATGAAATCAAAACAATGAAAAAACAAATGTCTTTTTTTAGAATGCTCAAATTTTAAACATTAAACATTGCTAGCTACAGATTTCACAATAAATATTAAATACAATTAGTAAATCTTTATTCAACAATAATTATTAATTTAGTGTTTTTGTTGTCATTAAAACACTGCAATATTGAGCTAATTGCAGTTAAAGAGTGAAGGCCTGAAAATAAGCCGTTTAGAAATGATATAAAACTAAAAATAATACTAAATATTAAAAAAACATGAAAAAATCTTTACTTATTTTATTTGCGTTTGCATTGGTGTCTTCAATTAAAGTAAATGCCCAAATTATTAATCCTGGTTTCGAAACTTGGTCAGTAGATATGCTCGTGCCAACAGCTATGAATCCTAATGGTGGTAATAATACTTTTGGTTGGTGGGATTATAATTTCTTCAATAGTTCTTTTGTAGGAAGTAGTCCTATTTCTGTTGTTAGATGCTCTGATACAGTACGCACAGGAAGCTATTCAGTGAGATTGGAATCAAAAGTATATACTCCAACATCTTGGAATATGTATAAGAATTGGGGAATTCCTTTTATTGGTCATGTTTATAATGATACTTTAGGTATCTTATTTAATGGAAATGTAAATGTTACTAATCAGTCATACAAGCCGGGTATTCCTTGTAATCAGAGCTTAGCTCAATTTAAATTTTACTACCAATATCGTCCAAAAGGAAATGATACAGCTGAGTGTAGAGTGGAATTAATGAGTGCTGGAACATCTGTTGCAGGTGGTGTTTTTAAAACAAGTGTAGCTACAGGTAATTCGGGCTGGCAACAAGCAACTATTAATTTTAGTTACATTAGTGGTTTAACACCCGATACTTTGTTTGTATTGTTTAGTGCTACTTCTCTTGATCATGCTCCGAAAGCTGGTAGTGTATTATGGATTGATGATGTTAGTGCTTCGCTTGTAACCGACGCTAGTGATATTTCACCTGAAAACAATATTTTGCTATTTCCAAATCCCTCAAATGGTTCTTTTACTGTTAAATTTGAAAATTTCAATTCAGCAATTCAATCTCAAGCGAGAACGATAGAAATAATTAATATGCTTGGTGAAATTATTTATTCAGCCAAAAACAATGGTAAACCAACTTGTGATATTGATATTTCTAATTCTCCAAGGGGAATGTATTTTGTGAAAATCTATGATGGCGTAAAATATTACACCAAAAAAATTGAGAAGCAGTAAGTGGTTGGTTTGAAGATATTTGGAGGCGATTATTGATGATATGTTTGAAATCGCATCACTATTTTATTTCATTCACTAACTTAAAATCATTGGGTATCTCAAATTCAGATTTGTTTAAAAGAGGTAATTCGATAAATTCTTTAGTTTCTAGCTTTACAGGGAAATTCATGATTTTAGAATCCATTTTTAATACAATATTTTTGTAAATCCAATAAGTTCCGCTGGTTTTCTTCTCAATAGAGTTGATAGAAACTTTTTTACAATCTCTTTGCAGATATATTTCTTCGCCAATATCTTTATAGTTGTATGATAATTTTTCGGTTTCCGAAAATTTTGTAACATCAATATAACCCTTTTGTTCAGGAGATGTGGATATGGCGTATGTTTTTTTTTGTCGGTCGAGTTGGTAATATTTGCCATTGTTGGCAATAAATTCAGTGCTTTTGATAATGGTATTAATCTTTGAAGTGATTTTTATTTTTTGTTTATTACCAAACTCATCAAATAAGGTATTTATTTCAATCCCTGTTCCCATCATATTTACAGCCTGTTTTAAATTGCCCGATTTCATTTGAAATTTGTTGTCGGTAGTTGAAAATGAGAACAGTGTTAATACTATCAATATTATTAAAAACTTTTTCATTCTTTTTTTTATTTCAAAAATACAGCTTTAGATTGAATATATATTCCAATTTGATAAATTTTAGCTAAGTTTGCTTGTTAAAAAAAATAAAAAATGATAACAATTTTATTAATAATTGCCTCCTGTGTTTGTTCGATTTATATTTTTCAAAATCCATTTTTAATCGAAAAATATTGTTTTAATCCTTATATTGTCTTAAAAGAGAAACAATGGTATAGAGTGGTGTCGCATGCTTTTGTTCATGCTGATTGGGGTCATTTATTAGTAAATATGTTTGTATTATACTCTTTTGGTTCTTTTGTTGAGATGGCATATTCTGAATTGTTTGGCAAATTTGCAAGACTTTTTTATGTGGTTTTGTATTTTGGTGGGATATTTTTTGCTGTAATTCCATCTTTTGTTTTGCGGAAAAATGATTCTAGCTATAATTCAGTTGGAGCTTCAGGCATGGTTTCGTCAATTTTATTTAGCTCTATTGTATTAAATCCTACGTCTCCAATTTCATTTATGTTTATTCCAATAGATATTCCGGCATATTTGTTCGGAATATTATATTTGGCATATTCGGCCTATATGGCAAATAAAGCTAATGATAATATTGCTCACGATGCTCACTTTTCGGGTGCTATTTGGGGTGTAGTTTTTACTATTGCACTTTATCCTGAAATTGTAAAGTATTATTTTGGCTTGCTTTTGAGTTTTTAATTAATAAATAAGTGAAAAGGGTTATTTGATGCATAGTGTAAATTTGAATTTAAATCTGGAAGTAAAGCAAAAAATCCCTGCAAATTACTAGAATTCACAGGGATAATGTGTCATTTTTGTTAATTTGTTTACATCTCTATTAGACAAAGCATTCTCTAACTAATTTTGCTGCATCCTGCAATTGAATTGCTGAACTAACTTTTAAACCAGAGTTTTCAATTATTTCTTTTGCTTCAACGGCATTAGTACCTTGTAATCTTACAATAATTGGAACAGATATATTGCCAATATTTTTATAAGCATCTACAATTCCATTTGCAACTCTATCGCAACGCACAATTCCGCCAAAAATGTTTACTAATATTGCTTTAACTTTTGGATCTTTCAATATAATACGAAAAGCTTCTTCCACTCTTTTTGCATTTGCAGTGCCACCAACGTCAAGAAAGTTTGCAGGCTCGCCACCCGAAAGCTTGATTATATCCATAGTTGCCATTGCCAAGCCAGCACCGTTTACCATACAGCCAACATTGCCATCGAGCTTAACATAGTTTAATCCGTATTGTCCTGCTTCCACTTCGGTTGGGTCTTCTTCATTTGTATCGCGCATTTCTAGGATGTCGGGATGACGAAATAAAGCGTTATTATCAATAGAAACTTTTGCATCAGCTGCAACTATTCGGTTGTCTGATGTATTTACTACTGGGTTTATTTCAACTAAGCTAGCGTCTGAACCAATATAAGCATTGTAAAGGGTTGTTATAAACGAAAGCATGTTTTTATAAGCCAAGCCTTCTAGTTTCAAATTGAAAGCAATTTTACGAGCCTGAAAAGGAAGTATTCCAGTTTTAGGGTCTATTTCTTCTGAAAATAATAATTCGGGTGTTTCAGCAGCAACGTGCTCAATATCCATTCCGCCTTGTGGTGAATAAATAATTACGTTTCTACCTGTTTCTCTGTTTAATAGAATGCTTACATATAATTCTTTAATATCATTTTCGCCCGGATAATAAATATTTTCTTCAATCAAAACTTTTTTAACAAGTTTTCCCTCTGCTTTTGTTTGAGGAGTAACAAGGTGCATTCCAATAATTTTGTCGGCTATAGAAAAAACTTCGTCAATTGATTTCGCTAGCACAACACCTCCACCTTTTCCTCGTCCACCTGCATGAACTTGAGCTTTTACAACAAATTTTTCGCAACCATTTTCCTTATTCATTTTATTCGCCATTAATACCGCCTCGTCGGCAGTATTTGCAACTAAACCATAAGGAACTGGAACTTTGTATGTTCTTAAAATGCTTTTCGATTGATATTCATGTAAATTCATAAATTATTATTTTTATGTTTCTATATTTTCAATGTTTAATTTTATGCTTCAGTTATAATTGGTGTTTTTATAGATTTCAAGTAAATATAAAAATAATATCTCTGTTATATCTCATTGTTGAACTATTTTTTTGTTTTTTTTACTCATTAAGCGTTTTATATTCATGTTTTGTATGCTATAGAATGTTGTATTTCTAAAAACTTAAAATGTATTAAAAATTATTTTATATTTGCTTAAATGAAATTTATGAAATCTGTTTTCACATTCATTCTGGTTTTCAATTTTCTTGCTTTTGGAATAGCACAAAATAGCAAGAAGTCGATTTCTGCTGAAAAAATATCAGAATCCATTACAATAGATGGCGTTCTTGATGAAGCAGCGTGGAAAAATGCTATTAAAGCTACCGATTTTGTTGTTTTTGAGCCAATTAATGCTTCCAAGCCTAAAAGTCAAACCGAAGTTTCTGTTCTATATAATGATAATTCTATTTTTATAGGTGCTGTTTTGTATGATTCAGCCCCCGATAGTATTTTGCGTGAGTTAGGCGAAAGAGACGATGAACTAATAAATGCAGATATGTTTGCAGTTGCTTTGTATCCATTTAATGATGGACAAAACGACTTTAGATTTAAAGTTTCGGCTTCTGGTGTGCAGTTTGATATTAAAAATACCAGCACCAGTTACGATATTCAGTGGGATGCAGTATGGAAAAGCAAAACTCGCATTACAAAAGATGGATGGATAGTAGAAATTGAAATTCCATATTCTGCAATACGCTTTCCCGACTCGGAAAATCAAACTTGGGGTATTAATTTTTGGCGGAATAATAGAAGATACCGAGAATTGTCTTCGTGGAATTACGTGAATAACAAAACCGATAATGAAGGCATTCAGGTAGGAGAGTTGATAAATATAAACAATATAAAAGCACCTTTAAGATTGTCGTTTACGCCTTATTTAGCTGCTTATGCAGAAAACTCTAAGTTGAAAAATGGGTCTAGTAATCATTATTTTGGCAATGGTGGAATGGACTTAAAATATGGAATTAACGAAAGTTTTACGCTAGATATGACTTTAATACCAGATTTTGGTCAAGTAGAGTCGGATAATACAGTGTTAAACTTATCGCCTTTTGAAGTAAAGTATGATGAAAATCGTTCTTTTTTTACCGAAGGAACTGATTTATTTAGCAAAGCAGATTTATTCTATTCGAGAAGGATAGGAGCAACGCCTCAAAACTACTATAATGTTGAAGCAAATTTAGATTCAACCGAAACTATAAAAACAAATCCCTCTGAAACGTCTTTAATTAATGCTACAAAATTTTCGGGCAGAACGAATAATGGCTTAGGTATTGGTTTTTTTAATGCCATTACTGCCGAGTCGAAAGCAATTATTACAAGTTCAGAAGGATTGAAACGAGAATATACCACACAGCCACTTAGTAATTATAATATTATTGTTGCTGATCAAACTTTTGGGGAAAATTCGTATGCCAGTATAATTAACACAAATGTTTTGTTTGAAGGCAATGGCACCCAATCTAATATCACAGCAACCGACTTTAAGCTTTCTGATGATAAAAATAAATTTATGTTCAAAGGGCTTGCTGCTTTATCTAAAACCATAAATACAGAAAGCAAATACAATACTGGAGTTAAAAACTATTTTGAGGCTGGAAAAACAAGTGGAAATTTTAGGTTCAGCCTGTCAAACACAATTATTACCGACCAATATAATCAAAATTATATGGGTTATATTCGCGAAACAGATGTAAATGCGCAGTCTTTAGTGCTGCAATATAAAGTATTTAAACCATTTGGAAGCTTCTTAAATTTAAATAGCTCTGTTTTTGCTAACAGAATGGAGCAGTATTCGAGTAGGCATTTTGGATCGTTTGATTGTGGTGGTAATTTATGGGCAACACTTGCCAATTACCTTACGGTTGGCACCAATTTTACCATTTCTCCCGTAGAAAACTATGATTTTTATGAAGCTAGAACTGCTGGGCAGCTTTTCAAACTTCCACCATCTTACTTTTTCACATTGTGGATTTCTCCTGATTATAGAAAGAAACTTGCGGTAGATTTTGATTTTGGATATTTTGAGCATATTGATAAACGCTATAAAAATTCATTGTGGTATACTGTTTCGCCAAGGGTTAGAATAAACGATAAAATATTTTTCGTGTATACCTTTTTAAATGATTTTGAATGGAACAATGTCGGTTTTGCCGAATCTACTGATAAAATTATTTTCGGAAGCAGAAATATTAAGCATTTTGAAAATCAGATTACAGGGAAATATGCAATAAATGCGAATACCGGGTTTTCGTTAAAGTTTAGGCATTACTGGTCGGAAGTTGAGTATAATAAGCTTTATGATTTAAAAACCGATGGTTCACTACTAAATAATCACGATAGTAATTTAAACGCAAGCGAATACAATACCAACTTCAATGCATTTAATATCGACCTTGTTTTTAAATGGCGTTTTGCTCCGGGTAGCGAATTAAATATTGTTTGGAAAAATAATATTATAACCGAAGGAAATGCAGTAAACATAACCTATATTGATAATTTAACCAATACAATTGAATCGCCACAAGTAAACAGTTTGTCGGTGAAATTTCTGTATTATATAGATTACCAAAGAATTAAAGGTAGAAATAAGAAGTGATGTTATTTTTTATCAAATAATCCTTGTTTTTATTTCTTTTTAGGTGTAATAGGCTTAGTACTATTTTTTGTGTCGGTAGCATCAGATTTTACCATGTCGTTTATATAAAAAATGGTTTGAACTAAATTGCCTTCCGAATCAAAATATTTCCACTCTCCCTCTTTTAAATTGTTTTTATATGAACCTGACGAAAGGGGTTTCCCTTTTGAAGTATAGTATTTCCATTCGCCTTCTTTCTTATTGTTTTTAAATTCTCCTTCTGCCTTTTTTTCTCCATTTACTCTGTAATAATAAGTCCATTTTCCAGTCTTGCGTCCGTTTTTATATGCGCCTTCTCTGTTAATTTCTCCGGTAATATCGTATTTTTTATATTCGCCGTCTTTCACTCCATTAAAATAATTCGATTCTTCAAGTAAAACACCTGTTGATGAGTGGTATTTTAGGCAGGGTCCGTGCTTTATGTCGTTTTGATAGGTGGTTTCTGAAATTAATACTCCGTCTCTCGAATAAACTTTCCAAACTCCTTGTTTTCTTTCATTTTCATCAATAACATTTCTGTGTTTTTCTCCAAATGGCATATACTTAGGTCGCATTTCGATTTGAGTAAAACCATTTATAGAGAAAACAACTAGAAAAATAATAAAAGAAAACAGCTGTTTTTTCATTGTTATTGCTTAGGCATATTATACAAAAATATAGAAATATTTAATTATTGTCAACTCTTTTTATTATCTAACTTTTATTCGAGCACCTGCTCTTAAAACTTTTTTTTGCGAAATTCTATTTAATCTGCAAATTGCTTTAACAGTTGTGTGATTTTTACTAGCAATATAACCAAGCGTGTCGCCGTTTCTAATAGTGTAATATTTAGAAGAGCGCCCGCCTACTGAATGTTTGTCTCTGTATGCTTTAAATGATTTGGTGGTAATTGTTAATGAGTCTGATTTTAGCGTAAAAGTAGTGAAATCAACCAATTCGTTTGGATTGATAGGAATACCAAGATAGCGCGTTTCGAAATGAAGGTGCGGCCCTGTTGATCTACCAGTGTTTCCTCCTAAGGCTATTGTTTCGCCAGCTTTGACCTCTTGATTTGGGAATACCAATGGTCTGCTTAAATGCCCATAAACGGTTTCTAACCCATTGTCATGTCTAATTAACACAACATTTCCATAGCCAGACGAAACTTTAACAATACGAACCACCCCATCGAAGGCACAATGTATTGAGTCGCCAACATTTAAACCTAAATCTACGCCATAATGATATCGATGCCATCGCGGTCCGAAATCGGATGTTTTATATGTGGTAATAGGGGGTGCAAAGTTCTCAAATTTGGCTGGATTAATAAGCTGAAGCACAACCGAGTCTTTAAAGTTGGCTGGGCTAAAATTGTATGGATTAATTCTGTCGTTGTCCCAAATAAAATAAATATTTTGAGCTGGTATATCACTTTTATAAGTTGGGAAAATCCAAAAAATAAAAGCTTGAGCCATGCTGTCGTTTTCAATAAAATCATCAGTAACCATGCCTTCAAGTTCTGCACTATCTTCCAAATCAATTAAAGAAGAATCGGCATTATCAATAATAGATGAGTCAGGTTCTATGTCAAGGGAATCTGTTTCAATATATTGCGAGTATGCAATCGAATTGCAAATTATTAAAATAAATAGTAGTAAAGCTTTTTTCATAATTAGATTATGCGAAAATAATAAAAAATGAGGGCTAAAAAAAATATCTTAGCAAACTTTCGCTATTAATCACTAAATTTGAAAATATTAATTCGTTTTAATTAATGCAACAAACAATACAACAAATTCTTATACGATATTGGGGGTTTGATAAGTTTCGACCACTTCAAGAAGATATTATTTTATCGGTATTGAGTGGAAAGGATACTTTAGCTCTTTTGCCAACTGGTGGCGGAAAGTCAATTTGCTTTCAAGTGCCAGCTCTTGCTCGTGAAGGAATATGTATTGTTGTTTCCCCTCTTATAGCATTAATGAAAGATCAGGTAGAAGGTCTAAATAAAAAAGGAATTAAAGCAATAGCTATTTATTCAGGGATGCATATTCGCGAAATTGATATAGCCCTAGAAAATTGTATTTATGGCGATACTAAGTTTTTGTATTTATCGCCCGAACGATTGAAGAGTGAATTGATACTAGAGCGAATAAAAAGCATGAATGTTAACCTAATAGCAGTAGACGAAGCACATTGTATTTCGCAGTGGGGGTACGATTTCAGACCGCCATATTTAAAAATTGCAGAGGTTAGAACATTACTTCCAAATGTTCCTGTAATGGCTTTAACTGCAACTGCAACTGCCGATGTGGTGAAAGATATTCAAGCTAAACTGCTTTTCAAACAAGAAAATGTATTTCAAAAAAGTTTCTCTCGAACAAACTTAACTTATACTGTTCTTTTTGAAGAAGATAAACTTACTAGAATATTATTGGTAGCTCAGAAAATTAGTGGTTCGGGGATTATTTATGTTAGAAATAGAAAGAAAACTAAAGAAATAGCATTGTTTCTTTTTAAAAATAATATTTCTGCTGATTTTTATCATGCAGGACTAGATATTCAGACAAGAGATACAAAACAAGATAATTGGATTAAAGGAGTTACACGAATTATTGTTTGCACCAATGCGTTTGGAATGGGAATAGATAAGCCAGATGTTCGATTTGTAATGCATGTAGATATTCCAGATTCGCTTGAAGCATATTTTCAAGAAGCAGGACGGGCAGGTAGAGATGAAAAAAAATCATTTGCATTGTTGCTTTATAATAATTCTGATATCATTGATTTGAAAAGAAATTTTGAAGATTCATTTCCTCCAATAGTCTTTATTCGTAACGTTTATCAGGCATTAGGCAACTATTTTAAAATAACAATAGGAGCAGGCGAAATGCAAACTTTTTCTTTTGATATTAATGATTTTATAAATGTGTATAATTTCAAGCCAATTGTTGCCTATAAAGCTTTGCAATTTCTTGAAAAAGAGGGGTATATTTTAACTTCAGATAATTTTAACGATAGCTCAAAAGTGTATATACCTATCACTAAAGAGTCATTATATAAATTTCAAGTTTCAAATTCCGCTTACGACCCATTTATTAAAACGTTGCTTAGAGCATACTCGGGAATTTTTACGGAGTTTACCAAAATTAATGAAAGAGAACTTGCTAAAAAATTAAATACCACAGAGGAAGCTATTGTTAAAACACTAAATATTCTTCACAAATTTGAAATAATAATATATGAGTCGGTAACTAATTTGCCAAAAATAACATATTTAACAGCTAGAACAAATATTGAAAATGTAGTTTTTTCTCAAGAAAATTATGAATTTTTAAAGCATGTAGCACAAAAAAAACTAGATTCGGTAATTACTTATGTTACATCAACAAACAAATGTAGAAACGAAATGCTTTTGGGTTATTTTGGCGAAACAAACATTTCGAGGTGTGGCACTTGCGATTATTGCCGACAAAGAAATAAAGCAAATTTAAGCAAACTGGATTTTGATAACTTAGTTTCGCAAATCAAGCCCATACTGTTGGTAAAAGAATTAACTATAGAAGAAATTGTTAAGCATGTGAACGGTTACCACGAAGATAAAATTATTAACGTTCTTATATGGTTAATCGATAATAATAATATTGTTCAGACAAAAGAGCAGAAGCTTTTTTGGAATAAGACGCACCATCACGATGATAATTAACTAATAATTGACTTTTATTATCGTTTCTAATTATCAAATCCTTATTGAATATTCTTTACTTTGTTGAATATTTTTAATCATTATTTGTAAGCTAGAGAATAATTCATTAGTGAATAATATATCCTTTTTTTGTTGTTTGTATATTATTTTACACTATCAAATTTTATATGTTTAAATTGCTCTTCCAAACTACTAACTAAATAATTGTACACATGAAAAAGTATTTTTTATTATTTTTCCTGTTACTATTTTTTGCTATGCCTATTGTTTTTGCACAGCAGCGAATTATTAGCGGAAAAGTTACAATGGCCGAGGACGGCTTAGGATTGCCTGGTGCAACTGTTGTTGCAAAAGGAACAACAATCGGAACAACTACCGATGCCAATGGAGTATTTAAGCTCGAAATCCCAACAACTACTGACACCATTATTTTTGCTTTTGTGGGTCTTGAAACTCAGAAAATAGCACTGACTACATCTGCTGTTTATGATTTGTCAATGCAACAAAAAGCTAAATTGCTTGAAGGTATCGTGGTAACAGCTCTTGGTATCAGTCGCGAAAAGAAATCTTTGGGTTATGCTACTCAAGAAATTAAAGGCGATATGGTTTCAACCGTAAAATCCGACAATTTTGTAAATGGACTATCTGGAAAGGTTTCGGGAGTTCAAGTTAAAAAGACCACAAATATGGGTGGTTCAACAAATATTGTATTGCGCGGTAGTAAATCACTAACGGGCGAAAATCAAGTTCTATTTGTAGTTGATGGTATTCCAATTAGTAATAGTAATTCAAACTCAACAGATCAACAATCTGGTGGATTGGGTTACGATTTTGGAAATGCTGCCTCGGATATTAATCCTGATGATATTGAATCAATTAACGTATTAAAAGGTTCTGCCGCTACTGCATTGTACGGTTCTCGTGCTGCTGGTGGAGTTGTTATGATTGTTACTAAAAAAGGTGCAAAATCAAAAGATGGAGCAAAAAGACCAATTGGTATTACTTTTAGCAGTGGTGTTACCATGGGTTTTATTGATAAAAGTACATTTCCAAAATATCAACAAGATTATGGTGCCGGATATGGATACTATTATGATAATGTGGATGGTTCAGAGGGAGGTCAATGGTATATGCGTGATATAAATGGAGATGGCATTAATGAACAATGTGCTTTAACTTCCGAAGATGCTTCTTATGGTGCTGCATTTAATCCAAACTTAAACGTATATCAATGGGATGCTTTTGATCCAGAGTCTCCAAACTACAGAAAAGCTACACCTTGGGTGGCTGCTAAAAATGGACCTATTACTTTTTTCGATCATCCTGTTACATATAATAATTCAATTTCGTTAGAAAATGCAAATGACAATGGTTCTTATCGTTTTTCTTACTCTAATTTCAACCAAAAGGGTTTAATGCCAAATAGTAAATTGGTGAAAGATAATGTATTGATGAATGGCAGCTGGAAAGTGAATGATAAACTTACAGCGTCTGGTTCGGCTAATTTTATTAAAACTACAGGCACAGGTCGTAATTCAACTGGATATAGCGATAATATTATGGGTTCGTTCCGCCAATGGTATCAGACAAATGTAGATATCAAACAATTAGAAGATGCGTATAATGCAACGGGTAGAAATGTAACATGGAATTATGCTGATCCAACTGATTTACAACCCATTTTTTGGGATAATTATTATTGGACTCGTTTTGAAAACTACGAAAATGATGGTAGAAATAGATTTTTAGGAAATATTGCCTTAAACTATAAAGTAAATAGTTGGATTGATGTGATGGGACGTGCTTCAACTGATTCGTATAACGAACGACAAGAAGAAAGAAGAGCTGTTGGAAGCATACCTAGTCAATTTGGAATTGGAAGTGGTTCTGATGGCAGCGGTGGTAGAAGCGATCAAGGCTCTGGATATCTAAGAAGAGATATTACTTTTAGTGAAAACAATTATGATTTAATGGTAAATATGAATAGAGATATTCGTAAGGATTTAAATTTAAAGGGCGTTGTTGGTTCAAATGTTCGTAGAACAAATTATAATAGAATAGTTTCTTCAACGAATGGAGGTTTAGGAATTGCAAATTTATATTCTTTGCAGAATAGTGTTGATCCACTTCCTTACCCAAAAGAAGTCGATTCGAAAATAGGAGTTAATGGCTTATTTGCAAGTGCTTCTTTAGGATATAAAAACACGTATTATATTGATTTAACAGCCAGAAGAGATCATTCTTCAACTTTGCCTGTTGGAAAAAATATTTATTATTATCCTTCGGTAGCAGGTAGTATGATATTTTCTAATCTTTTGCCAAAATTTAAAAATCTTTCATTTGGGAAAATTCGTTTAAATTATGCTCAAGTGGGTAATAGTGCTGGATTTGATCAACTTACGGATAGATATAGTATGTATACTCCCTTTAATAGTCCAGTTTCTTCGGTTGCGAGTGTGAAAAGAAACCCAAACTTAAAACCAGAAAAAACAAATAGTATCGAGAGTGGTTTAGAAATGTTTTTCTTTAATCGCAGAATTGGTTTTGATATTGCTGTTTATAAAACAAATACATCCGATCAGATTTTGCCTTTAGCTACTTCAACAAGTACTGGATACAGCACAATGATTATTAATGCAGGTGAAATTGAAAATAAAGGCTTAGAGGCTTCTTTGATAATAACTCCTATTAAAAAAACTAATTTCAAGTGGGAATGCACTTTGAATTGGTCGAAAAACTATAATAAAGTGGTGTCCTTGCTTGAGGGTTTAGATAATTTGCAATTAGGCTCATATCAAGGTGGGGTAACTATTAATGCTATGGTTGGTCAGCCTTATGGAGTTTTATATGGTACTGATTATGTTTATTTGAATGGCAAAAAAGTAGTTGATGCTGATGGTTATTATTTGCAAACTGCAACATCGGATAATGTTATTGGAAATGTGAATCCCGACTGGAATGGAGGTATTTATAATTCCTTTACATATAAAAATTGGTCTTTTGGTTTTTTAATTGACATGCAAAAAGGTGGCGATATTTATTCGTTAGATATGGCATATGGACTTTCCACCGGTTTGTATGAAGAAACTTCATATATAAATGATAAAGGAATGCCTGTAAGAAACACACTTGCCGATGGTGGTGGTTTTATTAATGAAGGCGTTTATGCAGATGGAACACCAAATACAACACGCGTTGACGCAAGCGAATTTGGAGCTTTTGGTTCTGACTATAATCCAAATAAAGCTTTTATATACGATGCAAGTTACGTTAAGCTGCGAGAAATTTCACTATCTTATATAATGCCAAAAGCAATGTTGGAAAAAACGTTTATCAAAGGTTTAACGCTTAGTATTGTCGGTTCTAACGTGTGGATTATTTTCAAAAACTTACCTTATGCCGATCCTGAATCAGGATTAGGAGCAGGTAATTTACAAGGATATTCTACGGGTTCACTTCCTTCAACCAGAGATTTTGGATTTAATATGAAATTTAACTTTTAATGAAAACGACTATGAAGAAATTAATAATATTTGTATCATTTTTTGTTATTGCGTCTTCTTGCCAAAAGTTAGAAGATCTTAATGAAAACACAAAAGACCCAGAATTAGTTTCTGGAGAATCGCTATTTACCGGTGCACAGAAAAATATCGTTGATCAAATGGTAAGCACAAATGTAAATAATAATGTTTTTCGTCTTTTTGCTCAACAGTGGACCGAAACTACCTATATTGACGAAAGTATCTACGATTTGGTGAAAAGATCAGTGCCAGATAATCATTGGGATGTAATATACAGAGATGTTCTAAAAGATTTGAAAAGTTCTGCTGAATTAATTAATAAAACTAGTTATCCAACAGATGCAAGTCCATTAATTAAAACAAACAAATTGGCAATTGTTGAAATAATGTCAGTGTATTCATGGGGTGTTTTAGTAGAAACATTTGGAAATGTTCCATATACACAAGCATTAGATGCAAGTGTGCAATTGCCAAAATACGACGATGGACTTACTATTTATAAAGATTTAATAGTTCGATTAAATGCTGCAATTACAAAGCTCAATTTGGGCGTTGGGAGCTTTGAAGCTGCTGATAATATGTATTATGGCGATACCGAGAAGTGGTTTAAATTTGCTAATTCATTAAAGTTAAGAATGGCTATGCTTTTAGCTGATGTTGATCCTTCATTGTCAAAAGCAACTGCTGAAAGTGCTTCTTTGAATTTGATATCTTCAAATGCAGATAATGCAAGTATGGTTTATTTAAATGCTTCGCCAAATACAAATCCACTGTATTCTGACCTTATAGCTAGTGGACGCCATGATTTCGTTCCTGCAAATACTTTTGTAGATGTAATGAATGGATTAAATGACCCTAGATTAGCATTGTACTTTACTCAAATTGATACTTCTTCGGTTGAAGGTGTTGAAAAACTAGCTTATGTAGGTGGTGTTTATGGTGCTAAAAACTCATATTCAAAGTATTCGCATTTTACAGAACGAATTTTAGATCCTACTTTTGAAGGTACTATTTTAGATTATTCTGAAGTTGAATTTTTACTTGCCGAAGCTGTTGAAAGAGGTTATGCAGTTGGTGGAACTGCCGAGTCGCATTATAATAATGCTATTACGGCTTCTATCGAATATTGGGGAGGAACATCTGCTGATGCTACTGCTTATTTGGCAACAACTGCAGTGAATTATTCCACTGCTACTGGCGATTATAAAGAAAAAATTGGAATGCAAAAATGGATTGCATTGTATAATAGAGGTTTTGAGGCTTGGACGGATTGGCGTAGATTCGATTATCCTGCTTTAGTTGCTCCGGAAGATGCACTTTCTGGTATTCCAGTTAGATATACTTTTCCAATTGCAGAGCAAACATTGAATGGGGCAAATTATGGTGCTGCTTCATCTGCTATTCATGGCGATAGAGTTGAAACTAAATTGTTTTGGGATTTATACTAATGCTGCAAATAACAGAAAAAAAAGAGGATATTCATTATGATTATCCTCTTTTTTTTTTGTTTTAAAATGCGATTATTTTTTATTTGGGGTTTTCTCTTTTTTGCTGTCCATTTCATGCTTAAACAGTTCATCTAATTGTTCCGCACTTAGCTTTTTAGCAATTATTTTTTTGTCTTTATCAAGCAAATAAATGATAGGAGTTGAGGTGATGTCGTATTTTTTGCGTTCGCCAAAAGGGTCAAGTAAGTTGATCCACGATGGGTTTGTTTCTTTAACTAGTTTTTTCCAGTCGTTTTTTTCTAGTTCGGTGCACACCGAATATACTTTCAAATCAACACCTAATGCGAAATATTTGTCGAAAAGTTCTTTAACCTTAGGTAGTTCTTTTTTGCAATGTCCGCAATCCGAATCCCAGAAAAATACTACAGTGTATTCGCCCTGAACCGAATATAATGTTACAAACTTTCCAGCACTGTCTTGCATAATTAAATCGGGTGCTTTTTTGCCCAGTAATAAAGGTCTAAGCGTATTTGCCCTGTCGTTTATTTTTACAAGTTTAGCAGAGTCCATCCAAAATGCTTGTTTTGCATCGTAATATTTCTCTACTAAATGTACAAAAATAGCATCATAACCCATAATAGGCGATGTTTCATAAGTGGTTGTAAAATACCAAACAACATATTTAAAAACCTCTTTGTTAATTCTTGATTTGCTGACAATATAATCGGCTGCAACCATAATAGAATCTGGATGCTGACTGGTTAGTTTCGTCATGTAAAAATCAATTTTTTTATGAAAAAGAGGCGTTCTAATCAGTCTTTCATCATTGAAGTTCAATTTATCGAAATAATGTTGTTTGAAATATTTAAAATCAAACAAGGAGTCATTTGATGCTTTTTTTTCTGCTTCAGGAACTATCGGTTCTTCCATTGCGCCAAAAATATTTGAAACTAAGCTATTAGGATATTTCTTGATGAAACTTAATTTGTAATCAATTACTTCTTTGTCTATTAAGCTCATTTTGTCTTTTATAGTCTTAGCTTCACCCGATTTGCTATCAACAGCTTTATATTGGTCTTTTAAAGGAGTTATTTTTTCTTCTTCTTTTTTTATAAAGTTCATGTAATCTAACCAATATTGAGATTCGGGCGAACCTTTTATTTTAAGAAACTTCATGTAATCAGTTGTATCAGTTTCTATTGTTATATTTTGATCATCGGCTACTATGAAATCAAAAGACTTTCCTTTTTGTGCAGGACAATAAAAAATATACATACCTCCAGGCAATTTCTCTTTTCCTTCAAAAACAACATTTCCAAGAGCATCAACTTTGGCTGTGTCTTGTATGTATTGTTTTGCCCCATAATAATTGGCTAAGTAGGCTATGGTATCTTTGAGTCCTTTAACTTTAAACTTAATGGTATAAGCATTTTTTTGTGAAAAAGAATAACTTGCAAAAATGCAAAAACTTATAATTAATATTTTACGCATAATTTTTTTTGTTTATTTTAAATACAATTTTACGAAAAATGTTCCAAACATATTTGGTTTTTAACACAACTTTAACGAAAAACTGGTGTTTTTAACTTTGCTTTAATAAGGACGTGCTATTTTATTGAAAAGTTGTTTCGATGAGTGTAATTATTTTATTTGTGTAATATATTCTAATTTCACGCTGAAATCGGTATTAAATTTCAATGTGTTATTGTTAGAATCGCAAATTGCAAAGTTGCTATCTATATTGAACTCATTGGGTATATTGTATGCTTTTCTGATTTCTGCTAGGATTTCGTTGTTTTGGCTGTCGTGAGTGTATTTGTATTCACGTGTAATGTATGATAATTTATTATCGAAAAAATGTATTTGAATAACCGACATTATATATTTTCGCTGCAATTTGTAAAAAAAGATACGTTGATTTGTATTGTTGAGTTTTCTGTTGGTAATATGTGTAGGTTTTACGTATCTCTTAATAACTTCGTCGCTTGAAATTCCCCAATCTAAGTTTTTAAAAACAATATTTTTTTCAGTTTTGAATGTAGTTGCATGCTCAGTATTAAATATTCTATTGTAATCATATTCCGAATGCGGATATAAAACTATATCGAAATAATCTTCTTGGTGCTTTGATTTAAACAGATTAAAAAACATGTTTGCAGTATTTTATACAAAAGTAGTCTATTGAATCCTTTTCAACAATAGAGTTTTTACTTATTTTAAGAATAATTTTATTTTACAATGATGAAAAGTTTATTTTTTTTACAATTTAAAGCGCTGTGTAATTCAATAGAAAAAAGATTTGTTTTTATCTTATTATTTTCAAACATTAAAAATTGCATCAAGATTTATTTGTTGATTAAAGATAATAATATCAATGTTTTAATATGATTTTGTATGGTTAAAGTGTTAATATAAAATAGTGGATGTATGGAAATTGTATTGCACGTTTTTTTTTGTTATCGAAAAATAACACGGAATTTTGCTTAACTAATTTTTTGTGAAACATATTTATGAAGATTAAAAGATTAGGTGCTATAAAATATCTCGAAAAATTTTTCCTGGGTGGCGGCTTTAGTAATTATTTTTTTCAATTTTAGCACCTTTCTTTTTCTTCATTTTTTTTTGCCAAATCTTAATTCATACTTAAAAAGCGAAACTATGAAAAAAACGTTGTTATCTATTTTATTGTTTTTTATTATCATGCAATATGCAAGTGCTCAAATTATATTGTCTGAAAGTTTTGAAAATTCTTTTCCCCCAACTGGCTGGTTGATTACAAACAATGGAACAGGAAATAATTTCACTCAAAATGTAGCCTCTGGTTATGCTTCAGATGGTGTGAAATCGTTAATGTATGGATATCATTCTACAAATGCAGCTAATGCGTGGTTGTTTACTTCAGCCGTGGCCTTAAATGCAGGCGATATTGTGAATATTACTTTTGATAAAAGAATTAGAAGCATTTCTTATCATGAAGCATTGAAATTCACTGTAGGAATAGCACAAACCCCTAGTGCACAAACAACTGTTTTGGCCGACTATCCAGATTTGTCAAATTCGTTGTATTCGGAAACCAGTGTGAATTATACCGCAACTGTAACTGGTACTTATTTCTTTGCATTCAACTGTTATTCAGCAGCAAATATGTATAATCTTTATGTAGATAATTTGGTGATTAAAAAAATGGGAAATGCTGATGCTTTTGTGAGCGAATTGGTTGCCCCAGTTTCAAAATGCGATTTGTCAGCAAGCGAAGATGTTTCAATAAAAATAAAAAATACAGGATTATCTGCAATTTCTAATTTCCCTGTTAAATACACTATTAACGGAGTTGGCGAAATAATCGAGAATATGCCTTTAGTTATTTCTCCAAATGATTCAGCCGTTTTTACATTTTCAACTAAAGCAAATCTAACAAACGATGGCTTTTATATGGTAAAAGCGTATTCAGCTTCTCCATTAGATAATGATTTAACAAATGATACAGTATGTAAGGAAGTTGAGAATCCGATTGAAGGAATGTTTTCGAAATTTGAAGTTGAAAACTTAGTAATTCCTGATAATAATCCAAAAGGAATTACATCATCATTGGTTTTTTGCGGTTTACCTAATTCTTTAAATGGAACAAATTTAAAAATTGCTTATTTGTCTATTGATAGCTTGATTCATCCAAATGTATCAGATATTGATTTGTATTTAATTTCGCCCAGCAATGATACTGTTTTGCTTTGTAGCTATAATGGTGGAAGTGGCGATAATTTTCTTCATGTGGTTTTTAAAGACGAAGCAACAACAAATATCTCAACAATAACATCTGGTGGAATTCCTGCTGGAAACTATCATCCGTATGATTCGCTTGGGTTTTCAAAATTGTATAACGGTCAGAACCCTAATGGAACTTGGAATTTAATTGTTAAGGATTTTGGGACTACAAATTTTGGCAAATTTTATAAATGGACACTTGCTTTTGAAACGGTAACAGAAATAAATAATGAAACCTTAGCAACAAATGTATTTAAAGCATTTCCAAATCCAACTAATGGAAATTTAACAATTGACTACAAAGGTGAAGGCGGCGAATTTAGTGTTTCAATTGTTGATTATTATGGTAGAACTATTTATATTGAAGATACCCGAAATATTCCACAAAATTATTCATTAAACTTAAATTTAAGTTCGTTCTCAAAGGGTGTTTACTTTTTAAAGTTAAATGTAAATGGAAAAATTGAGATGAAAAAAGTTACTTTGCAGTAAGTTTCAAATTAATTGTTTTTGGTTGACAGAATCGACTGAGTAAATATATGTTTATTCAGTCTTTTTTTTTTAATGTTAAAAAGATAGTTTAAGCTAATTTCAAGCTTAAAAAGCTTTTCATAATTAGATTAAAGTATATAATTCATTATTTGATATTTAGTTAGTCTCATGCGTAGGCTTATGCGTGTTTTAGATTTGCTTTTGCTATAAGCGAAAATTTTTCAAGCAGTAAGAAAATATGTTTTATTATAGTTTAAGTGTGATTTTTTAATTAAATGATAAACAAGTGTATATGAAAGTATGTAGTATTTTTGTGTATACTTAAATTCTGTTTTGTATTATTTATGTGTTGCGTGTAATTGGGTAGATTCTTTGTTAGATAGTTAAATTTGCATAAACTTTATAAAAGCCTATGAGACTATTAATTATCACGTGCCTTAGCTTAATTAATATTTTTATCAGTTCTACAACTTTTGCCGCAGGAGGTTTAACTTGGGCAACTGCAACAACATGGAATTTTTCTAGCACTTCGCTTGAATCAGATTGGCTTACAACTTTTGCTGGTGGAACCGATAATCACTCTGGCTGTGAAACAGTGCCTTCTAAAGACAAATGGTATAAATTTACTGCAACCCAAAGTGATTACTATTTTATAGTGTCGGGAAATAATGCCGATTTCAGATATGCGTTATATACTGAATCAGGTGGCGTTTTAACTCAATTTTCAACTGCTTGTTACCTTGTTGGTAATTCAAATGCATGGCATTATTACAATACGCTTGTTAATGGAACTACTTATTACATTAAAGTAATGTCGGCAAGTTTAGCAACTACATATAGCATAGGTTTGTCGAAATACCCTTTTGCTTGGACTGGTTTTTGGAATACAGATGTTACTGAAGCTAGAAATTATGCTGGTAATTCGGCACCTGGAGTTGCTTCAGCCGTTTATGTTTCCTCGAAAGCATACAATACTTATAGTATAACAGCAAATGCTAATTATGACATAGGTTCTCTTACAATAGAAGCTAATTCTAGTGCAAGTGTGGCAATAGCGGCACAGTCTACTCTGAGAACTATTGATATTGATAACTTAACATTAAATGCATCATCAACTTTTACTATAAATCATTCACATGCAACCTATGGTTTAGAAATAGATGTTCAGGATTTTACAGCAAATTCATCCTCAACTCTAACCATTAATGATTGTAATAATAATTTCAAATTTATTACCAGAGATATTGTTATAAATGCGAATGCAAATATTACTTTTCCAGATAAAGGTGTTGCAAAAGAATATACAGTTTCTTCATCTAGAGCTATAAATATTGCTTCATTAGGCCAATTAACTTTTCAAGATTATGTTAGTTTAACTGCAACAGACGTTACAGTTGATGGCACTTTGAGGTTTGATCATGTTGCTGGCTCTCAGCCAATAATTGCTGGGAATTTTACTGTTAATGGAACACTTAATCATCAAGGTCATCGATATATTTCTTTAACTGGAATTGGAAAAACAATTAGCGGAACGGGTAATTTTTATGGGGGAACTTCTTCTCCAATCGTTGTTGAATCTGGAGCATCGTATACTTTTGGCTCTTTGGCTTCAAACACAATTCGACTTTCGCATTTGTGTGTTGTAAGTGGTGGTTCAATTAGTATTGGAGCAAATACCGTAAATACTTGTTATTTTATTCAAAATGGAAATTTTTATCAAAACTCTGGCGTTCTCGGTATCGCTGGTCCTACTAGTTATACGATGTCATCAGGAAAATACAATGGAAACACATGGATTAGTTATGGTTTTGTAACAAATCCGGGTATTACAAATGCAAACTTTGATGAGGGAACAGGTACAACTTATTTTAATTCCGGTGATTATACAAATGCTGACATGTTTTTTGTAAATAATCAAACGGTACCATCAGTTACTTATAATAATTTAAAGGTAAGAACAAATAATGGGTATGTTGCAACTTTAGGGACTGGTTCAAATGTTACTGTAAATGGAGATTTGTCATTAATAAATCCTGGAACCGCAGGAGGAGTTGCAACAACTAATTGGACGGTTAAAGTGGGAGCCGATATTTATATTGGATCGCTAAATGGTGTAAATCCATCAGGCAATGCACTTACCTTAAATTGTGCCCATGCTATTTATCGTTCGTCTGGCACTGGTTCATTCACAATGGGAAATAACGCTAGTCATGCAATAAATATTTCATACTTAGATCCTTCTGGAACAGGTGATGAGTGTTTTTATGGATTTGGAATACCTACTTTTTATGGAACTGTTAATTATAGTGGTGCAGGAAATCAAGAAATATTACCTGCTACATTTAATAATTTAACTATTTCGGGTTCTGGCATTAAAACTGCACTGTCGAATAATTCTATTAAAGGTAATTGGACTAATAATATTGGTACTAGTGCTTTTGCCGGTTCTACATATAAAGTAACTTTTAATGGATCAAGTGCCCAGAGTATTACAGGGAGCTATGGTACAACGTTTAATAAATTAGAAGTCAATAACTCATTAAATGTTGATATCATTAAAAATGCAGTCGTTAGTTCATGGGTTGATTTTACTTTGGGTGATTTTGTGGCTTCTGATGTTACACAGCCATTAACTTTTGGTTCAGCTGCTACTATTAATACAGTTGCATCTGATAATAGCCATGTTGTTGGTTATGTAGCTAAAAATACAAGTTCAACTACAGAATTTACTTTTCCTTGCGGAGATGGTACTTATTATAGGCTATGTAGTGTGAAGCCATCAGATGCAACAGCAAGAACATATAGAGTGAAGTATTTTGGCACTGCTTATAGCGATTTAACTACTTCTGGTATCAACCATGTTACTAATCGTGAATATTGGGATATTGCCTCGGTGAGTGGGACTAAAAATGCATTGGTTAAACTTTCTTGGGGTTTAAATAGCGGAATTAATTCAACTTATTTAGATTTGAAAAATGCTTTTTATAATGGAACCGATTGGATAGAAGTAACAGGTGCATATACTCACACCGGAAATTCAAGTGCTGGAACTTTAGTTTCATCCACTGATCAAACTAGTTTCGGTTATTATACATTAGGGTCTTCAACCTCTGCAAATTTGCCTGTTGAGTTATTAGATTTTAGTGCTAAATGCGATAATGATAAAGTTTTAATAAGTTGGATTACATCAAGTGAAACAAATAATAACTTTTTTACTATTGAAAAATCTGATGATTTGATTGATTTTAAAACAGTGGCATTAGTTAATGGTGCAGGAAATTCAAATTCAATAAAAGAATATCAACTTGTAGATGAGCTAAGTAATAAGCTATCGTATTACAGGTTGAAACAAACTGATTTTGATGGTAAGTTTGAGCTGTTTTCTCCTGTTTCAGTTAAATGCAATGATATAAATGAAGTTTTAATATACTTTAATTCCGAAGATAAATCAATAAGGATAGAAAATTTGTCTAATTCAGAGAAGAATGTTCAAGTTTATAATTCAGAAGGTCGATTAATTTCTAATCAGAAAACCTCAGATAACAAAAATATAAGAATTATTACTGATCAATTTTCTTCAGGTGTATATTTGGTAATGTTACTCGTAGGCAATGATGAAGTAATTACTAGAAAAATTATTATTAATTAATAGAGAACAAATGAAAAATATCAGCCAGTATTTTCAGATCATATTTTGCGTTTGCACTTTTCTTGTTTATTCAAATTGCTATTCCCAAAATAACGTTGGAATAGGAACCACAACGCCAGAAAAAACTGCTATTTTAGATTTGTCTTCTACTAATAAAGGTTTGTTAATTCCAAGATTAACAACTACTCAAAGGAATTCAATTCCAGTAACAGCTGCTTCAGATGGGTTAATAGTTTACGATATAGATTTTAATTGTATCTTTTACTTTACAAAAAGCACTAGCACGTGGATTTCATTATGTACTAGTGTAACTGGAGCTACAGGAAGCACAGGTGTAACTGGTTCAACTGGAGTGTCAGGAGTAACGGGAAATGTTGGTAATACGGGTGCGACTGGTAGTACTGGACCAACTGGTTTAATAGGTAGTACGGGGCCTGCTGGTAATACTGGAAACACAGGTTTAACTGGTGATACTGGTCCAACTGGATTGCAAGGCGATATTGGTGCAACAGGAGCTACGGGTTCTACTGGACCAATTGGAAATACGGGGGCAACGGGTGCAACTGGTATTTCTGCAAGTGTTTTTGTAATTCCATATTACCAAGCATTTGTTCCCGATTTGACAACTAAGTATTTTTATAATGGATCCATATTTGGTTGGAATTCGTTTAATGATATAGGTAAAAATACTTCAAGTATTTCAAATCCTGCTAATATGTTTTGGCTATTTAATGCTTCTCAGGCTGCAACTTTTATAGCTACCGAAAATGGAACTTTTATTAAATTTAAAGGAAAATTATTTAATCATTATGATGGTTCAGGTGTTAATAAAACAGGAACCATAGGTGTTTATGTTTACAAATATACTATAGCGAATGGAGAAAATAATTTAAGTGGACCGCTAGTTGGAGTTTTGTTAGGTTCTGCTTCTGTTAATTGCATAAATGAGGGTTATTCATACGATATAGAAACTACAGGTAATATTGCTTTTAATTCGGGTGATTTAATGGTTGTTTTTTGTAAGAGCGAAGACTTTAATACAACCGATAATGTGTTTTATTTAAATGGATCATTAGAAATTAGATATTAAAAATTTAATAATTTGAAAATAAATGATTAAATTTGTGTTCATGTTTATAATAAGAAGAAAATGGGAAATAAAAGCAAAAATAATTCAACGCTAAATAAATTTTTAATAGCAATAGGTTTGTTGTTAATTTGTTCTTCTGCTTTTTCGCAAAGTAATGTTGGCATTGGAACAAGTACGCCTGAAAAAACTTCTATATTAGATTTATCAACTACCGATAAAGGTTTGTTGATTCCTCGCTTAACAACAGCCCAACGAAATGCTATTCCAGTAACTCCATCATCTGATGGTTTATTAGTTTATGACATTGATTTTGATTGTGTTTTTTATTATACAATTTCAACTAATTCATGGGTGTCTTTGTGTACTAGTGTTATAGGAGCAACAGGAGCAACAGGTGCTACTGGTTCAACTGGATTGACTGGTGCAACAGGAGCCAATGGTGTAGCGGGTCCAACAGGTGCTACGGGAATTAATGGATCGACAGGTTCAACAGGAGCTACAGGTTCTAATGGAGTAACTGGGCCAACAGGTGTAACAGGCTTGAATGGAACAACAGGAGCTACCGGAGTTACCGGAGCCACAGGGGTGACTGGTCCTATTGGTGTAACTGGAATGACAGGAGCTACAGGTGCTAGTCCTATAAAATGGTTTGTAACGGGAACAACTGATATTTCTAAAAACAGTGCAACTTGGACTAATATGACCGATATGAATCTGACAATTACTCCTACTCAATCTACTGTTGTTGTTATGTTTTCTGCATCTGGGCATGCTTTAATAGCAAGTAATTATCCTCAATATGTAAATTTTAGATGCAGAGTGAATGGTGTTACAGTTGGTGGAACTACAAGTTTGTGTTATGATAATGTATCTGGAGGTTTGGATGTAGCAGCTTCTTGGAATGCACAGTTGAATTTGCCAATAACGGTCAATATTGGAGTTGCAAATACTATTCAAATACAATGGTATACTGATAATTCAAACTCACTACCAGATGATGTTTATAATTATTGTACGACAAATAATGATTTTAGTCATCGAACATTGATGATAATGGAATAAGATTTAAGAGGTGTTGATAACAACACCTTTTTTTTATGAAAAGAAAAGACTAAAAATTTTGATAAAAACAATAAAACTCTTTTTTTTGTACTTCAAAAAAGTATCAAAATGAAAAAGAAATTATTATGGGTATTAGTGGCTTTAATAGCACTTATTACTATTTCCTATTTTTGTATGCCATATTATGTTCAAAGAGCTTTAATATATCAAAAACCAAATATTGATGACTATAAAATATTTGATAACAGAGAAATTAAAAATAGCAATCCTATTCCATGGAATAAATCGGTGTTTTATTGTAAATCAAAAATTGATAAGTCGCTTCGTGAAAAAATAGAAAGTTTTAAAACTGCTGCTTTTGTTGTGGTTCAAAACGATTCTATTTTGTATGAAGAATATTGGGATGGCTATAACGAGCAAACTATATCTAATTCATTTTCAGTTGCTAAAAGTGTAGTGTCATTATTAATTGGAATTGCAGTTGATGAAAAGAAAATTTCAAGTATTAATGATCCAATTTTTAAATATTTACCCGATTTTCCAAATCTAAAAAATGATAGTTTAACCATTAGAAACGTTTTAAAAATGAGTTCGGGTTTAGACTGGAATGAGGAGTATGCTGCATTGTTTTCTCCTACTACAAAAGCTTATTATGGAAAAGATTTAATTGAATTGATAAAAGGTGTTAAGGTATCAGAAAAGCCAGGGGTTGTGTTTCGTTATTTAAGCATAAATACTCAAATTTTAGCGCTTGTTGTTGAAAAAGCTACAGGAAAGCCTGTTTCAAAATATGCAGAAGAGAAGATTTGGAGTAAAATTGGAGCAGAGCACGATGCATTGTGGAGTGTAGATAAAAAAGAGGGAATGGAAAAAGCATATTGTTGTTTTAATAGCACAGCAAAAGATTTTGCTCGAATTGGGAAATTAATATTGAATAAAGGAAAGTGGAATAATCAACAGATAGTTAGCGAAAAGTATATTCTTGAATCAACAACAGCAAGTTCCGATTTAAAAGATAAAGACGGTAAAAAAGTTGATTTTTATGGCTATCAATGGTGGTATTTAAATTATAAGGGCTTAAAAATTCCGTATGCACGAGGAATTTTAGGGCAATATATATTTGTGATTCCAGAAAAAAATGCAGTGGTTGTTCGTTTAGGTCATGAGCGAAGCTCTAGTTATGAAGGGAGTTTTCCTTCAGATATATTAATGTATTTAGAAACAGCATTGACTATTTTAAAATAAGGAAATGACAAAAAAACAATTATTTAATCATTTAATAGAATATTTCGAAATAAATATGCCAAATGCGGCATCTGAATTGAATTATTCTAATCCTTATGAATTATTAGTGGCAGTTATACTCTCAGCCCAATGCACAGATGTCAGAGTAAATAAAATAACGCCCAATTTGTTTCTGAAATATCCAACGGTTAATGAACTAGCAAATTCAACTATTGATGACATATTTGCTCTTATTCGAAGTTGTTCATATCCAAATAATAAATCGAAACACTTGCTGGGTATGGCGAAAATGGTATGCAGTGATTTTAATGGCACAATACCTTCTGATGTTGAAGAATTACAGGCTATTCCAGGAGTTGGTCGTAAGACTGCAAATGTAATTGCTTCTGTTATTTTTAATAAACCTACTATGGCTGTTGATACTCATGTTCATAGAGTTTCTGCTCGTATAGGCTTGACTAGTGATGCAAAAACACCATTAGAAACCGAACGTCAACTAGTCAGATATATACCTGATTCAAAAATCCCCATAGCACATCATTGGTTGATATTACACGGTAGATATACTTGTAAAGCAAGAAAACCTATTTGTAAAGATTGTGGATTAACTGACGTTTGCAAATGGTATAAGTTGAATATGATCTAAAATCGCCAATGGTTAAAGGCATTGATAATTGGCTGAATTTATGTTTCTTGAAGTTGTAAAATATAATTCATGCGTCTTTTTGCCATTAACTCGTCAACTTGATTACTTAAACCGCCACATTGTATTCTCTCAGTGTTTGATTCAATGAAGTTTTTAAGTCGGTAGATGCTTTTCTTTTTCCAATTATTAGTGCACAAGGCACTTGAAAATCTCCAGCAGGAAATTTTTTCGTGTAACTGCCTGGAATTACAACGCTATCAGCGGGAATAAAGCCTTTATATTCGGTAGGTTCCGTTTGTGTAACATCAATAATTTTAGTAGATCCTGTAATAACAACATTAGCTCCCAAAACAGCTCGTTGACCAACAAAGGCTCCTTCAACAACAATACATCGAGAGCCAACAAAACAATCGTCTTCAATAATAACAGGAGCTGCTTGAACTGGTTCTAATACTCCGCCAATGCCCACACCGCCACTTAAATGAACGTTTTTACCAATCTGGGCACAAGACCCAACTGTAGCCCACGTGTCAACCATTGTTCCGCTGCCAATATAAGCACCAATATTGACATAAGAAGGCATTAATATAACTCCCGACTCAATATGAGCGCCATATCTTGCAATGGCATGAGGAACAACTCTTATTCCTTTTTCTTTGTATTGTTTTTTTAATGGAATTTTATCATGGAATTCAAATGGTCCAATTTCAATAGTTTCCATTTGCATTATTGGGAAATACAATATTACTGCTTTTTTTACCCATTCATTTACTATCCATTTGTCTTCATTTTTTTCGGCAACTCTTAATTCTCCTTTGTCTAAAAGTTCAACGCAGCTCTTTATAGTGTTTTGTACTTCTATTTCTTTAAGCAATTCTCTGTTTAGCCAAGTTTGCTCAATGGTAGTAATGTAATTTGAAAACATATTCAATTGGATTTAGATTGCAAAGATAGTAGAATGATTTTTAGAGAACAAAAAATAATAGATACAAAAAAACGCCTCATAAATGAAGCGTTTCTTTTAATTAAAGCAATAGCATTAATTATTTAACTTTTCCTGATAATTCAGCACCAGCTTTAAATTTAACTACTTTTTTAGCAGCTATTTTTATTTCTTTACCAGTTTGTGGGTTTCTTCCTTTTCTTGCTGCTCTTTTTGCAACTGAGAAAGAACCAAATCCTACTAATGCAACTCTGTCACCTTTTTTCAAAGATTTTGATGTAGCAGTAATAAATGCATCTAATGCTTTTCTTGCGTCAGCTTTAGTCATTTTAGACTCAGCAGCCATTGCTTCAACTAATTCAGCTTTGTTCATGTTTCAAATTTTAATATTAGTAATTTGTTTAACTTTAATTGAGATTGCAAATATATACGCAAACAATGAAAAAGCAAATATTATTTAAAAAAAAATGCTGTTTTGTTAATAAAATGGCGTTTTTGTTAATAACCGTAGGTTTGAATAGGTTGATATTAGGAGTTTATAGCTGTTTCAATATTTGTGATTTGTTAATTTGCATTGAGTTTGTCGATAAAATATTAGTATTTAACTACCCATTTTTCATTAAATCTAAAGCCTCTTAAAAACTCAGAAACTTCCATCGCTTTTTTTCCTGCAATTTGTATATTTTTAATTTCAAGAAAAGAGTTGGAACAAGCAATTTTTAAATAATTTTTTTGGTCTGTTAAAATAGTGCCATTTTTTAATTCATGGATTTCTGAGATATTTCCTGCTTTGAAGATTTTAAAAGGAATTGTTTCTTTGGTTTCTATATTATATAATTCGCTCCATGCAGCAGGGTAGGGCGATAATCCATGAATATGGTCCTTTATTATTTTTGCATCTTGTAGCCAATTAACTTTGCAATTATCTTTATTAAGCTTAGGTGCTGGTTTTAATGCGTTGTTTACTAAAGATTCTTGAGCTAAAGGCGATATGGTGTTGTTTATAATTGAATCAACTGTTTTTAGAACTAATTTTGAACCAATATTCATAAGTCGATCATGAACATCGCCAGCAGTTTCGTTAATGCCAATATTTGTTTTTTCTTGATAAATAATATTTCCAGTATCAATTTTTTCGTCGATAAAAAAAGTAGTAACACCAGTTTCCTTATCGCCATTAATAACAGCCCAATTTATCGGAGCTGCACCTCGATATTGTGGCAGGAGAGATGAGTGTAAGTTGAATGTTCCATATTTAGGTAATTTCCAAACAGATTCAGGTAACATGCGAAAGGCAACAACAACTTGTAAGTCGGGTTTTAATTCTTCTTTTATAATACGTTGAAATTCATCATCTTTCATCTTTTCGGGTTGATACACAGCTAGTCCTTTTTCGATTGCAAATTTTTTCACAGCCGATTCAGATAATTTCTGTCCTCGACCTGCTGGCTTATCAGGAACTGTAATTACTCCTACAATATTATATTTGTTTTTTAATAATATATCTAATGATGGAACTGCAAATTCTGGTGTTCCCATGAAAATAATACGTAAATCTTCTTTGTTCATAAATTTTAGTCTTGACAAGGTCATTATAAAGTATAAAAAAAAGAGGATATTAAAAATAATCCTCTTTATATATTATTGTAATAATTAAATTTTAAAAATTCAATTCATTTTCTAAGTATACCATTTTTATTGCAGTAATTGCAGCTTCAACACCTTTGTTTCCATGTTTACCACCAGAACGGTCTTTGGCTTGTTCCATGTTTTCTGATGTAATAACTCCAAAAATAACGGGTGTTGAAAATTCTAGACCAACTTGCATTATTCCCTGAGCTGCTGCATTACAAATAAAATCGAAATGACGAGTTTCACCTTGAATAACGCAACCTAAACATAATACAGTGTCAACATCAGCATGTTCTAGTAAATACTGAGCGCCTAGGGCTAATTCATAAGTTCCAGGAACGTATTTAATAGTTATGTTATCGGTTTTGGCACCATTTTCAATTAATGCATCAACAGCACCTTGTAATAAGCTTTCGGTAATCTCACTATTCCATTCCGAAACAACAATACCAAAATGCATTTCTTCGGCTGAAGGAATTGTATTTTTATTGTAGCTCGAAAGGTTTTTTAAATTTGTTGCCATGTTTATTCTTTTCCTGCTTTGGTTTTTAATCTAGCAATATACTTTTCTGCATCACGACCTTCAGTAGTTCTTACAAATTCAGTATTTAATCTTTCGTATATTTCTAATGCTTCGTCAATTTTGTTTTGTTCTTCAAGTGCAACTGCCGCTTTCATTAAAAATATTGGAGTAGTAAATTGGTTTTCGTTTTGAGCAGCTGCTTTTTTATAAAAACTAATTGCATCATCAACTTTTCCAAGTTCCATGTTTGCATCGCCAATTAAACCAATAGCTTCTGCACTTGTAATAATATCATCAGCAGAGTATTTGTTTAAATAGCTAATTGCATCTTCATATTTTCCTTTTTCTAAGTAAATTCGGCCTGTGCAAAAATATGCAGTATTAGCTGCTTTTGTGCCTCCAAATTCATCAATTATGTCTAAAAAGCCCATTTGATCAGCACCTTTTCCATTTAAAGCTAAATCTAATGAATCAACTTCAAAATATTTTTGAGCCCATTGCATTGCAGCCTGAGCTTTTTGTTCTTTTGGTACTACCACGTATTTTTGATACAAAAAGTATCCACCAACAATTACTACTAACCCTAGTACTACTGCACTAATGATTTTTTGATTTTTCTCAATAAAAAGTTCCGTTTTTGATAACGTTTGCTCAATTGTCGAGAATTTGTCTTCGTTATTTTCTGCCATATCATTATTTATTTTAAGAATACAAAATTAATTTTTTTTTGTTTGCTGCAATACAATTTTTTAAATATTATGATCAGAATATTAACATTTATTTGTGAGTATTTGTAGTTTGTTGTTTAAATATCACAAAATCAGCAATGTAGTGGTGTCTAAAAATGAATGTTTTTTTGTCTATTTATAAATAAAAGTCTCTTTTATAATTGATGTTGATAATTATTCTTCTATAATCTTCTATGATTTTGGCTATAATTGATGTATTTTTGTTGGAAATATCAGTAAATATGTTTCTTCGTAAACTTTCAATCGTAAATTACAAAAATTGTTTGTCGGCCGACCTTAGTTTTTCTTCAAAAATTAATTGTTTTGTTGGTAATAATGGGCAAGGTAAAACTAATATTTTAGATGCAATTTATTATTTGTCATATTGTAAAAGCAATTTCAATCCTATTGATAGCGAAAATATTAATAACGAAGAGGCGTTTTTTGTGATAAAAGGTGTTTTCGACTTAAACGAAAAAGATGCCAGCGTTTTTTGTGGAGTAAAAAGAAATCAGAAAAAGCAATTTAAATTCAATGATAAAGAGTATTCTCGTTTAGCCGATCATATTGGTTTGCTCCCAATTGTAATGGTTTCTCCTTACGATAACGAATTAATTATTGGCGGTAGTGAATTACGTCGGAATTTTGTAAGTAGCATTATTTCTCAGTATGATAAAGTATATTTGGATAGGCTAATTGACTATAATAAATTGCTGAAGCAGCGTAATATCATGCTTAAACAAATGTCCAAAGAAGGAAAACGCGACAGAGATGTAATTTCAATTTGGGATGAGCAAATGGCGGTAATTGGGGCCGAAATATTTGAAAAACGAAAACAGTTTATTGAAATTTTCAATCCATTGTTCGAGGAATTTTATCAATATATAACATTAGGAAAAGAAAAAACAAAGTTGATTTATATTTCTCAACTTGAAGACGCAAGTTTGTTAGATTTGTTTGAAAAATCATTTGAAAAAGATTTGATTTTACAATATACATCAAAAGGAATTCATAAAGATGATTTAGATTTTTTATTAGACGAAAATCAAATTAAGCGATTTGGTTCTCAAGGACAACAGAAATCTTATATATTAGCATTAAAACTTGCTCAATTTGAGTTTTTAAGACGTTTGAAATCTTTCAAACCCATAATTCTTTTTGATGATATTTTTGATAAATTAGATAATGAAAGAGTTACGCAGTTATTAAAATTGGTAAGCGAAAATAATTTTGGACAAATTTTTATTACCGACACAAGTAATGAAAGATTTGAACATATACTTGATGAAATTGACAGCCTATATAAAATTTTCAATATCACAAATGGCGAAGTAACCGAAATAAATAGCAAGGAATAATATGCAGAAGAGTAATCATGAAAGAGAAATTGGCGATGTTATTTCAAAAGTTTTAGACCGCTTCAATTTGAAACCCAAATTAAATGAAATCCAGCTTCGTTCTGCTTGGGCTCGAATAATGGGTAAAAATGTTTCTCAATATACTACCGATATATATATTAAAAATAAAACTCTATTCATTAAATTAAGTTCTCCCGCATTACGCGATGAATTATCGTATTCTAAAGAAAAACTTAAAAATATTATTAACGAGGAGTTGGGTTCTGAGCAAATTCAACGCATAATGTTTGTATAGAGTCCCATTGTAAAAACATTGTGTGAATCTTCTTCAATTAACATTTTATTGTTAGCATTTTTTTTGTGAAGTCAATTTTGGTAACTGATATTAAAATATTTTAGCATAAAATTTAATATCATGCGAAAAATTCTATTTGTACTATCTATACTTGCATTTGTAAATATTTCTGATTGCCTCGCTTTTGAATATTCAAACAAAACCTCTGCTTCTATCAATGGCGGAAGCGACCCTCGGAAAATGAAAAAAAGAAAAATTCGTAAGCAGTTTAATAGAGCAATCGAATTTTTTTACCAACAACAATATGATAAATCCTTGGCGTTGTTTAAAAAAATGGCAAAGAAAGACCCAGAACGTCCTAATTTGAATTTTTTTATAGGAGTTAATATGCTGAAATTGAATAAATCTAAATCAGAAACTCGAACATTTTTCGAAAAAGCAGTGCGATTAACGGTGCCAAATTATATCGAAAAATTTGATGAAAATCGTGCGCCTGCTTTTGCTTATTATTATTTGGCTCAAGTGTATCTTAGCCAAAATTTGTTCGATGAAGCTATTAATAATGCATTGCTATTTCGCTCGTTTATACCAGTCTCAAACTCAAGTTTGTTAAAAGAAGTTAACCAACTTATTGTATCTTGCCATGTTGCAAAAGCTTTGTATCAGAATCCTGATAAAAATGTTGATATTAAACCACTCGACGTTTTAAATACATCATTTACCGATTTTGGAGCCCAGTTTTCGGCAGATGGAAATCAAATGTTTTTTTCATCACGTAGAAATTTTTCAAGCAATGTAAACGAAAAAGATTTAGATGGTCAGTATAAAAGTGACATATATTATGTAACAAAAAATGGACAATCATGGAGTAGTCCAACCAAAATTAATATTGCTTGTAAAGATGAAGCAAATGATAATTTTTGTTGCTTATCAATTGATGGAAATTATATGTTTTTTAGCTCGGACAGAGAGCAAGAGCAATATGATATTTACTATTGTTTGAAAATGCTTGATGGTTCTTGGTCGGAACCACGCAGGTTAGGTGAAAATATTAATTCATATTCATCAAATGAAACTTATGCTTGGTTGAGTTTAAACTGGCAAACACTTTATATTGTTTCTGATAAAAAAGGAGGCTTTGGTGGTAGAGATATCTATTTTTCGAAAAAAATGGAAAATAGCGATTGGCAGAAAATGGAAAATATGGGAGGTGTTATAAACACAGAATTTGACGAAAAATCGCCTTATGTTAGCGAAGATGGAAAACAATTGTTTTTTAGTTCGCGCGGTCATCTTACTAGCGGAGGATTTGATATATTCTATTCAGAAAATTTAGATTCTACTTGGACAACGTCAGTTAATGTTGGATATCCAATAAATACGGTTTTTGATGACCATTATTTTGTGCAAAGTCCAGATAAAAAATATGCTGTTTATTCTTCTGCAAAAAAAGGAATGGAAAGTGTTCAGGATATGTATATGATTAGTGGATTTAATAATGGTTTAATTTCTGCAAACAAAGCCATACTGGATAACTTAAAATTTGCTGATGGTGCTCCAAATAGAAAGTATTTGATGGCAAAAGATGATAAAATAAAATATACTGTTCAGGTTGGAGCTGGAGTTAAAATGCAAATTAGTTCATTTAATGTGCTTTACGGCGTAAAAGCATGCACTGGCAAAGATGCGTTGAAACGTTTTATAATTGGCGAATTTGATAATAAAGAAGACGCCGTGAAAATGAAAGAAGAGATTATTCAACTCGGCTTTACAGATGCCTGGACTCCAATTATAGATGAGAATAGATACGATTGCGAATAGAGCTAGATTTATTGTTTTTTAATCTTAATTTGTTTAAAGACGCCTTATTGTAACCATTTTCATGCAATTACGTAAACATGTGCATGAAAAAAATATTTTTGCAATTTTTTGTTTTAGCTGTAATAGTTTTAATAGTAGTTTCTCCGCGTCCTAGTACTGTGCTTTCTGGAGATAGCTCGAAGCATATTGAAAGCTATATGAACGATACCGCTCGAAAAATCACCCTTTTGTTTGTTGGCGATGTTATGCAGCACGGACCTCAAATTAGAGCCGCCTATAATCCTGAAACTGACACCTATAATTATACCGATTGTTTTCAATATGTAAAGCCATATATTTCTAAAGCAAATATTGCCATTGCAAATTTTGAAGTAACGCTAGCAGGGAAACCTTATGCTGGTTATCCTGTGTTTTCGGCTCCCGATGAATTGGCCAATGAACTGAAAAACGTTGGGTTCGACTTGTTGATTACTGCAAATAACCATTGTTTGGATAGAGGCAAAAATGGACTAGAAAAAACAATAAGCAAATTAGATAATTTAGGTATTTATCACACAGGAACATTTGTTAATGATACATTTCGTAAGCAGAATTATCCATTTGTTTTGTTGAAAGACGGATTTAAATTAGCTTTTTTAAATTATACTTTTGGAACTAATGGAATTGAAGTAGATGCGCCCAATGTAGTTAATTATATTGATAAAAAGCAAATTGAAAACGATTTGCTAAAAGCCAAACTTCAAAATCCGGATTTTGTAATTGTTACTATGCATTGGGGGGTTGAATATCAACGAAAACAAAATCAAGAGCAAGAAGATTTAGCTAAATTTTGTTTTGAAAATGGTGCCGATTTAATTATTGGAATGCATCCCCACGTTGTTCAGCCAATAGAAACAATTTCTTATATATGTCAAAATGCTAAAAAAGAAGGTGTTGTGTATTATTCGCTGGGGAATTATGTTTCGAATCAAAGAGCACAATATAAAGATGGTGGCATTATGGCGGAGATAGAGCTTACAAAAAACATGAAGTCAAAGCAAACGAAATTATCGAAAAACACATATATACCGGTATGGGTTTATAAGCAAGAAATGCCAAGCGATACAAATTTTATGATTTTGCCAAGTGAAAATTATCAAGAATATGTCACCAAGTTCAATATGAGTGAAAAGGATAAGTCGGATTTTAAACAATTTATTTCAGATACTAAAGAATTATTAGAAGAAAATAAATAGATTTCTCATACAATCAACCCCTCGGATGAAACTGAATAATAGTACTTCTTAAAAAATCTCTATCTAAATGCGTGTAGATTTCAGTAGTCATTATGGATTCATGCCCAAGCATTTCTTGTACCGCACGTAAATCAGCTCCGCCTTCAACTAAATGTGTGGCAAATGAGTGTCGGAATGTATGTGGACTAATTTTTTTATTGATTCCTGCTTTTGCAGTAAGTGTTTTAATAATGGTAAAAATCATTACTCGTGTAAGTTTGTTTCCTCTGCGATTCAGAAAAACAATATCGTCGTTCCCTTTTTTTAATGGAAATTTAGGTCTAATATCCGTTAAAAACTGATTAACATATTTCTTAGCAATAGAGCCAATTGGAATCAAGCGCTCTTTGTCGCCTTTCCCTGTAACTCTAATAAAATCCACGTCGAAATGCAAATGACTGATTTTTAAATTCACTAATTCCGACACGCGTAAACCGCAGCTATAAAGGATTTCGAGCATGGCTTTATTGCGTTCGCCTTCAATGGTAGAGCGGTCTATTTGGTCAATTATTAAATCTATTTCTTCAACTGATAAAATATCGGGTAGTTTTCGCGAAACCTTTGGATTTTCTATTAGTTCGGTGGGGTTTAATGTGTTAATATCTTCGCTATCAAGATATTTGTAGAAGGCTTTAACACCCGAAATTACTCTCGATTGCGTAGTAGGCAACATTCCAAGTTCATGAATCCAGCGAACAAACTCTTTAACATCGTCATAAGTAAGTTTTTCAGGAGAAACATCGCGCTTTTTGAATTCTAGAAACTGTACAAGCTTTAAAATATCATGTTCATAGGCTTCAATAGAGTTTTCGGACAATGAACGCTCCAAAGTCAAATAATGCCTAAAACCTTTAATATAAGATTGCCAGTTCAATTGTAATAATTTTGATTAATTTTGTATAAAATTAACAATAAATTTTGAACAAAACTAAGTATTATATTCAAAACGGTGTGCTGCAAGAATTTGATAATGCTTCAATTTCTGTATTAAATCGCAGCTTTAGATATGGCGATGGGCTTTTTGAAACCATTCGTCTTATTGATGGTTTTCCTATCTTTTTAGATGATCATATTTTGCGTTTGCATAAATCAATGAAATTGCTAAAATACCATTCGGTTGAATTGCTTAATTTCGAAGTTGTTAAACGATTGATTAATAATCTTATTGCTTCAAACAATTCAAGTGGAAATGCACGAATTCGGTTGCAGGTGTTTAGAAATGAAGGTGGTTTGTTTCTACCTACAGATAATAGCTATACATATATTATTGAGCTTGAAGATATTGATTTTGAGCCTTGTGTTTTAAATGAAAAAGGTTTGTCGATAGATATTTATACCGAAAGTTTTTTGGCTAAAAGTATAATTCAATCAAAAACCAGTTCATCGTTGATTTATATATTGGCTTCCCTTTATAGAAAAGAAATGGGAGTAGATGATATTTTAATTTTAAATTCCGATTATAAAATAGTAGAAGCAAATAGTTCAAATGTTTTTTGTGTTAAAGACAAAGTTATTTACACGCCTCATTTGTCAAGCGGTTGTATTGATGGTGTTTTTAGAAAAAATTTAATAGAATCGATAAATCAATCGGGCGAATACCAAATAGAGGAAGCTGAGCTTAGCATCGATTTTGCTAAGAGCGCAGACGAATTGTTTATTACAAATGTAGTTCGTGGTATTCAATGGGTTGAACAGTTTCAAAATAAGAGTTTTGTAAATGTTGAAATACAGAGAATTAACGAGATATTTAGAAATTTTATAATGTTATGAGAAATAAGTATTTGTTGTTTTTCCTGTTTTTGATGATTTTTAGCTGTACTAAAGATGAAAATCCAATTGTCGAAATTAATACAAAATTAGGAAAAATACATTGGTGGATGTATCAATTGCAAGGCTTTGAGGATGAAAATGCACTGATTGAACTTTCTCAAACCGAATACGAATTGTTAGTTATTGAGCCTGGCGACGATTTTAAAGAAGAGCCATATAATACAAAATATATGCTAAACAGATTAAGGAAAACGCCTAGTGGGAAGACTCGTTTGATTTTTGCATACATTAATATTGGCGAAGCTGAAGATTATCGTAGTTATTGGGGGAATAATTGGACGATAGGAAGCCCTAATTTTTTAATTTCATCTGATCCTGATGGTTGGAGTGGAAATTATCCGGTAGCGTATTGGAAACAAGAATGGAAAAATATTTGGATAGGCGATAGCAACCGAATTCAAAAATTAGTCGACTTAGGATTTGATGGCGTTTATTTAGATTGGGTTGAAGCTTATGATGATGAAAAAACAAGGAATACAGCTGTTTCGCAAAATATTAATCCTGAACTAGAGATGCTCAATTTTATTCAAGAAATAAAAAATACAGGAAAAGCCAAGAATGCTAATTTCATGGTGATAGCTCAAAACGCTCCTTATTTAATCGATTATGATGCGGGGAAATATAAGAGTGCAATTGACGCAATTGCATTAGAAGATACTTGGTTTCATGGTAAAGCGGATGCTAGTTGGTACGATCCTTTAGCAGGTGATATTCCAAATGCTGACGCAAATGAGAGTTCGACTATGGGTAAACTTAAGCAATGTAAAAAGTTGTTAGATAATAATATCCCTGTTTTCACGGTTGATTATTGTGTTTCAAGAGAAAATGCCGATGGAGTTTATGAGGAAGCTGCAAGAAATGGATTGAAGTCTTTAGTAACAAGAGTTTCATTATCGAAAAATACCGAAACTCCGCCATTAAATATGAATGTAAAATAATTAATATTGTATGAAGAAACTTGTTTTAATAATACTGTTTTTTGTGTCTACTAGTTCATTTGCTCAATTGAGTTTAAGTGTTTATGGCGATAAAGCTATGGCTTTGTCGGTGCCAGTTAACAAACGAATATTTTCTGAGCTTAGAGCATACAGTAATATGTATTTGAAAAGCATGAAGCTAGAGCCTATGGTTTTAGTTAATTTTAAAAGATCAAGAAATGCTAATGTTTATGGTGGAGTAGGAGCAGTGTTCGTTCCAAACGATGTGTCGTATTTAAGGGTTTCTGTCCCAATTGGTGTTCAGATTACACCTTTTAAAGATTTCAGAAATTTAGCATTTGTTATTGAGGTTGCACCCGAAATATACGATGAAGTATATTTGCGAAGCACATGGGGGATAAGGTATATATTTATGAAACAAGATTTTTAGGCATAAAAAAAACGAGTATAAAGTTACTCGTTTTTTTTGTTTGTATTAGGTTTGAATTATAAAGTGTCCATAACAGTAAGAACTTCTGCTTTTGTGGCTTCTTGCATAGTAATAGCAACAGTTAGACCAGCACTAATTGTGTATGATTGACAGAAATAATGCATTTTTCCACTTGTGTCTTTTCCCATTGAGAACACTTTTACTTGTTCGCCAATTGGCATATTAGAGGCAACCATATTTGATGCTTTCTTGAAGCTGTGTTGATTTGGTAAAATAACAAAAACATCTAATAGGTTGGTGTTTACACCAGCAGCTGTAAAGCTGATATCTGTTTTTTGTGCAGGATTTATAGGTTTAGCAATATTTAACCAACCTAGTTTTGAAATAGCCAATAAATAGCCTGGTTGAATTGTGGTAATATTAGTATTGTCTTGAGTGAAAATATAATCTGTTTGAAGTATGTTTTTGTTCCAGTCTGTTGTTGAGCCGTTTGTAAACCCATAATATACATCTTTGTTATTGTCGGGGTTTGCATTTGGAGCCATCATTTGATAAAATAAATTTTCTTTTATCATTAATTCTTCATTGTTTTTAAAAGCTGTAACTTTTAGTTCGCCATCGCTATTAATCATCGAATCCTGAGCAACTGTAGGTAATTTTGAGAATATCATATTTTTAATAGAATATGCTTCAATCAATTTCAGAACATAAGGATAAGTAATGTCTTGATGAGTGTTTTTGTACATGAAAATAGTGTTTGGTATTCCCCAAATATGAGTGCCTTCTTTTCCAACAACGGAATCGTTTCCAGTTGAGTCAATGATAAAGCTTTGTTCTTCTGGTTGGTTTTCATTATAAAAATCTTCAAGGGAAGTAAATTCAGTATCTTCTTCTTGTTCAACTATTCTTTCTTTTTCACAAGCAACTATTGCAAACAAAGCAATTGCTAAAATTCCATATTTAAGATAAGATAAGGTTTTCATAATTTTTAGGTTTAAATTAGTATTGTTGTTTTTACTATTACACTCAATTTGATAAATACCCTTATTGCTAATTAAAAATTGGGACATTTATTTGCATTTTTTCTTCCTTTTGAAGTGCGAAAAACGCTGAATCCATTGGTCATTCCAAAGCATTCGCCAAACTTAAAAATAATTCCAATTTCAAGCGAAAACTCTTTCCATTTTGTATTATATCTGGTCTCAATGTAAGGATTGTAACAGCCTTTTTTTATTAGAAAGCCCAAGCCAGGCTCAATTGCAAGATTGTTTTTTGTGGCTTTTTCGGAATTGTATATAATATTATTAAGCCAACAATTATAATGGAATCCAGTGAAAATATATGGCGTATATTTCTTTTTTATGTTTGCTAAAAACCAATCGATATCTGCACCCGCATAAAATTCGTTAATTTTGTTGTTTCCAGGGAAGTAGGCAAAACGAGGCATTGCATAAATATTTCGGTACAAATGTGTTAAAACTCTTACATCAGCACCAAAGCCATTGGCTTGAAAATTATAAATAGCTCCAACGCCAGCGCCTACTATTGTTTGAGATTTAGATGAATTAATGAAAACTATAAAAAATAATATAGTTAAGAATTGCTTCATTGGTTTTTTTTTGATTTTATCGACCAAAAGTAGTGAAAATAATAATTTAAAACCAACAGCAAATTAAAAAAGAAATATTTCTGTGAAAATATTTATACAAAGACAAGGTCATAATAATACAAGTGGTTTCACTTTAGAATTGCTATCTGCTTATTTATCATGCCATTTTTACCACTTTCAATCAATAATTCTTTTTGTTCCTTGCTTAGTTTTTTTACTCGTGGACTAATATTACACGAAGAAATTGATACAGTTCGTTTCCAATCATCAGCTGTTAAGTCGTTTCTATTTAAGCTTTCAAGTGTAATGGTGTAAAATGAAACTATATAATCACTTATGTTGTTAATATTGCAAATTGCGAGTCCTTCATTGTTTTTGTCGGCAGTAATTTGTTTGTCGGAATCTATTCTAAAACCTAATGTTTCGTTGTTGATTATTCTATTCCCGTTATTATCAATAGAGTCAAAAATAAATAAAGGGAAATTAGCAAGTAATCCACCGTCAACGACCAAATCTAAGTCGTTTCTATTTTTAGTACTTTCAATAACTGTTCCCATTCTGTCAATATAAACAGCTTCAAAGTAAAGTGGTATCGACATCGAAATTCTCACAGCATCTTTCACTTTCATTTTAGGATACGTTTGTTTTGAGAATACAAAAAGTTTTTGTTTGTTTAAACATGTGCCTGTTACATATAAATCTTTAAAGCCTTTGTTCGAAAGTTCTTCAAAAGTAATATTGTTGTTTCCTGTTTTTTCTTCTATAATGTTTTCAAGCCATTTTTCAAAAGCTTTACCTCTAAACCACCCATAGTGCTTAGTTGTGCGATGTATGCCCCCGAAAATGCTGTATTTGCCATCGTTGAATTTGCCAAATTCGGTGTCGTAAATTATTTTTGTTATCTCGTCGGCTGAATAATTAAGTGAAATTCCTAATGCTATGATTGCACCAGCCGATGTGCCGCCTACTTTTTCTATGCCAGATAAAATATTTTTTTTCTCCATTTCTTTAATAGCTCCTGTATAAGCAATTCCTCTGATTCCAGCACCTTCGAAAACTAGGTTTTTAATAGTCTGAGAAAATGATTGACTTTGAAATGTTAAAATTAATAGTACTGTTAGAAATGATAACTTCATATATAAAATTTTATTGATAAAGACATATTTTCTCAAAAAGGGTTGCAATTTATTTGAAAAAAAATTAAAAATATGGTTTTCACCTTATTGTAACTACGCAAATAACCTTATAAAAACGGTATTTGTCGAATGTTTTATTTTTTTTGTATGGGCAATAAATATATTTTTTTTTAGTTTTGCAGTAGAGAGTGAAAAAAAAGAATTTTGAGAGAAGTTCTTGTTTATTATTTTAATTTGCCACCAATATGACGATAAGATTTTTTCTTATACTGGTTATTGTAATGTCTATAAATTGGGTTAAATCACAAACCCCATTTTCTCAAAAATTTGACACCGAAAATGGTTTGTCGGATAATGAGGTATATCATGTTATTGAAGATTCAAAAGGTTATATTTGGGTGGCAACCAATAATGGTGTAAATCGATTTGATGGAAATAAATTTACTGTTTTCACCATTGAAGATGGTTTAACAGATAATACTATTTTTGAGATTTATGAAGATTATATTGGTAGGATATGGTTTGTTTCACAGTCATGCCAATTGTCGTATTTCTATAATAATAAAATTTTAAAATATAAATATAACGATAAGTTATTAGCACAATATAAAGGGAGTGTGATTCCTCAAAAATTAGGCTTTAGAGTTGATAGTAATAATAATATTTTTATAAATATTGTTGCACAGGGTGAATATTGTGTTACTCCTCAAGGAAAGATTTCAAACGAATTTTTTAATGCATATCAAAATTACATTGTAATAAGAAAAGATAAATTATATTATAATATAAATACTGTTTTATCAAGGAAAATAAGTGATTTAGAGCGAATTAGAATTTCTGTTGATAATAATGGTGTGATAAATAACTTCAAAATTAAAAAATTTAATCCTGATTATAGCTATCGAATATGTTGTAAACAAAAAAATGTTTTATATTATATAATGGATAACTATTTGTTCCGCATAATTAACAGTGATATGTTTGTTAAAGATTTTTCAACTAGTACTTTGTGGGTAAGTGTTGATTGTAACAATACATTGTGGGTTGGAACTTCAAATAAGGGTGTTTTTGGTTTTGAAAATTGTAACATTAAAAATAAACCCAGTTTTCATTACTTCAAAAATAAATCTGTTTCGTCTGTTTTTCGTGATAAAAACAAGGGTTTATGGTTTTCTACCCTAGAATCAGGATTATATTATATGCCTAATTCTGAAATAAATATATTCAATACTTCAGATGGATTAATGGAAGATTATATTAATTGTGTTACGTTAATTGAAGGAACAACATGGTTTGCATACCAGCATAATTATATTTCGACATTGTCTAATCAAAATTGTATTAAGCATAAAAAAATTGTTGATGATAAAGATAGTCAAATTTTTGAAATATTGTTCAAGCCTAAACATAAGGAAACTATTATATCATGCAATAGAAAGCTTGTAAGCATAAAAAACAATAAGTTTAATTTTTTTTACGAAAATTTATTATTTCGAAAGGGTCGCAAATATGTATTGTCAGGTGGATATGATATTTGTATTGATAATAAAGGTAGATTATGGGTGGCATGGGCTAATGGGTTAGGATTAGTTGAACGTAATGAAAATGT
Source organism: Bacteroidota bacterium (assembly GCA_037139195.1). Classification (GTDB taxonomy): domain Bacteria; phylum Bacteroidota; class Bacteroidia; order Bacteroidales; family JAHJDW01; genus JBAXGW01. The sequence goes on from JBAXGW010000005.1 coordinate 91,633, forward strand.
TTTTCAAACAGATTTCATTAATAAAAACATGAAAATTAAATGTCTTGAAAAACATGAAAACGTTAATAAATTATGGCTTGGAACTCCTATAGGATTAGTTCTATTTACATTTAATTCAAAAAATTATAAAAAGTGTTTGTTTCAAAATTTTGGAGATAAATTCCCGATTTTAAAGAATAGTATTACTAAGTTGAGGTTTGATAGCATTAGCCACACTTTAATTATTGGAACAAAAAATCAAGGTGTTGTATTAATGAAAAACAATAAATGTTATCAGTTAACTACAAAAAATGGATTAAGCGATAATTTTATTACGAGTTTGCAATTGAATAATGGATATTTGTGGGTTGGAACTATAAATGGTTTAAATAAAGTTAAAATTGTTGATTTAGAGTTTAGTAAATATTATATTCTTAAGCTCTTTAAATCAAATGGGCTTCCTTCCAATAGAATAAATGATTTGATAGTTAATGATAAAGAAATTATTATTGCAACAGATAAAGGATTGGTGAAATGCAAAAATAATAATAGTTTATTTAATACTAGCAATACTCCAATATATATATCTTCGATAAATATCAATGGAAAAAAAACAGATATTGTTAATGAATATGATTTAGAATATAATCAAAATAATATATCTATTAATTTTATCGGAATTTCATTAAGGAGCGCAAAACATATTACTTATGCTTATAGATTTGGTAATGATGATTCCAGATGGGTAGAAACCAAAAATCCAGAGCTTTCTTTTGTGACACTTCCTCCAGGTGATTATAAATTTGAATTGTTAGCGATTAATGAAAATGGAATTAAAAGCAATAAGCCAGTTGTAATAAAAATTAAAATTAATCCGCCATATTGGGCAACATGGTGGTTTAAATTGAGTGTTTTTTTAATGGCATGTGCTTTATTATCATTGGTATTATTAATAATTTATCGAATAAAAACTAAAGAGCTTGTTGAAAAGAAAATTTTGACTCAAAAGCTTAATAAATATATGCAACAGGCATTTAATAAGCAGTTAAATCCACACTTTATATTCAATACTTTGGGTTCAATTCAAAACTTTATTTTGAAAAACGATAGTACTTTATCTAATAAATATCTTACAAAGTTTGCAACTTTAATTAGAAGAACTTTAGATAATTCAAGGAATGAGCTTATATCTTTGTGTGATGATATTCAGTCGCTTGAGCTTTATTTAGAATTTGAGAAATTGAGGTTTAATGACAAAATGAATTATGAAATTATTGTTGATGAAGAAATAGAGGCAGAATATTGTATGATACCACCATTTTTAATTCAACCATTTGTCGAGAATGCTATTTGGCATGGAATAATGCATAAAGATTTAGGTGGAAAAGTAATTATTTCTTACAAATTAATGCAAGATGATATTTCTATCGAAATTACAGACGATGGAGTTGGTCGTAAAAAGTCATTTGAGATAAACAGTAAATTAATGAAAAAGCATGTGTCGCATGGAATTGATATAACAGAACAAAGGTTAAATGCGTTGAATTCACTGTACGACAAAAAAATGATTTTAGAATACATTGATTTAATAAGCAATAATGGTGTTCCACTTGGTACAAAAGTTAAATTGACTATCCCAATAATTTATAAAGAATCACTTAAAGTATGAGAAGATATAAAGCTATCATTGTTGATGACGAGAAGAATTTGCAAGAAGTATTGATTTTATTATTGAAAAACAATTGTCCGCAAATTGATGTTCTTGATACTGCTAGTTCAGCTTTAGAAGGTATTAAGAAAATAAATATACATAAGCCTGATATTGTGTTCCTTGATGTAGAAATGCCTCATGGAACTGGTTTTGATTTGTTAGAAGGCTTGACGCAAAGAAGTTTTGATGTAATATTTATTTCGGCTTATGGTCATTATGCAGTAAAAGCATTTAAATATTCTGCTATGGATTATATCTTAAAGCCTGTTGATATTGATGATTTGATTAATGCGGTAAATAGGGTAATTAGTAATCATAATAACAATAAAAAAAATGAACAATACGAAATCTTAAAAGAATATATGAATACAGGGAAATCAAATTTAGTAGCAATTCCAACTAACGAAAGCATTGAATTTGTTAATCCTAATGATATTATTCGGGTTGAAGGTGATGGTAATTATGTGGCTATTTATTTAGATAATGGAAATAAAATGTATGTTTCTAAAATAATAAAGGATATTGAAGAATTATTACCTGTAAATATGTTTTACAGGCCTCATAAGTCTCATTTAATTAACTTAAAGAAAGTTAAACGTTATATAATGAATGATGGTGGGTCGTTGGAAATGAATGATGGGAGCATTGTTCCTTTAGCAAGACGTCAAAAAAATGATTTTTTGGAACGATTATCCCCAAAATTAGTTGATATTTAATGCCGGTTATTTGTTTAAAATGACTGTTTGCGAATTGAGACCCGTAATTCACGAATTAGCTTAATATTATTAAAAATGATAGACCTTTATTGACTCATACTCCATTAACTAAGGTGCTAGAAATATCAGTTTAGTCTCAATCGCAAAATCTTCTTCTAATGTTATTTCATTATATAAGAAAAATGAGTTGGACGCCTTTAATTTTGTGAAAAATGATAGTTTTCAGGCTATCCAACAATCTTTTGAAATGGGAATTTGCGATGTTAAATCTCAAAATGGAGTTCAAAGATGGGATGTGTTTTTTATTTCGAATACTTCTGTTTACTCATTGGATAACTATTAAATTTCCTACTTTAGGCACGAATATTTCTTTAGTTCATATTGATAATAAAGGTTCTTTAGGTCGCTCGTTTTAGAATGTATATTGTAACACAACTGATTTGCAAAGAAACTTTATCAATAGAGATAGAAAAAACAACAATTGCGCTTATGATTGCTAAGATTATATACCTGCTCTAACATTGCAATTAAATCAAACCACTTGCCTTGTTGATTTAACCGCTGGGAACCTTTGGTAGTTAAAATAAAAACAAATTTCATGAAAGGTTGATTGCATTTGCAGTCAACCTTTTTTTGTGTTGATATATTAAAACTTTTTCATAAAAAAAACGTTTAATAGTGGAAACTTGCATAGTTTTATAAAAAAGAGTAGGTTTGTATATATGATTGGTGAAGAATTCAAATTATTAGAACAAGGAAAGCTTTTGCCTTTGATGGAAGAGTTTTATTCTATACAGGGCGAGGGTGCTAATGCAGGGAAAGCTGCTTATTTTTTACGTATTGGCGGTTGCGATGTTGGATGTTATTGGTGTGATGTGAAAGAATCGTGGAATCCACAGTTTCATCCATTAACTTCGGTAGAGCAAATGATTTCCAATACGGCTAAGTATCCAGCAAAACAAGTTGTTATAACAGGTGGAGAACCACTTATATATAATTTAGATTACCTAACTGCGTTATTACACAAGGAATCTATTAAAATTTTTTTAGAAACATCGGGTTCGCATCCTTTTTCGGGAGAGTTTGATTGGATATGTTTGTCGCCAAAAAAGCAAATGCGCCCTTTGTCGCAATACTATCAGTTTGCCCATGAATTAAAAATTATTATTCATGATGATTCAGATTTTGCTTGGGCAGAAGAAAATGCTGAAAAAGTAAATTTGGAATGCAAATTGTACTTACAACCCGAATGGAGTCAAATAGAAAATATGTTGCCAAAAATTACTAATTTTATAATGGAAAATCCTAAATGGATGGCTTCTATGCAAATACATAAATATATGAATATTCCATAGTATCAGATGTTTTTTTGAACTTTACATGCTTTCAGCTTTAGGAACTTTTTAACTTTAAAAACTTTGTAACTTTGCCTTCGACTCCGCTCAGTCAACGAATAAAAATTTATAATTTAATGAACTTTCAAACTTCAATCCCATGATAAAAAGAGTTTTATTTTTCACATTGCTAATTACTTCTGTGTTGGGCTTTGCTCAGAAACAAGATTATAGTCGACTAACGTCTAAATCAAAAAAAGCAAAACAATATTATATCAGTGCCGATAAGTTTTTTAATTACGATCAGGCTGATAATGCTGTTTTAGAACTTAAAAAAGCCATAGAAGAAGATTCTATGTTTGTGGAAGCCCACATGCTTCTTGGAGATGTTTTGTTTTATGCGAAAAAATACAAGGAATCGGTTGAAGAGTACAAGAAAACAGTTATTATAAATCCCAATTTTTCAATTGATAATTACTACTATTTGGGTAGAGCATTGTATATGATTGAAGATTATGCTTCGGGTGTAGGTTGCTTTCGCGAATTTTTAAAATTGAGTAATGGTGCTGATAATGCATTAACTCGTGAGTCGAAAATGCATGTTACAGTTGGCGATTTTCGTGCTGAAATGATGAAACATCCCGTTCCATTTAATCCAATTAATATGGGTCCAAATATTAATAGTCCTTATCACGAATATCTTCCAAGTTTAACAGCTGATGAAAATGTAATATTAATAACTCGTCGAGATATACGTGAGCCCGATTTGCCTTATAGTGCCTCGAATTCGCAAGAAGATTTTTTTGAAGCTAGAAAAGTTAAAGGCGAATGGCAAAAAGCGTTTAATATTGGAGCGCCAATAAATACACCCGGAAATGAAGGAGCTGAATGTATTTCGGCTGATGGTAGAACTGTTTTTTTTACAATTAATGAACGTCCTGGTGGATATGGTAGTTGCGATATTTATATGTCGAAAAGAACGCCAATGGGCTGGTCGGATCCAGAAAATTTGGGTTCTGTTGTTAATTCTGAAGCTTGGGATACTCAACCATCGTTTTCATCGGATGGTAAGACTTTGTATTTTGTAAGTACACGTCCTGGCGGCTTGGGCGGTTCGGATATATGGAAAACTGTAATGAAAGAAGATGGCTCGTGGACAACACCAATTAACCTTGGTCCTGAAATAAATACAAAAGCAAATGAGAATTCGCCATTTATTCATCCAGATGACCAAACCTTGTATTATGCAACAGCAGGGCGAATGGGAATGGGTGGAACCGATATTTTTTATTCGCGCAAAGATGCGAAAGGTAACTTCGGAACTTCAATAAATATAGGTTACCCAATTAATTCATCCGAAAATGATGATTGCCTGGTAATAGCTCCAAGTGGCGAATTGGCATATTTTGCTTCGAAAAGAGATGGCGGTTATGGAATGATGGATTTGTATTATTTCGAGTTGTATAAAGAAGCAAGACCTTCTCCTGTTACTTATTTTAAAGGAAAGGTGTATGATGTAAATACAAAAGAACCACTTGAAGCACAGTTCGAGTTGATAGATTTAAAAACGCAAGAGCTTAAAATAAAATCTAATTCAGAAGCGAAAACGGGTGAGTTTTTTGTGCCGTTGGCTACCAATAGCAATTATGCACTTAATGTTTCTAAAAAAGGTTATTTGTTTTATTCTCAAAATTTCTCTTTGATGGATCGCACGGAAAAAACACCGTATATTATGGATGTTCCATTGCAACCAATTGGCGACAATCAAATTGTGGTACTTAACAATATATTCTTCGATACGGATAAATTCGATTTAAAATCGGAATCAGTAGCAGAGTTAGAAAAACTATTTGGGTTCTTAAAAAACAATCCAACCTTGAAAATTGAAGTTAGAGGGCATACCGATAATGTTGGTAACGATGCACTTAATTTAACACTATCGAATAACAGAGCAAAATCGGTATACGACTATTTAATAACAAAAGGAATAGCTAAAGAGCGCTTGCAATATAAAGGCTATGGCGAAACAACACCAATAGCAACAAACGATACCGAGGCTGGACGCCAGTTAAATAGAAGAACAGAATTTAAAATTATTGGGAAGTAGCTTTTTATTTGTTAATTTTTTTTTGATGTTTGAATTAATCAAAAGAATTCCTCGAGGCTCTGCCTCGGGGTGAGTAATTTCAAGCGAC